>NZ_CP180547.1:1917204-2556272 GCF_047778065.1 Neptuniibacter sp. QD72_48 | reverse complement strand
TGCGATGCACTCAATTCGTGAAATGGCTGGTATTAAAGATGTTGTTGATCTTACGAAAGTATTGGCGCAATTCTTTGAAGAGCCTACTGTTTAACCATACATAGTTCATATTGGAACCGGTTACAGTGTCTATGTGATCGGTTCACTTTCCCCTTCCGTAACACCTGTTTCTCTGAAATGTAAGGTGAAACAGATGTTCTCATTTTTAAAGCAGAATCCTGAAAAAAGGCTTAAGAAAGAATATAGCGCTAAGCTTGAGCAGGCTATGAAAGCGCAGCGTAGTGGTGATATTGAAAAATATTCTTTTCTGACGCGTGAGGCTGAAGAACTTTATGAAAAATTAAAACAGGTTCAGGAAGAAAAATCTTAGCTTTGGTTTATGGTGATTATACTGGGGGAATTGCCTAAGAGTTACTTATTGAACTAGGCGTAATGGGCTTGATGTTTAAGAGGAAAAGCTGCTGTGAATACAATCTAATAGACGAAAGCAATGAGTTATCAGATTCAACTCTTTTGATTTAGTTAGTCATTGAAAGCAAATTGAGAATATTAAGATGGTCAGAGTGGAGGGATTATTCGCTGCGCTCACCCTGCGGGTCGTCACTTCGTTCCGTTATCTCGCTACGCTCGGTTCGAACCCCTTCGGGTGTTCTCATTTCTAAAAATAGCGCTAATGATTTGGTTTGTCATGATGAGCTAAATTGAGAATATTAAGATGGTCGGAGTGGAGGGATTCGAACCCCCGACCCTCTGGTCCCAAACCAGATGCGCTACCAAGCTGCGCTACACTCCGACGATTATACTTGATCAGATATACAGAAATTTCCCAAAGAAAGTGGTCGGAGTGGAGGGATTCGAACCCCCGACCCTCTGGTCCCAAACCAGATGCGCTACCAAGCTGCGCTACACTCCGACGATGATACCTGAGCAGGTATTTAGAAATTTGCCAATGAAAGTGGTCGGAGTGGAGGGATTCGAACCCCCGACCCTCTGGTCCCAAACCAGATGCGCTACCAAGCTGCGCTACACTCCGACTTAATGGCTCCCCGAGCTGGACTCGAACCAGCGACCAATAGATTAACAGTCTACTGCTCTACCAACTGAGCTATCGGGGATCATCAGCTGTACAGTCAAGGTTGGCTCCCTGAGCTGGACTCGAACCAGCGACCAATAGATTAACAGTCTACTGCTCTACCAACTGAGCTATCAGGGATTAGCCTTGAAAGTGCGGCGTATCTTAATGACCAAGGGGTGGGGCGTCAAGGGATTTTTTATAAAAAATTCAATGATTTTTAGGGTTGATTATAGCGTAAACAATTTTGGCTGAGATTAGTTCGAATTTTGTTCAGATGAGATAAATGTGGCCTACGTAAGGTGTCTTTTTGATTTCGAATAATTTGATCTAACTTATTAAAAACTAGAAAAAAATAGGTACCTGTACCTCGGTACAATAGTTTTTAATGTTTTGTGCATCTATAAAGAGTGTAATCACCCAAAGATCTGTTTTCTAAGGATTTGTAAGTATGAACGTTATTGGCACAGTTTCGCATCTAATTGGTCGTGCAGTAGCTATTAAAGCAGACGGTACAGAAAGGCTATTAGCATTAGGCGACGAAATATACGCAGACGAAATGGTTCGCGTTGCAGCAGATGCATCTATCGAAATCGCAATGGAAGGTGGTGAACCCGTTCGATTAGAGGGTGGGCAGAACTGGTTAGCTAGTAGTGAGACATATATAGAAGCAGATGACTTCGATCTTACAGAGGCTGTAGCTGATGTGGAATCTATTCAGGCTGCAATTTTAGCGGGTGCCGACCCTACTGATGTAGCTGAAGAAACTGCCGCAGGAGGAAATACTCCAGCAGCGGGTGGCCTAGGTAATGAAGGTTCTAGTACGGTCAATATTGAACGTACAGCTGAAGAAGTCGATCCAACAGCTGGTTATGAAACTATCGGCTTCACGCAGGGTGATGATACGCGTGAAGTTTTTGAGGGCGTGAATGATGAGCAAATCAATCCTGAAGATAATGAACAGATTACACCTGAAAGTGTAGGGATTAATCTTATTGGGCCAGCTACGGTTATTGAAGGTGAAGTGGCAACTTACACCATTACTATTACTCGTGCGCCAACAGCTGATATGTCTATTAGTGTCACTACTGGTCATATCACGACGGATGATGGTGATTTAGTACCTGTAGTTCAGGATGTTATTATTCCTGCAGGTCAGACGTCTGTTAGTTTTAATGTTGAAACGCTTGATGATGTCTTGGCTGATGGCGATGAGCGTTTTACCGCGAATATAGAATCAATTAATGGCGGTGGTATTAGTAATGTTGAAATTGTTAATGGCACTGTAGTAACTACAGTTTTAGATGATAGCAATCCAGATATAAAAGAGCCTGATCAAGAGGCCGCAATAGTCTCCCTTACGGGTCCCTCATCTGTTATTGAGGGTAATGCTACAACGCCTTATACAGTCTCTGTAAACCAGCCAGCGGCTGACGTAACTTCCCCTATCACTGTAACGTTTACGTACAGTGGTGTCGCGGCAGACGGTACAGACTTCACTGGTGTAGCAAGCGTTCAGATCCCAGCAGGCCAGAACAGCACAACGTTCACCATTGATACGTTGGATGATGTCCTAGCAGAAGGTGCTGAAGCGTTCACGATTGAGATCGATACGATCACAGACAGCAACTTCGAGCACATCGCTGAAGATGCAACCAACAACGCAGTAGAAACGACGATCACCGATGATACTGATCCAAGCACAACTGAACCGGATCAAGAGACTGCTTACGTATCCCTAACAGGCCCTGCGTCTGTAGTAGAAGGTACAACTACAACGCCTTACACAGTATCTGTAGATCAACCAGCCGCTGACGTGACTTCACCAATCACGGTTACATTCTCATACAGTGGTGTCGCGGCAGACGGTACAGACTTCACTGGCGTAGCCAGCGTTCAGATCCCAGCGGGTCAGAACAGCACCACGTTCACTATTGATACCTTGGATGATGTCCTGGCGGAAGGCGCTGAGACGTTCACGATCGAGATCGATACGATCACAGACAGCAACTTCGAGCATATTGCTGAAGATGCGACCAATAACTCGGTTGATACCACGATCACTGATGACAGCGATCCTACAACAACTGAACCGGATCAAGAGACGGCTTACGTATCTCTAACAGGCCCTGCGTCTGTAGTGGAAGGTACAACGACAACACCTTACACCGTATCGGTTGACCAGCCTGCTGCTGACGTGACTTCACCAATCACGGTTACATTCTCATACAGTGGTGTCGCGGCAGACGGTACAGACTTCACTGGTGTAGCAAGCGTTCAGATCCCAGCAGGTCAGAACAGCACCACGTTCACCATTGATACCTTGGATGATGTTCTAGCGGAAGGTGCTGAAGCGTTCACCATTGAGATCGATACGATCACAGACAGCAACTTCGAGCATATCGCTGAAGATGTAACGAACAACGCAGTAGAAACGACGATCACTGATGATACTGATCCAAGCACAACTGAACCGGATCAAGAGACGGCTTACGTATCCCTAACAGGCCCTGCGTCTGTAGTAGAAGGTACAACTACAACACCTTACACCGTATCGGTAGATCAGCCAGCGACAGATGTGACCAGCCCAATTACTGTGACGTTCATATACAGTGGTGTAGCGGCAGACGGTACAGACTTTACCGGTGTAGCAAGCGTTCAGATCCCAGCGGGTCAGAACAGCACAACGTTCACCATCGATACCTTGGATGATGTTCTAGCGGAAGGCGCTGAAGCGTTCACCATTGGGATCGATACGATCACAGACAGTAACTTCGAGCATATCGCTGAAGATGCAACCAACAACGCAGTAGAAACGACGATCACCGATGATACTGATCCAAGCACAACTGAACCGGATCAAGAGACTGCTTACGTATCCCTAACAGGCCCTGCGACTGTCATCGAAGGCAATACAACCACACCTTACACGGTATCTGTAGATCAGCCAGCCGCTGACGTGACTTCACCAATCACTGTGACATTTACATACAGTGGTGTCGCGGCAGACGGTACAGACTTCACTGGTGTAGCCAGCGTTCAGATCCCAGCAGGTCAGAACAGCACAACGTTCACCATCGATACCTTGGATGATGTCCTGGCGGAAGGTGCTGAAGCGTTCACCATTGAGATCGATACGATCACCGACAGCAACTTCGAGCACATCGCTGAAGATGCAACCAACAACGCAGTAGAAACGACGATCACCGATGATACTGATCCAAGCACAACTGAACCGGATCAAGAGACTGCTTACGTATCCCTAACAGGCCCTGCGACCGTCATCGAAGGCAATACAACCACGCCTTACACGGTATCGGTTGACCAGCCTGCTGCTGACGTGACTTCCCCTATCACTGTAACGTTTACGTACAGTGGTGTTGCGGCAGACGGTACAGACTTCACTGGTGTAGCAAGCGTTCAGATCCCAGCGGGTCAGAACAGCACAACGTTCACCATCGATACCTTGGATGATGTCCTAGCAGAAGGTGCTGAAGCGTTCACTATCGAGATCGATACGATCACAGACAGCAACTTCGAGCACATCGCTGAAGATGCAACCAACAACGCGGTAGAAACAACGATCACCGATGATACTGATCCAAGCACAACTGAACCGGATCAAGAGACTGCTTACGTATCCCTAACAGGCCCTGCGACTGTCATCGAAGGCAATACAACCACGCCTTACACCGTATCGGTTGACCAGCCTGCTGCTGACGTGACTTCCCCTATCACTGTAACGTTTACATACAGTGGTGTCGCGGCGGACGGTACTGACTTCACCGGTGTGGCAAGCGTTCAGATCCCAGCAGGTCAGAACAGCACAACGTTCACCATCGATACCTTGGATGATGTTCTAGCAGAAGGTGCTGAAGCGTTCACCATTGAGATCGATACGATCACAGACAGCAACTTCGAGCACATCGCTGAAGATGTAACCAATAACTCCGTTGATACCACGATCACTGATGACAGCGATCCTACAACAACTGAGCCGGATCAAGAGACGGCTTACGTATCCCTAACAGGTCCTGCGTCTGTAGTGGAAGGTACAACGACAACACCTTACACCGTATCGGTTGACCAGCCAGCGGCTGACGTGACTTCACCAATCACGGTTACATTTACTTACACAGGTGTCGCGGTAGACGGTACAGACTTTACTGGTGTAGCAAGCGTTCAGATCCCAGCAGGTCAGAACAGCACAACGTTCACCATTGATACGTTGGATGATGTCCTAGCAGAAGGTGCTGAAGCGTTCACGATTGAGATCGATACGATCACAGACAGCAACTTCGAGCACATCGCTGAAGATGCAACCAACAACGCGGTAGAAACGACGATCACCGATGATACTGATCCAAGCACAACTGAACCGGATCAAGAGACTGCTTACGTATCCCTAACAGGCCCTGCGTCTGTAGTAGAAGGTACAACTACAACGCCTTACACCGTATCGGTTGACCAGCCAGCGGCTGACGTGACTTCACCAATCACGGTTACATTCAGATACAGTGGTGTCGCGGCAGACGGTACAGACTTTACCGGTGTAGCAAGCGTTCAGATCCCAGCAGGTCAGAACAGCACAACGTTCACCATCGATACCTTGGATGATGTTCTAGCTGAAGGTACTGAAGCGTTCACGATTGAGATCGATACGATCACAGACAGCAACTTCGAGCACATCGCCGAAGATGCAACCAACAACTCGGTTGATACCGAAATTACAGATAATGATGGAGCTCTAGTTTCTCTGACTGGTCCTGCGTCTGTTATCGAGGGTGATACAACCACACCTTACACCGTATCGGTAGATCAGCCTGCTGCATCTGTTGTTACGCCAATTACAGTAACGTTTACATACAGTGGTGTCGCGGCAGACGGTACGGATTTTACCGGTGTGGCCAGCGTTCAGATCCCTACGGGTCAGAACAGCACCACGTTCACTATTGATACCTTGGATGATGTCCTAGCGGAAGGTGCTGAGACGTTCACGATTGCTATTGATAGCATCACAGATACTAATTACCCAGTCATTGGTCCTGATGCGACCAACAACTCGGTTGATACCACGATCACCGATGATACTGATCCAAGCACAACTGAACCGGATCAAGAGACGGCTTACGTATCCCTAACCGGCCCTGCGACTGTCATCGAAGGCAATACAACCACGCCTTACACCGTATCGGTTGACCAGCCTGCTGCTGACGTGACTTCCCCAATTACGGTTACATTCACATACAGTGGTGTAGCGGCAGATGGTACTGACTTCACTGGTGTAGCCAGCGTTCAGATACCAGCAGGTCAGAACAGCACAACGTTCACCATTGATACCTTGGATGATGTTCTAGCGGAAGGCGCTGAAGCGTTCACGATTGAGATCGATACGATCACAGACAGCAACTTCGAGCATATCGCTGAAGATGCAACGAACAACGCGGTAGAAACGACGATCACCGATGATGCTGATCCAAGCACAACTGAACCAACAACAGAAAGTGCTTACGTATCCCTAACAGGTCCTGCGACTGTCATCGAAGGCAATACAACCACGCCTTACACCGTATCGGTTGACCAGCCAGCGGCTGACGTGACTTCACCAATCACTGTAACGTTTACGTACAGTGGTGTCGCGGCAGACGGTACAGACTTCACTGGTGTAGCAAGTGTTCAGATCCCAGCAGGTCAGAACAGCACAACGTTCACCATTGATACCTTGGATGATGTTCTAGCGGAAGGTGCTGAAGCGTTCACCATTGAGATCGATACGATCACAGACAGCAACTTCGAGCATATCGCTGAAGATGCAACGAACAACGCAGTAGAAACGACGATCACTGATGATACTGATCCAAGCACAACTGAACCGGATCAAGAGACGGCTTACGTATCCCTAACAGGCCCTGCGTCTGTAGTAGAAGGTACAACTACAACACCTTACACGGTATCGGTTGATCAGCCAGCCGCTGACGTGACTTCACCAATCACGGTTACATTCTCATACAGTGGTGTCGCGGCAGACGGTACAGACTTCACTGGTGTAGCAAGCGTTCAGATCCCAGCAGGTCAGAACAGCACAACGTTCACCATCGATACCTTGGATGATGTTCTAGCGGAAGGCGCTGAAGCGTTCACCATTGAGATCGATACGATCACAGACAGCAACTTCGAGCATATCGCTGAAGATGCAACCAACAACGCAGTAGAAACGACGATCACCGATGATACTGATCCAAGCACAACTGAACCGGATCAAGAGACTGCTTACGTATCCCTAACAGGCCCTGCGACTGTCATCGAAGGCAATACAACCACACCTTACACGGTATCTGTAGATCAGCCAGCCGCTGACGTGACTTCACCAATCACTGTGACATTTACATACAGTGGTGTCGCGGCAGACGGTACAGACTTCACTGGTGTAGCCAGCGTTCAGATCCCAGCAGGTCAGAACAGCACAACGTTCACCATCGATACCTTGGATGATGTCCTGGCGGAAGGTGCTGAAGCGTTCACCATTGAGATCGATACGATCACCGACAGCAACTTCGAGCACATCGCTGAAGATGCAACCAACAACGCAGTAGAAACGACGATCACCGATGATACTGATCCAAGCACAACTGAACCGGATCAAGAGACTGCTTACGTATCCCTAACAGGCCCTGCGACCGTCATCGAAGGCAATACAACCACGCCTTACACGGTATCGGTTGACCAGCCTGCTGCTGACGTGACTTCCCCTATCACTGTAACGTTTACGTACAGTGGTGTTGCGGCAGACGGTACAGACTTCACTGGTGTAGCAAGCGTTCAGATCCCAGCGGGTCAGAACAGCACAACGTTCACCATCGATACCTTGGATGATGTCCTAGCAGAAGGTGCTGAAGCGTTCACTATCGAGATCGATACGATCACAGACAGCAACTTCGAGCACATCGCTGAAGATGCAACCAACGACGCAGTAGAAACGACGATCACCGATGATACTGATCCAAGCACAACTGAACCGGATCAAGAGACGGCTTACGTATCCCTAACCGGTCCAGCGACTGTCATCGAAGGCAATACAACCACGCCTTACACCGTATCTGTCGATCAGCCAGCGGCTGACGTGACTTCACCAATTACGGTTACATTCACATACAGTGGTATCGCGGCAGACGGTACTGACTTTACTGGTGTAGCAAGCGTTCAGATCCCTGCAGGTCAGAACAGCACAACGTTCACCATCGATACCTTGGATGATGTTCTAGCAGAAGGTGCTGAAGCGTTCACCATTGAGATCGATACGATCACAGACAGCAACTTCGAGCACATCGCTGAAGATGTAACCAATAACTCCGTTGATACCACGATCACTGATGACAGCGATCCTACAACAACTGAGCCGGATCAAGAGACGGCTTACGTATCCCTAACAGGTCCTGCGACTGTCATCGAAGGCAATACAACCACGCCTTACACCGTATCGGTTGACCAGCCAGCTGCTGACGTGACTTCACCAATCACGGTTACATTTACTTACACAGGTGTCGCGGTAGACGGTACAGACTTTACTGGTGTAGCAAGCGTTCAGATCCCAGCAGGTCAGAACAGCACAACGTTCACCATTGATACGTTGGATGATGTCCTAGCAGAAGGTGCTGAAGCGTTCACGATTGAGATCGATACGATCACAGACAGCAACTTCGAGCACATCGCTGAAGATGCAACCAACAACGCGGTAGAAACGACGATCACCGATGATACTGATCCAAGCACAACTGAACCGGATCAAGAGACTGCTTACGTATCCCTAACAGGTCCTGCGACTGTCATCGAAGGCAATACAACCACGCCTTACACCGTATCGGTTGACCAGCCAGCTGCTGACGTGACTTCACCAATCACGGTTACATTTACTTACACAGGTGTCGCGGTAGACGGTACAGACTTTACTGGTGTAGCAAGCGTTCAGATCCCAGCAGGTCAGAACAGCACAACGTTCACCATTGATACGTTGGATGATGTCCTAGCAGAAGGTGCTGAAGCGTTCACGATTGAGATCGATACGATCACAGACAGCAACTTCGAGCACATCGCTGAAGATGCAACCAACAACGCAGTAGAAACGACGATCACCGATGATGCTGATCCAAGCACAACTGAACCAACAACAGAAAGTGCTTACGTATCCCTAACCGGTCCAGCGACTGTAGTGGAAGGTACAACGACAACACCTTACACCGTATCGGTTGACCAGCCAGCCGCTGACGTGACTTCACCAATCACGGTTACATTCAGATACAGTGGTGTCGCGGCAGACGGTACAGACTTTACCGGTGTAGCAAGCGTTCAGATCCCAGCAGGTCAGAACAGCACAACGTTCACCATCGATACCTTGGATGATGTTCTAGCTGAAGGTACTGAAGCGTTCACGATTGAGATCGATACGATCACAGACAGCAACTTCGAGCACATCGCCGAAGATGCAACCAACAACTCGGTTGATACCGAAATTACAGATAATGATGGAGCTCTAGTTTCTCTGACTGGTCCTGCGTCTGTTATCGAGGGTGATACAACCACACCTTACACCGTATCGGTAGATCAGCCTGCTGCATCTGTTGTTACGCCAATTACAGTAACGTTTACATACAGTGGTGTCGCGGCAGACGGTACGGATTTTACCGGTGTGGCCAGCGTTCAGATCCCTACGGGTCAGAACAGCACCACGTTCACTATTGATACCTTGGATGATGTCCTAGCGGAAGGTGCTGAGACGTTCACGATTGCTATTGATAGCATCACAGATACTAATTACCCAGTCATTGGTCCTGATGCGATCAACAACTCGGTTGGTACCACGATCACCGATGATACTGATCCAAGCACAACTGAACCGGATCAAGAGACGGCTTACGTATCCCTAACAGGCCCTGCGTCTGTAGTAGAAGGTACAACTACAACGCCTTATACAGTATCGGTTGACCAGTCTGCTGCTGATGTAACCAGCCCAATTACGGTTACATTCACATACAGTGGTGTAGCGGCAGACGGTACTGACTTCACTGGTGTAGCCAGCGTTCAGATACCAGCAGGTCAGAACAGCACAACGTTCACCATTGATACCTTGGATGATGTTCTAGCGGAAGGCGCTGAAGCGTTCACGATTGAGATCGATACGATCACAGACAGCAACTTCGAGCATATCGCTGAAGATGCAACGAACAACGCAGTAGAAACGACGATCACTGATGATACTGATCCAAGCACAACTGAACCGGATCAAGAGACGGCTTACGTATCCCTAACAGGCCCTGCGTCTGTAGTAGAAGGTACAACGACAACACCTTACACGGTATCGGTTGATCAGCCAGCCGCTGACGTGACTTCACCAATCACGGTTACATTCTCATACAGTGGTGTCGCGGCAGACGGTACAGACTTCACTGGTGTAGCAAGCGTTCAGATCCCAGCAGGTCAGAACAGCACAACGTTCACCATCGATACCTTGGATGATGTTCTAGCGGAAGGCGCTGAAGCGTTCACCATTGAGATCGATACGATCACAGACAGCAACTTCGAGCATATCGCTGAAGATGCAACCAACAACGCAGTAGAAACGACGATCACCGATGATACTGATCCAAGCACAACTGAACCGGATCAAGAGACTGCTTACGTATCCCTAACAGGCCCTGCGACTGTCATCGAAGGCAATACAACCACACCTTACACGGTATCTGTAGATCAGCCAGCCGCTGACGTGACTTCACCAATCACTGTGACATTTACATACAGTGGTGTCGCGGCAGACGGTACAGACTTCACTGGCGTAGCCAGCGTTCAGATCCCAGCGGGTCAGAACAGCACCACGTTCACTATTGATACCTTGGATGATGTCCTGGCGGAAGGTGCTGAAGCGTTCACCATCGAGATCGATACGATCACAGACAGCAACTTCGAGCACATTGCCGAAGATGCGACCAACAACTCCGTTGATACCACGATCACTGATGATAGCGATCCAACAACGACTGAGCCGGATCAAGAGACGGCTTACGTATCTCTAACAGGCCCTGCATCTGTAGTAGAAGGTACAACTACAACGCCTTACACCGTATCGGTTGACCAGCCAGCCGCTGACGTGACTTCACCAATTACAGTGACGTTCACCTACACGGGTGTCGCGGCAGACGGTACAGACTTCACTGGTGTAGCAAGCGTTCAGATCCCAGCGGGTCAGAACAGCACCACGTTCACTATCGATACACTTGATGATGTTCTAGCGGAAGGTGCTGAGACGTTCACGATTGAGATCGATACGATCACGGACAGCAACTTCGAGCACATCGCTGAAGATGCAACCAACAACGCGGTAGAAACGACGATCACCGATGATACTGATCCAAGCACAACTGAACCGGATCAAGAGACGGCTTACGTATCCCTAACAGGCCCTGCGACTGTCATCGAAGGCAATACAACCACGCCTTACACCGTATCGGTTGACCAGCCAGCGGCTGACGTGACTTCACCAATTACGGTTACATTCACATACAGTGGTGTCGCGGCAGACGGTACAGACTTCACCGGTGTGGCCAGCGTTCAGATCCCAGCGGGCCAGAACAGCACCACGTTCACTATTGATACCTTGGATGATGTCCTAGCTGAAGGTGCTGAAGCGTTCACTATCGAGATCGATACGATCACAGACAGCAACTTCGAGCACATCGCTGAAGATGCAACCAACAACGCGGTAGAAACGACGATCACCGATGATACTGATCCAAGCACAACTGAACCGGATCAAGAGACGGCTTACGTATCCCTAACCGGTCCAGCGTCTGTAGTGGAAGGTACAACGACAACGCCTTACACGGTATCGGTTGATCAGCCAGCCGCTGACGTGACTTCACCAATCACGGTTACATTCTCATACAGTGGTGTCGCGGCAGACGGTACTGACTTCACCGGTGTGGCAAGCGTTCAGATCCCTGCAGGTCAGAACAGCACAACGTTCACCATCGATACCTTGGATGATGTTCTAGCGGAAAGTGCTGAAGCGTTCACCATTGAGATCGATACGATCACAGACAGCAACTTCGAGCATATCGCTGAAGATGCAACGAACAACGCAGTAGAAACGACGATCACCGATGATACTGATCCAAGCACAACTGAACCGGATCAAGAGACGGCTTACGTATCCCTAACAGGCCCTGCGTCTGTAGTAGAAGGTACAACGACAACACCTTACACCGTATCGGTTGACCAGCCAGCGGCTGACGTGACTTCACCAATCACGGTTACATTTACATACAGTGGTGTAGCGGCAGACGGTACAGACTTCACCGGTGTAGCAAGTGTTCAGATCCCAGCAGGTCAGAACAGCACCACGTTCACTATTGATACCTTGGATGATGTCCTGGCGGAAGGTGCTGAAGCGTTCACCATCGAGATCGATACGATCACAGACAGCAATTTCGAGCACATCGCTGAAGATGCAACGAACAACACAGTAGAAACGACGATCACCGATGATGCTGATCCAAGCACAACTGAACCAACAACAGAAAGTGCTTACGTATCCCTAACCGGTCCAGCGACTGTAGTGGAAGGTACAACGACAACACCTTACACCGTATCGGTTGACCAGCCAGCCGCTGACGTGACTTCACCAATCACGGTTACATTCACATACAGTGGTGTCGCGGCAGACGGTACTGACTTCACCGGTGTAGCCAGCGTTCAGATCCCAGCGGGTCAGAACAGCACCACGTTCACTATCGATACACTTGATGATGTTCTAGCGGAAGGTGCTGAAGCGTTCACTATCGAGATCGATACGATCACAGACAGCAACTTCGAGCACATCGCTGAAGATGCAACCAACAACGCGGTAGAAACGACGATCACTGATGATACGGATCCAAGCACAACTGAACCAACAACAGAAAGTGCTTACGTATCCCTAACCGGTCCAGCGACTGTAGTGGAAGGTACAACGACAACACCTTACACCGTATCTGTAGATCAACCAGCCGCTGATGTGACTTCACCAATCACTGTGACATTTACGTACAGTGGTGTCGCGGCAGACGGTACTGACTTCACCGGTGTGGCCAGCGTTCAGATCCAAGCAGGTCAGAACAGCACAACGTTCACTATCGATACACTTGATGATGTTCTAGCGGAAGGCGCTGAGACGTTCACCATCGAGATCGATACGATCACAGACAGCAACTTCGAGCACATCGCCGAAGATGCAACCAACAACGCGGTAGAAACGACGATCACTGATGATGCGGATCCAAGCACAACTGAACCTACAACAGAAAGTGCTTACGTATCCCTAACCGGTCCAGCGACTGTCATCGAAGGCAATACAACCACGCCTTACACCGTATCTGTCGATCAGCCAGCGGCTGACGTGACTTCACCAATTACGGTTACATTCACATACAGTGGTATCGCGGCAGACGGTACTGACTTTACTGGTGTAGCAAGCGTTCAGATCCCTGCAGGTCAGAACAGCACCACGTTCACTATCGATACACTTGATGATGTTCTAGCGGAAGGTGCTGAAGCGTTCACGATTGAGATCGATACGATTACGGATAGCAACTTCGAGCACATCGCTGAAGATGCAACCAACAACGCGGTAGAAACGACGATCACCGATGATACTGATCCAAGCACAACTGAACCGGATCAAGAGACTGCTTACGTATCCCTAACCGGTCCAGCGTCTGTAGAGGAAGGTACAACGACAACGCCTTACACGGTATCGGTTGATCAGCCAGCCGCTGACGTGACTTCACCAATCACGGTTACATTCTCATACAGTGGTGTCGCGGCAGACGGTACTGACTTCACCGGTGTGGCAAGCGTTCAGATCCCTGCAGGTCAGAACAGCACAACGTTCACCATCGATACCTTGGATGATGTTCTAGCGGAAAGTGCTGAAGCGTTCACCATTGAGATCGATACGATCACAGACAGCAACTTCGAGCATATCGCTGAAGATGCAACGAACAACGCAGTAGAAACGACGATCACCGATGATACTGATCCAAGCACAACTGAACCGGATCAAGAGACGGCTTACGTATCCCTAACAGGCCCTGCGTCTGTAGTAGAAGGTACAACTACAACGCCTTATACAGTATCGGTTGACCAGTCTGCTGCTGATGTAACCAGCCCAATTACGGTTACATTCACATACAGTGGTGTCGCGGCAGATGGTACAGACTTCACTGGCGTAGCCAGCGTTCAGATCCCAGCGGGTCAGAACAGCATCACGTTCACTATTGATACCTTGGATGATGTCCTGGCGGAAGGTGCTGAAGCGTTCACCATCGAGATCGATACGATCACCGACAGCAACTTCGAGCACATCGCCGAAGATGCAACGAACAACGCGGTAGAAACGACGATCACCGATGATACTGATCCAAGCACAACTGAACCGGATCAAGAGACGGCTTACGTATCCCTAACCGGCCCTGCGACTGTAGTAGAAGGTACAACTACAACGCCTTATACAGTATCGGTTGACCAGTCTGCTGCTGATGTAACCAGCCCAATTACGGTTACATTCACATACAGTGGTGTCGCGGCAGATGGTACAGACTTCACTGGCGTAGCCAGCGTTCAGATCCCAGCGGGTCAGAACAGCATCACGTTCACTATTGATACCTTGGATGATGTCCTGGCGGAAGGTGCTGAAGCGTTCACCATCGAGATCGATACGATCACCGACAGCAACTTCGAGCACATCGCCGAAGATGCAACGAACAACGCGGTAGAAACGACGATCACCGATGATACTGATCCAAGCACAACTGAACCGGATCAAGAGACGGCTTACGTATCCCTAACCGGCCCTGCGACTGTCATCGAAGGCAATACAACCACGCCTTACACCGTATCGGTTGATCAGCCAGCAGCTGATGTAACCAGCCCAATTACCGTGACATTCACATACAGTGGTGTCGCGGTAGACGGTACAGACTTCACTGGTGTGGCAAGCGTTCAGATCCCAGCGGGTCAGAACAGCACAACGTTTACCATCGATACTTTGGATGATCTGTTAGCAGAAGAAACAGAGGCATTTACAATTTCGATAGATTCGATTACGGATAGTAACTTCGAGCATATTGCTGAAGATGCAACGAATAACTCTGTTGAAACTGAAATTACAGATAATGATGGAGCTCTAGTTTCTCTGACTGGTCCTGCGTCTGTTATCGAGGGTGATACAACAACACCTTATACTGTATCGGTTGATCAACCAGCAGCATCTGTTGTTACACCAATTACGGTTACATTCACATACAGTGGTGTCGCGGCAGACGGTACAGACTTTACCGGTATAGCGAGCGTTGAGATCCCAGCGGGTCAGAACAGCACAACGTTCACCATCGATACCTTGGATGATGTCCTGGCGGAAGGTGCTGAGGCGTTTACGATTGCGATTGATAGCATCACTGATACTAATTACCCAATCATTGGCCCTGATGCAACGAACAACGCAGTAGAAACGACGATCACCGATGATGCGGATCCAAGCACAACTGAACCTACAACAGAAAGTGCTTACGTATCCCTAACCGGCCCAGCGACAGTAATCGAAGGCAATACAACTACGCCTTACACCGTATCGGTTGACCAGCCAGCGGCTGATGTGACTTCACCAATTACTGTGACGTTCACATACAGTGGTGTCGCGGCAGACGGTACAGACTTCACTGGTGTAGCAAGCGTTCAGATCCCAGCAGGTCAGAACAGCACCACGTTCACTATTGATACCTTGGATGATGTCCTGGCGGAAGGTACTGAAGCGTTCACGATTGAGATCGATACGATCACAGACAGCAACTTCGAGCACATCGCTGAAGATGCAACCAACAACGCGGTAGAAACGACGATCGCCGATGATACGGATCCAAGCACAACTGAACCGGATCAAGAGACGGCTTACGTATCCCTAACAGGCCCTGCGTCTGTAGTAGAAGGTACAACGACAACGCCTTACACCGTATCGGTTGACCAGCCTGCTGCTGATGTAACCAGCCCAATTACGGTTACATTCACATACAGTGGTGTCGCGGCAGACGGTACAGACTTCACTGGTGTGGCCAGCGTTCAGATCCCAACGGGTCAGAACAGCACCACGTTCACTATTGATACCTTGGATGATGTCCTGGCGGAAGGTGCTGAAGCGTTCACCATCGAGATCGATACGATCACAGACAGCAACTTCGAGCACATTGCCGAAGATGCGACCAACAACTCCGTTGATACCACGATCACTGATGATAGCGATCCAACAACGACTGAGCCGGATCAAGAGACTGCTTACGTATCTCTAACAGGCCCTGCGTCTGTAGTAGAAGGTACAACTACAACGCCTTACACCGTATCGGTTGACCAGCCAGCCGCTGACGTGACTTCACCAATTACAGTGACGTTCACCTACACGGGTGTCGCGGCAGACGGTACAGACTTCACTGGTGTAGCAAGCGTTCAGATCCCAGCAGGCCAGAACAGCACAACGTTCACCATTGATACGTTGGATGATGTCCTAGCAGAAGGTGCTGAAGCGTTCACGATTGAGATCGATACGATCACAGACAGCAACTTCGAGCACATCGCTGAAGATGCAACCAACAACGCAGTAGAAACGACGATCACCGATGATACTGATCCAAGCACAACTGAACCGGATCAAGAGACTGCTTACGTATCCCTAACAGGCCCTGCGTCTGTAGTAGAAGGTACAACTACAACGCCTTACACAGTATCTGTAGATCAACCAGCCGCTGACGTGACTTCACCAATCACGGTTACATTCTCATACAGTGGTGTCGCGGCAGACGGTACAGACTTCACTGGCGTAGCCAGCGTTCAGATCCCAGCGGGTCAGAACAGCACCACGTTCACTATTGATACCTTGGATGATGTCCTGGCGGAAGGCGCTGAGACGTTCACGATCGAGATCGATACGATCACAGACAGCAACTTCGAGCATATTGCTGAAGATGCGACCAATAACTCGGTTGATACCACGATCACTGATGACAGCGATCCTACAACAACTGAACCGGATCAAGAGACGGCTTACGTATCTCTAACAGGCCCTGCGTCTGTAGTGGAAGGTACAACGACAACACCTTACACCGTATCGGTTGACCAGCCTGCTGCTGACGTGACTTCACCAATCACGGTTACATTCTCATACAGTGGTGTCGCGGCAGACGGTACAGACTTCACTGGTGTAGCAAGCGTTCAGATCCCAGCAGGTCAGAACAGCACCACGTTCACCATTGATACCTTGGATGATGTTCTAGCGGAAGGTGCTGAAGCGTTCACCATTGAGATCGATACGATCACAGACAGCAACTTCGAGCATATCGCTGAAGATGTAACGAACAACGCAGTAGAAACGACGATCACTGATGATACTGATCCAAGCACAACTGAACCGGATCAAGAGACGGCTTACGTATCCCTAACAGGCCCTGCGTCTGTAGTAGAAGGTACAACTACAACACCTTACACCGTATCGGTAGATCAGCCAGCGACAGATGTGACCAGCCCAATTACTGTGACGTTCATATACAGTGGTGTAGCGGCAGACGGTACAGACTTTACCGGTGTAGCAAGCGTTCAGATCCCAGCGGGTCAGAACAGCACAACGTTCACCATCGATACCTTGGATGATGTTCTAGCGGAAGGCGCTGAAGCGTTCACCATTGGGATCGATACGATCACAGACAGTAACTTCGAGCATATCGCTGAAGATGCAACCAACAACGCAGTAGAAACGACGATCACCGATGATACTGATCCAAACACAACTGAACCGGATCAAGAGACGGCTTACGTATCCCTAACAGGCCCTGCGACTGTCATCGAAGGCAATACAACCACACCTTACACGGTATCTGTAGATCAGCCAGCCGCTGACGTGACTTCACCAATCACTGTGACATTTACATACAGTGGTGTCGCGGCAGACGGTACAGACTTCACTGGTGTAGCAAGCGTTCAGATCCCAGCGGGTCAGAACAGCACCACGTTCACTATCGATACACTTGATGATGTTCTAGCGGAAGGTGCTGAGACGTTCACGATTGAGATCGATACGATCACGGACAGCAACTTCGAGCACATCGCTGAAGATGCAACGAACAACGCGGTAGAAACGACGATCACCGATGATACTGATCCAAGCACAACTGAACCGGATCAAGAGACGGCTTACGTATCCCTAACAGGCCCTGCGACTGTCATCGAAGGCAATACAACCACGCCTTACACCGTATCGGTTGACCAGCCAGCGGCTGACGTGACTTCACCAATTACGGTTACATTCACATACAGTGGTGTCGCGGCAGACGGTACAGACTTCACCGGTGTGGCCAGCGTTCAGATCCCAGCGGGCCAGAACAGCACCACGTTCACCATCGATACCTTGGATGATGTCCTAGCTGAAGGTGCTGAAGCGTTCACTATCGAGATCGATACGATCACAGACAGCAACTTCGAGCACATCGCTGAAGATGCAACCAACAACGCGGTAGAAACAACGATCACCGATGATACTGATCCAAGCACAACTGAACCGGATCAAGAGACTGCTTACGTATCCCTAACAGGCCCTGCGACTGTCATCGAAGGCAATACAACCACGCCTTACACCGTATCGGTTGACCAGCCTGCTGCTGACGTGACTTCCCCTATCACTGTAACGTTTACATACAGTGGTGTCGCGGCGGACGGTACTGACTTCACCGGTGTGGCAAGCGTTCAGATCCCAGCAGGTCAGAACAGCACAACGTTCACCATCGATACCTTGGATGATGTTCTAGCAGAAGGTGCTGAAGCGTTCACCATTGAGATCGATACGATCACAGACAGCAACTTCGAGCACATCGCTGAAGATGTAACCAATAACTCCGTTGATACCACGATCACTGATGACAGCGATCCTACAACAACTGAGCCGGATCAAGAGACGGCTTACGTATCCCTAACAGGTCCTGCGTCTGTAGTGGAAGGTACAACGACAACACCTTACACCGTATCGGTTGACCAGCCAGCGGCTGACGTGACTTCACCAATCACTGTGACATTTACGTACAGTGGTGTCGCGGCAGACGGTACTGACTTCAACGGTGTGGCCAGCGTTCAGATCCCAGCAGGTCAGAACAGCACCACGTTCACTATTGATACCTTGGATGATGTCCTGGCGGAAGGTACTGAAGCGTTCACGATTGAGATCGATACGATCACAGACAGCAACTTCGAGCACATCGCTGAAGATGCAACGAACAACGCGGTAGAAACGACGATCACCGATGATACGGATCCAAGCACAACTGAACCGGATCAAGAGACGGCTTACGTATCCCTAACCGGCCCTGCGTCTGTAGTAGAAGGTACAACTACAACGCCTTACACAGTATCTGTAGATCAACCAGCCGCTGATGTGACTTCACCAATCACTGTGACATTTACATACAGTGGTGTAGCGGCAGACGGTACAGACTTCACTGGTGTAGCCAGCGTTCAGATCCCAGCAGGTCAGAACAGCACAACGTTCACCATTGATACCTTGGATGATGTCCTAGCAGAAGGTGCTGAAGCGTTCACTATCGAGATCGATACGATTACGGATAGCAACTTCGAGCACATCGCTGAAGATGCAACGAATAACTCTGTTGATACCACGATTACTGATGACTCTGATCCTACAACAACTGAACCGGATCAAGAGACTGCTTACGTATCCCTAACCGGCCCTGCGTCTGTAGTAGAAGGTACAACTACAACGCCTTACACAGTATCTGTAGATCAACCAGCCGCTGACGTGACTTCACCAATTACTGTGACGTTCACATACAGTGGTGTCGCGGCAGACGGTACAGACTTCACTGGTGTAGCAAGCGTTCAGATTCCAGCGGGTCAGAACAGCACCACGTTCACCATCGATACGCTGGATGATGTTCTAGCGGAAGGCGCTGAAGCGTTCACCATCGAGATCGATACGATCACAGACAGCAACTTCGAGCACATCGCTGAAGATGCAACGAATAACTCGGTAGAAACTGAAATAGTCGATAATGATAGTTTCAGTATTGTTAATGTTTCAGCAGATGATGATGATGTTAACGAAAATACCGATTTGGATAATACTAATGATGTTAGTTATATCGGTGCGATCAACAATGTAGCTGATAACGCTACGCTTAAAATTGATGATACTGATCCTGATCCTGCACTTTATACATCCAATGGTCAGCCGATCTCTTATGACTGGGATGATGCTACTCGTACTTTGACAGGTAGTACTATTGATGGCCCAGTGTTTACTCTAACTATCAGCGGCACTAATGATAGCTATACCTTTACTCAGTTAGCACCAATCGATCATTTACCAACGGTACAAGGTGAATTGGATACTGCTGTTGCACTTCCTTTTACAGCACTTATCGATGGTTCCACAGAGACTGCAAACTTTGTCGTAAATGTTTCTGACGATGCTCCGGTTGCTGGTAATTTAACAATTACAACTGAAAATGATGGAAGCCATGATTCTGGCTGGCAGACTTTAACTTCTGCAACCGTGTCTAATGACGCTACTTATGTTGAATGGGATACATCTAATCTAGGTGCAATCGATCCTGATACTGGTGAAGTACGTGCACTCACAGTTGATGGCTATGAAGTTCAATATGAAGACGATGGTAACGGTAGCTTAATTGGTTATATCGAAACTATTGATGGTACAGGGGCTACTGTAAGAACTGATGTTCTGAGTGTTTCCATAGATACGACTAATGTTACCTCTGACATGAATCCTCAGTATCGCTTTGAACTGTATGAGAATGTTGGACGATTAGGCTTTGTTGATTCTGATGATTCTCAAGGTACCGTTATTAGTGGTGGTAACTCTGGTCAACTTGATCTTGGCTTTGGTTCTTATCTTATTGATAGTATGACAGCCTCTTCAGACGCTAATGGCAATACGGCTACTGTAAATACTAAGAATGGCTTTATTGGCGTTGATGGAAATTGGTTCAATGACAATGATGTGTTGTTCATGGATTTCCAAGATGTTGATGGTAATCCTGGTCAGATTAGAGGCATTAATTTAACTGTCGAAGGTTCCGGCAACTCGGCCACAGATGTTTACGCTGTTAATTGGACAGTAACTGCTGGTATTGATGCTTCTGGTACTCTAGTAACCTATTCAGGCGTTTTCTATAGCCAAGGTAATGCTGATACAAACTTTGACATTCCACTACTTGAAGGCGCAATTTACTTCACTGATTTAGAGATTTCTTCGCCAGAAATTACTACATATCCAGTTGATGACGTATCGGGTGATTATCTTGAGGGAAGTTACTACTACGTTGGTAGTGATCTTGTTGATGCTTCAACTAACCAAGTAGTGTCCTATATCGAAGCTCCTTTGCCAAACAATCACGATAATGCGTTCCGCATTGCATTCAGCGGCGTGAGCTCGAACAATTATCAAGAAGGCATCGACTTCTCCGCTGATTACGCACTTGTAGATGCTGATGGTGATCGATCTCTAGGGTCTGTAGATATCTCTCTTGATCCTTCCTCTGCGCCTCGTATTAGTGATTCAGCAATTAATGTTTCAGAAGAAGGACTTGCTGGCGGTAATGCTGATGAAACTGATGGTACTGGTGCTTTGGCGCCCGTACCTGGAGATACAACCGATGCAGCTTCAGTAACCGGTACCCTCTATATCACTGATTACGATAGTTCTGTATTTGATATTTCTATTTCAGGACCTACCGGTGTTCTTTCTGGTGGTGATGTTGTTGAATGGCACTACGACGAAGTAACTGGAGTAATGACCGGTTATACCAATACTTCAGGTTTAGCATTTGCTGATGTCCCAGCATCCGATTATGTGATGACAATCACGCTTGATCCTGTAGTTAGCTCAGGTAATACCCATAGTATTGACTATCATTTGGATCTACTTGCTCCAATCGATCATTCTGTAAGTGATGTAGAAGATGTTCTTGGGTTGCTGTTTACAGTTGAAGTGACAGACGAGAGTGCTAACACCAATACTGCAGAATTGATGGTTAATGTTGAAGATGATTCTTTATTAGCGTTTGATATTAATCAAACTCTTCTTGGAGAGCAGGAGATTACAACTACTAACCTAATTCTTACATTGGATCGCTCAGGAAGTATGGCTGACAACTTCTATGGTGATGGTTTGTTCTACCTAGAAGTTGCTCGCGATGCTCTTAAGCAATTAATTGAATCTGCTGATGATGCTGGCAACGTTAATGTTATGATCGTCGACTTCTCTGATAACACGGGTAGTAGCGGCTGGTTAGTCGATGATGTTGAAGCTGCTTACAATTATTTTGATCAGTTGATTGCTAATGGTGGTACACAATACGATACAGCGTTAAACCAGGTAATGGATGCTTATGAATTAGTAACTCCACCACCTGCAGATCAGACGTTCGCTTACTTCGTAACCGATGGTGTTCCAAATGATGGCCGCGGTGTTGATAGTACAGTTACATACACAACAGATGCGGGTGTTAATCTGACAGGTATAGCAGCTTGGCAGGCATTCCTTGAAGACAATGCTATTACTGAGTCTTATGCGATAGGCATTGGTAATGTTATTAGCAACAGTAGTTCTGCGGTTAACCACCTTAACGATGTGGCTTACTCAACAGATTCCGATTACGTAAATGCAAATAACAGTGATACAGCTGAAGAAAATACTATTCTTCTATCTGATCCAAATGATCTAGCAAATGCATTGCTTGAAGCTTTCAGTGCTGATTCAATCACAGGTACGGTTGATAGTACCCTGGGTACGACCGGAGACAGTGGTTTCCTACTTGGTGCTGATGGTGGTTACATCACGTCGATCACGATTGATAATGTTCAGTACCTGTATGATCCGAATACTTCTGCAATGTCAGCTAACCCTGCTTCGACTGATCTATCTGGTTTAGTGTCTGGTACTGATAATGAAATATTAATTGTTGATACCGCATTGGGTGGCACTATGCAGTTGAATTTTGTTACAGGTGAATACAGCTACAATATTACCGTTACTACAACCTTGTTGGGTTCTCAAGAGCAGTTCCCTATCACTGCAGTAGACAATGATGGTGATACGGCTTCTTTGAACCTAAACCTAGATATCGACTTCACTGCAGAGATTGATGCAAACAGAGATAATGTTATTACGAATATTGTCGATGGTTCACCAATTATCATTCCGCAAATAGCGTTGCTGCATAACGATGAATCAGAGGGTACAACTTTCGATGGTGTTTCTAATGTTGTTGGCGGAATTGTAGACGATAGTGGCGATATCGTATTTACTCCGACTTCACCACTACTACAAGAAAGTGATTTCTCATCTACTGCTGAAGCTGCTGTGATCACGGAGGATGAAGCAACGAGTCCTAATAATACTCGTGAAACAGCAACGGATATGAGTGATCGAAGCTTGTTTAGTTCTAATAATTCTAACCTGTCAGGTTTGAACGAATCTGGATTTGCTGCCGCATTTATTGGTTCTCTAGCATCTGCCATGGATGAAGATTGGATCGAAATCACACTTGCACAAGGTGAGAATATTCACTTTGATATCGATGATACGTCGATCAATACTGATGTCTCTATCTATGATGCACAAGGTAATTTGTTAACTACCATTGCCGAAAACTCTGTAGGTGCATATGGCGGATATACAGCGCCAAGTGCGGGAGCTTACTATGTGAAGGTTGATAGTCCTGTTGATCAAACAGGTAGCTATGAACTATATATGGCAATTGATACATCGGGTGCTTCTTATCCAAGTACTGGTGACGAGTCATTTGAATACTCGTTAACTTCAATTGGATCATCGACTCAGGATTCAACAATAGTAGATATTGAAGCTCAGTCTGGTAGTTCTCTTGTCGGTACTGAACACGATGATATCTTACTGGCTGGTTCTGGGAACGATATCCTTACTGCAGGTGAGGGCGATGATGTTCTTATCGGTGGTGCGGGTAACGACATCTTAACCGGTGGCGCAGGTGAAGATCTGTTTGTATGGTCTAAGTCCAATCTAGGAACGGGGGCTACACCAGCTGCCGATGAGATCAACGACTTTAATACTTCAGAAAACGATGTGATTGATCTATCGGACGTGCTATCTGATGGTTCGCATGTTATCTCTGCAGTTGAGAATGCTGATGGCAACCTGCAGTTGCAGATTACTGATGCATCTAGCTCGAATGTTGTTCAGACTATCGATTTGAACAACGTGGCAGCGGATGCTGATACAGCGGCGCAACTACAACAGCTTCTTGATAACAACAACATCGATGATGGTATCAACTAATAATCGATAGAGTTATCAACTAGTTAAAAGCACCCTTTATGGGTGCTTTTTTGTTTTCTAGGAGAAGAGGGAATCCAGTCTATATTCAACTACGAATATAGTGGATTTAGCCCTTATCCCTAGTCCAATTTTCCGCTAGAATCGGTTCCTATTACCTTATAAAAATAGAACCCTGTTCACGGGTTTAAAGACCGCGGATTAACGCTGAATGCTGTTTAATAAACTTCCTGATAACTTGTTTTTGCCTTTATCCGGGCAGAATCGACAGGTTTATCAGGCTGTACTTATCTCATTGGCCGACCTGTTCTTTGATGAAGATTTGGTTGACCCGTTTGTACCTAAGGATTTGGTACGTTCAACGATCGAAGGGGCGGTAATTCGTCTAGGTGTTCGTCGTTGGGAACCAGAAGAGGATGATTCTGAAGAGGATCAGCAAGAACCCCCTCGTTCAACTGCCGAATATACCAGTCGTATCTATCGTCGCTTGGTAGCTACCGGGTGGTTGGAAGAAGAGCAGCGTATCTATCGCAGTTATGTTCTGTTATCTCCTGCGAATAGCTTCCTGTTACGTACCTTGGTTTCGATTGCGAACCTAGAGAAGCGTAGTTACGGTGGTGCGGTTCTTAACGTATTGAGTTCGTTAGAATCAGCTATTAATGATCCGCAAGGGCGTGGTATTACGCTATCGGAAGCAGCTCAAACAGCAGCAGATTTCAGCGCCCACCTTACAGATATGATGCTTGGCCTGCGTGAGCTGAAGATCAATCTGTCGCAAACCAATAATCCACAAGAGATTGTTCGCAATTTCTTTGAGCGATTCGTAGAGCATATTTTGGTATCAGACTATAAAACGCTGAAAACCAAAAATAACCCGTTCCGATTCCGTCAACAGATCCTATCTCTATTACGAGAGTTACAGTTTGATACAGTCAAACTGGAAAAGTTGATTATGCACTATCAAGAGCAGTTTGAAGTTGATATCCATGATGCTGAAGCGCGTGTACATCAGCATATCAACCGCATTATCCGTATCTTCGAATCAGTCGATCAGCGTTTAGCTATCATTGACGATTTCCGCTACAAGTTGGAAAAACGTGTATCTGACACTGTTCGCTACATGGATAAAACGACGCCGGGTATGGCTTCACGTTTATCCCGTGTGATTGCTCAAATTAGTGAAAAAGATGGTCGTGAAATCCCACGTATTCAAACTTTGGATACGGTTGGTTTCCTTGCGCCGGGTAGTGTTCGTGCACCGGTTAAGCGTCGCACCATTGCAGAACCACAAGTTATTACTCGCAAAGAGATCGATCCAAAAGTTCTGCAGCTTCGCCAACTCTTTAAGGAATATAAAGAGCGTCGTGAAGTTAAAGTTGATCGTATAGAAGCGTATTTAGAGCGCCATTTGATTGGCCGTGAAAAAGTCAACGCCTCTGATTTCGAGATCAGCTCGATCGAAGATTACATCTGTTTCAGCTATGTCCGCCACCTGAAGTCATTAGGTAAGAAAGCGCGTAAGACAAGCGAACAGTATGAAATTAAATTCCAGGAAAATTACGTAAGCGTTGCCGACATGGTTGAGTGTCGTGATTTTTATATAACTAGAAAAGATCATTCAAAGGAAGTTTCAAATGCTAGGTGATCTGCAGAAAATTATCGGTCGCAGCGATCAGTATCAAGCCAGCGATTTTAGCCGTGCGGCGAATCAACTGCTGACCAATCAGTTCCTATATGCGGAGCGTCCTGGGCACCGTGAAAGCTATTTTCTAGTTGCTTCGCAAGTAGACTACTTTACGAACCTTTTCGAAGCGATCGGCTGGTCTTTTATCCATCAGCCTGATGAAGCTTATATGGGTATCATCCCTAAAGGTGAAGAGCGCTTTATGCGTTTACGCTTGGATGAATCCTTGTTGCTGCTTTGCATTCGTCAGCAGTATGAACAGCGCTTAGAAAGTTTCGAAGTGGAAGCAGGGCAGGCATACACAAGCACTGACGAACTGCTTACGGTTTATGAAAACCTAACGCGTAAAGAGATTCCAAACGAAACGCGTTTGAAAGAGATCCTTTCCTTGTTCTCTCGTCACGGTGTTATCGAACGCGGTAAGCCAGATGAGATGGAACCTAAGAATATCCCGCTTAAGATTAATCCAGTAATCCGCCAAGTTGTGGTTGAAGACTTTATTCGTCAGCTTGAAGGTCTTTGTGAGTCCAACGAGCAAGATGGTGAAGTGGTATTGGATATGGATGAAGTCGCGGAAGCAGCGGTAGAGCCTGCTGAAGAAAACAACGAAGATGTCTCAGAAACAAAAGTTGAAGCAGAAGTAGAAGCTGCTGACGAAACATCTGAAGAGCTAAACGAAGCAGTCGCTGAAACGGCAGAAGAAAAAGAAGAGGTACCAGCTGAATGAAGCAGCTAAATCGTATTATTCTGGTTAACTGGTACGTTCTTGGTGCTGTAGAGATACCGATTAAAGGTAACGTTGCGGTTGTAGGTCCAAACGGTTCTGGTAAATCATCCCTGCTGGACGCGATCCAAACAGTATTGATGGGTGGTAATAAACGTCACTTGAGCTTCAACGCATCGGCCGGTGAAAAGAGTGAGCGTAGCCTACGTACTTACTGTCTTGGTTTCCTTGATGATGACGGTAAAAAGAATACTGCACGTCATGATTCGCTTTGTTATTTGGCATTGAGCTTCTTTGATACAGAAACGGCTAAAGAGACGACGGTTGGTGTAGCGATTAGTGCATCTACTGCGTCTGCTGATGAAGATGTTCTAGGTCGTTTTATTCTTCCAGATTGCTCTGTATCCCTAGACGACTTTACCGAGAAAACAGGTGAAGGCCGTCTACCTAAAGCTTGGGATCAAGTTCGCGATCATCTCTACAAGCAGTGCCAAGATATGATTCTGGAGAAGCGTTCTAGTCGTTTTGTTCGTGAACTGGTAACGCATCTAAGTTACGACCCAGAGATGCCAAATGATGATGATAAGTTTGTTAAGAACTTTAAGAACGCGCTTAAGTTCGTGCCAATCGACAGCCCTACACGCTTTATCCGTGAGTTCGTCCTAGACGAAAATATCGTCCATGTCGGCGCATTCCGTAAGTCTCTTGATGAATACCGCGCGATGGAAACTAAGACGCGCGAAGTAGCTAACCGCATCGGTGAGCTAGAGAAGGTACAAGAGCTTTGTAACGGTATTCAGCGCAATGTGAAAAACGCTGCTGAGTACGAGTGGGTTGTTCACGAAACACGATTCGAGAATGCAGACCTTAAAAAAGAGGATGCTGCAGAACGCTTGGAAGATAACCAAGCGAAAGAGGAACAGGTACAGGTAGATCTGGAGAAGAAGAGTGAAGAGCTCAACCAGATTATGCAGAACTTGGCCGAAGCCCGTGCAGAGCTAAATACCTCTGATTCAGCTCACAAAGTTAAGGCGCTTGAGTCCTCTATCACAGCTAAAACGCACGAAGTTAATGTTGTGAAAGAGCGTATTCAGGGCGTTTATAACCTGATGCGCACTACCGTAGGTTTTGCTGAAAACAGCGAACTGCTACCTGAGAAATTCCGTCCTGTTGTAGAGCAGTGTGTCGAACAGTGGCGCTCGGGTCAGGACATTATGGCGGATCTATGGCCGCAATCTCCTGTAGAAGTTGATAACGTTTTAGAAAACCTAAAACTTCAGGTTGAAGGTGTTCGCCGTGATATCGCACGTCGTTACGAGCACTCGGTAATTCGTATCAATGAGCTACGTTCTGAAATTCAGAACCAGAAGAGTGCCGTTGAAGCGCTAAAACAAGGTCATGCTCCAGTACGTCGCAATACCCGTGAATTGATGGAATTGCTTCAAGAATACGGTATTGAGTCCACGCCGATCTGTGAACTGGCTGATATCAACGATGATAAGTGGCGTATTGCGATTGAGTCTTTCCTAGGTGCGCGCCGTGAAGCGCTAATCGTCGATCCAGATCGTGTGAAAGAAGCGATCACGCTATACCGTCGTAAAGGTCGCCACCTTAAAGGTTGCCGTATAGTTAATACGACCAAATCTGGTGACTGGCTAAACCGTTATAAAGCTGGCTCACTGGCTTATTTCATCGATACTGAAAATGATCATGCTCGTGCCTACATGAACCGTGCACTAGGCGGCGTGATGGCGGTTGAGACAGAAACCGAACTACTGCGTCACGAGCGTGCATTAACTTATGACTGCATGTTGCAGACAGAAGGTTCGACAACGGCGATCAACGAACAGCAGCCTATTATGGGTATTCGTCGTCGTTCTGACCAAGCTGCGCTACAAGGTAAGCAGGTTGATCAGCTGGTATCTGAATTTACACAACTGGGTAAAAATCACGATACATTGGAAAAACTACGTGATGCGTTAATTACGCTGAACAACGGTTTGGACAATGTAAACGAACGTGTATTCGACTTGGTTAACCAACGCGAACAGCTTGATACAGAGATCGAAGGTCAGCGTCAGGCGATCACCGATCTACGTAACCAAGATGATACAGGCGTGCAGCAGCGTATTGCTGATCTAGTAGCTGAGCAGAAGTCTACAGAACAGATGCAACGTAGCTTGATGGATAAGCTTCAGAAAGTACGTACGTCCATCATCAAAGATACGGCAGCGCTAGAAGTATTCGACCAAGAGCTAGAAGAGCACTCTACTGCACGTACTGCATGTGAAGAGAAGGGCGAGTTTGATGCGCAATCTGCGCAGGAAAAACGCGATTACCTAGATGAATCATGTTCTGGCGAACTAGAGCGTATTATCTTTGAAGCAGCGAAGAAAGCGCAGTCCGAACTGTCTCTTCACGAGAAGAAGAAAAATGCCGTACGTGATGGCGTTGCTCAATACAAAGCGAAATACCATGGCGGTGGCTTGAGCCATCAGCAGCTAGATAAAGTTACACCTGATTCTACTCATGAAGAGCTATCTGCATTTGTAGATGAAACCGTACAAGCGCTTAAAGATTCTGAGCTGGCTAACTACAGTCAGAAAGCAGAACGTGCACGTCTAGAAGCAGAAACTGCATTTAGATCTGACTTTGTTGCGCACTTGAACGATCAGATCAACAAGATCAAAGATCTTATTCGTGAGCTTAACCAGCATCTTAAAGGTCGTCCGTTCCATAAAGAGATGTACAGCTTCGATATGATGCCGAACCCAGAATTGAAAGATATTTTGGAGCTGGTAGAAGCTTATACTCAGATGGATTCAGCGAACGTTGGTTCTCTATTTGATCTGAAATTTGATAGCGATAAGCCTCATAAAGATGCACTGGCGAAGATTCACGAAGTGCTGAAAGATGAAGGCGAGAGCAGCCTGTTGCAGGATTACCGTAACTTCTACAACTTCGAATTGGTTGTAAAAGATCTCGACGGTAACCGTAAAACAACCCTCACTCAGCGTATCAAAACTGGTTCCGGTGGTGAGCACCAAGTACCGTTCTACGTGGCAATTGCTGCAGCCCAAGCTGCAACATACCGTCTACGCGAAGGTAATGATGGCAACCCTCTAGGCGGTATGAGTCTGTCTGTATTCGATGAAGCCTTCAACAAGCTGGATTCTGAGAACACAGTAACTTCACTTGGTTTCATGAGCGATCTTGGTTTGCAGACAATTATCGCCGCACCGGATGAGAAGTACTCACTACTAAGTTCTTGTATGGATACCATCATCAACGTTTGCCGTGATGGTCGTATCGTAGACTTGGATGTTGAGTTCCCAACGCTTCAAGGGCGTGAACTTCTAAACTCTGACAACCCTCTGAAAATGATGGCTGAGTTGGAAACAGAAGATCAAGATGAGCAGGAGCTTGAGCCAGAACCGGCTTAATCCTCTCGGAACAAAAAAGGCGCTTCGGCGCCTTTTTTATTGGATTGAATATATCGAAGAAAATTAGCTAGATGTTTTTAAGCGTGGCTTCGGCCAAGTAAGCTTAGGGATCAGACTGATAAATGGCTGCTTACCACGGAAGATATGCAACCGACCTTTATGTACCTGACCGATGCATTGCTCAACAGGGTCGAGCAAAATCATCATAATCGTGCTTATGCTCGGCGGCGGAGCCCCGGCATTTTGCTTACTGCCCGGTAGAGCTTTAACTTCATTTTGAAGGCTAGAGAACTGCTGATGGCTAATGAGTTTTGCCAACGACTGAGCGTCCCATATATCAGGCTGCGCCATTAAGGGCTCAAGTAAACCGAGCGTATTTGGAGATACAAGGCAGCGCTCACGGCTAAAGTACTTTCGAACACTCAGATCGGTATGCACTTTAAGCAGGGAGTTATCGCGAACATTACTGTCGAACGCCATCTGCTCCAAACCAGTCAAAATCGCATTGAGATCCCAATTACAGCCTTTAATTAAGCGCCAGACAGGTTCCATGCTGGTACGCGAACCTAGGCTGTATTTCACCGCATCATGAATCAGCGTGTCTTTAGGTAGAAGGGTGATCTTTAGAAAAGTCGTCTGGAAGTCTACCAGGCATTCAGGGCTTTCAATAAAACAGTATGGCAGTTCACGGCGGCAGAACGCCATCCACTGATCGCGCGAGTTAAGTTGTTGTAATACAGGAATAATCACAGAATTAACTCAATAAAACAGTTTCGTTCGACTAGCCAAAGGTAGTAAGCTAAAAAGCTACCTCAACAGAGGGTAAACTTCATCTCTTTACCCCTATCAGGTGATCAATCAACTGTTATGATGGGTCTAATAATTTATAGCCCGAGTATAACCAAAGCTAAGGATAAGAACCATGAAGTTGCTTAACCGTTCAGCATTTGTTGTTTTACCGCGACAGCCATTTGCAGACTGGACTAATAGTTTAGATGTAGATGCCGACGGTTTACACCAGTGCTTAACTCTAGACGAGCAGCGTAGGGAAGGCACCGTTTATCTGGTCGATGAAGTCAGCACGGAAGAGGATTTCTCCAAAGCGCTGGAATCCCATTGGCAGTCTATTTTCGAAAGCGAGCTTTCTGCATGGGATGAATTGGGTGATCATTGGCCGCGTGAAATTAGCTTTGCTAACTTTCAAGAATGGTTTGATGTCTATCCGCAAATCATGGCTTTGGATTTAGCTAAACAGCCGTTAATGATGGCAAATTTGGAAGATGTATAGCCGCGTTAGTTAAGGGCTTTTGGAGATTTTATGGAGCAGATTGTTAACCCTCATGGACTGAAAATGCACCCAATGCGGGAGCGTTTGTACAGTGAATTACACTCGCGCCCGTTCCAGGTTATTCCAAGTCCGGCTCGCATTACCCATCTAGCAGTGATGTGTAATCCTGAAGAGAGCAAACAGCAGTTTGCACACCTGCAGGAGTTGTTTAAGCATTTTGGTGTTGAGCCACCTGAAGTTGATGAACTTTGTTACCACGCGGACTTCGGTAATCTACGAGTGCGCCGTGAAAAGCACATGGAGTTCACTACTTATACCTTTATCAATACAGGTATAGAGCAGGGCGGTAACCCATTTGAAGTCACTGGACTAACACCGCTACCGGAAGGTTGGCTTGCTGACATTCCAGGTACTGTGATGTCGGCCTTCCACGTTTCTGTAGAAGATGCGCGACAAACACATGAGTTGAATCTGCCATTAGTAAAACGCTTCTTCGAAGGCATGCGCCTAGTCGGTAGTAGTCCGCAAAATGGCGATGCCCGCGTTTGGACGACCTTCCAGATGCACAGTGATGGCTTCGGTCGTTTCCTGATCTACAACAAGCAGATGAGTGATAGCCAGTTAGGTCGATTAACTCAGCGTATCATGGAGATTGAGACCTACCGTTTGATGGCATTGCTTTCATTGCCGACTGCGCGAGAGATCAATCCAACGCTTGGCGATATGGACCAAAAGCTGGCTGATATTACCGATCATCTAGCCCACAGTGGTGATATCGATGAGCAGGAATTGCTGTTCCGCCTTACCGATATGGCATCTTGGGTGGAAGACTGCAGAGCACGAGCAACCTTTAGATTCAGTGCAACGTATGCCTACCACGATCTGGTTATTAAACGCCTAGAAGAGCTGCGAGAAGATGAAGTCTCTGGTCACTTAACTATTACCGAGTTTATGACCCGTCGTTTAACTCCCGCGGTTAAAACTTGTCGTGCGACCAGTAATCGTCTTGAGGATCTATCCCGTCGTATCGACCGTGTTGCAGAGATGATGCGTACACGCGTAGAGCTATCGATCCAATCGCAAAACCAAGAGCTGTTGGCTTCTATGGATCAGCGCTCTAAAGTTCAACTAATGATGCAACATACGGTAGAAGGCCTATCCGTAGCAGCAATCAGTTACTACACTATTGGTTTAATTAAATACCTATTAGATGCCGTGTATAACTCTGGTGTAGATCTGAACAAAGATCTGATTTTAGGTATCTCGGTACCTGTTGTAATCGGCGCTGTTGCATTAACGACACGTAAAATCCATCGACACTTCTTAAAAATGGCGACAGAAGAGGTGGAAAGAATGGATGAAAGTAAAAAGAGTAAAAAATGAGTATAGAAGCGGTAATTAGAAATCGACTAGAAGATGGTCTGGCGATTGAGCATCTTGTTATAGAGAACGAGAGCCATATGCATTCTGGCCCTGCAACGGACTCTCACTTCAAAGTGACGGTTGTATCTGATGACTTTGAAGGCAAACGTAAAGTCCAGCGTCACCAGCTGATTTTTAGTTTCCTATCTGACCGGATGAACAACCCAATTCATGCACTGTCGATGCATTTGTTCACTCAACAAGAGTGGCATGATAGAGGGCAGGCGGTTGCGCCATCACCTAAATGTTTAGGTGGCTCTAAAGCAGATAAATAACAAAAGCGACTTCGGTCGCTTTTTTATTTTTGACCGACTATAAGGTCTGATGAGTTAGATCAAATTCCCTTAAAGTAGCACTATCTCTCAATAGAATAACCCTATATATTCTAATGTTAGATAATTGAAATATAAGAAAAAATAGCTATTGAGATGTAACAGGGGCTGAGATGAAAAATAACCAACCCGTCAATAATACAGAGCGTAAATTCAGTAACGATACGCCGCTGATTTCCACCACGGATTTAAAAGGCCAGATAACATTTGTAAACGATGCCTTTGTGGATATATCAGGTTTTACTCGGGATGAGTTAATTGGCCGCTCTCATAATGTTGTTCGACATCCAGATGTCCCCCCACCGGTTTTTGGCGACCTGTGGTCTAAGTTAAAAGAGAATAAGCCTTGGATCGGTATAGTTAAAAACCGTTGTAAGGATGGCTCTTACTACTGGGTAAATGCTTATGTGACTCCTATTGTGGAGTCCGGGCGAACAATCGGCTATCAATCTGTTCGAACAGTGCCTACCTCCGGTCAAGTTTCTCGCGCTAACGATGTTTATAGCCGACTGAATAACAACAGTCGTCGTATCTCGATGCATGATATGTCTATTCAGACCAAGATCATCATTATGTTGTTGTTAGCGGTGCTTATTCCTATGGGCGCAGGCTACTTCACACAGTGGTCACCGATGATCACAATGGGTGCAGGCCTAGGTGCTTTTATATTATGTGCAGGCTTGTCCTATCACTGGTTAGGCCCTCTAAGGTACCTGCAGTCCCGTGCTAAGCGTATGCTAGATTCAAAAGTACTAGAAGAGATGTACGCAAACTCAGTGAGTGAAGTGGGTTCGATCTATCTAGGTACCATGGTAGATCAGGCGCGAATCCGCTCTGCCAATGCCCGTGTTACTTATTCGGCCAAAGAGCTAAATCAGCAGGGTGAAGATACGATCGGTATTGCGCGTCAGGCCAATCAAGCGATCGAACGTCAGAGCTTAGAAATTGAAGATGTTTCAGCGCATATCCAAAACCTTTCTATTGCTATTGAAGAGGTGGCGCAGCATGCAAGAACTACTTCCGAAGAAACTAAACAAGCGACCAATACAGCCGATCAAGGTCACTCGATTGTAAAAGGTACAATCGATGCGATTCACCACCTTGCAGATAATGTTGAGCAAGCGGCTCAGCAGATTGATAGTTTGCGTCAGGCGACAGAAGAGATCGCGAGTAAGACCTCAGTAATCTCCGAGATAGCCGATCAAACCAACCTGTTGGCATTGAACGCCGCAATCGAAGCGGCGCGTGCCGGTGAGCAGGGACGTGGATTCGCCGTTGTGGCGGATGAAGTACGAGAGCTAGCTAAACGTACTCAGCTTTCTACTAAAGAGATCGATACCACGATCGCAGAGCTTCAGGGCGAAGCCGCTCAGGCGATGTCGATGATGGAGAAAAGTCAGGACTCAGCAAAAGGCTGTGTTGATAAAGCCGGTGAAGCGGGTTCTGCGCTGCAAGAGATTATGGCGGGTGTAGGTAGCATTGATGATATGAGTACCATGATCGCCGCTGCATCCTCTCAGCAAAGTAATGCTGCGGAAGAATTAAAGCAAAACATCATGTCTATTCAGGAAGCGGCGCAAGTTGCTCAGTTGGCTGCTCAAGCCACAGAGCGATCCTCTGTAGATCTTGCAGATACCTCAAAAACCATTGTTCAGAGTGTGAGTGTTTAAGCTCTATCCGAATTGAAAAAGGCTGCATCTGCAACCTTTTTTGTGTCTCTAATTTTGGCCTAATCAAGGATTGGTCAGATCAGGTCTTTAGTTTCCAAATTTAACAGATAGCTCTTATTCTCAAGTCCGCCTGCGTAGCCTGTTAAATTACCATTACTGCCCAATACACGATGACAAGGGATAATAATGGGGATCGGGTTGCGATTGTTTGCCATCCCAATAGCTCTAGCGGCTTTCGGGTTGCCTATCTTCTTAGCGACTTCACCATAGCTACAGGTCTTACCGTAAGGGATATCGTTTAACGCATTCCATACTGATTGTTGAAACTTTGTGCCATTAGGCGCGAGTGGAACATCAAACCTTACGCGCTTCCCTGCAAAGTATTCGCTTAGTTCAGAGACACACTGGTTGGTTAATGCGTTACCCAAAAGTTCGGGCACTGTTTCATTATCTTGCAGGAAATGAATTGAGGTAATAGCACTGTTGTTGGCTTTAATAAGCAGAGAGCCCAAGGCGGTGTTCATAATTGCTGCATACATTGTCTTATCCTCCGCTTCAGGGAACCAATATTTAGGACTTGTTCGTTGGTTCTATATTTCTTTTTATAGTTTGGAACCTGTATTGATGTCCGTCAATGCTTTGTGGTCATCAGAGGAGGAGACTGAAGTCAAAGAGATAAGAAAGAAAGATTAAGGGGAACATCAAATGCCTATTGAACATCATGATTTGATTCACGAATTTCCAGAGCACCGTGACCGTATTCACAATCTAAAAATGGAAGATGCACATTTTGCTCGCTTATTCGATGAGTACCATCAGGTGACAAAAGATGTTGAGCGAATGGAATCTGAGGTTGAGCCGGTATGCACTCAAACTGAAGAAGCAGCCAAGTTTAAGCGCCTTAAGTTAAAAGATAAGCTTTACAAAATGCTACAAGCATAACCGCTAAGCCTAATTAGAAAACCCGCAGACATTGCGGGTTTTTTTTTGATTTAATTATTCTAATCCAGAACACAATTTAGCGAGTACAATTTAGTTATTACTGAGTTTGCGTAAAAAGGATCGTTTGTGAAGCCGTACTACAGTTGGCGCTATATCTTAAAGGTGGCATCTGAGCATAAAACGGAGCTAATTAAAGCGAACATTATCGCTTTTTTTGCCGCTTTGGTTTCTGTTCCGCTACCACTGTTTATGCCATTGTTGGTTGATGAAGTTCTGTTAGATCAACCTGGGTTTATTGTCGAAACTGTCGGCCCTATGTTCCCATCTGAATGGCATGGGCCGGTGCTGTTTATCGGTGTGATTCTGTTTGTCACACTGTTTTTGCGTTTAGTCGCCCTGATGATGAACGTTTGGCAGGCGCGCCAATTCAGCATTATCTCTAAAGATGTCACTTATCGGATTCGGGTTGGCTTATTAGAGCGGCTTAAAAAGATCTCAATGGCCGCATACGAAACTGTCGGCAGCGGTGCGGTTTCCTCTCACTTTGTGACCGATCTAGATACTGTAGATCGCTTTATCGGTAGCTCGCTCAGTCGTTTGCTGATTGCATCCCTATCTATCTTAGGTACTGCCATTATTTTGCTGTGGATGCACTGGCAACTTGCGCTGTTTATCTTATTTCTTAATCCCGTAGTGATCTATTTCACTACCATGGTTGCTAAACGGGTTAAGCACCTTAAAGGTCAGGAAAATAAAGCGTTTGAGGTGTTCCAGTCGGCATTAACCGAAACCTTGGACAATATCCAACAACTGCGTGCCTGTAACCGCGAACAGCATTATCTCAAAGGGCTGATCGCAGAAGCCAAAACCGTACGTGATCATTCAACTGCGTTTGAGTGGAAAAGCGATGCGGCCAATCGCTTAAGCTTTGTCTTGTTCATGATCGGCGTTGATCTCTTTAGAGCGGTTTCAATGCTAATGGTGGTTTTCTCCGATCTGACCATCGGTGAGATGATGGCTGTGTTTGGCTACCTCTGGTTTATGATGGCGCCAGTGCAAGAGATTTTAGGCATCCAATACAGTTATTACGCTGCTAAAGCCGCTCTGCAGCGGATCAACAATTTGGCAGATTTTAAAGAAGAACCGCAGTACCCGGCCAAGGTTAATCCATTTGAAGGCAAGAAGACTGTCGCGGTTAAATTACAAGATATTCACTTCAGTTATGAAACCGGTGTCGAGGTACTCAAAGGCGTCTCGGTGGATATCCCTGCAGGGCAAAAGATTGCTTTAGTGGGAGCCAGTGGCGGCGGTAAATCAACCTTAGTACAGGGACTGTTGGGTTTATACCCCATCGAGAAAGGGGAGATGTTCTTTGATGGTGTATCGATCAAAGAGATCGGACTGGCTTGCGTTCGAGATAACGTTGCAACCGTACTCCAGCATCCTGCTCTGTTTAACGGTTCGATTCGTAGCAATCTGACGATGGGTAAAAGCTATTCAGATGAAGAGCTTTGGAATGCCTTAGATGTAGCCCAGCTAAAACCCTTTGTTGAGTCTCTAGAGCAACAATTAGATACGCAGGTTGGGCGGCAGGGCGTAAGGCTCTCCGGAGGGCAGCGACAACGTATCGCTATTGCTCGGATGCTGTTAAGTGACCCTAAAGTTGTCGTATTAGACGAGGCAACCTCGGCATTGGATGCAGAGACCGAGTTGAATTTGCATCAGGCGTTAAAGAGCTTTCTAAAAGATCGCACTACCATCATCGTGGCTCACCGTTTAAGTGCAGTAAAACAAGCCGATCATGTCTATGTGTTTGAAGATGGCAAAATCTGCGAGCAGGGCAATCATTCGGAGTTGCTACAAAGTAATGGCCTCTACTCTAGGCTCTATGGTGAATATCAATAAACGCTTCAACTGAGTTGGTTCATCTTAGGTAAATGCTCAAGGTGTAAGCTCAGTAATTAATATTTATGGGTCGGCGTGGATCGAATCTGGCTAAAGGCTGTCTATAGGGATAATCAAATATGGATGGACAGGCTCGAGTAGGCTATAAAACGGTTTCAGGGTATTAATTGCTAAAATGTAATTGATAGTAGAAAGGGATTTTGGCCCGAACAAATCATCTGATATGAAGATCAGGTAAGAGGATACACCTATGAGTAAGTATGCAGTTGTTGTGACAATGCTATGTGCGCTAACACTAAGTGGTTGTGTAAGTAATTTAAGCGGTACAACCTATTCGCGTAGTGAAGCACGCCAAGTTCAGCAAGTTCAGTACGGTGTTGTGCAATCTGCCATTCCTGTAGTTATTGAAGGAACCGCTGGTGTAGTCGGTGGTGCTACAGGTGCTGTAGTGGGTGGCATCGCAGCCAGCAATGTTGGTGGTGGCAGCGGTAAAGATATCGCAACGGTATTAGGTGCAGTTGCTGGTGGTGTCGCAGGTAAAAAAGCAGAAGAGATGCTAACACGTGCACAAGGACAGGAGATCACTGTGCGCTTAGACAATGGCAATATGGTATCTATCGTTCAAGAGATGGACGGTGGACCAGCCTTCGCAGCAGGCGATCGTGTAAGGGTGCTAACCCGTGCAGGTACTGCTCGCGTGACTTACTAAGCCTAAGTTAGCTCTCATTTAAAAAGCCCTTGCTGATTAGCAGGGGCTTTTTTGATTGTATCGTCTCGAATACAGTATTCACTATGGACTGACCAGAAGCTCTAGTATGTCATGGACATCTCTATCGTGAAGTTGAGCAATTTCATACAGTGATTGCTCAGGTTTCGATTCAGTTATCCCGATAGTTGTTAGTCTGACTAAAAATTCTTCATGGCTTATATCGAGTATAGGAAGAAGAGTAGAGCTCTCTATATCGGTTAAAAGCTGGAAGGATGCTTTTGCTGCATAGAGATCATTAAAAGAAACAGCATAGAGTGAGATCCCGCTTAAAACTGAAACGATGATAATGAGCAGAGGCGTACTGGCAAAGCACTTTATAAAAGGCCGTTTATTGGCATAAATATGAAATGAGCTAGCGACTACGAATAACAGGCTCATCCATTCGTGAGTGGCGCGAATACCGCCTGAGGAAAGCTCGAACAACATCAGTACGCCAGTGATTGATGCAATAAAGAATGAGCCGATTGTCAAAGGCGTGTAGATTTGTCTGGAATGCATAACCTAAGACTCGGCTTCATTGATGTGAACAATGTAACCAAAAATATCGTTTATTTGTTCTACCGTTAGAGCTCCTCTAAATGCCGGCATAACCCCATCTTGGCTTATATCTCCATCCAAAACTGAATTAATTAATTCAGCCTTAAAGCTGAAAGGGTCGGTCAATTCCTGATAGATATTGTCGGGCTTGATAGCGATCGCTTTCGACATGATTCCATCCCCCAGCCCCTTTTCTCCATGGCATGCAGCGCAATTTACATTGAAGGCTAATTCGCCTTTAGAGATGTTCGGTGGGCCGTATAGAGAAACGCTGAAATCTTTCATGTAATAGAATTCAGCAAAAGCTAGGCCTGTAAGGCCTATTAGCAGTAACAGCTCTTTTTTGGTCATGAGTTTCAACGCCTTGGAAGAAATAGTTCTATGTTTAGATGACGCCATATGCTGGCAATAAGGGTATGGTAAATAATCAAACTTAGGAGAGACTTAGGGCGTTAAATATAAGTGGCGTAGCTTATCTTCTTTTGCCGCTGGGCTAGAGCAGGCGGCTAGACAGCCTAAGATAAAGGCTGCTGATAACGGAATCGCATACCGCCTTGATCAAGGTTTTCCAGAATTAAACGTCCTCTGTTTTTTCGCGAAATTTCTTCGCAGATCGCCAGACCTAGACCGTTGCTTTTATTGGCATGGGACCGACCGCGATGGAACGGCTCAAAGACATGTTTCATGGTTTCAGAATCAATACCTGGACCATTATCATCAACAATAAATACAAGCTGGTTGTCTTCTTCATACAGAGAAACATTGATTGTCTTCCCCTCAGGAGAATACTCAATGGCATTGCTGATGGCGTTCTGAAAAATATGCCATAAGTGGTTATCCCTATTGGTAATCTTTATGGTTTCTATTTTTTCCACCCCAAGGTCCTGTTCTTTTCGATCTGCTATGGGGTGCAGGCTGATAACGACATCTTGCAGTAACTCGTTCACTGAAATGACCTCTTCACGTGTTGGTGTATCAGCTTGTAATCGGGCTAAGTTCAGCAATTGCTCGACCAGAGACTGTAAGCGGTTTAATCCAGAACGTAAGTTGGAGACATCGGCTTGTTTATTATTTTGTAAATTTTCAGCTTGAATGCTTAACCCAGAGACAGGTGTTCTTAACTCGTGTGCAGCATCAGCAATAAAGCGTTGTTGGCGTTTAATACCTTGTTCAACTCTCCCCATTAATCGGTTAATAGCATGAATAAAGGGTGTTATTTCTTCAGGCACATGATCGGTGTGTAATCGGGTCAGATCATCACTATCCCGTTGGTTTACCTCTGCTGCTAACTGATTAATTGGCCGTAACAGTCTTTTTATGATGATTTGAAGCCCAACTAACAAAGATAGGGATAACAGCAGCATGGGGATAGCAGAGGCGAGGGCGCTGCTTAAAGCCAGCTTTTCACGGATATCCGTCTCTTGAGCAATCGCGTACAACTGATCTTGATGTTGCACGACTAAAATGCGCCAAGTAGCCTCATTAATATCTACATAGCCAAGGCCCGATTCTAGATCGGTTGGAAATTGTAATGGCTGGGTAACTGCTAAGGATTGGACGACGATAGACTCATCATCTAAATCATATCTTAGTGACTGTGTGTTAATAGAATTGCCTGCTTGCAGCCAAGTAGCGATTTGCTCTAAAAGGTCATCTTGGAGCTCTTTTGCTTGGATATATGCGGCAGCAAAAGAGATTAAAGAACCGACGACGCAAAAGGTGGCGACTAAAATCAGTAACCATTTTCTAAGGTCACGTTGTAAGGATGTGTGTTTTAAGGCTGAATGTTTCAAGGTTGCACCATCCAACCAAGTCCTCGAATATTCTTAATGCTGCCTTTGCCCAATTTTTTACGTAGACCATGAATGATGAACTCAATCGCGTTGCTAGCGATATCATCATCCAAACCATAAACTTTTGATTCCAATTGTTCGCGGTTAAACGTTTGCCCTGCTCGCATCATTAAGGTTTCTAGCAAAGCGAATTCTCGAGCAGACAGTTGGTATGTTTCCCTTTCAACGATGACGGTAGCGTTCTTCACATCTAACTTCATACTTGAGGTTTCAAGTACTGGAGTACCAGCTCCTTGGTTTCGACGGCTAATCGCGCGCAAACGTGCTTGCAATTCTGCTATTGAGAAGGGCTTGATGAGATAATCGTCTGCACCTAGGTCCAACCCATTAATTCTATCGTCGACTCCATCTCGGGCAGTAATGATAATAACTGGGATACCTAAACCTGCTTGACGGATTTGACGCAAAATTTCGAAACCATCTAGATCAGGTAACCCTAGGTCAAGTAGCAAGGCGTCATAGTCACCAGATTTCAGTAAGTCCAAAGCGCCCGCAGCTTGTTGAATCCATTCAATATTTTGATTGGACTCCGTCATTGCTTGGGAAACACCATGCCCAATCAGCGGATCATCTTCAATCAGCAGCAGTTTCATCTGTTAACCATTATTTCTCTTTAATCTAGAGCTCATGCTTCTTAACCTATTTTAGAAAGCATTGATCTCAGGATAACTGTATATCTCTTAAACCAACAAACTTATTGGTTATTAAAGCTTAATTACCTCAAAACCACCGCGCATTAGGCGGTGGTGTTAATGAGAGCTAGCTATCATCTTTATCTGATTTACTCAGATTGGACATAAATGCATCAAATTCCTGTTGATCTTCACGACGCTTTGCATCTGCTCTAAACGTCCGGAAAGCATCTTCGCGTCTATTTATCTTTTCTTTCATTCTACTAATGCTTTCATATTGGGTTTGTTGGAATTCGTTAAATACACTGTTGTTAGTTTCTTTGTTTTCAACAGTCGAGCGAAAGCGTAAAAGTTGCTGCCATTTCTTTCGTGTCCAACTTGGCAGTTCCTGAATAGGATTACCTAATATTGTCCATAGCAAAATTGCTAGCCCTAAGATGGGAAAGACAATAAATCCAAGAGCCATTGCAGTTATGTTTGCCCAACTCCAGTGACCTTTGCATTCATCTAGCTTTATATTGGCCTCGACATGAGATTTAGAAGCACCCTTTGCGGCGGAATAATTTGTCGATGACATGACATTTTCTCTCTATGTTTAATTAGAATTTATACGCTTGGGGGCCAAGCTCTGAGCATAGAGTAATAAATGAAACTTAGTTAAAACTTAGCAGGTATGCGTTAGCTGATTTGTGATCACTACTGTGGATTATCGGGAATTTTAGATTTGTAGAGACGTATCTCGTTTACATATGGCGTTGATCGTTGGGTTACTTGAGCTGCTTCTGCGTGTAATTCCGTAGAGGTCATCAGTTACCTCGGTAATTTCAGCAATACACTCAACGCTATATTGGCGGCAGACTTCTTCAGCTATTACTGTAGGTGCAGCAAACACCCCATGTCCTTTAGACCCGAAGACTTTAATTAACGCACTGTCATCAATTTGTGCTTTTACATATGGCCTTATTTGGTGTTCTTCAAACCACTGAATTAGTTGGGCAAACCAAGGGGCATTAATTGCATTGGATAAGAAGGTTTCTTTATCCATACTGATGGGGAAGTTCTCGCGTAGCTCGGCTGCTTTTTTAGGCTCTGCAAACAATGATACGGTCGATGAATCGAGTTTATAGATGAACAGATTGGAATCTGAATTGTATTCAGGGAGTTCGTCAGTCAGTAGTAGATCGATCTTTTTCTGGCTTAACAGTGTTAGCAGTTGAGCGGGGATTCCCGTTGTGCTGTTTAGTGTTACTTCCTGATCAATGTCAAATACAGGTTCGATAAGGTGATAGGCTATGAGTTTATGGATCGAAGATGATATGCCAACGTTTAAGTTTGTAGGTCTGTTTTGTGGCTTTTCCTCCAGAAAACGATCTAGTTCCTCTGCAATGCTGAACATTTGATCGGCGTATCGAGCGACTTGCTTGCCTAAAGGGGTAATAAGTAAGTTTCGGCCTTTTCGCTTGAACAGCAGACCACCAATGGATTCTTCTAGAGAAGAAATTTGGCTGCTTATTGTTTGCGGCGTTAAATCTGCAATCTCACTGGCTTTGGCTATCGATCCTTCCTTAGCGACTAGCCAAAAGAAATAAAGATGACGAAGGTTGTACTTACTCATAAATTGGTTTCACCCTTGGTAGTGAACTCAGAGATGATTAGTAAGTATAACCCTCATCAAAAGGGGAAGTGCTTAAGAGGCAATGGAATGCTGAACTGTTTTTAACACAGTTGGTTTATGTCTAGATTCAGTTACCTTGTCTTCTTCTACCATGAACAGGTGATAAGCCTCTGGACCAAAAGAATCTAGAGCGGTTAACAGATAAGAGAACTGATCATTTACAGGCTCGCCCGTTCTTTTTACTTTGAAATTAAAACGTTGTGAAGGGATGGAGCTGAGTAGTGGCTCTTCGACCCATAAGTAAAGTGATTGATCCGAAATAACATACTCAAATCTAACGGGTTTAAAACCTTCTCTTAGGGTCAGAGTTTGGGTTTTGTCAGAGAGTTCTAATGGATATTTCAAAATGGCTTTCATGACTACACTCCAATGTTCTGATGTTGTTTGGAGTATATTTACTTAGAATAAATCTGTTTTGAACAGTTTTTATAGGTGTTTTACTTCGAAATTTTCGATGAAAGGGGGCGGGATTTAGTCTAAAGGCATTGTTTTGGGATGTAGGGCGTATGTCTACACCCATTCAAAAAGAGACCAGTTTTGGCGCCTACAGTGATAGTTCTACACCTAACAAGTGGCTTCTTCTTCGATTTCAATATCCCGCTTTGATCGTTGTTCGGAAATCTTAATCAGCTGAAGTAGTTCATGGGCAGGTATGGCTCTACTGTAATGCCAGCCTTGGTGTATTTCGATACCGAGTTTATCTAAATGGGCAACTTGGTGTGGTGTTTCTACGCCTTCTGCGATAGTGATTAGATCTAGCTTCTTCGCCAAACTTACAATCATCTCTAATATATGACTATTGATCGAATCAGTCCCGATGGATGCGATAAAGCATTTGTCCGCTTTTAGGTATTTAACCGGTAGTTGGCCGAGGTAATGCAGGCCACAGTAGCCAGTGCCAAAATCATCTATAGCGATTTCGATACTTGCTGCCGTTAATTTGATAAAGGCTTTCTGAATTCGATCGTCTTCACCATCGACCAATACATCTTCCGTAACTTCTAGAACCAAGTTAGGAATGAGGGTTTTGTAGTGGATTAGCTCTCGTACTGATTTAGCGTCTAGTAGATGATTTGAGGATATATTGATGGTTACTATGAAGTCTGGATGGCTTAGTAGGATAGGGCGTAACTCGTCGTAGCAGTTTTTAAGCTGCTGTGAAGTCATCTTGTTTATAAATCCTTTTTCTTCTGCTTCTGGGATAAAAGTAACAGGGTTTTTTAAGCCTTCAGCTGGATGTTGCCAGCGCATTAATACCTCAACGCCCATGATCTGTTTATCTGAAGCTTTGATCAGTGGCTGATAGAGGTTGAAAAATTCACCATGCTTGATCGCTTTTTTTAGTAAGTGGGCGCTGTCTGATAAATAGACAATAAGGTATTGGAAAAGTAGAGTGAGCAGAAACCAAACGCTTAAACATAGGGCAATGCCTTGTATGCTTAAGTTTCTTTGATCACCAAAGATGATCTGTTTCTCGTCACTTATAACCACGCTTAATTCAGGAAAGGTAATAAGTGGGCTATAGGCGGCAACTTGCTCAAGTCCGTTATTAAATTCAGCTTCCACTACTTTGGGTTGATCTATAGGTAGTTTCAAGCCAGATTGAGGCCTGGCATAAGGTCCATTCATAATAATTGGTCGCCCAGTATCGCTATGGATTAGGCCGGTAAAGCCAAGTTCACTAGAGCGGTTCTGTAACTGGTTCTTAAGCCAACTAATTCTGACGAGAGCGTTAACTTCCCCTCCTTGTTTCAGACTTCGCGCAAGTACAAAAGCCGGTTGTTTCATATACTCGACATTTACGGGGCCTAGGAAGCGTAAACCGAGTTGGCTTGGGGGGGGGGTGACGAAGATAGGCTTTTCGTGTTTTTTCCAGCTTGTGCAGATTAGCTGACCATCAGCATCAATAATACCCATCTCTACAACAGGGGCGACGTTAAACATAATGCTGCGCATGTCGAATAGGATCTCTTCGCTGCATTGATTGCTAAGTTTTTCTAAATCGATCAGTACGTTGTTAATGATGCTGTAGTTGATATCGAGCCATTCAGACAGTTGTCGAGCTTTGGTTTTTAGATCACGTTGCTGGAGTTGCTTGTGTTGTTCAGCCTGTTCATAGCTAATAAATAGAGTGATAAATAGCGTAATAATTGCGCTGATTAACGCAGGTGCGAGGTATTGCCTGTTCCATATGCGGAGTGTTTGCGCTTTCACAATTAGCTCACTTAATCCCTATAGTGGTTCAACGCTACCATAAATTGTTGTATCACCAAAATTCACCCATCGGATGGAATTTGTTGAAATTTGAACAGACCTTTTAGTCTTTATGCGCTGGATCAAGGATTTTTAATTGAATTTGCTGTTGAATGAAAATTAAAAATTCAGTGAGGTGGATTTATGGGTAAGTTAGTTCAGGGTATCGCTTGTGGCTTGTTGGTAGCTGTTTCTTTCGGAATACAGGCTGACGGCCAAGCTGTTTACGATAAGCATTGCAAAGGCTGTCATGTGGCAGGTGTAGGTAATGCACCAAAACCTGGTGATAAGGCAGAGTGGGATAAACGTAGTGCGGCTGGCATTGATGCAATGGTTCAGACCGTTATTCAGGGTAAAGGTGCTATGCCAAAAGGCGGCACTTGTACTGACTGTGATGAAGCGACTATTAAAGAGGCAGTTGAAGTGCTTCTAGCTCAATAATCTAGCATTGAGCTTTTCTATCGAAATATGGCAGAGTCTTTTGCTGTATTTCGGTAGAGATTACACAATTCCTCCTTTCCTATCTCTTTTCAATCCTGTTCCTTTTCGTAGTAATTCAGTCTTTTTAATATGAATTATTTATGCCACGCTGTACTGACCTTAGAATATAAGTAATACCTGCATTATTGCTAAAACCGTAAACTGTATATTAGGTTTATTGAAGCTGGATTCGTATGAGGCGTATATGGCTGATTTTATTGATGAAACTCAAGTAGATACATTACTTAAACAGCTCCATCAGTTGCGTGATGAACTAGGTGAGGAAGCTTCTGCGCTCAAGCATGCTGCGGAACCTGTGAATCTCGATCAGCAAGCATTTGGCCGTGTATCTAGAGGTGATGCATTGCAACAGCAAAGTATGGCGAAAGCAAACTTGCGTCAGTGCCAAGAGCGCATTCAACTGATCGAAGACGCCTTGCACAAAATAGATAATGAAGAATATGGATTTTGTGAAGGTTGCGGGGAGTTGATTTCATTTGCGAGATTAAGTGCACGACCTGAGTCCCTATATTGCCTTACTTGCCAGCAGGAACAGGAATCTTAAAGGTATCGTCTGTTTAAAGGTCACGAGTGTTTTGAGTTAAAGAGCCGCTATGTCAGATAAGAATAACGATGCGCCGCAGCTTGATCCGGGTGTCGATGATGCTTGGGTTAGTGTTATCCGAAAAATGGATGAAGCGTATGCTGATCTTGTGCATTCTCAAGTAGAAGTTGAAGAGAAGAATGCCGAACTGCAAGAAAATAAGCAGTTCCTGGATAGTGTTCAGAGCTCTATGAGTGATGTGCTGATTGTTTGTGACCATTTAGGGCAGATACAACAAGTTAACCGCGCTTTAGAGATGTTAACAGGCAAGTTAGGTGAAGAGCTGGTTGGCAATCACTTTACAGATCTAGTTGATCCCCGTTTTTTGCAAAAAGTTAATGGACTGATTAATCAGGTACGGGTTCAGCCTGTGCGTGATTGCGAAATTGAACTGCATGGGGTGGAGGGTTCTATACCGCTTTCAATGAATTGCTCACCACGTAAAAATCATCGTGGTCGATTAGTGGGCATGGTGTTAATCGGCCGCCCTTTGGGTGAGCTGCAAAAAGCCTATATCGAACTAAATAGCGCCCATGCCGAGCTTAAGTTGGCTCAAGAGCGTTTGGTGCAATCAGAAAAGATGGCCTCGCTAGGCCGCTTGGTGGCCGGTGTAGCTCATGAGCTGAATAACCCGATCAGTTTTGTCTATGGCAATATGCATGCACTACAGCGCTATACTGATCGATTAAGTCAGTATTTTGATGCAATAAACGAGGGGCAGCCTCGAGACCAGCTCAAAGAGATGCGTGAAGAATTACGTTTAGATAAATTAATTCGTGATCTTAATTCGTTGGTGGCTGGCACTATGGAAGGGGCGGATCGAGTTAAAGAGATCGTTAATGACCTTAAGCAGTTCTCTTCAACTCAAGAGTCTGAGAAAACCTTGTTTGATCTCACGCATGTGATCAGAACGGCGCTGCACTGGATTATTAAAGAGAGTAAACAGCCGGTAGAGGTTGTTGATCTTATCCCTTCAGACTTAAAAGCGGTTGGGCATTCTGGCCAAATCCACCAAGTCGTTGTGAACCTCGTACAAAACGCCGTTGATGCCATGCAAGGTTGTGAGCGGCAATGTTTAACCCTAGAGGCCGAATCATTTAAGGACAGAGTCGAATTTAAGGTTAGCGATACAGGGCCAGGAGTTTGTGAAGATGATCTATCTCGCTTGTTTGACCCCTTCTTTACCACTAAGCCTGTCGGTCAGGGGACTGGCTTAGGTTTGTCGATTAGTTATGGAATCGTTTCGGAGCACGGCGGTGAACTGCGCATCTTTAACCGTGATGAAGGTGGGGCAATGGCTGTTTTAGTGTTACCAACTGAGGAGGCGAAGGATGTTTAATCTTCTTTGGCTTCAGTCTGCAGGTTGTGGTGGCTGCTCTATGTCGCTCCTGAATGCTGAATCGCCTGATCTAATGTCTACCTTCAAAGCCGCCAATATTAATCTGTTATGGCACCCATCGTTGAGTGAAGAGACTGGTTCAGAAGTAACAGAGCTTTTAGAAAAAATCCTCGAAAATGAACTTAAGTTAGATGCTTTATGTATTGAAGGGGCTGTGCCCAGAGGCCCTGATGGTACGGGCCGTTTTCATATGTTAGGCGGCACTAATACGTCGATGATGACTTGGGTCCAAAAATTAGCACAGAAAGCAAAATATACGATCGCGATTGGCTCTTGCGCGGCCTATGGCGGCATATCAGCAGCAGGCGAGAATATTACAGATGCTGCAGGTTTACAGTTTGAAGGGGAGGTCCCTGGTGGCATTTTAGGGGCTGAATACCGCTCTGTTTCTGGTTTTAATACGATCAATATATCTGGCTGCCCAGTTCATCCTAATTGGGTAACAGAAACCTTAATTAGCTTAGCGTTAGGAGAGCACTCAGAAGAGGCAGTAGATCAATTTGGTCGACCGCGCATGTATGCTGATCATTTGGTGCATCATGGCTGCAGTCGCAATGAATTCTATGAGTACAAAGCCAGTGCGGAAAACCCTGGCGACCTAGGCTGCATGATGGAAAATATGGGGTGCCTTGGTACCCAAGCGCATGCGGATTGTAATACCCGTCCTTGGAATGGGGAGGGCTCATGTACCAAAGGTGGCTATGCCTGCATTAATTGCACAGCGCCCGAGTTTGAAGAACCTATGCATAGTTTTATGCAGACCCCTAAAGTTGCCGGTATTCCGGTAGGGTTACCTACAGATATGCCTAAAGCTTGGTTTGTCGCTTTAGCTTCCCTTTCAAAAGCGGCGACGCCGGATCGTTTGCGCAAGAATGCGACTTCGGAAACATTGATCTATCCACCCACAGTCCATAAGAGAAAAAGTTAGATATGAGCCGAATAGTTGTGGGTCCTTTCAATCGTGTGGAAGGGGATCTGGAAGTTAGCTTAGATATTGCCAAAGGACAGGTAAATGGGGCGCGAGTGAACTCTCCAATGTTTAGAGGGTTTGAACGGATTATGCATGGGCAAAATCCGATGGATGCGTTGGTGTATACCCCACGTATCTGTGGTATCTGCTCGGTAAGTCAATCAGTCGCTTGCGCCAGAGCATTAGCGGATATGATGCAGCTAGAAATGCCAGAGAATGGCGAGCTAGCGACTAATCTCGTGTTAGCTAACGAAAATATGACGGACCTCCTGACGCACTTTTATCTGTTCTTTATGCCTGATTTTAGTCGCGATATTTATGCAGGTAAGGATTGGTTTGAGGCTGTGAGTAAGCGCTTTAAAGCTAAAACGGGCACAGCAACACGCGCGATGCTACCTGCTCGTGTTGAGTTTCTACATCTGATGGGCTTGATGGCTGGTAAGTGGCCACATACCTTAAGTCTTCAACCAGGTGGGACAACGAAACCAATCGAATCTCAAGAAAGAATTAGGCTCTTAACCATTCTATCTGCGTTTAGAGGCTTTCTTGAAGAGCAGTTATTTGGTGCTGACCTAGAAGAGGTGGGTGAGTTAGATTCTCTATCAGCGCTAGAAAAATGGTACTCAAAAGAGCATTGGAGTCAGAGCGATTTCCGCACGTTCTTGCATTTAAGTGCTGATTTGGAACTGAGCAATTTAGGCCGTAGTACTAATCAATTTTTAAGTTATGGGAATTATCCGCTGCAGGGCAAACCGATGTTTAAACCGGGTGTGAATTTCCATGGGGAAACTGGCGTATTAGCACCAAGTTCTATCACTGAAGACCTTGCTTACTCTTGGATGGAATCCGAGCCTGAACCATTACCGCCTCAAGAGGGTAAGACGAACCCGTCGTTAGCTAATGAAGACGCGTACACTTGGTGTAAAGCGCCAAGGTTTAATCGCCAAGTAATGGAAGTTGGCGCACTTTCACGTCAGCTTATTAATGGCCATCCACTCATCACTGACCTTATAAACCATTCTGGTGGTAATGTTGAAAATCGTATTATTGCGAGACTGTTGGAATTAGCATTGGTGATCCCTCAGATGCAGAAATGGGCTGCGCAACTGAATCCACAGGCTGATTTTTGTCATCAAGGAAAGTTGCCAAAAGAGGGTTCCGGAGTAGGTATGATTGAGGCTGCTCGAGGAAGTCTAGGACACTGGATCAGTGTTGAAAAAGGTAAGATCAGTAATTATCAAATCATTGCGCCTACGACATGGAATTTCTCACCGAGAGATAGCCAATCCGTGCCGGGAGCTTTAGAACAAGCTTTAGTCGGCGCGCCTGTGCAGGATGGAGAAAAAGAACCGGTGTCAGTTCAACATATTGTTCGGTCTTTTGATCCTTGTATGGTCTGTACGGTGCATTAGCGATCTTAAATTGTTGTGACTTAGCGTAGTCGCCAGGGGACATGAAAAGGTAAGGAATGCTTAATTTATGAAAGATCAGTCTATTTCGTTAGTACTGGGTAGCGGTGGTGCTAGGGGTCTAGCTCATATAGGTATTATTCATGAACTGGAACAAGCTGGATATAAGATTGAATCGATTTCCGGTTGTTCTATTGGCGCTTTGATTGGTGGGGTATACGCTGCTGGCAAATTAGCTGAATTTGAGGCTTGGGTCCGGGCGATTGATAAGACGGATATCCTAAGTTTGCTCGATTTGACTTGGCGATCTGATGGCCTTGTGAAGGGCGATAAGATAATGGACACCTTAGTCCAGTTAGTCGGCGATTGGAAAATTGAAGATCTGCCTATTCGATTTACTGCAATCGCTGCTGATATCGATGATGAAAAAGAGGTTTGGATGAGCTCTGGATCACTTTTTGATGCGATTCGGGCGTCTATTTCTTTACCGATGTTTTTCTCTCCCGTGCCTTACCGTGATTCTTTTCTAGTGGACGGCGGTATTCTAAATCCGGTTCCTATAGCGCCTTGTTTTAATGATCAAACCGATCAGATTTTTGCCGTAAATTTAGGCGGCGCAGTTGAGCACGGTCTCTTTATTGAGGAGAGGCACGAAGAGGAAACGGATCGTAGTTTCAAAGAGCGCGTGCATAGCTTTGTCGAAAAACTATATAAGTCAGATGAAGAGGAGGGTCGCTCATTGAGTATGTACGATGTGGCCCATCAGGCCTTCGATACCATGCAGGGAACTATTGCTAGGCAGAAGCTAGCAGCGTATCCGCCGGATGGCGTAATTGAGATACCTCGAAATGCCTGCGGTATCTTGGAATTCCATAAAGCTGAGCCACTTATCGAACTTGGCAAGCAGCGTGCGCGCGCTTTTATAGCGACGTTGGATTAGATTGTTTCTGCCGTTTAATAAAGATAGATAGATCTATTTCGTAAGATTTTCCTAACCACATGACGTAATCACGGTGGTCTTTAAGGTCATCCCCAGTCACTGGGTGAATAAGGACATCTAGATTGTCTCTATGGTAATTCAGCCATTGGACAACTTCCGCGAACTGGGTGCCAGTAAAACTCAGTTGGCAACTGCCTACTGGATGCGGGCCTACAGGCTTTTGATGAAGCCTACCTGCTTTAACCTCTAACGCTTCGCTCGCTTTTAGTACAAGTGATTCGGCTTTGGCGTAACTGCTTTCATCGAAATAGATATGGGCGTGATAGGCGTTAAACAGTTGCATGGTTCTTCCCTATAAACAAAAAGCGCCCTCATTAAAGGGCGCTTTAAACAGCTGAGTCAGAGATATTAAATCTTGAACTGACTCACTTTCCCATTCAGATCAACAGATAGGCGAGATAATTGCTCGCTGGCTGCTGAGATCTGAGTTGCACCGTCTGCGGATTCTTGCGATGCGTCATTGATAGCAACGAGTGATCGGTTGATCTCTTCGGCTACGCTAGTTTGCTCCTCACTTGCAGAGGCGATATGAGTATTCATATCGGTAATCATACCCACTGCCTCAGAGATGCCCTGTAATGCATCACCAGCTTCAGATGCTTTGCTACCCGCTTGTTCAGCTTCGCGTTGACTCTGTTCCATTGCTGATACAGCAGTCCGTGTACCGGATTGAAGGCGCTCTATTGCATTTTCAATCTCAGTTGTGGATTGCTGAGTACGCTGTGCTAGTGTTCTAACTTCATCGGCTACTACGGCGAAGCCTCGACCTTGATCACCCGCACGTGCTGCCTCAATCGCTGCGTTGAGTGCTAGCAAGTTGGTTTGTTCAGCGATGTCATTGATTACACCAATGATAGAACCGATGCTCTCACTATCGTTCTCAACGGCAGTAATACGTTCAGATACCTGAGAAACGTTACCTACTAGCGAGTTGGTGGCGGAAACTGCTGCTGATACGATTTCGTTACCTTGTGAAGCTTGCTCAAGCATCATTTTCGCTTGGCTATCCGCATGCTCTGCATTGGTTGCTACGTCTTGAGAAGTGGATACCATCTCATTCATGGCACTTGCCACTTGTTCAATTTCTAGCCGCTGATTATTAATGCTGTGATTAGCTTGTGAGCTGATTGAAGACATCTGTTCTGCAGCAGACGCAAGTTGTTGAGTGGCGTTACCAATATCACCAATTAGTTTACGCTGGTGGCCTAACATTTTATTAAAGTTAGTGCTGATTTCAGTGAGTTCGTCATTGCCTTGTACAGGTACATTGGCGGTTAGATCTGACTGGCTAGCTACTTTATCCATCGAATTGCTTAAAGCATCTAGGGGGGTTTTTACAGAGTGGTAAACTAACTTGCTAAGGATGCCGAGTAGAGCTACAACAGCTACGCCTAAAGCGATCATGATAATGATTGCTGTATCGTAAGCATTGCTAATGGTTTCGCGCTCTTCAGAGGCTACGCGTAGCTGAAGGCTAATAAGCTCTGCAATTTTTTCACTAATCGGGTCAATAGTGTCATATAGAGGACCATCGAAATCCTGTAATTGACCGGCAATGTAACCGCTACTCATACCGCTCATAGCTTTTTCGAGGCTATCTAAGGATTGGTTCGCAGCTACAAATAAGGTCTCAGCTTCTTTGGCTAGCTGTTCCTCTTCAGCTGTTAGAGTTGTGGCCATATATTTTTGCCACTTTTCAGAAATCTCAGCTCGTGCGTCTTTAACGCCTTTTAAAGCTTCTTCACCGGTCATGATCCCAGCATTAGCTTTGTTAACCGCGTCGATAACAAAAACCGCATAATCATCTGCGATAAGTTTTAAATCTTCTAGAGGTACCACACGGTCTTCATAGATACGTGCTGCCCCATCGTCGGCCTGTTTTAGCTCATTTAGAGAGGTGGCGATAATGATGGCTACAGCAATAATCGGAAGTATGGATGTAAGAACGAGCTTAGTGCGAATGCTCAAACCGCTTAATAACATTATATGTCCTCATACCTTTCGGTGAGAAAATTATTAGAGCCTTTGAACTTGTATTGTTCAGATCCCTGGCCGGTCCCCCACAGACCAAACAGTAACCTAACTACTGCATACATCCACTGTTACTATAGTTATAGCTGCTCAATGTTTTATTACAACTATTAATTAAAATTATCTTATATTAATTTAGATGTTGATCATTTTTTGTATGATTTATTATAGAAAATGTATGATTTTCATACGGTTAGTGTGTGATCGATAAAGAAATAAGCGTATGTTGGCCGGTCAAAAAAGTGGATAAGTTTTGATCTAATTTGATAATGGAATTTCCAATAAATTATACTTCCTAAGTTTTAATTCTTTTTCTCTGTTCTACACTAGAAAAGCGCATTACTGTTGTTTAAGGAATACTCAATGGGCATTATTGTTCGAGTGATCTTATTGTACTTTGTCGTTACCTCTGTACACGCCCAAGAACAAATAAGTTTGCAGTTGTTATGGAAGCATCAATTTCAATTCGCTGGCTATTACATGGCGATTGAAAAAGGTTTTTATGCAGAAGAAGGTTTAGATGTTTCATTAAAAGAGTTTGATTTTAGTATTGATTTGGTTGGAGAGGTGACCTCGGGAAAGAGCCAGTTTGGTGTAGGTCGTACCTCGTTGTTGATCGATAAAAACGCTGGTGCAGATGTGGTAGCAATGTTTGCTGCTTATCAACAATCGCCGTTGATGCTCCTTAGTCGAAAAGATTCAGGTATTTTGCTCTCGTCCGATCTAAAAGATCGCAAAATAATGATCACCAATGATGCTAAAAAGGTAGGTGAAATTATTGCGATGCTGTTGCAGGCAGGTATTACGATTTCGGACTTTGAACAGCAGCAACATAGTTACAACGTACAAGATCTTATCGACGGCAAAACGGATGCAATGGCCTCGTATATTTCTAATGAGCCTTATCTAATGGATCAGCAGGGGGTTGAGTACAATATTATCCACCCTAAGGATTACGGTTTTGATATGTACTCAGATATTCTGTTTACTTCTCGGGAGTACATTGAAAAAAAGCCTGAAATCGTCGACAAGTTTTATCGTGCCTCGATGAAAGGTTGGATGTATGCCTTTGATAATATTCAAGAAACTGCACAAGTTATTTTTGATAGTTATAATTCTCAAGGTAAAAGTATCGAAGCCTTGGTCTTTGAAGGGCAAGAGCTGAAAAAAGTTGCCTTTGATAAGGATGGTAACTTTGGCACGTTATCGGTGAACAAATTCAACGAGATGGCTCAGGTCTATCTCATCACTGGTAGTATTTTCCTTGGCTATGACTTCTCTGATTTTGTCTACCGCCCACCTAGTAATCTTTTTCGTCTAAGCCAAGCTGAATTGGCCTATATTCAAAATCGCGGCAAAGTTAAGGTCTGTGTTAATCCAAATTGGTATCCGTACGAGTCTTTCCAGAATGGTGGGCATGTAGGGATGGCGGCTGATTACCTCAGGTTAATCTTGGGTAACTTGAATATTCCCTTTGAGGTCATACCTACAAAAACCTGGAGTGAAACTATCCAGTTTGCTAGAACGGGCAGATGTGAGGTAATTGCTGGTGCTATGCAAACCATTAATCGTAGTAACTATCTGGCCTTTTCTCGCCCCTATTTAAGTGTTCCTGCGGTCGTTGCTTTGAGGGCCGATAGTGATGCGCAGTCATTGCCTAATATGACTATAGGTGTGGTCGATAAATCTGCGTTCCATGATATTTTGCGTGACCGTTATCCGGGTATGACAATCGTACCGGTCAGAGAAAATCGAGAGGGTATTCGGATGTTACTTTCTGCAGAAATTGATGGTTTCGTGGGGGGGCATACCAGTATTACTCATGTTCTGCGTTCCCAAAAGATAGACAGTATAGTGTTGAGTGATCAATTACGGGATAACTGGGATATAAGCGTCGCAGTTGTTCAGGATAGCTCTCCTTATTTGATGAATGCAATAAATAAGTCAATCGCGTCAATTTCTACTGAAGAGCATAAAAACATCTATCGACGATGGGCTCAGATCGAACATAAGCATTCTGTTGATTACCGCTTGTTGTGGGGGATTTTAGCGGTCGTTGCTGTATTGGCAGGTATCGGGTTATACCGCTACCTGCATATGCTCTCTTACAATAAAATGCTAAAGACTATTGCTGAAAAGGATGCGTTAACAGGGGTTTTGAGTCGAGGTAAACTGCGTACTGAGCTCGAAGAATTTACTTCGTTGGCGAAACGCCATGACTGGAAGTTATCGTTGATCTTTTTTGATATAGATGACTTTAAAGGGATTAATGACACCTATGGTCACGTTAAAGGCGATAAGGTTTTAACTGAATTAACCATGTTAGTGTCCGGTATGTCGCGTAAGACTGACCGCTTTGGTCGTTGGGGTGGAGAAGAGTTTCTTTTTTTGATGCTGGAAACAGATTTGCAAGATGCTGGTGCAATAGCTGAGAAGTTTAGAGGGGCGATAGAAAACTATGACTTTGGCCTACCTGACGCTGTGACCAGTAGCTTTGGGGTTGCTCAATATTCTAAAGGTGAGAGTATTGAGAGTTGGGTAGGGCGAGCTGATAGCGCCTTGTATCGAGCTAAAGGCGATGGTAAAAACTGTGTCCGAATATATTAGAATGGAACAAGAAAGGCCGCTTAAAGTAAGCGGCCTTTTTTTGAGCTGGCATTGTAACAAATGATCAATCGATCAATTGGTACTCATTGCGCAGAATCTCAATAATCTCCGCTTTAGGGTTATCAGATTGTTGTAGCTTTTGACCGATGATCTTCTCTGCAATGCCTACATAAGTGTCAGACACTTTCTGGATTAAAGAGGCTGGAAGCTCATTGTCGCGTGCAAGTGCGTAGCGCTCTTCCATACGGTCTTTATTTACTAGAATATCTGAGTCAGGGAAGTGGTTTAGAAGCTCCTGACGGAATACTTCTTTGGAGTTTTCAATCACTTCGCCTTCGCGATAGGCAGGTCCGTCCCAGATACGAGAGGAATCAGGCGTGCCAACTTCATCCATGTAGATAAGCTTTTCATTACCTTCAGCATCAGTGACATAACCAAACTCAAATTTGGTATCTACAAAGATCTGATCAAGCTTGCTTAGTTCACTGCTGATTACTTCAAAGCCTTCTTTCAAAAGCTTTTCATATTGTTCAACATCATCAGCTTGTAGGAACTTGAATGCTTCGAAATTATTGACGATGTCATTACGAGTAATGTTTACATCATCTACCTCGGGTACACCCGGAACACCTTTTAGAATGCCTTTGGTTGATGGTGTGATAAGTAGCTCGGGTAGCTTTTGATCTCTTTCTAGATCTTCAGCGATTTGAATGCCGCAGAACTCGCGCTCACCTTTTGCGTATGCACGCCACATGGAGCCAGTAATGTATTGGCGGCAGATCGCTTCGATCATAATAGGTTTTGCTTTCTGGACAATCCAAACCAGTGGGTGAGGAATATCTAGAATATGGCTGTCAGCAAGCCCGTTTTCGCGGAATCGTTTAAACCAGTGGTTAGATATTGCGTTTAGCGCAGCGCCTTTACCTGGTACGCCTTGCATGCCGCCTTGACCTGTCCAGATGCATTCAAAGGCAGAAATACGGTCACTGATCACCATGACTGCAAGTTCGGCACCTTCGTGAACGTTGTAGCCTTTCTCTTTGATTAGACGTTGGCTGTCTTCTTTAGTCAGCCAGTAAACAGAGCGAACCTTGCCGCTATGAACTGGTAGGTCAGTACGGATGGGAAGATCGTTATTAACAGCCAATACTTTATCAGCAAGACCCATGGAAAATGTCCTGTATCTAGAAATAAATCGTGTAAATGCTTTATGCGAGATAAAGCGTGAAAATCGTTTTGCTACAAACTATCACGTTACATTCATTAGATGCTATTTAGGAATAGCGCTTGGCATCGCGTAGCAGTGAGCTTAAATCTAAACCTTGTATATCAGCGAGTGCTTCCAAATCGTTGGAATTTCGCGGGGGTAGTTTCTTAAGTCGCTCTCGTTCAGCTTTCTTTTGTTCTACTTTCTGTAACAGCTTGTTATGAATGGCGTCCAATTGCTCTGATGAAAGTGAAGCGAGCCGACTGAATAACTCATCTTCAGTCATGTGGGAATTGATCACTCCGAAACAGCAAAAAAATCGAAAGACAGTATAGCAGAACTGGATGTTATACGACCAATAACTTATGTGAAATCCTATTAGTGGAAAGTAAGTTTTCAGTTTTGTTGAAAGTTGAGAGGATTTTTATTGTTTGGCTTTTGGTTTTTGTTTGCCTGTTTGCTTGAGAGTTAGGCGTTACGGGTGTTTTACCCATTATTAATGACTTGGCACATTCTTTGTAAATTGATTCTGCAATAACAAAAATAATTTCAAGACAGAGTCGGGTGTGCTGTAAATGATAGAAGATACGCTCTATCAAGATAAAAATGTGCTTATCCTCGGAATAGGCAATATCCTCTGGGCGGATGAAGGATTTGGTGTACGTTGCGTTGAAACGCTAAATCAAAACTACCGCTTTTCAAATAAAACCAAGTTAATGGATGGTGGTACACAAGGAATTTACCTTGTGCAACATGTTCAAGCCGCTGATGTACTTGTCGTGTTTGATGCCATCGATTATGGCTTGGAGCCGGGTACGTTAAAAGTCATCCATGATGATGATGTGCCTAAGTTTATGGGGGCTAAACAGATGAGCCTCCATCAAACTGGTTTTCAAGAAGTGTTGGCTATGGCTGAGTTTACTGGAAGCTATCCAAAGCACTTACTCCTCATCGGTTGTCAGCCTGTTGAATTAGAAGACTTTGGCGGCAGTTTGCGTGAATCTGTTCGCGTTCAAATTGAGCCTGCCATTCAGATTGCTTTGGCTTACCTTAAAAAATTAGGTGTTGAGCCAATTGGTGATAACTGCACTCCTGAAGAGTTAGCCCCAGGTGAGTTGGGGTTGAATTCGTATGAAGGTGGTCGTCCATCTGAATATGAAGCTTTTCGGCAGGGTGATCCACGATTTATTAAATCGACCGAAGGTACCAGTTAATGTGCCTTGGCATACCAATGAGAATTGTATGCTGTGATGGATTATCGGCGGAGTGTGAAAATGGGGATCAGATTGAGAGAGTCGATCTATCTCTATTAGGTGAACAGCCTACTGGAACTTGGGTTTTGGTTTTCCTTGGTGCTGCTAGAGAAGTATTGAGCGAGCAGCGAGCAGCCGAAGTTCGAAATGCACTCATTGCAGTTCAATCCATCATGCAAGGTGATGCTGCCGATGTTGATCGGTTGTTTTCTGATTTGATTGAACAGCCGCCGCAGTTGCCACCGCATCTTCAGAATAATAACTAAGAGAGCTGGATATGACTTCTCCACTGATAGAACAGTTGATTGTTGAAAGGGGCTATCCGCTCCTTAATGAAGAGAGTTTTGAGAGTTTCATTAAAGATCAAAAATACACCGTTTTGTTCTGTACAGAGCAGGCTCATCGTTTCCCAGAAAGTAACGATGTTGCAGTGATTCTTCCTGAGTTGGTAAAGCGCTTTCCAGAGCTAACGCCTGCGATTGTTGCGCCTGAGTATGAGAAGAAGGTTCAAGGGCGATACAACTTTACCGTTTGGCCCTCCTTAGTGTTTTTAAAAGAGGGGCGTTATTTAGGAACCATCAGTAAGGTTCAAGATTGGGATATCTATCTTGCCGAAATACCAAGCATTCTAGCGTTAGAACCTCGTCGCGATCCAGGTATTGGCATACCAGTGGTGGTTAATCCTGTTCAATCTGCTTGTGGTCAGTAAAAGGTGAGTAATATGGAAAACAATGGTATCCCTCTAGTAAATGTTCCAATGGGGCCGGGTAGCCAAGATGAAGGCGAAATGGTTTTGGACTATATGAAAATGCCTTCGGAAATGTATAGTTATGATATTCCCATCCTGCCTGAACCCGAGCAGGCCTCTGAGTGCCCTCAAGCACTGGCTGTATTAGAGCAACTGCAACATCACCTTAAAACTTATCGTATTGGTAATGAACCGCCAGTTATGTTGCTATCAGCGTTGCCAGAACCTGATTTAGATCTGATAAACCAGATTCTGGGTGAAGGTGAAGTAAGTTTGACTTTAACAGGTGAGACCGAAATTAAAGCGCAAGAAACCGTTTTAGCAGGTGTATGGCGCTTAAGAGAATTCGATAAAAACGGCGATGTTGTACGTGAATCTATTGAAGTTGCTGATGTGCCAAGTGTCAGCCGTGAGCAAGCTTTTCAATCAGGTCAGCCTTTGGATACTGGGCAGTTGCAGATTCCGGAAGGTGTGTTGAATGCTCCATCTGTACTGATTGAGATCGATGAAGCTTCAACGGTCTACAGTATACAAACTGAAAAACCTGAAGCGCCACATGTCATCAATCTATCGCTTCTGCCATTCTCGCCTCAGGATCATGCCTATCTGGATCAAGTGGTAAGACAAGGGCCAGTCACAATTCTATCTCGCGGTTACGGGAACTGTCGTATTACCTCAACTCAGATTGATGGGTTATGGCGAGTGCAGTATTTCAACAGTACCGATCAATTGATTCTAGATACCTTGGAAATCACCGATATTCCTCTAGTTGCTTGCGCTGCCCCAGAAGATCTAAGTGATTCGTATGAACGCTTGATCGAGATTCGTGAGGTTCTGGTATGACAAGCTATCAAGGATTCGAAGGCAGTTACTTAGGAGACAGTGATCGTATAGCTGATGATGCACGCCTAGAGTGCAAAATCTGCTGGCATGTCTATGACCCAGCAGCAGGGGATGATATTTGGCAAATCCCTGCTGGCACGCCTTTTAGCCAACTGCCTGATCATTGGCGCTGCCCCGAATGTGATGGCGAAAAAGATCAATTTATGGTCGTGGAAGGATAAAGTGGATTTCTTTCAACAGCTAAAAGCGAATTACGAACAGGTCGCGATCACGATGGTAGAGCTGGAGTTTTATAACCCCGCTTTGCAAGTTGAAGTTGTTGAAGGTGCTGTTTCAGAAGAGAGTAAGTTAGCTGTACTGATCACCCCTTGGTGTATGAACCTGATTCTGCTCTCTGAAGAAAATACAGAATATGATCAGGCTCAAGTGGGGAGCAAAAAGATAGTATTACTACCTTCGGGTAGCTATGAATTTTTGTATGCTGGAAGTGAGGCCTTAGGGGCGTACGGCAGTTGTTCTCTGTTTTCTCCAATGCTTGAATTTGCTGATCAAGAGGCCGCGGTTCTTACAGCAGAAGAGGTGCTGAAAGCAGTATTGAATACTGAAAATTGTGGTAAGACTGATCTGCAATTAGCTAAAGAAGCGCAAAAAAGAGAACAGGAAGAGAGAGCTGAAAACCAGAGTTTAGTTCGCGCCAGAACCAAAGAAGGTTTAAGTCGACGTAAATTTATGACTGCAGCCTTTGCAGATGAGCCTTAGGTGATTCTATGGATGGTAGTTTTAATCTTGCAGGTAAAATCAATGTTGGGGTGGACTATCTCGACGGGTGTATTCGCAACGTAAATGTTAAGTCCTCGCGGCCAACTGAATTAACGCGTCTATTAGAAGGTAAAAGCCCAAAAGAAGTAGTGCAGCGAGTACCTTTACTGTTCAGTCTCTGCAGTTGTGCTCAAACCATTGCAGCATTAACAGCGATTGAATCGGCACAAGGGAAAACATGTGATAGCGATGTATTGCAGGCTCGAAAATTATTACTGCTTGCAGAAACGACAAAAGAGTTAGGTCTGCGTTTAGGGCGTGATTGGTTAGGCAGCGAAAAGCTATTAAATTTGCCTGAGCTTTTAAATTGGTTTGCTGACTTTCGAACACGGCTGTCTTGGTGTTTGCGGTTAAATCCTTGTATGCCGGAAAAGCGTTTCCCGTTATCGCGATTTATTAGTGAGCTCGAGGGTATGTTGAAAAGCTTTACAGGGCCTGATGAACTGCAGTTTAAAGAAGCGGTATATGCGCAAAGCCAGACGCACCCGATCGGAAAAGCGGTTGCAGATCTGAGTGATAAATATGATGGCATTAGCTTAGGACCAGCTTGCCCTGAAATGGATCTGTCGAGTGACTATTTGGATTGGCAACTAAGCCTGAGAGGCCAAAGTTTCTGTGCCTTACCTCAAGGTGAAGGTGGTTGTTTCGAAACTAGCATCTGGACACGAAATTGTAAGCGTTCGATGATTAAAGAATCGAACCTACTTACGATTAATCCCATTGCTCAGAGGTTTTTGGCATTGTTGTTAGAGTTAAAAGCGATGCCTCATCGACTGCTACAAGTAGATGATGAAGAGTTGATTAGATCTGATAAGCCTGGTTTCGCTTGGGTGGAAGCGGCAAGAGGGGCTCTGATTCATCGAGTGACCATGACGATAAATCCCAATGGTGATGAGCAGATCAGTCAGTATCGGATTATTGCGCCAACGGAGTGGAATTTTCATCCACAAGGAACTCTTGTCAGTATGTTAGAAGGGGTAAAGGTCCCTGAAGATAAAGCAGCGGATTTAGTGGGTAAACTAATATTATCAGTAGATCCTTGTGTCGCTTATGAAGTTGAGGTCAATTAATCGTGCATGAGATGTCGATTGCAGAAGGCATTGTCCAAGTGCTGGAAGATCAAGCCAAAGAACAACAGTATGATCGAGTTAAAACTGTTTGGCTGGAGCTTGGCCCATTATCAATGATAGAAACAGAAGCGTTAACGTTTTGCTTTGAAGCGGTAACGCGCAGCACCCTAGCTGAGGGAGCTGAACTAAAAATAATAAAGATACCCGGTGAGGCATTCTGTATGCAGTGCTTGAAAAACGTTCCAATTAGTCAACGCTATGACAGCTGTCCGGAGTGCGGCAGCTACCAACTTCAGGTCGTCCAAGGGGACGAGATGCGAATTAAAGAGTTGGAGGTGGAATAATGTGTACGGTTTGCGGTTGCGGTGAAGGTAATGTAAAGATCGAAGGTCAGCATACACATGCGCATTCTCATCACGAGGGCGCTCATCATGATCATTCTCATAGCGAGCATACGCATCATCACGGGCATGATGACAATGTTATAGAGAAACAAGGTGAGGATCTGCATTTTGGTAAAGGTCCTGCTCATGCCCATGTGGCGGGTATGAGCCAAAGCCGAATGGTACAGATCGAGCAGGATATTTTAGGTAAAAACGATCGTTACGCTCAGATCAATCGCGCCCGTTTTGAAGCGCAAAGCCTGTTTGTATTAAACCTAGTCTCTAGTCCGGGGTCAGGAAAAACCACACTTTTAACCGAAACCATCAATCGCTTAAAAGAATCGCGTAAAGTAGCAGTGATTGAAGGTGATCAGCAAACGGCAAATGATGCTGATCGTATTCGAGAAACAGGCGTACCGGCAGTACAAGTAAATACGGGTAAAGGCTGCCATTTAGATGCTCATATGGTGGGTCATGCTTTAGATAACTTGGACGACCTACAAGGTGGCTTTCTATTTATAGAGAATGTCGGCAACCTTGTTTGCCCAGCAGCATTTGATCTTGGTGAAGCGCATAAGATTGCTATTTTGTCTGTGACCGAGGGTGAAGATAAACCACTCAAGTATCCAGATATGTTCCATGCTGCAGATATTATGATTCTAAATAAGACGGATCTGCTGCCTCATTTAGATTTTGATGTGGATAAATGTATTGAATTTGCTCGTCAAGTAAATCCAGACATTAAGGTATTGAAGCTATCCGCTAAATCCGGTGAAGGAATGCAGGAGTGGCAGGACTGGTTAGAGCAAAACCGAAAAGGGATGATTCAAACACGGATTGATCAGCTAAAGTCTGAAATCCAGCAGTTTGAGGCCCTTCTCTAATGCCGACTCGAAAAAGACCCTTAATATTGTGTGTAGATGATGAGGTACGTTCTTTAGAAACTTTAGAGCGTACCTTAGATGAAGAATTTGATGTTCTGACAGCGACAGGTGCGGATCAGGCGTTTCATCTGCTAGAGCAACATACATTTCATGCCATTCTCTGTGATCAGCGTATGCCAGGGAAGACCGGTGTAGAGTTTTTAACTGAGGTTCGTGAGCGTTGGCCGCAAACGGCACGACTAATCCTATCCGGTTACACTGATTCTGAAGATATCATTAAAGGCTTAAATGAAGCCGGAATCTTGCAGTACATCACTAAACCTTGGCACCCAGACAACCTTCTGCTTATTCTTCGTGGAGCTTGTCGTCTGTATGAATTACAGAATGAAAATGAACTACTGTCGATGGAGATGCGTCACTCCGCTTCTCAAGTAGAGCAAAATGTTAAAGAGAAAAAACAGCATCTCAAACAGACTTACCAATTGGATGAAATTCGCAGACATTCGACGAGTCCATTAAACGACCTGTGTGAACAGGCCGCGAAAATCGCTCCTTATGATGTCTCGGTATTGGTCACAGGCCCTTCTGGTGCAGGTAAAGAATTGTTTGCTCGCGCGCTTCATTACAACAGCTTACGAGCAGAGCGCCCTTTTGTAGTGGAAAACTGTGGTGCTATGCCGGATGAGTTGTTAGCTTCTGAGTTATTTGGTCATAAGAAGGGCTCGTTTACGGGGGCGATTACAGATCATGTTGGTTTGTTTGAACGCGCTGATGGCGGCACGATTTTTCTAGATGAGATCGGTGAAATTAGCCCCGCTTTTCAGGTGAAATTGTTACGTGTTCTACAGGAACGAGAAGTTCGTCGCCTAGGCGAACACCAGCGTAGAAAGGTTAATGTCCGTGTAGTGGCTTCTACCAATAGAGACTTGGAAGAGGAGGTTCGAGCGGGCCGATTTCGACAGGATCTATACTTCCGCTTAGCTGAAGTGACCCTTGAGTTACCCGCATTAGAACGTCGTGCAATGGATATTCCGGTGCTTGCTGAGGACTTTTTAGCCAAGTCTGTGCAAGAGTTTGATAAGCCTGCAAAAGGTTTTACAGAAGAAGCGTTAGATTGTATGCGTCGTTATTGCTGGCCGGGTAACGTTAGGGAGCTACAGAACGAAATTCGTCGCATGTTGGTGTTAGCGGAAGAGGAATGGTTATCTGCAGATCTATTGAGCCCTCGGGTGTTGAGAGCGGCTCCAGTTGAAGAGACTGCAGAAACAGAAGTGCTCGCATGCTTGGATGGCACATTAAAAGAGCGCATCGAAACCTTGGAAAAACGAATTTTAAGGGAAACACTCATTCGTCATCGTTGGAATAAAAGTCAGGCTTCAAGGGAGCTTGGATTGTCCCGAGTTGGACTTCGCTCCAAGCTGGAACGATATGGTCTGAATAAAGATTTCCATTAAAAGATCAGAGCATGAGTATGGCAGTTTCAGCGTTGCATATAGAGATTCGAGGTCAGGTCCAAGGGGTTGGTTTTCGTCCCTTTGTGTATAACCTCGCGCAACGCTTTGGGGTGATCGGATCTGTGGCGAATGGCCCAAAAGGAGTGAGTATCTTTGCTCAAGCCGATAAACTTCAACTTGATCAGTTTGTTTCTCAGTTGGCGTCTGAGCAACCTTCGATGTCAGAGATAGAATCTCTAGATGTTACCTCTATTGCAGTAGAACCAGGTCTGACCCAGTTTAAAATCATTCAGAGTGAGCAGGGAGATCTCGATCTTTCTGTTACACCGGACGCTGCTGTATGTCAGGACTGTTTAAGTGAGCTGTTCGATCCAAACAATCGCCGCTATCTATACCCGTTTATTAATTGTACTCACTGCGGCCCCCGCTACAGTCTAATCACAGCTTTGCCTTATGATCGTCCGAATACCACCATGGCAAAGTTTCAGCTGTGTCATCGTTGTGATTCGGAATATACCGATCCTGTGGATAGACGATTCCATGCCCAGCCTACTGCATGTGATGAATGTGGCCCACAACTCAGCTTTTATTCTGACGATGGGCAACAATTGCAGTGTGATGATCCAGTTGCGCAAACAATTGAATTGATCCAACAGGGCAATATAGTTGCGATAAAAGGTGTGGGAGGTTTTCATCTAGCTTGCGATGCTCGAAACCCAGAAGCAGTTAGACGGTTACGAGAGCGTAAACATCGCGATGAAAAGCCTTTAGCAGTCATGGCGGCTAACCCTGGATCTTTGCAGTCCTATGTTGAGCTAACGGATCAACGGGTACAAAGACTCAAAGCGATGGATGCTCCTATCTGCCTTGTACCAAAAAAACAAAACTCTGATTCATTACCTGAAGAGTTAGCACCTGATCAAGCGTGGCTAGGTGTGATGCTACCTCATTCGCCTCTACATTATTTGCTGTTTTACAAAGCTGCAGGCAGCCCAGACGGAATTCAATGGCTCGCGGAAAAACAGGATCTACTCTTGGTAATGACCAGCGCAAACCGCAGTGGCAACCCTCAAGTAATCGACAACGCAGAAGCGCTAACTCAACTGCAGGGGATAGCTGATGGCTATCTGATGCATGACCGTGATATTCACACCCGTTGCGATGATTCTGTAGTGTCGATGTTTGCTGAACAAGGTGGTGAGCTGGTTAGGCGTGGCCGTGGATTGTCGCCGCAATATATTAAGTTACCTTTCGAAGCTGATGCGCAGTTACCTTCTGTTTTGGCGGTTGGCGCATATTTTAAAAATACGATCTGCTTAACCAAAGGCAATCGAGCATACGTATCGCAGCATATAGGTGATCTTGATAACCCTGAGTGTTGCCGCCAGCTCAATCATACCGTCGAGCAATTAAGCGCTATGTTGGACATCAAACCTGAACTCGTGGTTGCTGACCTGCATTCTGAGTTTTACAGCACGGGGTTTGCGCAACGTTTTAGCAAGCAGCATCAGATCCCTATGTTGAAGGTACAGCATCATCACGCTCATATTGCTGCAGTTGTAGCAGAGCATGGCATTAAAGAGCCTGTCATTGGTTTAGCCCTAGATGGTTTGGGCTTGGGTGATGACGGTACGCTATGGGGCGGAGACTTATTTAAGGTTCATAAAGCTGATTATCAGCGCCTATCCAGTTTGAACCCAATTCCTCTGCCGGGAGGAGATAGTGCAGCAAAAGAGCCATGGCGGGTAGCTTCAGGTGTATTGTTTCAGTTAGATCGAGCAGAGCAGATTGAAGAACGTTTTGGTGATCACAAAGCGGCTGCAATGATCAGCCAGCTGTTACAGAAAAATATTAATACGCCAATGACCACAAGTGCAGGGCGTGTATTTGATGCTGTCGCTGCTTTATTGGGACTGAAAGAGAAAAATAGCTACGAGGCGCAAGCAGCCATGGCGCTTGAATCCGCAGCTTATCGTTACCTTAAATTACAGCCATGGCCGAACGAATCATTACTGATTGATACGAAGCAGTCTCCTTTAAATTTAGAGCCATTATTTGCCCGTCTGCTTGATTGTGAGGATCAAGGGTATGGTGCAGCCTTGTTTCATCAGCAGCTAATTACAGCGTTATCTCGCTGGGTGGCTGATAGCGCAGTAAAAGAAGGGATCAATAAAGTTGTCTTAGCGGGAGGCTGTTTTTTAAATCAGCTCCTGCTTCAAGGAATTACCGAGCAGTTAGAAGCTCAAGATTTACAAGTCGTTACGGCTCGAAAACTGCCATGTAATGACGGTTCTATATCGCTAGGGCAAGCGCAGATCGCGTTAGAAAGAGCTAACTTGGCTCGTCAAAACATGCATAAGAACGACAAGAACAAGAACAATGAGAGAGAGTCGCTATGTGTTTAGCCATCCCTGTTCGTATTGAAGAAATTATTGATACCGAGTCTGCAATTGCAGATATAGGTGGGGTGAGAAAAGAGATCAATATAGCGCTGATTGCCGATCTGGCCGTAGGAGACTACGTCATCATGCACGTAGGCTATGCGCTTAATAAGATAGATCCAGAAGAAGCTGCGAGAACCCTAGCGTTGTTTGCAGAGTTAGACGAACTTGAGCAGCAACAAGCGATAGAGGCATCACAATGAAGTATGTTGATGAATATCGCGATGGCGCACTAGCTCAAGAGATTGCAGCCAAGATTAGTAAAGAGGTCGATCCTGATCGGGATTATCACTTTATGGAGTTTTGTGGCGGTCATACCCATGCAATCTTCCGCTATGGGATTCCTGATCTGCTACCTAGCAATGTGAAAATGATCCACGGCCCAGGTTGCCCTGTGTGCGTATTGCCGATTAATCGTTTGGATTCAGCTATCGAATTGGCGGTTACTCATAAAGTTATTCTCTGTTCTTACGGCGATATGTTGCGTGTGCCGGGTTCACGTAAACGTAGTTTGCTAAAAGCTAAAGCGGAGGGTGCGGATGTACGGATGGTGTATTCCTGTATGGATGCGCTGCGTATTGCGCAAGATAACCCAGACCGAGAGGTCGTGTTTTTTGCCATAGGTTTCGAAACGACAACCCCGCCGACCGCTCTAGTGATTCGACAGGCACAAAAACTAGGTTTGAAGAACTTTACCGTCTTTTGCAATCACGTTCTGACTCCTGCAGCGATCAGTAACATTTTGGAGTCCCCAGAGGTAAGAGAACTGGGCATTCTGCGCTTAGATGGTTTTGTCGGACCGGCTCATGTAAGCACTGTGATTGGTTCACAGCCTTATTACTATTTTGCCGAAGAGTATCAAAAGCCTGTAGTCATTGCTGGGTTTGAACCTCTGGATGTGTTGCAGGCGATCTTAATGTTAGTGCGGCAGGTTAATGATGGTCGTGCGGAGATTGAGAATGAATTTTCGCGTGCAGTGACTTATGAGGGCAATGTCCAAGCGAAATCCATCGTGGCAGATACCTTTGAGCTACGCCGCTCATTTGAATGGCGTGGCTTGGGTGTTGTGCCTTATAGTGCTTTGCGTATTAAAGATGCCTTTGCCGAATTTGATGCCGAAAAGCGTTTTACGGTTGAGTATCGCAGTACACGAGAAAACAAAGCTTGTGAGTGCGGCGCGATCTTACGCGGCGTGAAATCTCCACGGGATTGCACTTTGTTTGGCGATCCTTGTACACCAGAGAACCCTTTAGGGTCTTGTATGGTATCCAGTGAAGGTGCTTGTGCGGCTTATTACAGCTACGGTCGTTACCAAGAAAATACCTTCGCATCTGATAAAACCCACCCCGCAGCCTGATTTAGAGAGTTTTTCATGAGTACACAAACGATTTATACATCAGAGCTCGATCTGGTTAAGGGCAAGGTAGAGATGGCCCATGGTAGTGGTGGCAAGGCGATGGCCCAGTTGATTGATCAGCTGTTCCTACAAGCGTTTTCAAACCCTTGGCTAGAGCAGATGAATGATCAGGCAAGTTTTAGTTTGCCTGCCGGTAAAGTAGTGATGGCGACGGATAGTCATGTGATCTCACCGCTGTTTTTCCCCGGTGGTGATATAGGCTCGTTATCTGTTCATGGAACGGTTAACGATGTCGCTATGTCCGGCGCAACGCCTAAATATCTTTCAGCAGGTTTTATCTTGGAAGAGGGCTTTCCTCTGGCTGATCTGAAGACCATCGTAGATTCTATGGCTAAGGCAGCTGAAGAGGTTGGGGTTGCCATCGTGACCGGTGATACCAAGGTGGTTGAGCGGGGCAAAGGCGATGGCTGCTTTATCAATACAACCGGTGTTGGCGTAATTGAGGAAGGATTGGATTTTGGCGCAAATAAGGTGAAACCGGGAGATAAAATCTTAGTGTCCGGTACATTGGGGGATCATGGCGTTGCCATTATGTCTTTGCGTGAAAACCTCACGTTTGAGACGACAATCGAATCTGATTCTCAAGCGCTGCATGACCTTGTTGCTGATATGGTTGAGGCTGTGCCAGAGATCCATTGCCTTCGCGATCCTACGCGTGGAGGTCTATCTGCCACACTGAACGAGATCGCTCAGCAGGCCCGAGTGGGTATGCAAATCTATGAAGCGCAACTGCCGGTGAAAGCACAAGTTCAAGCAGCCTGTGAATTCCTAGGACTAGATCCGTTGTTTGTTGCCAATGAAGGTAAGCTGGTGGCTTTCTGCCCGGCAGATAAGGCGGAGCAGTTGTTAGAGGTGATGAAGGCACACCCTAAAGGACAAGAGGCCTCGATTGTTGGTGAAGTGACCGATGATCCATTGAGCTTTGTGCAGATGCAGACTGCCTTTGGTGGTAACCGTATGGTGGATTGGATCAACGGTGAACAGCTACCGAGGATCTGTTAATGCGTATCTTATTTCTAACCCACAGTTTTAATAGCCTGACTCAACGTTTGTTTGTTGAGTTACGCAGAGACGGTCACGACGTCTCTATCGAATTTGATATTAACGATGCAGTAGCAGAACAGGCGGTGGAGTTGTTTAAGCCTGAGCTCATTATTGCACCGTTTTTGAAACGAGCGATTCCCGAATCTATCTGGTCTCAGCATCGCTGTATTATCGTTCATCCGGGTATCAAAGGTGATCGAGGTCCTTCGTCTGTTGACTGGGCCATATTGAATCAAGAAACCTCTTGGGGCGTGACGTGCCTAGAAGCTAATGCAGAGATGGATGCAGGCGATATCTGGGCGTCAGTCGAGTTTCCAATGCGAGAGGCGAGCAAAAGCAGCCTTTATCGGAATGAGATTAGTGATGCAGCAGTGACTGCAGTAAAACAAACGCTGGAACGTATTCTATCGGGTGATTTCAAGCCGCAAAAACTGGATTATGATCAGCCTGATATCCTGGGTCAGTGGAACTGTTTGATGGCACAATGTGATCGCATGATCGATTGGCAAAACGATTCCACTCAAGAGATCTTAATAAAGATCAGAGCAGCGGATTCAGCGCCCGGTGTGCAGGATCGAATCGGTGGGCAGGATTACTACCTTTTTAACGCCTATGCAGAACAAGCGTTAGGGCAAGGACTGGCTGATGTGGGTTCTATCCTCGCTACTCGAGACGGTGCGATCTGTCTGAAAACTCGTGATGCTGCAGTGTGGGTGACTCATCTAAAACGCGTTAACCCAGAAGAAAGTGAATTCAACTTTAAATTGCCTGCGACTCACTTTTTAGCGAAGCAGCTTGCTTCTGCGCCTCAAGATCAACGTGTACCTGAATTGCCATTAGCACCTGAAACTATGCCTAATGGTGCAACGTGGCAGGAGATTCGGTACCGCCAAGAAGGCGATGTAGGCTATCTCTATTTTGATTTTTACAATGGCGCTATGGATAGCGATCAATGCAAGCGTTTACAACAAGCGGTGGCCTACGCAAAAGCCCAGCCAATCAAAGTGTTGGTGCTCATGGGAGGAGAGGAGTTTTGGTCGAACGGTATTCACCTAAACCAGATCGAAGCAGCCGAGAGTCCCGCAGAAGAGTCCTGGCGCAATATCAATGCGATGAACGACCTCTGTTTAGAGATCATCAACTCTCCTAACCAATTAACCATGGTGGCTATGCAAGGCAATGCTGGAGCCGGTGGTGTCTTTCTAGCTTTAGCCGCTGATCAAGTGGTGGCCCGCAGCAATATTGTGCTTAACCCCCACTACAAGTCCATGGGTAATCTGTATGGCTCGGAATATTGGACCTACCTCTTACCTAAACGAGTGGGTGATGAACAAGCGCAGCAATTGATGCAAAATCGCTTACCGGTATCGGCTACAGAAGCTGAACAAAGCGGGTTAATTGATGCTTGTATCAATGAGAGTAGGGAAGGCTTTTTAGACCGCATTAAGGCTGATGCTAAGTATCTGGCTACATCCGTTGAATATGCGCAGCGTTTGGCCCTAAAGAACTTGCAGCGTCAACAAGATGAGCTGCAAAAGCCATTACAGCAATACCGTGACGAAGAGCTAAACCAGATGAAGCTTAACTTCTTTGGTTTTGACCCTAGCTACCATGTTGCTCGCTACCACTTTGTGGAAAAGCTGCCCAAGGCTCGCACGCCAGCTTATCTTGCGAGCCATCGGGTGGTTAGTGGTTAAACGCCAGTTTATTTGGATTGGGGCCGCGATTTTTCACTACACAATTAGAACAATGGCTCTTTGCTGTGCAGTGGGAGGCTAAATCTTCTAGCTCCAAGAGTAGGTCTTCAACCTTAGATAGGATTTCTGTGTTAACCCTGTGTTCAATACGGTATTGGCGGGTAAAGTCATGTACTTCACCAAACTTAAACGTAATCGGTTGAGTTTTAATTTTGCAGGTATGAAGCGTAAAGTTTACTTGATTGCTGCTGATCAGTATTTCGGCTTCAACAGCTGGAAGGCCACAAAAACTAAAGCCTTTGTTGTCTAGGGTATTAAGAATAGCCTGAGTAAAAGGTGCGCAGATTTCGTTATCTGTTGCGCCTAAACTAGTAATGAAAATACTCATAATAGACATCCTGTCTTAAGAGGAAGGAGTCGCTTTATGGTATGAAAAGCACCTTGTATAAGATGCTTTGTATACCACTTGTATTTTAGCTCAGCATTAGAAGGCTCTAAACTACGAGTTTTGTTAGTTTAGAGCTTATTTGAAATAGCATTGATCTGAGTGCTTAAGATGTAGCGACTTTTTGGCTTTCTATGGCCCAAGTAATCGCTTCTGATTGAGCTTGCAGCAGTGTGTGCTCATCGACATGCCCCGAGAGATTGCTCCACTCATAACGAGTAAAGTTAATCACATCATTCAGCATCAAGCCGAGATTTCCTTTTCGATCTACCAGCGCCACTTTGGCTTCGTCGTTTAATGGAATATGTTCAGGCAGGATTTCCATTGGGATAGAGAAAAGAGCATCTGCACCCGACAGGATTCCAATGAGAAATGCGAGGCCTGGTTCGGTACTGTATTGAGGCGCGATATGCTCACACATCTTAGATCTAATCAGCAGTTCCCGGCATAATTCGTCAGGGACAGCTAAAGTACCTGATAGAGACACTATAACTGCCCAACGCTTCAATTCATTTAAGCCGAGCATTACCACAGCTTCACTGAGAGTTGAGATAGAGCGTTGTAAAGAGAAGGTAGCAGAATTAACGATCTTCAGAAGTTTTACTGCAAGTCGAGGATCTTTGGCAATGATCTCTTCTAGACCTTCTGGAGTTGCTTCTGGATTATTTAGCTCGGCAAGCAATTGGATTATGGTTAATTCATTTCCACTTATGCGTTTTCCTTCAATATGTTCAGGAAATGCAAAGAAGTACCCTTGAAATAGTTGGAAGCCTAATTTTTTAAAGCGATGGAATTCGTTAAGAGTTTCCACCTTTTCTGCAAGCAAAGTCAGATTGTAAGGTGCCAGATGTTCCATTGTGCGGAAAAGGTTTTTCCCTTTGGTTTCAAGAACATCAATTTTTACAATATCGACTACATCCATTAAAGGCTTATAATCTTCGCTCCAAGTAAAATCATCTAAGGCAATTTTAAAGCCTTTCTCTGATAGCCCTCGAATCTGTTCAATGGTTTTAGCATTAATTGGAACATCTTCTATTATTTCTAAAACAACGTTATCTGCTGCAAAGCTTGGAAGTTCCTCCGAAAGCAGTTCCTCATTGATATTCATAAAAGCTGGAAGGACGCGTTGAGCACCTCTCTGGATAATTCCGGTATACGCGTTAAGGAGGACTTCACAGGTAGCGGCGGTGCCATCAAATAGCTCCCCGGGAGGGCAACCATTTGGATCTCGATAAAGAAGTTCATAACCAACCGTTTCACAGTTGGCGTTGAGGATTGGTTGTCTTGCTAACAGAGTTTGCTCTAACACCTAGGCACCTCGTACAACAATCAATTAGATAGTAGTTTCGAACTAACTAACTGACATAGTAGCGGAATTAACAAGTATGACTAGTGGTTTTAAGCCCGTTAGGTAAAAAAAAACCGGGCATAAGCCCGGTTTTTTTAGAAGGTTATCACTTACTTAGTGATCGCCTGAAGTTCAGCCATTGCTGCTTCGCGAGTTTCGTTTGCGATTGCAGTGAAAGCTTCGCCTTGACCTTTTAGAAGTTCGAATAGAGCTTTGTTAGCTTCCATGTTGAACTTGATTAGTTCTTCAGGAGTTTTTAGCTCTTTTGCTTTCTCAGCTTCGCCCTGGAAGAAAGAAGTTAGTTCTTCACCAGATTTTTTCTGCTGTTCGATAGATTTAGTGATCGCAGCAGCCTGAAGGTTCATCAGAGACTGAACGGCATCGAAAGATTTCTGGAAATCAACAGTATTAGTCATGATAGTTCTCTCTAAAAATTAATTTGTTGCACTGCACAATATGAGGCTCATTGTAGCTTGATTTTTGATCAAGTCAACACTTTTTTGTGCAGTGCACAAAAAATGTTTTAACTATATATTCCTAAACATAGAGTTCGGTTATGACAGAATGATGTCTGGACGTTAAGAGGACGAATTGGTCTAATTGGCGCTTTGAATTTTCTGGCTATAACGAGCAATTCTCATGGCAGGCATAGAAACAATACTGACGCTATTTTTGCTAATAGGTTTAGGTTATATCGGTAAACGTACCGTTTTAGCAGAGCAATCCTTAGCTCCGCTCAACACCTTTGTGTACTACTTTGCTGTGCCTGCATTGCTGTTTAATTCAGTCTATAAATTATCTTTGGATAGTTTGTTCCAGCCCCTTTATCTATTTGCTTTCCTCGTCGCTGTTGTTGCAACTGCGCTCACGGCGGCATTGGGGTGCGCACTGTTCTTCTCGGAGCGTAATAAAGAGGTACTTATCATTCGTGCTTTGAATGGTACCTTTTCCAATTACGCGTATATGGGCATTCCGATGGTGTTTGGTTTGCTAGGTGAAGCTGCTTATGGAGCGATGATCAGTATCATCTTGTTGGGAAATGTATTCCAGATTGGTGGTACGCAGTTTTTGATGGAAAGTCAGCGCCAAGAAGGAACGGGGTTAAAGCAATTTTTGGCTATTTTAGATAAGTCATTGCTGCGTAGCCCGATCTTCTTATCTACATTCTTTGGCGTATTGGTTTCAGCTTTTGCTATAGAGCTGCCTAATGTGCTGGCTTCTACCTTGGATTTGCTTGCCCCAGCAACAGTGCCTGTTGCTCTGTTTTGCTTAGGTGCGAGTTTAGAGTTTAAAACCCTTAAACAAAGCAAAGTTGAGCTGTTTTGGTTAGTGATAGTTAAGCTTGTTATCCATCCATTGCTCACGTTAGTCATTTTCAAACTAGCGGGCGTTGAGGATCAAAACTGGTTTTTAGCTGCTGTGATACTTGCTGCGTTGCCAACAGGTGCGCTCGCTCACGTTATGGCAATTCGTTATGATGTAAAAGAGAAAGAAACTTCCTTAACTGTCGTACTATCAACCATGGCTGCACTGGTTAGTGTGTCCTGTTGGGTAAGCTTTTTGATGTAATTCATGTGGCTCCGCTTATGCAGCTTGTTGTACATCATGAATAAATAACATGATCTCCTCAGGCTGCTGAGGCTGGTTAATTATCTCAACCACATGCTCTTTTCGATCATTCTTCAGATCGATGACCTCAACTGCTAAGTAATCACCGTCTAGTTTAAAGCTTTTCATCGCATAGCCTTGTTCTGCAAGTGAATCCATTAGTTTCAGTAGAACAAGATGTTTGTTTCTATGCGAAATTCCAAATAAATATCCGTTGATGATCATCTGATTATCCTCATCTGCGACTGCTTTTCGGAGCAGTTAAATTGCTTTATCGGCTGTCTATTTTCTGCTGATGTTGAGGCGTTGTCTGTATAGGAATATGCATACAAATTTTCATGCAATGGCTTTTTTCGAGCTTAAATAACCGATTCTTGGCTAAACTCAATGAGTGATGTGGATCTCTACTAAGTTTGATAGGAGGGATAACTCTAATGGCATTTGCGTTTTATGCACAGCGTATCTTTGTCACTCGATTTAATGCTGCAGTTGGTTTTTATTCCCAAGCCTTGGGTTTAGAACCCGAGTTTCTAGATGAAGATATGGGGTGGGCTGAATTTGAACTAGGTGCAGCCAAAATAGCCCTAGAATTGGTCGATGCAGACTCTGAGGATGCTAATGATCTGGTAGGGCGTTTTGTTGGGGTAACTTTGCAAGTTCAGGATATTCAACAGGTGTATGAGGAGATGACTCAAAGGGGAATCGATTTTGTAGCCCCTCCAGAAAAACAACCTTGGGGTGGGACCATAGGGCACTTTAAGGATCTTGAAGGAAATATTCTTTCAATTTTTAGTATGTAGTGTTTTGCAGTTCAGCTTAGATGGAAAATACAAAACACTACATCAAATAGCAGTTTAATCGTCCTGCTCTAATGCTTCGCGAAGCTGGTTGATTACCTTGCTGGGCAAACGATTGATAATGATTCGGCCGTTATCTTCATCAAATTCGATATCTTTACTGCCATTTAAATCGCCAAGGCTGCGCTTATTGAAATCTAAACTCCAGTTATCCGCTTTCACTTTAAGCTTCGCGAAGCGGTTGATAGTGCTGGTATGCGGTTGAAATTCCTGGCTAACATTATACGGGCCTTTATTGGCAAATGTGCCAAAGGTGCCTGCTGCTGTTTCTGCTTGTTCAGGTGGGATGTATGCATCAAACAAATTTTCAATGTCGTTTAGATTAGCGGATTCTTTTTCAGTACGTTGCTTAGAAAGGTAGCTAACTACATCCTCAACCACTTCCTCTTTACGATCACTCATATTGTTTTGGTTACAGAAATCTCGTGCTGCACGAATCAACTCTCCTGTTGATTTGCGTGAAGGGGTGACATCGGTACAACCAAACGCAGTCGAGAAGTAATGGGTGATTTCTCCTTTCTCTTTACTGCCAATAAAACTGAGGTAGCTGTCCTGCTTTTTTCTGTAAGTGGTTAAGTTGATCCGCGCACCTTGATGCAACTGGTCCAGGTTGATCTCCATCACCTCGGTTGGGTGAAGGTCATTATCAAAACCAATGCCTGCTTTATCGCGTACGAGCGCGATCAGCATATATTCGTAACGATCACTGGCATACATAGCAAACAGTACATATCCACCGTGAGCGGTATGAGCCGATGGGTTGTTAATAGCAACTGCTAGCTGAGACATACTTTTTTCTGTTAACTCAACAAAGCTCTGCTCGTTACATTCTGCATTAACAAAGCTTTCGAAAGCTGAGATAAATGGGTAGCCCTCTTCATTCTCGTGATTGAACGAGCCGTGAGTCAGACTAGAGCGACGGCTGAATGCAGAATTTAGTGTTTCGAATAGCTGGTTAGCGATCGGTTCAGTTGTAGGAATAACACCACCGCGATCTGTAATACGCGCAGGCGCATCTTCAGATTCTTTAACTAGTTCTCGAATAGCTAGATGTTTTAATTCCATGAATGACCTCAGCAGCATTGTCAAAAAAGCAGAGCAAGGATTGTATTTAAAACTCAGAGGAGATGCAGTATAAAGATGCCCCCAATCCAACGAATAAGGCTGAGTTCATGGCGCTTAAACCAACTATCCACAAAGTTTCCCTTAATTTAGTGGATATGAACCGGGATATTTATACGAGCGAAAAGCTAACAGTTGCCCTGCACCCATCAGAAACGGTTACCCGAATGATGGTGCGTATCCTTGCTTACGCGCTGAACTATGATCAAGACCTTGATTTCACCAAAGGCTTATCAGCAGCTGATGAGCCTGATCTTTGGATTGTGCGTCCTGATAACTCAGTGAGCTGTTGGATCGAAGTGGGGCAAGCTTCTCCTGAGCGCATGCGTAAGGGCGTAAGCCGAGCAGAACAAGTGATCCTCTATGCCTACGGTAGTGAAGTAGATATCTGGTGGGCTAAAAACGGTGATGGCCTAAAAGCTTTGCCAAAAACACAGGTATTCCGATTCGATGCCGAACAAGTGACTCAGCTAGAAGCATTGTGTGACCGTACGATGGAATTAACGATTACACTGAGCGAAAATCAGATCTTCGTAGCAGCCGGTGATAACCAAGTTGAAGTTGAGTTTAGTGCGCTTTCATAAAATTTCAGTGGCTAGTGGCTAGTGGCTAGTGGTTAGTTGCTAGGGTGTGGAGCTGGAGCGCCCCCGATAAAGTGGACAGTTGCTTAAGATCGGAAGCCAACTGGAGATTCATACCCCAACGCACTGTGGCTTCTGATCGTATTATAGAAGCGAGAGATATACAGACCTATTTCTCTCGCCATTTCAGAACAGGTAATCAACCCTAACTTACGTGTACATTCCTTTTTCAACAACGAGAAGAAGCTCTCTGCACACGCATTATCCCAGCAGTTGCCTTTACGAGACATACTGATTGTGACGCCTCTTTTCGTCAACCAGCTCATTACCCGCTCACTGCGATACTGACTCCCTTGGTCAGAGTGAAACAGCAATTTATGAGTGACTTCCGGCTTAGCTTTATTCCAACTTTTTTGTAATGATTTCAGTACGATGTCCGCAGTTACTTGCCTTGAACATTCAAAGCCTACGATTTCCCGATTGTGTAAATCCATAACGACCGATACATATAACCAGCCTTCGCGACAGGCTACTTGGGTAATATCTGAGACCCATACGCGATTAATCTGACTCGGATTAAACTCCCTATTTAGCAGATTAGGCTGAGGCATCAAACCACCTTCTAAGCAGTAACGAGCCTTCCTTACAGCAAGTTGCGCCTTATACCCTACGCGCCTCAATAAACGGCAGAGGCGATTTTTCCCACAACAAAAGCCCTCACATAACAACGCATGCCATAATTTACGGTAGCCATACACACCTCGACATTGATCCGCTAACTCTAAAGCACGCGATAAGATCTTTTGATTCATCTGTTCCCGTAGGGATGGAATACGATTTAGCCAAGCATAATAACCCGAGCGCTGAACACCATAGAGCCTGCATAACCGCGACACGGGTAAGTAACTCGAGTACTTCTCTATACATGCAAAGCGCTCTACTTTGCTTCGCTGAAGTACTCTCGTGTCTTTTTTAGGATATCGACTTCCAGTTGAGAGCGTTCCAATTCCTTTTTAACTTTCTCTAACTCTTGTTCTAACTGACGGTAACTCTTACGAGGTGCAGTTTCATTCACCGCTTTAGGATCTTGAGCTGACATATATTGACGCCTCCAAGCACGCAATGTCCCTACCGCTATCGGAAGGTCCTCCACAAACTCAGTTAAGGTTAGCTCAGTTTTAAGTGATTCCAGCACCACACGTGTTTTAAATTCGTCACTGTAGGCTGTACGTTTTTTGAAATACATAAGACACCTCTAGCGTGTTAAAAGGTGTCCACTGAAACGGGGTCAGTCCAAGCTTTAGCTAAGTAGCAAAGCCCATCTCTGATGACTAGGCTATTTTGTGATGTTCTATGTTTTATTGGTCCAGAAAGGCAACCCTCATCGAAAGCATTATCAAATCGATGAAGCGTAAAAGCACTAATAATCCACTTTCCCGCGATTCTTTTTGATCTGCCCGCGCTGAGTTTTTTTATCAACGCGTTTACGTTGTGAGCTTCGTGTGGGCTTTGTCGCTCTTCTTGCTTTTTCTACAATGGTTGCTGCTTGGATAAGCTCTAACAGTCGTTGTTTAGCATCTTCCTTGTTACGTTCCTGATCGCGGGAATTTTGCGCCTTAATCACAATCACACCTTCTTTGGTGATGCGTTGATCCCGATAGGCGAGTAGACGCTCTTTGTAGAACTCAGGCAGGGAAGAGTTTTTGATATCAAAACGAAGATGGATCGCACTAGAGACTTTATTGACGTTCTGGCCGCCGCTACCTTGGGCGCGGATAGCATTGAACTCTAGCTCATGCGGATAGATAAAAACGCGGTTGGTTATCTTTAACATGAATGTATTGTATCAATAGCCTTAAAAGGAATGAAAAAAAGATAGAAAAAAGTTCTGACAGAGTTTGAATAACCGCCATACCTGAACCATTCTTGATATACCACTCAAAATAATAGGGGGCGGAGGACATGGATTCCAAATGTAACCACTGCAGGCAGTTAATTGAATCCTCAATTATCAGTGAACCCCATCAACATCTGAACGTGCAAAGAGCGTCACCAAGTAGCAGCATCTATCGCTGTCAGCTATGTAATACGATGTTTGAATTCACAGAACACGAAATTTATTTACTGGATATAGTCCAGCCTGAGTCGGAAATAACTGAGCACAAACCATCTGCCTGTGCTTAATAACACAGGCAGATGCGTGTCATTATTAAATCAATCTAAGCTTCTTTCTAGTTAGTCTTTCCAGTCGTCATCGTCGAAAATTTCACGCAGATCTTTTTGCAGCTCTTTCTCTTCACGCATAGCTTCTAAACGACGGCGCTTAGCTGGATTGATGCTCTCTTTCTTGTAAATGGTCGATAGCTCTTCAGGCGCTAGTAACTCGTCTTCAAGTATGGATTCATCAGACCGGGTCTGTTGATTAGATTCGCTATTTATGGGGCCTTGGTGACTCATATCTTTGCCTCAGGGATAAACAAATCGATCTCTATATAGCCTGAGTATGGTACAGATTTAGAAATTGGAAAGGATTTATGCTGAATATGTTAGCTAAAGTCTCAAACGAGAAAAAAGTCGGGTAAAAATTACCCGACAAAGCACTTTGAGTGTGGTGAAGCAAAGAAAGGTGCTGGCAATAAGTTAGACAATCATTGCCAGCGAATAACGAAATAGCAGAAGTGGATGGCTATCTCGCTACAATAGTTGGTCAAGCGACCAGAAACATAGCGCCAAACAGTGCGATTCCTGTTCCGGCCCAAGCATTTAGTTTTGGAATCGTGCGGTTGATCTGATCAGCTAACGTCTTGCCTGCCCCAAATAGCAGTGCAGTACTCAACATAAAGCCTGATGCAAAAGCTGCGACACCGGCAGAACCTAATTCCGCGCCATGAGCTGAACCGTGATAGATCGCGAACACTGCAATCAGTGGCAAGGCTACGACGCTTTTTAGATTAATAACTTTGGATACCATGAGCCCCAACACTAATACAGAAACAGCGATGCCTGTTTCTATTGCAGGGAACATCAGGCCGTTAAGGGCTAGGAAAAAGCCAATTAATAGCATGCTGAAAAGCGTGAAAGGCACTAAGCGATTATCTTTCAGTTGCTGTTGGCCCGCCCAGAAACCTACTGCCAACAGTGCTAGAAGGTGGTCGATCCCAGTTAATGGGTGTAATAAGCCGGAGATCAAACTGGATTCCATTAATAGATTACTGTGAGCAAAAGCTGATGGGGCAATTAGTGAACCGGCGATTAGCGCTAGACTGGATTTAAATCGGGTGGAAGTTGTCCTCATTAGATTATCCTTTTTAATTTTTATGGATGAGGAGAGGCTGTGGGTACGTACTCTCGTTTCTAAGGTAACTGCAACTGAAGTGCCAAGTTTGAGAATAAAGAGGGATTGAGCTAAACGCCCGTAACAAGCCCTATTGAGCGTGGTTTAAGAATCTGCTGAAATGAATGTTGGCCTGTAAAGAGCCCATTTAGATAGCAAAAACGTATAAAGCTGGAAACTTAGTAACCAGTCAGCTACTGCTACAAAAAATTGATCTTACTCATAAGTAGTGAAAGTACTGTTTTTTATAAGACCTTGGTATATAGTTTTTGTTTTGCTGCAGTGCAGAAAGGAGTACACTGCACTCTATCCGTTTACGAGGGATTACTGGCGTGTCTACAAAATATCTTAAACGCTTTTTTAAACCAGCATCTATCGCTGTATTTGGTGCATCTGCCCGCGAAAATAGTATGGGCGGCGTGGTTCTTCAAAATTTACAAGAAAGCGGCTTTAAGGGTTCGTTATACGCGGTAAATTCTCAGGGGTATGACTCAGTTCATGGCGTTAAATGTTATAGCCAACTGAATCAACTACCTGAAATGCCCGAGTTAGCAATTATTTGTTCCCCACCGGAAACTGTGGCAGATATCATTCGCGCACTTGGCGCGAGTATGGTGAAGGCTGCCATGATCTTAACCGGTGGTCTTTCCATTGAAGATGAAAATCATCAAACTTTGCGTGATCAGGTTAGGCAAGCAGCTAAACCTTATGGCATCAGAATATTAGGGCCAGATTGTATGGGCATGCTGGTACCCGGCCATAATATGAATGCCAGCTATTCTCATGTGAATATCCTAAAAGGGAAGGTCGCTTATGTGGGCCAGTCCGGTATTTTAGGGACGGCCATGATCGATTGGGCCACCGGCCAGGAGATTGGCTTTTCTCATTTCCTTACTTTAGGTGGTGGCGCCGATGTCGATCTGCCTTCGGTGATCGATTATCTCGCTCAAGATCCTTATACCCATGCGATTTTATTGCAGCTGAATCGAGTAGATGGTTCCGCTAGGGATTTTTTATCAGCTGTTCGTTCTGCATCACGAAACAAACTGGTACTGGTACTTAAAAACGATACTTTTAGTGGCGAAAAATCCGGTACAGAACTCGCACCAGGTATCTACGATGATGATCAGGTGTACGATGCCGCACTGCGACGTGCAGGTGTTGTACGTGTTGAAACCTCTGATGAACTATTCAACGCGTTAGAAACCTTAACGCATATGAAACGTATGCGTGGTGAACGATTGGCGATTGTGTCTAATGGCACGGGACCAAACGCACTCGCGACAGAGCACTTGCTTAATAAAAATGGTCAGTTAGCGCATCTGACTGAGGAAACGGTCGAAGCATTAGCTGAAATTCTTCCGTCTCATTGGGATCGATCAAATCCGGTAGACTTAAACGCCGATGCTGACCCAGCGCGTTTTGCCGAGGCTGTACGTCTACTTACCAAAGATAAAAATGTTGATGTGGTGCTGATGGTGCATGCACCGACACGCCTGGCGCCCGGTGTTGAAACGGCAGAGCAGGTTATTCAAGTTGCTAAGAAAACCCCACGTAATGTCTTAACCTGTTTTATGGGCCGAGCAACGGCGATAGAAGCACGTAACCGTTGTAACGCAGCCGGTCTTTCGACCTTCTTAACGCCGGAAGAATCTATTGATGCTTTTATGTACATGGTTGAATTTCGCCGTAACCAAGAGGTGATGCGTCAAACGCCCCCTCCTTACATCGAGCAAAATACGCCTAACCATGTTAAGGCTAGAGATCTGATCCAAAACGCTTTGGCGGAAAATCGAGACTATTTACAGCATAAAGAAGCTTGTGCGTTATTAGATCTCTACGACATCCCAGTTTCGAATACTTACTACAGCGATAATATTAATGATGTCGTGAAACTGGCGAGGAACATTGAAAACTCTGTTAGAGTTAAAGCGCTGCACACAGATAACGTTTACCCGTTTAGTTACGATGAGCAGGGTAGTTTACGTTGGAAAGATATTGCCCAAGATCTCTATTCAGCCTCAGAGATAGAACATGCGACTACTCAACTCTCTTATCGAGTAGGTGAGAGCTATGGCCCAGAGCAACAGATGGGTTTCTGTATTCAGCAGATGAAGCGTGGTTTCCAATCCTTACAGATCAATGTAGGTATCACCCGAGATCCTACCTTTGGCCCAGTGATTGTATTTGGTGCGGGTGGGCATACGGTTGATGTACTCTCTGATCGTCATGTGATGTTGCCACCGTTGAATATGGCATTGGCACATCAGTTAATTCGCCAGTCACGTATTTGCAAAATTCTCGAAGAAAACAGCTATCGTCCTGAGCAAGATATGAAGCAGTTGTGTAAATTGCTACTGAATCTTTCTGAGATGGTGGTCGATCTACCGAACCTTAAATGCCTAGAGATCAATCCGCTATTGGTTAATAAAGCAGGTCTGTTGGCGACTGATGTTTCGGTATCGATTTCTACTGATGAAGGTGATCTATCGATCTCTCCTTATCCTGAACATCTCACCGAAGAGATTACTCTTAAACGCTCTGGCCGCAAGGCGATTATGCGTGCGATTCGTGGTGAAGATGAACCAAACCATCTCGAGTTCTATAACAAACTTAGCCCGCAATCTATCCGTCTACGTTACTTCTACAGCCGTGGTGTACCGACCCATCAGGAACTAGCGAACTGGACTCAGATTGATTACGACCGTGAGATGGCATTTATTATTTCTGTTCCACGTGAAGGTTCTAAAGAGATGGAAACTTTAGGTGTAGTAAGAGCAGTGACCGATGCCGATAACGTTCGAGCCGAATTTAGTGTCGTGATTCGCGATGATCTTCAAGGCGAAGGCCTGGGCGTCGCCTTAATGAGCAAAATTGTTGATTACTGCCGCAGCAGAGGAACACTGCAGATAATTGGCTCGACACTGCCGAACAACAAAGGCATGCAAAACTTGGCTAAGAAACTGGGTTTTGAGAACAGCTTCAATATCGAAGAAGACGTAGTCGATATGAAAATGATGCTGAATACACCCACGGAAGATTGGCAGCGCATGCGCCTTCAGTTGCCTCATTAATTAGGCAACTGATGTTTATTAGTTACCCCGTGGAAACTGGGGTGATGGTCTCGAAAGTGCCCGTCCTAATTTTTAGCCGTAAAGTATTAGACTTCACAATCCAATCCTTACAATTCACTGACATTCTTCTTTTTAAATGCGATTAGCCTAGGTTTCAAAATTCTAATAAGGAAAATTGAAATGCTAGGGCAATATTCGGAGTTCGCTTTAACTTATCTATGGGTGTTGGGATCGATAACCACGGTGACTTTTGCACTCCCGTTGTTTTTTGTGCCTTTGACTTGGGCTAAGTTGATGATGTGGAGGGTTCCTGAAGACACTGATCTAGCAGAATACTTCGGACGTTGTGTAGGCGCATTTGTATTAGTGGTTGAGTTTTTTATTCTCAAAGGCGCTTATACAGAGGGTGGTTTGCAGTTCACATTTGATATGTTGGCTGTCGTCTTCACATTAATGTTAGTAGTGCATATTTATGGGGCAATTCGGAAGATACAGCCTATTACAGAAACCTTAGAAATAGGTTTGTGGGCCTTCTTACTCTTTGTGACTTACATTTGTTATCCCGTTTCATCCGGTATATAAACAAACCTCAGTTTTAAAAGTCTCAATCTGATTTTTGATGAGCGCTTGAGGCAGGTGGTAAAAACCTGTCTCCTTTTTGAGGGGATTTTTTTAGATAAAATGAGAGGGATATCATCGCCAAATTTGGCACTTTTATTGTTAATGCTCATATCAACAATAACGTTGGCTTTACTAGGAGTAAGAGCTCTTAACCAAGAGACCGCTTTAAAACAAATAGAATCACAGCATCGTCAGGAAATGACGATGAAGGCAATCGAAATCCAGCTTGCCCAAGAGATAGAGAGTGCTTTCCGTAAAGTAAGAGAGTCGATTGAGTCTAAAAATGGTAGTCGTCATGATCTCCGAAAATTGGTGATGAGCGACGGTGCTATCGATTTAACTTTGATCTACGATGATCAACTAAATAGAGTTTTTCCCCCTGATAAAATCCAAGCATTGCCGCGAGAGCAATACCTACTCGATCAGTTTGAAGCCGTTATAGAAAAGCAAATACAAGATATTTCTTTAGTGTCAGAGCCTATTACATTATCGCTAGGGTATTCTTCAGATCTTCGCTTGTTACATTGTTGGCAATCAGAATTAAATTACTGTGTTTTGCTTAAGCAGCGATGGTTAGCAGAAGAGTTGAAAGATGCTTTACCCAGAATTGATCAAACAGATCAGTTTCAGTTAAGTTCAGTTTCACAAAATAATAAGGAAAAGGCTAACCTTGAACAGCACGGTGCCAATCTAACTTGGCCCTTAAGTGGAATTTTTATCGATTGGCAACTTATATACCAACCACTCGATGCCGACACACAACACCTTCAACCTGTATATGTAGCCATCTTATTTCCTCTAATTGTACTCATGCTAGGGCTTGGGGCTTGGTTATATTGGGTACAGCGATGCTCTATTAAAGAAAATGAAAGAAAGACTGATTTTTTGAGATTAGTTGCACACGAGTTTAAAACGCCGCTAGCAAATCTGAGGCTTTATTCAGATCTTGTTCGCCGAAGCGAGTCGCATAAAGAAACATTAGGTTATATGGATGTATTTGATGCTGAATTTTTTCGTATGCGACGCTTTTTAAATAACGCCATATTATTCGAACATGCTGACCTGGTGAGTAAGCCTAAACTTGAGACCCTTGATTTAGAGCCTTTTATCCATCAGCTGATTAACCCTTTTGAGCCACGACTGAAACATAGTGGTATCGATTTGACCATTGATATTCAATGTACAGCTAAGGTGACAGTAGCTCGTGAAGCCCTTGAATGCTCGGTGGTAAATCTCGTTGATAACCTTATTAAATACGCGCCGCACCAGCCTGCGCAACTGGATTTTTTGCTACAAAACGATAGCTTGATGATAACCTGCAGAGATGGCGGGGACGGCATCACAGCAGAGCGCCAAACAAGTTTGTTCCAATATGATCCCCAGAAAACTAAAAGCGAAGAAGGGTTTGGTCTTGGCCTTGTTGTAACAAAACAGCTTATAGAAAATGCAGGTGGTCAGATAAGTTACCAAAATGTAGAGCACTCCGTTTTTACCATTAAATTGCCGATAGAAGAAAGCCAATGAAAGTATTAATTGCTGATGATGATCTTCATCTAAACCAAGGCTTGGCGCTGTTATTACAAAAAGAAGGTTTTGAATGTCATACCGCGAAAAATGGTAAAGATGCACTGTATCAGCTTGGTGAATACAAACCTGACTTATGCATTTTCGATGTGATGATGCCCTATCTGAGTGGCATAGAGCTTTGTGCAGTTATGCGTGAAAGAGGCTTATTTCAGCCAGTGCTTCTTCTTACTGCATTTGATGAGCAAGTTGATAAGATCGAAGGTTTTCGATTAGGTGCTGATGATTACATGACAAAGCCTTTTAACCCTGATGAGCTAATTGCACGGGTCACTGCTTTGGCTCGGCGAGAACAGTACCTTAAATCGAGAGAGCCTGTACAATCGAAAACATTTCAACTAGGTGAGTTAACCGTTGATACTGACTGTATGCTACTAAGCTATGTTGATGAAAAAGTCTGCTTGAGTAAGCGTGAACTTGAGTTTTTACAGCTGCTTCACGCAAGTGGAGGGCGAGTACTATCGAAAGACGAAATTTTGGACAAATGTTGGGGTAGAGCTTATCTACCTAATAGCCGAACTTTGGATCAGTTTCTTTCGGTCTTAAGACAAAAAATGGAAAAAGATTTAGGAGCTCCCAGAATCGTACAAACGGTTTATGGAATGGGATATAAATTAAAAGGCGTCGGATAATTTTGATGGGAATATAGTTAGTTATTCCCAAATGTTCCTCGTGTTGCTTTAATTACCTTGTGTGGTCGTTAGGGGTATTTATGCTAGATGCGTAGCATAAATAGTCAGAGCGCCAAGTAAGATGGCGCCAAGCATTGCCGGTGCTGTTCGAATCGATAAGGATCTGTCACCGGCAAATATTACGATCAGCATCTTAACTAAGCTATTCACTGTAGCCGCTATAAATATTCCAGCTAAAGCAATTTCTACGTCTATCGATTTAGGTGTCTGTCTGCCTAGTGTCAGAGTAATGGGATCAACATCGGTTAAACCTGCGATGGCTGATAAAAGCAGTGTTCCTGTATCTCCAAACCACTCTGTTAGTGCTTGTGAGAGCAGCATTACCAGCATTAAGACAAACCCAAAGAAGACCGCAGAGCTTAGTGCTAGTGGGTTACGTTGAGTTTTGATGCTGTTTGTTTCTCCATCACAGTATCTAAACCATATCCAAAGTGCTGGGAGATAGAAGCCAAGCATCATTATGATCATAGAGGGCCATAGCTGATATGTTAGAGGAGCATTGATAACCAGCAATACCATCAGAATTCTTGGAAACATAGTTCCGCAACTAAACAAAATTCCGCTTGCTAGCAGGGGGCAGAGGGAACGCTGTTCCCTAGAGAGGTTAGAGAACTGGATCGTTAATGCTGTTGATGAACTTAGCCCTGCAAACACGGATGTGAACATAATGCCGCGTCGTGTGCCACCAATACGGATTGCAAAATAGCCCAAAAAAGAAATACTGGCGATCAGTACGACTAGCCACCAGATCTCATAAGGATTAATTGCGTTCCAAGGGCCATAGCCCTCATCAGGTAGGATCGGTAGCAAAACTATTGTGATTAATAATAGTCTCAAGCCAGCATCAAGTTCATACTCTTCAAGCTTATGAAGTGTCGAATGCAGCTCGGGCTTACCATCCAGAATCAACGCTACGATCACGGCGGCTGCAGAGGCAATCACAGGCTCTCCAGACACGGCGAGAGCTCCAAGCGTATAGGTAATTAATAGGCCAACAATGCCCGTGATACTGACGGTGTTGCTCTCTTTATGACGGATACTGAAGGCGACGGCGAGAATAATAATCAGCGGAATTAAGCCGAACCCAAGTAGCCAACTTGAAAAGTCCTTGGCAAGTGCAGCGCATAAACCGCCATATAATCCAGTCAAAGCAAAGGTACGAATTCCTGCAATACGGCTTCCCTCAGAGCGGTGGCGTTGAGACCATCCACGCTCAATGCCTATGATCAAGCCTAGAGCCAAGGCGATAAGAAGGGACCAGAATAGATTGATTGGTGTAGAGAATAATGAAACATCCATATTTTAATATTGAGACAGTTTTGGCGTTATCGCCAGTTAGCAAGGGTTTGTGTTATTAATAGGGTAAATGGAGGCGGAGTGAAAATCTGTCCACAATCCATTTAATCTTAGTGTTCAAGGATGAATTATGAAGAATTTAATATTAGTTGTAGGAATCATTGGTGCAGGTATGTACGTGTACCAAGCGCAGTCATCACAAGTTGATCCAAATATCACCGTCAAAGAGCTGCTTGATAAAGTTTCAACGGAGACCGTTTACCCAAGTGAAGTTGAGGTCGCGTTTAGGAATGCCGTAATTAATGTATGTGAAATAAACGGTAAAGATCTAGCTAATGGTTTTGGTTCTGTCGAGCAATGTAAATCAAATTTCCAAACCAAAGCTAGGGAGGCTTGTTTTAGCAAAATAAACAGTTTTGATAATAAAGTTTATACCTCAAGAGCCCCACTAAGATCAGACTTCAGTACTTTTTTTCAGTGTTCTATGAGGCGAATTGATATATTGGCTGAGGATTAAACGCTCAAGTAAGATGACGTTTCAATAATGGAGTAAAGTTTGGGGTTGATGATATCTATTGTTTGCCTCGTAAATAATAACTTTCAAGGAGGAGCTATGGCTGAGTCATCAGGTGGTGGTGAGTTAGGTATTGGTTTAAGGGATATAAAAAATGCTGGGCAAAGGCTTAAAGGACCTGACGGGTTAAACGAGCAGATTAAATTCAATCAGCACCAATTAAAATTGCGAGTGGTCGGTGGCTTATTTACGCTGCTGATAATGTCTTGTTTCTTCTCGTGGTTTTTCTGGATGCCTGAGTTCGTCAGGTGGGGGGCAACAGCACTAACCCTGATTTCATTTCTGATTTATCTCTTAATCTATATTCGCCAGAAAAATCGTATTGCTCGTATTAGAGAAGCTCAGTTAAAAGAGCACCGAGAAACAAAAGAGGGTAAGGTTTAACGAATAGCTGGTTGATAAGCGCAGGTTAGAATGAAAAATTTATTGTTAATTTCTCTGTGTCTATTCCCTCTTCATGTAATAGCTCAAGATAACTGGTCTCAAATTGAAGGTAGTTATGTGCTAACTGGTTCCGAACTTATCGACCCAGATCCCAGTACACCTCTTAAGACGCATCTTCGTTTTAGCCTAACGGGTAAGGTGGCTCAGGATCTCTATCAAGCGATGGATGTTGATGTGGTGATTGATGAATGCACAGGACTACCGAGTAAATCGGTGAAGGATATGCGCTGCTATTTTGAAAAGTCGGATGACAGCTATTTGTGTGATTTTTCGATTGATATAGCCGAACAAGTGATTGGTTATGGTTTAAGTTGTTAATCCCTTAGCCTTTTTAATCCTATCCAAGGTAAGTGGAGTTTTCTGTATGTCCAAAGCTTACAACATTGTGAATATTGTCAAAATTTACGATAAGAAGAAGTTCTATGAATATGTGGTAGGCCATGTTCCAACATTGGAAAAATTCGGCGGTAAGTTTCTAGTCAAAGGCGATTTCGGCGAAGTATTAGAGGGCAGCTGGGATAGTAACCTTATAGTTATTCAAGAATTTCCATCAGTGGAGTTGTTTAAAGCTTGGTATGATTCCGATGAATATCGGCCGTGGCGAGAGTTAAGACAGTCCTGTGCTGAGGTGAATGTTATTTTGACTCAAGGTTGTTCCGACTAAGTTCATTTTGGGGTTTAGAAAGAACTTGATCCAGCCAGTTGGGGCTGACTAGATCAAGCTGTTCTGAATTACACAATAAATTTAGAGACGTCCTCGCGCATCTGATGAGCTTGGGTTTCTAAGCACTCGCAGTTCCTACAGCTCTCGCATGAGTCGGACAGTAGTTGCTCAGCAGAGGAGGAGATCCGCTGTGTTGCATCTTCTACGCCTTTGACTGTGTACATCTGCTCCTCGGTTGCTCCAGCAATTTGAATCACCATTTCGCGTATCTCATCCATGGCATCTTTGTTGGATTGCATTGTTGAATTGGCTGCGCCAATGGAGTTGTTCATCGTTTCACTAAGCTTCAAGCTGCTTTGCATGGCTACTTCAGATTCTGTGACATGCTGCTGTAGGGTTTCAATCATCGATTCAATCTCTACAGTACTGCTTTGCGTGCGTTGCGCCAGTGTTCTCACTTCGTCCGCAACTACTGCAAATCCACGGCCTTTATCGCCTGCTCGGGCGGCTTCAATTGCGGCGTTAAGCGCGAGCAAGTTAGTTTGCTCAGTGATATCTCTGATTACGCTTATGACATTGCCGATCTTAGTGCTTGATTGGCTGAGTGAGTGCATTAGATCGCTGCTTCGGCTGATATTGTTGGTAAGCTTTTCCATCTGCTGGTGGGTTTCAGCCATGATCTGGCTACCTTCATTCATCTGTTGATCAGCATTGCTAACACTGTCTTGAACTTGGGTACTGCTGGATGCAATTAGCTCTACTGCAGTGACGAGTTCTTGCACGGCTTGGTTCACTGCGATTGTATTATTGCGCTGTTCCTCTATGGCCGTTTGGGAGCGTTTACTCAGCTCAACGGAATGATGTGCGCTGCTTTCTACTGTCTCGCCTTTCTCTTTTATTTCGCGAACCAGTCCTGCCGTGGTATCAATAAAATCATTAACCGAATGAGCGAGCTCGGTCACTTCATCTTGACCTGGGAGGTCTAGATGTTGGGTGAGATCACCACCGCCATGGCTGATATTAGACATTTTGGAATTAGCGGTTTGTAAGCGATTAAGTACGCGGAAGGTCTGCCATAAGAGTAAGCCAGCGATGATGGCTGTGAGGGCTGTTGCCATGCCGACACCTTGCATTCGCGAGGTATGCAAAGCGTTAGAAATAGCACCTTCAAGGTCGGTGTAGATGCCCCCAAATAAAGATTCTACTTCATGAATACTGCTGCGAAGTTCACCGCGTAATCCTGAATTTTGGTCTAAACCACGTTGTTGCAGTGCTTCTGCCAAAGCATGGGCGGTGTCTTCAAATGTCTTTACACTGTCAGCGGCAGGCAGATTGACTTGCTGCATGTAGTTATGGGTATTTTTTAGGCTTTCGCGCAGCAGAGTCTTTGAGTTGAGGTCGTAACTATTTTGGAAGTCATTTTCTAACAAGATAAGGTGCAATATCTTAGAGATTGCCTGACTATCACCGGTGTTGGCTACTTTTTGATGGAGTGTTCTTTCTGCCTGATTAAAGGCTCCACGTAAGCCACTGTCCTTATCAAGGCCAATTTTTTTATCGAGCTCTACCAGAGCTATCAGTTTTTGTTGGTAAATATCGAGCTGATGTTGTGCTGCGCCTAAGTCTTTTTGAACTTCTGGGGCGTAGGTTAATTGTGATGCAAGTGAGTCGATATTGTTACGCATAAGAGCAATACGTTTTTCAAACTTATCCACGTATTTAAGTTGTTTGCGTAAGAGAAAGTCTTTCTCGTGTCGACGTAGCATTAACATGTCGTTGGTGAGGCCCTTAGCAACAGCGTATTGCTGACCCAAACCAGAAATACGGCTGCTGGTCTGCCAGAGCATCCAAGTCATAGCAGCCATAGCAACAATGACCAACAGGGAAACAAGAATAAAAGCGCGGCGGATGGACATAGCTACCTCCTTGTCGTGGGCTTACTTCCATGTCATAAAACTGTAATGAATTTGAATATAGTCAGAGAATGGGGAAGTTGCCAAAAATTGTAGGAGGTTTTTTTTGGGGTGAGGTTTTAAACAAGAAAGCTTGAACAAAAGTGCTTTTTTAAAGCTTAGGGATTTAGTTGTGTTAGCAGCGTACGGGCTAGTTTTTCCATCTTATCTAGACTGATGTCGGCTTTTTTCAAAAAGGCAGGGTCATAGTGATCGGGATTAGACCAGTGTTTACCACTGATTTGGCAACGTTTGGCTAACTTATCAATCCCAAGGTCTTCGAGGGTAAAGCCAAGTTTTGTCCATAACAGGGATAGGTGGCGCTCTGTTTTATGGTCCCGTTTACCGCAATCATCTAACTGGCGCATATAGACTGCGGTCTCACGTGCTGCAGTGATGACACTTCTAAGAGCAACGATAGATTCTTGCTTGCGTGCTTCGTTGGCGCGGTAGAGATTAGCAAGCCATTTAGTCGCGTGATTAAAAAGATCTGAGAGCGCTTTTCCCGGTAGTAAGTCCATAAGTGTTAAAGCATTTTCAATCCGTTGGCTGGAAAGTCTAGGTTGACTGGAGGCGTTATAAAAAGCAAGGAAATACTGTTGTGACTAGTGTATTGGATAGGCATAAAAAAAGGCCGCTAAGCGGCCTTTATTTTAAAGAGAAGCACAGAACATCTCATGTAGGGTGTGAATAATCCGTTTCGCAGTATCCCCTTGTAGGGAATAATAGATGGTTTGTGATTCCCGACGGGTTTTCACTAGTCCATCTTTCCTTAGTACTGCCAGGTGCTGGGATAAAGCAGACTGGCTTAAATCTAGGCAATTATTCAGTTCAGTAACTGAAAGCTCCTTCCCATCCAGATAGCATAGGATGAGTAGTCGACTTTCATTGCCTAGCGCTTTCATTAATTTTGCAGCCTTGCCGGCATTGGTTCTCATAAGTTCCAATGTTTCCGGATCTAAGGTCGCGTTGTTGGTCTCGTTCAAGTTAACACTCCGAAGCGCTGTATTGTTTTTATCTATGGGCTCACAACGGATTAGTCTACGAACTCTTCGGTTCATTTGTTTGACTTAATCCAGACTTCATCCCCAATTTGCAGCTTCTGTCGATTTTTATATCAACTTATAGTTATGAATAGTGCATTTTTTATAACAGAGTGAATGATACCCCAGATCCACTTATATTCGCAATTTGACTATTATTTCTTTTATATATTAGTATTATCTAATATTTGTGGGTTTTGGTCGAATTGAGGGGAAAATGAGGGAAAAATCTAACTGGTTGGTCTTACCAATGCAAAGACCTAAGTTTGTTTTTGGGTTGATCTTAGCGCTTGTTTTTACAGCACTTTTACCGATTTCAAATATTAAAATTGATACAGACCCAGAGAACATGCTGCCTCACGACCAGGTTGATCGTATGTTTCATGATCAAGTGAAGCAGCGCTTTGGCTTACATGACATGATTGTAGTTGGGATTGTGAATACCCTACAGGAAAAGGGGGTATATAACCCTGAAACGCTATCGGTGTTGTATGATATTTCTACAGTTGTTGATTCCATGGATGGGGTGGTTCGCCAAGATTTATTGGCATTAAACACAGTTGATAACATTCGTCAGTCATTTGAACAGGACGGAGCCATCTTGTTTGAATGGATGATGAATACTTCTCCTTCAACTCAGCTTGAAGCAGATAAAATTCAAGCCGCTGTCGAACGTCTACCACTGTTACAAAATACTTTGGTATCGGCAGATACCAAAGCTGCTGCTATCTATATTCCGATCATTAATAAGTCAGAAAGTTATCGTTTAGCGGGCGAGATTCAAGCAGTAATTGATGAATTAAAACTGAAATATCCAGATTCGGGTAACGAATTTCATATTGCGGGTTTGCCTGTTGCTGAAGATACCTTTGGGGTTGAGATGTTTATTCAAATGGCAATCTCTGCACCTTTAGCTGGTTTAATGATTTTTGCCCTTATGTGGCTTTTCTTTCGCTCAATGTTGTTGATTACAGCGCCTATGCTGGTAGCCATGGCAACAGTTATTGTGACTATGGGCGCATTGATAGGGCAGGGTTATGCCGTACATATCATGAGCTCGATGATCCCTATCTTTTTGATGCCTATAGCTGTTGTAGATTCAGTGCATTTACTCTCTGAATTTTCTGATAGATATAAACCGGGGGAAGATCCAAAGCAGGCGTTAAAAGAGGTACTAGGCCATCTATTCACACCGATGCTGTACACATCGATCACATCTGCAGTGGGTTTCGCCTCTTTGGCGTTAACCCCGATTCCACCTGTACAAATTTTTGGTCTGCACGTTGCGTTTGGCATTATGTTGGCCTTTGTTCTGACCGTTTTCCTTGTTCCAGCATTTATTGTGAGTCTATCGCCACAGCGTTTACAGGCGCTTAAAGATCATTCGGTGAGAGAGGGTTCATCGGAAAAACTAAGTTGGCTACTGAGCGCTGCAGGGAGTTTCTCTACTAACCGCTCTAAGGGGATCCTGATTGTTTTTTCGCTTATATCAGCGCTATCGATTTATGGTGTAAGTACCATTCAAATTAACGATAACCCAGTGCGTTGGTTTAAAGAAGATCACCGCCTACGTATAGCAGACCGGGTTATGAACGCTCATTTTGCTGGGACTTATAATGCTTACCTTGTGCTGGAGAAACCGTCTGAACAATTAGGTGAGTCTTTTTGGAAGGAGCTAACAAGCCAGCCGTTGCCTGAGGCGGTATTGATGAAAATAATTCAGCTGCGAGCACAGACGCAGGCGTATTCACCGAGTAAACGTTTACAGGCGCTTGCCCTTGCATTCGATGATCTATCTTTTGATGACCCTGCTAATGAAGCCTTATGGCTTAGCTTGCTGGACAAGGTTGAAGTAGCTCAGCAAGAGGCAAAGTACTTTCTCTCACCTGAAGGTTTAGCGTATCTAGATCAGCTACAGAGTTACTTAGATCAATCTGAACTTGTGGGTAAAACTAACTCTCTAGGTACCTTACTTAAAACGGTTAATCGTGAATTACGAGGCGGGACTGATGAACAGTTTATATTGCCTTCTGACGCTTCTGCAGCCGCTCAAACGGTACTGAGCTTTCAATCTTCTCATCGCCCTGATGACCTTTGGCATATGGTTACACCTGAGTACGATGCCACTTTACTGTGGCTGCAGCTCAGAAGCGGTGATAACCAAGATATGAGTCAAGTAATTGAGCTGGTTGATCGATTTGTGTCTGAAAACCCTCTACCGCAAGGTGTTCAAATGAATTGGGCGGGGCTGACCTACATTAACGTCGTTTGGCAAGAACAGATGGTAAATGGCATGTTGAACAGTTTGATCAGCGCGTTCTTTATGGTGTTACTGATAATGGTGATTCTGTTCCGTTCAATTAAGATTGGTTTACTCGCCATGCTGCCCCTTACGGTCACCATCTTGGTTATCTATGGCCTGATCGGTTTTATTGGCAAGGACTATGACATGCCAATAGCTGTGCTATCGGCATTGACCTTAGGTCTATCTGTCGATTTCGCTATCCATTTTTTGGAGCGCTGCCGTGCTATCTATCGACGTACGGGCAACTGGCCAAAAACAGTTAATGAAGTTTATCAAGGGCCTGCTAGAGCGATTAGTCGCAATGCAATAGTGGTTGCAGTCGGTTTTACCCCCTTACTTTTTGCACCGTTAGTGCCTTACATCACAGTTGGATTTTTCTTGGCGTTAATCATGAGTATCTCTGCGATTGTCACAGTGATTTTACTGCCTGCCGTGATCCACTTGATTAGAAACAAAGCCTCACTTTTTGGTGAACCAAAGAGCAGCGTATCCACAGAGGAAAAGCAAAATGTATAAACCTCACTTTTTAAAAACAACGCTCTTTGGGGCTTTGGTAAGTGTGTTGGCGACTAATGTGAGCAACACGCTGGCCGCGGATTTAACGGATGCAAACGAGATTGTTGCCAAGGCAAATTTGACTGCATATTACGCCGGAGATGATGGACGATCTGAAGCGCGGATGTTAATAAAAGATAGTCAAGGGCGAGTGCAAAAACGGCAATTTACGATCTTAAGACGAGATCGAGAGGATGGCGGTAAGCAGGATTTTCTGGTTGTCTTTAGCCGTCCATCAGATGTGAGAAATACAGCGTTCTTAGTTGCTAAAACACCCGGTAAAGATGATGACCGTTGGTTATATCTTCCAGGGCTAGATTTGGTTAAACGTATCTCTGCTGGTGATAAACGAACTAGCTTTGTTGGCTCACATTTCTTTTATGAGGATGTATCTGGACGTGGTATCGAAGAAGATACCCATCAATTGATCGAAACAGGTGGAAGCTTCTATCAAATTAAAAGCACGCCTATAAAAGCTGCAGAGGTTGAGTTTAGTGGTTATTCCTCATGGATTAATAAACAAAATTATCTGCCGGAAAAAATTGAATATCTCGACGATAACGGCCAGCTTTATCGCCGTATTGAGGTAATCAAAAGCGATGTGATTCAAGGCAATATCACAGTAATCCAATCCAAGGCGATGGATCTGCGTAGTGGAGCTGAAACAATCATGGAGTTCCGTTATCAGAAATATGATCTGGGTATGGAGCAAGCTGTGTTTTCAGAACGTTCATTGCGTAAGCCGCCTCGCCAGTGGCTTCGGAGGCAGTGATGTTTCGGGCAAGCTTATTTCTATTAGGCCTTATAGCCGTTAGTTCTGCAGCACAATCTGATGATTGGGAGCAAAGTGATTGGGATGACGAGGCTAGCGAAACTACCCAGTGGCATGGATTTATCGAATTGGGTGCAGGTGGGCGATTCAGTAATGATCCTGTTTTAGATGAAGATGAAACCCTTGCTGAACTTCGAGGACGGGTAGAAACAGAACTCTTCTCGAACGATAACCGTTATAGTTTCAAAGCCGATCTTTACACTGATGGGGTGGAAGGAGCTACTCAATTTAATCTAAGGGAAGCATTGGCTGATCTACAACTTAGTGATTCGTTGGATCTGCGTTTAGGACATCAGGTATTAACCTGGGGAACGGGTGATTTGTTGTTCCTGAATGATCTATTTGCAAAGGATTGGCAGTCATTTTTTTCTGGGCGCGATGATGAATACTTAAAAGCGCCATCGACCAGCATCAAACTTGCTTACTATGGTAATAAAGCGAATTTAGATTTGGTGTGGACGCCTGTTTTTACTAATGATCAATTTATTAACGGTGAGCGTTATTCCTATTTCTCACCTTTGGTAGGCCAGCAGGTAGCCTCTCCTGAATATACGTTGGTTCCGGATTATCCCCAAGAAAGCTTTACAAACGGTGAATTCGCGGCGCGTTTCTATGGGAATGCGCAATGGGGAGCGAATAATACCGAATGGGCTTTATATGCCTATAGAGGCTTTTGGAAACAACCCAATGCACTTAATACCCAAGGTGATACCTATTTCTCGCCATTAAAAGCTGTTGGGGCAAGCTTAAGAGCCAATATCGGCAAGGGAATAGGGCACGGTGAAATTGCTTGGTATAAGGGTGAAGACGACCAAGGATCAAATCCGCTGCTACCCAATAACCAAGTTCGCTTTTTAGTCGGATATGAGCAGGAACTATTACCGAAATTTACAGTAGGGTTGCAGTATTATCTTGAACACACACAAGATTATGCCGCGCTGATTGCTAATGATGGCAACTCACCTTATCGACCAGATAAGAACCGCGAACTATGGACGCTGCGCCTAAATTATCGGGCTTTGCAGGATAATCTAACACTCAGTTGGTTTAGTTTTTATTCGCCAACAGACGATGACTACTATCATCGACCTTCGGCAAAATATCGTTTCAGTGATGAGTTACAACTGATCGTTGGCGCGAATCTTTTTGGTGGTCAAGAAGCACATACCTTCTTCGGTCAATTTGAAAATGCATCTAATCTTTATGCGAGGATCAGGTGGGGTTATTAATGCTAAATCAGTTATGATCATCTTTCCTAGAAGCTATGGTTATTTCGAAAAGCGAAATGAAAAAATCAGATAAAAAACTAGAAAAAACACTCCGTGAAACGCTGACTGAGGTTTGTGATATTGCGTTGGAATCAGTACCAGGTTTCTGCTGGATTACTCATAAAGTGGATTTTTCTCGTTACCCTGAATCCCTAAAGGTTGTTGCTGTCTTTGATGATGAATCACTTCTAACGCTTGCTAGAAATGCCCATGAGGATCAGTTTTTAAAAAGTTTAATCACCGAAAAACTGGCTCAAGCAGGTGTAAAGCTAAATAAGCCCACTCAACAGATTATTTTCGATTCCGAAGAAGCCTGCGAAGATGCTTGTGGTGGTGATTGGAGCTTAAGGTTAAATCGCTATTAACCCTTCTTTCTCATTATTGCTAAACGAAAACCGGCATTTTCGCGTATGACCCCCGATTACTTGGTTGAAGCTTTCTATGTCTAGTCCTGTTGAATGCGTCTGTTTTGTTGTTGTATCGGGTAGCAAGGTTTTATTTGAGCGTCGCTATTACGAAGATTCTGTATCTACTTACCGAATTAATATACCGGGCGGCCATATCGAGCACGGAGAATCCCAAGAGCAGGCTTTGTTTCGTGAGATTAATGAAGAATTGGGTATTATACCGTTATCTTATGGTTTTTTAGGTTCTCATAATTTTGAGTTAACAGCGAAGCAGTTGCTGCATTACTATTTGATCACTCAATGGAAAGGGGAATTGAAAGCGCAGGAGGGGCAACGTTTGCAATGGTTAGAACCTCGTACGGGGCTTGGGATAAATTCTGTAGATCAAAAGATCTTGGATGTAGCTGGCCTTTGGAAAGCACATACCTAATCATAAGTAGGTCAGGGAAGGTAAATTGCTTTATCTTGAAGGTGGGTGGGCAATTGGATATTCCATTTTTTTAATTGCGAGCGGCTGAAAACAAACTGACCTTGATTGCTGATAACCGGTTCAGATCTCTGATCTTCTTCATTTTGTAGTGTTCTTAACGCAATGGTTGCAGCAGCTTTACCCTGAGAATAACCGTCTAACACGAGTCCACCAATCGCCATATCCTTTCCTACTGAGAATTCCCAAAATGCAAAAATGGGGATCATGGAGTTTTTTGAAGTCCATTTAATGATGTTTTTAGAGGGTACATGAACCCCCTTAGCATCGGTAATTGTGTGATATAGACCGAGAATAATGGCATCGAATTTTTGATCTGAAGCTTGCAGAATAGCTTCCTGCCATTGATTTTGTTCAGCGATAAATTTTACATGGACTGTTGCTGACCCAATTCGCAGTTTATTTTTGTCCTGAAAGACCTCTTTAGCAATCGTTTTTGAGGTGGTACCGGTATCGAAAAGAATTAAAACCTTTTCCATCGGTTTTTCTGTCATTTCTTGTAAGTACATAACCGAGCGCTTCATCAGAGGGCGCTCTAGAACCCCAGATATGTGTTTAGGCAGGAAGGTATATTCAAAATAGTTACGGGGATTATTATTAATACCTAAATAGACAACAGGCGTCTGTTTTCTAGCAAACTTAGGCCCCAAAAATTTTAATGCATTGTCATCGCCTAGAATAACTAAGTCTGGCTCACTCTTTAGATATCTGTCCCATGCTGCTTCAGCCTGTTTAGGGTGTAGATTTGGAGGTAGCCGCTTGGTATCCATTTCAAAGAATTTTATGGTGGCGTAATCTTGAAGCGTATCTTGGATAGCGCGGCGATAGTCTGCATCCCACTTAAATGATGCGTGATAGCTCTCAATCACAAGCACCTGTTTTTTTCCGTCAGCGAAAGTTTGCGAAGAGGAAAGTGAAAATAGCAGGAGCATAGTGCAGAGCAAATAAGACAACTTAATTATTACTGCCAAATCAATGTCTTCCTTAATCGTTGCTAGCAAGTATACGAAGTATAGGAGTGATTATGGTACAGCGCTTAAATGTTGTTGAATTACAGGGGATAAGGTCAAGTTTGTGGCATTAAGCTTGGTTAAAAATACCAGTCAATAGATGCTTAGATAATATGGAGAAACCAAGTTTCTCTGTTGTGATTTCTTCTAGGCGGGGGCAGCTGAGTCATTAATACTGGTAAGCAATGCCTACCAGTATTAACAAAGAATGAGTTAAGCGCGTTTGACAAACTTAGCAGTTACCATCATATCGCCTGCACCATCCACTTTGCAGTCCAGCTCGTGATCTTTACCTTCAACGATACGCTTGATCACTGCTTTTGTTCCGATCTTTAAGACTATGGAGCTGCCTTTAACCTTAAGGTCTTTGATTAAAGTTACCTTATCGCCATCAGCGAGTTGCGTGCCATTGGAATCTTTAACAACAAAGACGTCCTCTTCAGCATCCGCTTCAGTAGGGTTCCATTCATGAGCGCATTCAGGGCAGATCAATAGCTCTTGATCTTGGTAAACAAATTCAGAATTACACTCAGGGCAAGGTGGTAAAGACATACTTTCTACTTCTTTAAATTAGTTGAGTGTGAATGGTAATAGTTATAAGAAAACTAAGCGAGTGATTTGCAGCGCTTAGATTACGATAGTGGCCAGTTAATTGAGATGGATAGCATTTTCTGTCCTTAATTTAGGCCTCTGCAAAGGATAGTTTATCTGAGCAATAATGGCGTGCAATGAGCGCCCTCCTTGACCTTCTAGTTCCAGATCTAACCAAGTTAGAATTGCGGTTTCATGCTCTACCATGGATTGGAGAATTTCATGATCCTGGTCAGGCCCCAGCTCTGCTATCTCTTTAAATCTTTCAAGGTATTGCAAGACCATAGGTTTAAAGGTGGCAATAAACTGCTCCCAGCTACTTTGTAGATATAGTTCTACGAAACCTAGTATTTGGGCTTCGTCAATTTCTTCGTACAGATCGATATGGTAACGGTACAAAAAAGGTCTGAGACGTGCCTTAGTTTCTGTTTCTAGTTGCAATAAAGTGCCAAATTTATATTTATCGGTAGAGTTTTTAGCCACCTCGTATAGAGCTAGTGATGCCGCTTCACCGAAAACTTCGCTGTCTAATAATTCCCTCAGGCACTGCGGATATAGATTGGTATTCATTGCATGCTCCTTAATCATTGAACGGTTAATTTATTCACACGTGGCTATTAATTTGTGGTTATGTGGTCGGGTTTTGAGCTTCCGACCTTGACGTTTTTCGACGATAAGCGGGACACAGAGATTGTCGTTTTCGTAGATAACGACGCAATCTAAGCACTGGAAGCATTCGTCGTAGTCGATCTGGCCAGTTTGTTCGATTGATCTGTACTCGCAGCGCTGCTTGCATAGCTGGCATGGGCTACCGCATTCATCACGTCTTGGTAGCCAATTGAGTAAACGTAGTTTTCCAAGTATCGCCATAGCGGCACCTAAAGGGCAGACATAACGGCAGTAGCCTTTATAGACAAACACACTGAGCGCAACTAAGAGCAGAGCCCAAATGACAAAGGGCCAAGAACGAACAAAGAAAAAGGTAATGCTGGTTTTAAACGGTTCAATCTCTACGAGACGGTCTGTCCAGATCGGAGAGGTAAAAGCGCAGGTAAGTATCAGAAGTAGCACAACATACTTCAGCTTTTTAAAGTGCTTATCCCATTGGCTTGATGGTTCAAATTGTCTGATGTTTAAAGACGTCAGTAATTTTGTAGATAATCCTTGAAGTGCGCCAAAAGGGCACAACCATCCGCAAAATGTACCGCGCCCCCAAATAAAGAATGTAATAAAGACACAGCCCCAAAGGAGGGTTGTCATAGGATCGTAAAGGAAGAAGTTTAAGTTACCGCCAGCCATCAGTGCTTGAATGGCACCCGTAATGTTTACAATTGATAGTTGCCCTTGTGCATACCAGCCGATAAAAAATAGGGTGAATAGCAGATAACAAATTCGGAAATAGGCGAAGAATTTTTTATGTTTAGTGACATGCGCCTGTTTAATTAAGACGATAAATAGAACAACTAAACCCAGTGATAGGATGATTATCTCTCCAAGTCGATCCTCCCAAATCGGTTGCCATGTTTTACCGTTGATATCGGGTTCATAAAAGTAATCATCAGGCACGCTGTATTTGAATTTAAGCTCTTTAGTTGTGCTAGGAAGGTAGGAGATTGATTGTCCTCGGGTGATACCTAAATCGAACTCTAAGGGTAAGGAAATATCGATTCCTGATGTATCGATAACTCTATATACCATCCAGTCTGCTTGGCTTAGAGGCTCAGGTAATTTGATTTTGTAATCGGGTTGAATCAGATCTAGGCGGTCGTCAAAATCAAGATCACGCATCTCTATTGGCAAGCCCTGTTGCCTTAAAAGTAAGCGATCAGAAATCCCTGCACGTAGTGTATTCTCGTGCATGAAGGAATAGCGCCCATTACTGACTACCAATAGAGCATGGTCGCCAGCCTCTAAGTTTTCTTGTAAAAATTCCCAAGATTCTGGGGTTAATAGGTTTCTTCCTAAAGTTGGGATAGCGAGATCCATTACGTAAAGCTCGACAAAATTGCCTTTCGGTTGCTTAAGAGCAATCGGATCTCGTCCTTCTGCTTGAGTGCCTGCGAAAAGGGCTTCGGCTTCAGCGTTGGTATATAGGATTTTGTTTATCAGGCCGCTATCGATTAGCTCGGACCAGCCTTTTACTTCAAAGATATCGTGGTCTATTTTGGCAATTAGGTCTGGATCTTTACTGCCACCGAAACCTAATTTTGCTCTGGCAATTTTGATTGCTGAAGAAAGAAGGGTTTGATTTAAAATTCGAATGGATGCGGTAGCGCCAGTCACACCATCAAGATAGATATTTTTACTGTCGTTTGGCTTCTTTTGTCCCTGCTTATCGCTGAATTTAATATTCTGCATCAGTGATAACCCTTTATATTGATCAACAAAATCAAACATGGGTTGTTCGCCAATACCAGCTACAAACATCGGCTCACGATGAAAGAGTACGCGTACATCGACAAACGAGCCCTCACTGTCGAGGACAACGAGTAAGTTGTAAGGCACACCCATAAATCCAGGGATAGAAGAGAAGTCGATCGATTCGTAAATGTAACCTACTTGATTTAGTCCAGTGACTTCCTCTTTAAACAGCGGCCAGACATCAATAGTGTTGTCTTTCTCTCCAACAACAAATGGGGAGGGGTAGAGCTTACGCAATTTTTCCTGCGTCATGATGCTTTCCACTTTTGTGGGAGTATCGCTGACAGAACTAGCGCTAAATCCTAATGAAGGAACGATGAGTAGTAAGAACGAGAGCAGCCAAGAATAGCTATTTAGCTTCCACATACGTAAACCTTTTCAAGCAATAAGGCATCTAGGTTCAGCTGCAAAAGCTGATCAGTGATCGGGATCACTGATGAGATTTTAGAGGGACGCTATAGCCTTTGATTTATCGTGCCGACGATGAAGTCAGCACGATTTTTTACAGGCTATTTAAGTTTTTTAAGTGGAGTAAAGTGTCAGATTTTTAAAAGAAATTTAAAAAAATAATGAAAAATCAATAAATTAGAAGGACTCTTTAGGAAAACGATACCCTTGGCCATGTACGGTTTCGATGACTGGTTTATATTGGCGCTTAGGGTCTAGTTTCTTTCTGAGAGTCACAATATGTTGTTCTAGGGATCGGCTACTCGGTACAAAATCGCGTCCCCAACCTGCGTTATAAAGCTTGTCTTTGCTAACCACTTCATCCGGGTGTTGGAATAAGCAAGTCAGAAGTTTTAAATCTCTTACAGAAATCTGTTCACTATAATCGCCACGGGTAATACACATACGACGTGGGTCGATCTTCATATCTCCCATCTCGAAAATATCATCCGTGTCATGACTTGTAGCTGTGCTCTCTTTATTTTTTCGTTGGAAGAAAATATAGACGGTGCTGCACAATAAGATGGTTAGCAAGATTAAAATAAGGCCATAAAAGTTATTGTCATTTTGGGAAGCTACTAATTGTTTGTTTTCTGCTAGTAACCCGGTAACTAATTGATCTTTTTGGATGCCAAGAGCAGCTGCAAGATCTGCTGTCTTAAGCAATAAACAGACTGAAATCCCTTCGCTTTGACAAAAGAATAAAGCATCCACGTTGATGTCATATGCTTCCCAAGCAGTTGGGGTAGCTGTCTGCAATAACGCTTCTAAGCGGGGATAGTTGTTCGTCACTATGTAATCGTTAAGGTGAGTACTGGATTGGGTATCTGGGAAAATCAGCTCGTGATTAGCGTCCCAGACTGCAATGGTTTCTATTAGATGAGTCGAAGCTTGTTTAATCCGCAGGCTAGTTTGATTGTTTTCGTTTATATCATCACTAATCCAAGCCAGTTCGCCCTTTAAAAATGATTCTGTTTGTTGTCGGATATCGTTCGGTTGCGTAATAGCAAAAGAAGCAAAGCTGACAAGTAAACTTGTAATGGCCAAAGCAGCGGATAAAGCGAGCTGATGAAATTTCATAAGAGGGCTTAAAGTTATAGTGACTCTATATATGTCGTTAATAGTAAAGAATATTCGTTGAGCATTAAATCTGAATTTAGAAAGTTATGCCTGTAAAAAGGGGGCAATAGCTTGCCGAAAAGCGGCAGGCTTTGCGCTTAAATTCCAAGTTTTGCTCGGTAGAGCATAAGCGTAGAACTAAGTTGATCTAGGCTACAGCGCTGATTCTAAGCATCTATAGTTGAGAAAGCTTAAGATATTTATTGGTTGGCATGCTAGTTGCTTTGATGTTTTTAATATACATTTTATTTGGTAGGGAAATCATTATGCAAGTCAACCAAACTTCTCACGCAGCTCAGGTTTATCAAACTCAAAGTAAAGGATCTGTTAATACGACGCATGGCGCTGGCAATAGTGTTAAAGCTTCGAGTGGCGATGTGCATCTGAGTAAAGAAGCGCGTAATGCACAAAGCGCTTTGAATGGCATTGCAAACAGATATGATGTCACTAATATTTCTACACGCGAACGCGGCGCTATGGTGAGTGACCTACAAGAAAAGGGACTTCTTTCTAATGAAGATGCAATGAGAATGGCTGCGCCTTTTAGTATGAATGAGAACATCGACACCAAAAGGGATTGGTTACAAATCAGCAAAGACGCTCTAGCCTTTGCAGAGCAAAATGGTCAGTCGCCAAAAGAGCTGGAATCTATAAAAAGAAATGTTTCGATCTTAGAGCAGCTTTTTGAACTGAGAGATAAATAGCGATTATCTATCTGAAATGACAAAGGAGAGCTAGGCTCTCCTATAGTAGATTAATCCCCGCCGCCACTGGAGTCACCACCACAACTTCCGCTGTCTCTATTATTGCATCTGCTATCCGAATCGGATGAGAAAAAATCAATATCTATGCCCCATCCATCGTCATCACCATCGTTGTTACGCGAAGAGCGATTACGATTAAACGTTGCTAAAAATACACCTACAGCAAGGCAGAACAACACTTCAGGGGTAAAGCTATTGTGATAACCATATGCCGCTGAGGCAGCAATTATTATTACTCCTAGACTTCGTAAGCAGAAAAATAGCTTGCCGGCGAGGAGCCCACCGATGAAAAAAATAACACAGCCTAAAACGATACCGTCTGTGTAAAGTGCGTATAAACCAACGGCTGCTAGTAGATATCCAATCATGCTCATATAGGTAATGTCCTTATCATAACAGTAAGGGATAACTCTGCCTTACGAGCAGAGCCGCCACTTCTCAAATCGTATCAACAAATATAGGTGTGCCGAATTTAGGGTATAAGATGTAACTTGGCCTTGTTGGCTAATCAAAGGTTTTTACTATGATCAAAGTTACCGTTCTTTAAATAGTTCACCACTTGAGCGATTACTTTCTTGTTTTTCATCATAAAAGGGTGAGTAACTGGCATTGCGATATGATCGTTCATACCTTCGAGTTTTGTATTCTCGATTGAGACCTTGCCATCATCGGTGCTTGGGATCAGTGTGGACAATATCAAATTGATACTACGGGTACCGGCTATAATCCCTACGTCAAAGTTCGCTTTGCCGAGAGTATTTGGAACGCTTAGCTCTCCAGTACCTAGCTGTAGGCCTGCATCACCATTGATAAAGTGGAAGCCGGGAACTTCGCCAAGCTTATCGACAATTTCACTTCCTCTATTTGGTGGCCCAAGCATAACTACTCTGTTTAAATTATTTATTTCATGAGCTCTTAGGTATTGGCGAACTAAGATCCCACCAAGGGAATGAGTTACAAAATTCACCTTCATGCTCTTAGGGCACTGATCTAGTGCGGGCTTTATTGCTAATTCGGCAAGCTGTTCTATTGGATAATCTCTGGAAGGGTAGTCGATGTTAATCGTTAGAAAACCTTCTTTGATCAAAGACTCTTCTAACGTTTCCATCGAGCTTGAAGAGCGGGCGAGGCCATGAATTAGAATCACGCAAGAGGCTTGAGTGCTGATGGAAAAAGCGAGTAAGAAAAATGCCAATAGTCCTTTCATATTGATTAGTCCATATCATCCTTAATTGGTCTAGCGGGTATAGTCTTCTATCTCTTCGTATGCATCTGCAGATATTCGTTTGCCTAGTGTTCGCATTTTCTGCATCTGTTCTGGGTTTTCATTTCCCCAAAAATTCTTCCAGGATTCAAGGGAGTCCCACTTTGCGATGGTGATCACTTCGTTTTCATTTTCAACGGACTTCAGCATAAAACTACCAAGGGCACCGTTAACAGTTTCATGAATATGATTGGTTGTATTGGTCCAGATCGCTTTAAACTCTTCAAAGTTCTCTGCTGGAACCTGCCATCGATAAACAACTCTTACCATTTCAATCTCCGATCTCTTATAGTCTTACTACCAGTTGTGGATTAGCTCTAAGAGTTAAAACGTATCTTCGTGACCTTCTAACTCGGGCTCATCGTATATATAAAGTTCGTAGTGTTCGCGTAGTTTTGAAATGACTTTGTGTACCAAAAAACCGTTTAAACTATCGGACTTAATTTGAAAGCGCATGCTGGTGAAGGTATCTAGAGCGACCTTTTCTTCACCCTCATAGATCCAAATCCAAGCATCACCTTGTACACCTGACTCTACATTCGAGAATGTCTGCTGCACAAGTTGGAGCAGCTTGGGATAGATATCGTAGTAGCTAACATCGGATGCTATTTCTGCAAAGATCATAGCTACTTCTTCCTAAATCAATATATTTGAAGCGATCGATTCATAAAATTTAATAGCCGCAGCACTTAAAATTAAAGCAACACACGCAAGTTTTAGTGCATTCCAAGGGCCAGTGCCTAACAATACTCCAAGAGTGATGCCTAATGTAACTAGAGCCGCAAAGAACCCAATAAAACCGCCATCAACAGCGTCATAAACGAATAAAGCTAGTGCTGGGCCTAGTAATGCTGCAATCAAACAGAGGAAAAAGTTGGTGCGCGAAGCATCAAACCATGAGGCCGCGATTTTCAACGGTAAAACAATCGTTGCACTGATAACGGCTAAAAAGTGTAGAGTGAGAGCTGGTACTTCCATGTGAAAATCCTTTTAAATGTAATCCGTTTTTATAATTTGAATCGTACTAGCGATTCTAATTACTCACTAGCATACAGTTGTATGGCTGATTCAGCTATGGAACTTGTAATCAAGTAGGTGAGTAAGAATACTAAGATAGGAAATACCAAAGCAAAAACAGCTTTAAACTCAATAAACTGATGATTAACTGCTTTGGTGAATTCGCCATTATATAACTTCTCCTCTTCACTGCCTTGTGATTGCTTAAGCTGATCTTTGAATCGTTTGTAGTTGCTAAAGCACTCACGAAACATATGAATACCCATAGGTATCGAAATCAAAAGGCCAAACGCTAGTCCAATTATCTGAGGCAAGCTTTCTATCATCGTTATTCCTTTAACCGTTTAATCAGCGTTAGTTGATTAAATACTCTTAAGCATAATCCTTCCGATGCCCGCGCTTCTGAGTCTTAGGCTTCGGCTTGTAATGAACCGCTGTAGAGCAGTTTCGGCCATTACGTTTTGATTCGTATAGGGCTTCGTCGGACTTTTTCATGACCGCCATTGAGTCAGGAATTTCAGGTGTTTTTTCACAGAAGCCTATGCTGATGGTGACACTGACTATTTCAGTTTCCGGTGCATTTTTGCGCATCTTTTGACCCTGTTCGTTATCGTCTGGGCGGTCTTGATTACGGATATGCATAGGGTAATTGGCGATAGTTTCACGCAATTGTTCTATGTAAGGCAGGGCTTCAGCTTCGCTTTTACCTGGGAATACTAGGGTGAACTCCTCACCACCATAGCGGTAGGCTTTACCGCCACCACTGACTTGGTTCAGTTTGGCAGCAACCATTTTTAATACTTGGTCGCCGACATCATGACCGTAGGTATCGTTAAACTTTTTAAAGTGGTCGATATCACACATTGCCAGGGTGTACTTTTTACCTAGGGTTGAGAACTTATCAAGCAATGCACGACGGGCAGGAATACAGGTAAGTTCATCAATAAAGGCCATTTGATAAGAGTTTTGAACCACCGAAATAGCCAGTGCAATCATGCTGGCCGAAATAAATAGCGCAGAGATCATCGGCTGATGGAACCAACTCAGCATGATCAGGGCAGATAATAAACTCGCCAGCAAAGCGGCATCTGTATAGGTCTTCCTAAACACAAACGAGAGCATAATTGGAACAAGGCCAAGGCCAAATGCCAGTGCAGCAGCTTGGCTTAGGTAATACTCGTGCAACAGCATTTCTAACATCATCATTGGTAGGTTCGCTAGGTAGAGCCCTAGAGAGCCATTGGACCATATTAGATATAAAACCCCGTAACTAATCAGGATGACAGACAGCCGGATGATGCCAACAGGGGTAAATAAACCTCGCTCTTTATAAAGCGCAATGCAGCCAAGATGGAAAGGGAGCAGTATCGATATACAGCTAAAAAGGACAAAGGCATCTGGCTGATTCAGACTGGTTTGGAGACCATTTTGAATTAACCAATAGGCTCCACAAAGGTTTACTGCGGCAAACAAGATACGACTGCGGTTAAACCCGTAACCTAATAGCGCGACAATGATCGCCAGAGGGTAGGGAGTCAGAGTGAGAATCTGTTGGTATTCCTCACTCAATTGAGCAGTAATAGGCAATAACAGGCCTGCTGCACACAGCAGAATAAAAGAGGGCAGTATTAAACCGGCAGATCGCAATAGCATGTATATCTATAAAATTCTGAAGCTAAATAAGATTCGTTATTGTATCTGCATCACAATTAAAAATATTGTTTTTAGACAACAAAATGAAGGAAGTTAAGCAAGCCGGATATATTCCGGCTTGTTTTTGTGGCCTAGCACAAGGGATGGGGAAACTAGGCCGATAGGAACCGGATTAAATTAGTTCGCTTGAGTGCTTTTAAAACCTAAAAGTTTCGCAACCATCATAGCTGGGCACCAGCCTGTAAGTGCCGATTGGGTCAAACTCACACCTACGATAGCCGTTACGATTAATAACGCTTGAGGAGCTTGTAAAAACAATACAGGCCCCACTGTGAACATCACAACACAACCAGCGATAATGTGAAGGCCTTGATTGATGGTCATACCTTCGCAATTACAACTCTCCGCTTTTAATCCCAACTTCTGAAAAATAAATACAGCAGGGCACCAGCCGGTAAAAGCAGATTGGAATAGGTTAAGGCCAACAAAACCGGTTAGGTAATACCAATTGGCATTCATGTAATAACCTAAAACTAAGCTAGCTAATATGACACTGCCAGCCATCAGACGAAGCGCGGCGTTAAGAGACATGATGATTCCTTTAAGTAGAGAGTCGTTGGAAATATTATATATAAGTTGTATCTAATATAAAGATCGGGCTTAGTCCAAGTTTTTATAATTAAATGTAGTGAAAGCGTACTTTGTTATAAGGGGCTTACAAACGAACTGGAAAACCTTCAATTTAGGATCCAGACTGGAGATATAGAGAGAGGAATATCAACCACTTGCTGGTGAGGAAGAGATGGATAGGTTACTGGTCAATATCGATTTTAAACACGATAACTCCAGCCTTATAGAGAAAGCAGTAAATCTAGCGGAACAACATTCTGCTTTTCTCGAGCTGTTTAGTTGCTGTTATAACCGCTCGATCAAACATAGCCACATGTTTGATGCTAAACAAGAATTAAAAGCCGAACATGCCTACGTTAAACAAACCGAAGCCAAGCTTGAAGAGCTCTGCTTAAATATCGAAGCTTTAGGTATAAAAACGGGTTTTGATGCTAGCTGGAATCGTCATACTGGTGAAGGAATTGTTCGTAAGGCTCTACGTTTTCAACCGGACTTAGTGCTTCATTCAATTCAGCCGCATACTCGATTGGGCCATTATTTATTTGCCCCTGTCGATTGGCAGCTTGCACGTAAATGTCCTGTCCCCGTTCTGTTTGTGAAACAAAGGCCATGGGGTGACCATACCCGCGTTGTAACCTGCATAGATCCTCTACATAAAGATGATGTAAAAGGCGCTTTAGATAGGGAGCTGATCGAGCGAACCCGTGAAATTATGGACGACGGCCACAACGAACTAAGAGTTTTACACTGTTATAACACCTTACCCCAAGAAGTGATTTTTGATGAGCATGTAGTCACAGACTACGAAGCGCTGCAGGAGCGTGTAGAGCGAAGTCACCTTAGCTCCTGTGATGAATTACTTGAAGAATATGGTTTGAGTATCGAATCGGATATGGTCGATATCATCAAAGGCGAAGCGGATCTGACCATTAGTAACTATGCCAAACATAATAAAATTGATGTGGTTGTAATGGGTGGCGTAGCACGTACCATTCTGGATCGATTATTAGTCGGCAGCACAACAGAACATGTAGTCGATCATGTCGATTGTGACGTGATGATTGTTAAGCATCCGGATTTTGTTTGCCCTGTACCAGAATCATGAGGGTATTTATTGGTGTTATTTTGCCTTCGGCGTTTCAGGCATTAGTAATTTTTATTATTGCCAGCATGAATCAAGGTAATGGTTCCTGGGCTGGCTTGGCTGCTTTTTTGATAGGTATGTTCGCCATCCCTATAACCTTGTTAATTAACGGGCTCTACGTTTGGAAGAACCCGCAACATAATTTATTTCAGGTGATGGGGAAATGCTTTACTTTGGCGGTGATAGCGCCATTTTTCTGTATTTTTACCCTGTTTTTATAGATTTTAGTTTATTGTTCTAGTACTTCTAGTAAGCGTTTTAAGCTTTTATCCATCTGAATTTTCTCCTCTTCAGAGAAGGCGCTCATTAACCGATCAAGGTTATCAACGTGGGCACTTACTGCTTCATTGATCAGTGCTAAACCCTCATCGGTTAATTTTACCAACATGCTGCGCGCATCTTCGGGATTATTGCAGCGGCTGATTAACCCTCTTTTTTCCAATCCTTTCAGACGATGGGTCATCGTGCCAGAGGTCACCATTAGGGTAGAAAATAGGGCAGTAGGTGCTAAGCAATAGGGTGAACCAGATCGACAAAGCGTCGCCAGAACATCGAACTCCCAATAGTTAAGTCCATATTCTAAAAAGGTTTTTTCTAACCTTTGTTGCACTAATGCTGAGCTTCGTTTGATACGTCCCGTCACGGACATCAGCTCAGAATTAAGCTCCGGTCTTTCTGCTTTCCACTGCGAAACAATCTTATCTACAGCATCTGTCGATTTATCTGTCATCTGTTACACCTGAAAATTTATCTTGATATCAAGATAGTTTGCTGTCATTGTTTAATTATATCTTGAAATCAAGATAAGTTCTTCATCGATACAAAATAACCAAGGTGACGAGGATGATCGGTAATTTACCTAACAGCGTGCGTATTGTTGTAACGGCACTGGCCCCCATCATTTGGGGCTCGACTTACATCGTTACTTCCGAACTATTGCCTGCTGATCGTCCCTATACCGCCGCATTGATTCGTGTGCTTCCTGCGGGCTTCTTGCTTTTATTGATGAGTTTTTATCTGCCTAAGCGCAAAGAGTGGGGAAGGTTAATCATTCTCTCCGCGCTAAATATTGGACTGTTCCAAGGACTATTGTTTGTTGCGGCATATCGTTTACCCGGCGGAATTGCTGCTGTTGTGGGTGCAATCCAACCCCTGTTATTGATGTTGCTGATCTGGTTAATCGACAGCAAAGCACCAAGAGCGCTGACGGTCATTGCAGCCACCTTTGGTGTTATCGGTATGGCTGCACTGCTTCTGTCGCCGAATGCTGAGTGGGATCTATGGGGAATTATTGCGGCATTTCTTGGTGCGTGTTCTATGGGTGCCGGAACCTACTTAGCGAAACGCTGGCATAGCTCCCTTCCCGTATTAGCTTTTACCGGCTGGCAGCTATTGCTGGGTGGATTGATGTTGCTACCCGCTGCCTATTTTCTAGATCCTGCACTGCCTGAGTTGGGCAGCACTGAGATACTAAGTTATGCCTACCTTTCTATATTCGGAGCGTTAATTGCTTATCTACTGTGGTTTAAAGGTATTGCGACACTGTCACCGGTCGCAGTGTCATCTTTAGGGCTACTAAGCCCAGTAACCGCAGTGGTATTGGGCTGGTGGGTGCTCGATCAAAGTTTACAGGGCTTTGCATTACTTGGGCTGATTACTGTGTTGATCAGCATTTTAGTCGTGCAAATCTCTGCATCACCTAAATCTATTTCACGTTCTAAACAGCCTGTTGTTGCTGAAGCTAAAGAGTAAGGAGTTGTTATGAAAGATATGATTACCCAACTGATTGAAACCCGTGCCTCAGTAGGGCGTTATGATGCAGACAAAAAACTATCAGATACTCAGCTTAAAGAGCTGTTGCGATTAGCGACGCTATCGCCTTCGGTTTATAACATGCAGAACTGGAAGTTTATTGTTGTTTCTAGCGAAGAAGCCAAACAGAAACTGCACCCAATCGCGTTTAATCAGCCACAAATTCTAGATGCATCTGCCACAGTGATCATCTGCGGCACGCTTAAGGGCTATCAACAATTACCGAAACAGCTCAGCCCAGTGGTAGAAGCTAATATTATGTCGCAAGAGGTAGCGGATGGTTGGGTTGAAATGGCGACCAATTCACACGAAGGCAATTACACCTTGCAGCGAGATGAGGCACTACGTTCCGGTTCATTAGCCGGTATGACTATGATGTTGGCAGCGCATGGTATGGGTATCGCCTCAGGTGCTATGACGGGTTTCGATCCAGGCCAATTACACGCTGAGTTTGAGCTTGAGGAAACGGATATTCCAGTAATGCTGGTAACGCTTGGCTACCCAGCAAAACAGAGCTGGCCGCAAAAACCACGCCAGCCTGTTGAGGATGTAGTCGCTTTCGTTTAACGATCAACAGAAAACAGGCTCGCGTGTTGTGGTGATAAAAGGTGATGGGAGAAGAGGAGTTAAGCTAAATAGGTTTGGTGCAGCTCGTTCAGTACCGGTAATACCGAAACCACCAATAAAAGTGCCATCGAGATATTAAATACTCGTTGGTACTTAGCCTCTTTGAGGAAGCGTTTTAGCCCCGATCCAAAGATCAGCCATACGCCCACGCATGGGAAACTCACCACAAAGAAGGAAAGGCTAATCACCATAACCTGTAGCAGCATCGTTGTATCTTGCGAGGTATAAGCCGCAATCGCACCGGTCGCCATCACCCAGGCTTTCGGGTTTACCCATTGGAAAAGTGCCGCCTGCATAAAGGTCAGCGGATTAGATTTCTGATCCCCCTCCATCGACGCAGGGGCAGAAGACGCCACTAACCATGCAAGGTAAAGCAGATACGTCACACCAAGCACTTTGATGATCTCGTGAACAATCGGAAACTTCTCAAATACCGCGCTAAAACCCAAGCCTACAGCCAGAACCATCAATGGGAAGCCCAAGCAGATACCTAGTAGGTGAGGCATGCTGCGCTTAACCCCAAAGTTAAGTCCTGAGGTCATAATCATAATATTGTTAGGGCCAGGGGTTATCGTGGATGAGATCGCAAAAACTAAAATCGCTAAATAGATTTCCATAAAAAAGAGTTCCGTAACTTATAAGTGCTGTAACAGACAACTAAATACAAAAGTGGAAATGTTCGTAAGCTATATAGTGTCGTATAAGCAAAGTTCTAGGTGCAGAGGCAGAAAAGAGATAATTAACCGTCACAGATGCAACACAGTTGCTCTGTATTGGTCTTAAAAAGGGTACAGATAAAGCTTAGTGTTCGATGGATAGGATCAGATAGATTATGATTAACCTTTTAGAGAGCTATGGCTGAATCTTTGTGAATCGACTTAATCTGAACCTGCTGCGTGCATTAGTCATTATGCTGGAAGAGCGCAACGTAACCCGTGCTGCTGACCGGTTACACCTTACGCAATCAGCCATGAGCCGACAATTAAGTCAGCTACGCGATCACTTTGCCGATCCACTGCTTATTCGCGAAGGTAATGACTACCTGTTAAGCGCCAAAGCTAAAGAGCTACTGCCTAAAGTTCAGGCCATACTGGCTGAAGTGGATGAACTAGGGGAGGGCGATAGCTTTAACCCCGCTGAGTGTGTCCGTCGATTCAGTTTTGCCTGTACCGATCATGTGGCGCAGTTTATCTTTCCCGATATTTTGCAAAAGCTCCACCAAGAAGCCCCGGGGATCGATATCAGCTACGAAATGTGGCGACCGGAGCTATTAACACGTTTAGGCCAGCTTCCCCTTGATCTCGCTTCAACGACTACCAACAGTTTGCCAGAAAATGTACTGAGCATTCATATCGGCCAAGACAGCCCTGTGTGTTTGATGGCGAAAGACCATCCACTAGCGGGTGAAAGCCTTACTATAGAAAAGATGCTGGAGTACTCATTCCTGCGTTTAAACAGCGGTGGTGATAAAGATTCCTTCTTTGATCGTGCGCTGGAAGCCCAAGGCTTACAACGTCGCATCCAATTTGAAGTACCGTTCTTCTCTGCGGCGTTTCAGGCGTTATCTAGTGAACCTATGCTGATGATCTTGCCACAGCATATTGCTAGCAATGCCTTAGCGCACTTTCCTTTGAGTTACGCTGAACTACCGTTAGATGAAGTGCCGCAGAACAACTATCACCTCTGCTGGCATGCTCTTCACGATCAAGATCCAGCCCACCGTTGGTTACGAAATTTGATCGCGGATCTGCTCCGTGACGAGATGCATATCGACACTCATGCAACGGAATAGCACTTATCAAACTGGGTATGATTTTAAATCATAGTCGGTATTTGATATTTGCATTTTTTTAATTCCTTTCAGCTAACTACAATACCTCCATCTACTGATCGAGGTGACTCCCATGACTCTGGCCATCTGGCTTTCATTTGTTGTTGTATGTCTATTAGGCACTATGTCTCCAGGCCCAAGCTTGGCGGTGGTATTGCGTCAGACATTAGGAAATGGCCGTAAACATGGTGTGATCACCGCAGTAAGTCACTCAACTGGCGTAGCGGTTTGGGCGATCTTAACCCTTTGGGGCTTGGGCGTTGTGGTATCGGAACACCCAATGCTTTACCAAGTGATCACTTATGTTGGTGCGCTTTATCTAGCATGGCTTGGTTTAAAAGCGATCCGCTCAAAAGGTAATGCTAACTTCGGTAAAGACAAAACCGTAGGCCCGTATTCAGAAGCGGTACGTGACGGGGTGATGATCTCGGTCCTAAATCCAAAACTGGCGCTGTTCTTTATCGCTCTGTTCTCTCAGTTTGTCTCAGCCGATCAATCGGTGACCGAAAAGCTGATCTATATGGGCACAGTGGTATGTATCGATATGCTGTGGCTATGCAGTGTGGCGGTGGTGCTATCGAAAGAGAAAGTGATCAAAGCCCTACAGAAAAAGGCAAAAGAGATCGATCAAGTGAGTGGTTTGGTGATGATTGGTCTAGCACTACGGATCGCTTTATAAGCGATCTGTGTCTAGGAGAAGATTTGCTTTATCTGAACAATTTTATGTTTTTAAAATAAGCGCTTTATATATTAAGTTTCTATTATTTTTTATAGTCAGTGCGGTTGTATCTGCTTGAATTCACTTCCTTTTATCGATTGACACTTCATTTATTCAAAGTAGGATTGCTTCTACGGAACTTAGTTGTTCTAGATATATACGTTGGCTCGTAGTTCTTGCGAGCCCACTTTAAGTTCGCAGCGGACGACGAACAAGGAATTAAAATGGTTAAAAAGATTATCGTTTTGGGTGCTACGGCCAGCATCCTGACAGGTTGTTTACAAGCAAATACTGCCCAGTCTCCACTCCCTTCTACTTACCCAATTTCACAACAGCAAAAGATGCAGGCAGCTCATCACTGGAATGTCCTCGCTGAGCATGAAGCTAAGCTAATTGCGGGTTCGGTAGGAAATAAAATGCCTCTACACATCAGTGGTGGCGATGCATCTCAAGTTTTTTATCAAGGCTATGCAAATTTACTGACGAGTCAGCTAGTGCAAAACGGTGCGACTGTTTTGACGACGCCTCATGGCGCTGCAAATGTGTCTTTTGATGTAAATGTTGTAAAGCACACAGATAAAGATAGCGTTCGTGCTCCTGTTGGTACGTGGTCATTGTTAACTGCAGGTGTTGCGGTTGCTGCTCACGCAATAGATAAATGGACAACACCGGCTAAGTTATTAATTCCTGCTGCGGTAGGTGCTGACATAACAAGTGGTAACTGGGTTAAAGACTCAAATGTAGAAGTGATCATCACCACGACGGTTACTCAGCAGAACCGTATTCTGCACTCATCGTCAAATATCTATTACATCAATGGTGGTGATGCTTCTCATTATGCTCCAAGTGTGACCTCCACTAAATCTGTCACATTAACCGATCAGGAGTAATAAACAGTGAAAAAACTACTTAGCGCTCTATTGATTGGGGTAACACTGATTACGGCTGGTTGTGCAAGTGATAAGGCTGTTCGCAGTAAACCTACTGAACAAAAAGTTGATTTGGTTGGTGTTCTCTCGGACGCGCGTAATCCTTTATTCAATAAATTGCTTTCCCCTTTATCTAAAGACCAAGCAATTATGACAGCAAGCTTTGCCAATATTGATAATCTGTCCGCTTCATCTACTTTCGGGCGAATGGCTGCTGAAGTTATCTCTGCTGGCCTTACGAAGAGAGGCTATAAAGTTATTGAAGTGAAAATGCGTGATAGCTTGTTTATCAAGCAACGTGCAGGTGAGTTTATGTTGTCTCGCCAGCTTCAAAATATCTCTCAACAGCATGATGCTCAGGCTGTCCTTCTTGGAACATACGCTATAGGTGGTGAAAACCTTTATGTGAATGCTCGCCTAGTGAGAACGGTTGATAATATTGTGCTGAGTTCCCATGACTTCGTTTTACCTCTTAACAGAGATATAAAGAGGTTATTAGGAGGAAGGTAATCTCTTAAGGTTCTAAGGCCGCTATCATAGCGGCCTTTTTTATGATGAATGCTTTATTCTAGGAAATAAAACACCGAATCAAGGGTATTAAGAAAAGGAAAGTTAGAGTGATTTACGCACTGAAATTACCAGTTTTTAAACTGAAGTCCGTCGATCTCTTCCCACACTATCTCATCATTCAGACTGCGCACAATCTCAATCGACTCGTTTAGGTCAGCATGTTTAGTAAACGAACCTTTGCGCTCATGCATTGGTACATCCACCAGAATCGAACCGTCATCCTCAACCATAAACTGCAGCATCAGATTGTTCTCATCAATCAAGCCGATAAAGTTATCCGGCTCTTTCAGCATACTCTGCATATGCACAATCACGTTCTCTAAGGTTTCAGATACAGCCTCATCCGAACGCACATGCTTATCAGTAGAGTAGTCGGTGTAGAAAAATTTAAATGACATGGGGTAGAGCCTTAATGCTGACAAGAAAGGTTATATTATAACTTATTGTAAGCTGGACTGACCGAATTACTTGGTAGCATCCTAGAATTAAAGGGCTTTGACCCCTTAACGCTCCTTTTGGCCGTAACGATGTTTAATAAACATATTAAGTTCCGACACCATAACAATGATAACCAACAACCCTAAAGAGAGGTTCAAATTCTAAAACTTCAGGATCTTCAACACCCTTCCAGTTCTTTTCTACTTCGGCTGGATTCAATCCGCCCAGTGTAAACGCATTAGTTACCACCGCTCCTGTATGCTCATCCTTTAATCCATTTATATCTTCTATTGGAAGGTGACCTAAATATAAGTCTTGTTTCACATGTAAAGCCACCGTTAGCTCTACCGCGATTTTATCCTGATACCCATTGTCTATGAGTACCTTCTTATCGCCGAAAATAGATACTGGTTCATGCTCCCCAGGCTCGCTAGGGAATCTCCCTTCATCCCATGTGACTTGAGCGACGTGTAAAGTAGATCCCAATTCATTACCTTCTTCATCGTAGACAGGAAGGTTATAAAAATCGGGTTGAAGCCTCATAGGTTTGGGGGCTGATGTGCTCATGCCAAAACTCATGTACGCACTCCGAAAATCACAAAGCACAGGAGCTGTAACAGTAGCCTGCCACTTATGTTTCCCGGTAGATATTGGACGATATAAATCAATTTGTAGCTTTTTAGCTCTTTTCAGTGCTGATTTAGTGAATCCTGATGGACAAACTAAAGCGCCTTTGTGCGCTTGTACATCTTGAACCAGTCCTTGAAACTCTTCGACACCTTTTACATCTACTGGCTTTGAGTAGTCTTTGCAGTCGATAACAATCTGCATAGTATATTGACCAATATTTTGCTCTACCAAAATATCAATTTGCCTTTTGGTTTCGCTATCAACCCCATCTAGCATTACGTTATGTTGCACACTTGCATCTGGCGATAGTTGCTTTTGTATCATCGCAACTAAATATTCAAGATCTTTCCAATCAGGATTCTTATCTTTATCGTTATTGGTCATTCAAATCTTCCAAGTTGATCTTGAACTTAACGCTTTTGTAATGGGCCGCATTGCTGCGAAGCAGCGAAGTTTTCGGTCCAGCCCGAAGGGCGATTATTAACAAACTTGTTAAATAGCGCCTGTGATAGCTTTACGAGTTGCATTAAATATTCTTTCCTTTTCTGGAAAGGCTAATAATTCTAGAGTTATTTCCCTAGCGTTTTGATACGACTGCCATAAATGCTGGGATACCGACCACAAAGCAAGCAAAACTTCTTCAATTTCACCGAGCTTCACCTTTTCAAACAGGTGATAATATTCATGCTGTTCAGTGTAAATGGCGTGTGCATACACTCTGCTTCTTATTGTCTTACATTCAGCTCTTAGGTAGCCGTTATGTTTCGTTGCAATAGAAAACAGTCTTCCGATGTCGCTTTCGTTTGGAAAAACTGAATCATCTAGATAGTTAGGGTTTATCTTAAGAACGTCACCACGTCTTTTTAAAAAAGCGGATTCTGAAAAGTCAGATGCATTTCTAATACAGTGTGTTTTGAAACCAGAAAAAGACTTACAGCCACTGCTATCATCTGAAAGACGACCTAAATATAAAAACAATGTATGTTGCAGTGAAGCACTATGGGTTCTCCAAAATTCCGAATTTTTATTTGCCGCAGCAACTACTTCATCATCTCTCAAAGACTCATAGAACCCCATGTAAGAATAAAAAAGGGTAAGAGCGCTTTCTGTTTCTTTGATGGTAAAGTCAATCCAACTTTTTGTGTCCATACTCGAAAGCCTTTTAACAGCTATATACGACAAGTTATTTGTAGAAAAGCGACACTTTGTCGTATATCTCCAAATTAAAAGAAATCGGTAATAGTCTTTCACCCATTGAAGCTAAATACTTAATTATGGATTTATGAAAATGGAGTTTTGTAGAAAGACGATAAATTGTCGTGTTTCCACATAAAAATTGAAAAACGATCTTCTATAAGAATCATTCTCATTAATCCATTGAGGTGGGCTAACCTATCTCCTTAGTTAACCCAATACTGACAGAGATAGGTATGTTTGAGAAGTGTAGAAAATAGTGGCCTTTGCTTATGCAGATCTTAGCTGGTTTCGACTGTTTTTGGCCGTTGTTAAGAAGGAAACCAATGCCTAGTTCTATTCGCAAACGCCACCAGCGATAACATCACCGGCACTTCCACTAATACACCCACCACCGTTGCTAATGCCGCACCGGAATGCAGACCAAATAGCGAGATTGCCACCGCAACTGCTAATTCAAAGAAGTTAGAGGTACTGATCATACAGGCAGGGGCAGCGATGTTATGCGGGAGCTTCATCCACTTCGCGGCAAAGTAGGCCAGTGCAAAAATACCGTAGGTTTGGATTAGCAGCGGGATGGCAATCAGCAGAATCGACTGAGGCTGATTAACGATCTTTTCTGCTTGGAAACCAAATAACAGAACTACAGTAGCTAGTAGGCCGAGAATCGACCAAGGCTTTAGCGTGGCTAATAATGATTCTAGGCGCTGACCATTATCTGCTTTTTCCAGTTTATGACGTGTCCAGATGCCAGCAATTAACGGCAATAATACGTACAGCACAACCGATAGCAGTAGGGTATCCCACGGCACGTTGATATCACTCACACCCAGAAGAAAGGCGGTGATCGGTGCAAAGGCAAACACCATAATCACGTCGTTTACTGATACCTGAATCAAGGTGTAGTTAGGATCGCCTTTAGTAAGCTGGCTCCAGACAAACACCATAGCGGTACATGGAGCGACGCCGAGTAGGATCATACCTGCGATATATTCGCTGGCGCTTTCTGGATCGACCAGATCGGCAAAGAGTACCCGGAAAAACAGCCAACCTAATAGCGCCATTGAGAAGGGTTTGATTAACCAGTTAACTACCAGCGTCAGCGCGATACCTTTTGGTCGTTTACCAACATCACGTAGTGCAGTGAAGTCGATCTGGACCATCATCGGGTAGATCATCACCCAGATAAATACTGCGACCACCAAATTTACATGAGCAAATTCTAGCGCTGCGATCTGCTCAAAGAAGGTTGGGATAAGATTTCCCAGTACGACACCCGCCAGAATACAGACACCTACCCAAAGGGTGAGGAAACGTTCGAATATACCCATAAAGCTAAACCTAATCTTGTTGGTAAGAAAGAGAGTTTAGATTATATACGGAAAATCATATATATTTAATTTCATATGTATTGTGCATGAGGTTTTGTAGGGTGTAATAGCAGAGCGTATTACACCAATTTAGAGCCTGTTAAAGGTGCAATACGCTTCGCTATTGCACCCTACGGTTATTTAATAGAGCCGAATACTTAAGCCTTTTGGGCGAGTACCTAAGTTTCATAGCACAAATTAGTAAGTTAAGCCTACACTTTGTGTGTGTATTATTTGGAAGATAAGGATGTTTGCGATGACTAGAATTGAAGATGGGTATCTAGATGATGGCGAGCTTGAAAGGCTATTTCCTAGGGCTTTTGTGTCTAGAAATAGCTGCTTCACTAATCTATGGCAAATGCTGCATAAATGCAAAATGAAGTCAGCACTTTACCCTGATACTAAAAATGAGCAGCTGGATAGGATAATTAAAACCCATACTAGCTTTAGTTCTTGGAAAGAGATGTACGAGACGGCGCTTGAGCAGTATGCCGACGATTTATGTTCAAAAGTGGATGAGGATATCCAGACTCACTGATTTCTATCTTAGAGATCTTGATTAGAAGAGCTGAACCTAGCCGATTCAGCCCTGACCCCTTAAACGACTTTAGCTTCTACCTTTCCAAGGGTTTACTCCGCTTTTCTTTTCAGCTGCAGCAGCTTCACGTAGTTTGTCTTTCTTGCTCTTACGCTTGCCTTTAACCGGTGCTTTACCTTTTTTAGCCTGAACTTCGGCTGGTATTTCTTTCGATCGTTCAAAGCCTTCGACTTGCTCGCGGGGTATCTTTTGCTGAGTGCGCTTTTCGATCAGTTTAAAGTGCGCGTCACCTTCGTGATCGACAAAGGAGATCGCTTCGCCGATCTCACCTGCACGGGCAGTACGGCCAATACGGTGAACGTAATCGGCAGGGGCACGAGGCAGGTCGTAGTTAAGTACGCAAGGTAGGTTTGGAATATCAATACCACGAGCTGCTAGGTCTGTCGCAATCAGAATTTTACATTCACCTGATTTAAACTCTTGTAGCGCTTGGTTACGCTCTTTCTGCGTTAGATCGCCATGCAGAGTTTTCGCTTGAATGCCGGAGCGGTATAACTTCATCTCGACATTGTTTGCGGTACGCTTACTGGCAACAAAGATCAGGACTTGTGACCAGTTTTGCTGTTTAAGCAGGTGCTTTAACAACATCGTGCGGTTGTTGTGGTCGACCTCAATTGCACGTTGTACTAACTGTTCTGGGATTGTGCTCTCTTGCTCAATCTCAATTTTGACTGGGTTATCCAGAAAATCGTCGGTGAGTTCCTGTACGCCTTTTGGGAAGGTCGCGGAGAACAGCAAGTTTTGGCGCTGTTCTGGTAGTTCATCCAGGATGTCATCCAGTTCATCGGCAAAACCTAGATCCAACATGCGATCAGCTTCATCAAGTACCAGTGTGCTGACGTTACGTAGATCAACGGCATTACGCTCGAATAGATCGATTAGTCGCCCAGGTGTTGCAACCACAATATCTGCACCACCACGCATCGCCTGCATTTGTGCATTGATGGATACGCCACCGTAAATCGCCAGAGATTTAAGCTTCCTTGGGAAGTTACGGCCGTACTGACGGATCGCTTCTTCCACCTGTACTGCCAGTTCACGCGTAGGTACTAATACCAATGCGGTAACTAAGTTATTTCGCGGCGGTAAGGATGTCGCTAAGCTTTGTAAAATCGGTAGTGTAAATGCAGCGGTTTTACCAGAGCCTGTTTCTGCAGCAGCTAAAACATCTTTCCCTTCGAGTGTGACTGGGATCGATTGTTGTTGAATAGGCGTAGGTTGTTCATAGCCTAAATCAGACAGTGCAGATAGCAGAAAATCAGATAGACCGAGCGCAGAAAACGACATATTGAAGTGATAACTCAAGGTGGAAGACAAAGTGATGGGCTATTCTAACAGAAGTCGCTATCAGAAGATTGCTCTTGAGCTAGCCTGATTTTATCAGGAATTAACTGCGTCGCTGAGGTTATGGATGCTGCATCAGTTTGTTTATATCAGTCATCAGGCCAATGAGTTTTCCTTAGAGGGCTTAAGGGAACTAATGAATCAGGCTCGAACCAAAAATAAACGCTTGGAGCTAACCGGTTTGTTGCTATTTGATCCTCCGCTATTTTTTCAGGTGTTAGAAGGGCCGGAAGCGTCCATAAAGCAGATCGCGGCAGATATCAGAGCAGATACGCGCCATAGAGATATGGATATCATCTACACCAATGACAATTTAGCAGAGCGGGAGTTTTCCCGTTGGCAGATGGGCTTTAGGTTTTTAGGAACGGGAGATAAAAGTTCTTACCAGCATCTGGATGAACGGGTGAAGCGCTTATTAAGAATGTCGCATCCGAATGGTCAACTTGCTCATGATGCCTTGGTAGAATTTTGTGAGATGGATGCTAAGTATTTTGATCTAACTTAAACAAGGCCGCTTACTTTTGCTCTGTAAGGCAGCCCTGAAAAAAATCTTAATTAAACGCTTAGCTCTGCCCAGATTGGCGCATGGTCGGATGGTTTTTCCATACCGCGAATTTCGTAATCCACGCCAGAGTCAGTACATTTCTCTAGTAATGGCGCCGTTAGTAGGATGCCATCGATGCGTAGGCCGCGCTTTGGTTCGGCATCGAAGCCACGAGAGCGGTAATCAAACCAGCTAAATACCTGATCTTCATCTGGGTTCTGATGACGGAAGCAATCAGTTAAGCCCCAGCCCGTTAGCTTGCTATACCATTCACGCTCTTCTGGTTGGAAGCTGGCTTTACCGGTCTTTAACCAACGCTTACGGTTTGGTTCACCAATACCGATATCTTTATCTTCTGGTGAGATGTTTAGATCGCCCATCACCACAATGTTCTGATCAGGTGTGTAGTTTGTTTCTAAGTGGCTTTGTAGATCAGCATAGTACTTACGCTTGGCTGGGAATTTAACTTCATGCTCAATGTTCTCACCTTGAGGGAAGTAGCCATTCAAAACTGTCACTACGTTGCCTTCGTCAGTTTCGTAGTCACCCATGATCATGCGGCGCTGAGCGTCTTCTTCGTCAGTTAAGAAGCCTTTTTGTACATTGCTCAATGGCTTTTTCGAGATCAGACATACGCCGTAGTGACCTTTTTGCCCGTGGATTTCAACGTGGTAACCCATCGCTTCAACATCTGCCATTGGGAAGGCTTCGTCATGAACCTTGGTTTCCTGCAGGCCAATAACGTCTGGCTGATACTTATCGATAACCGCTTGTAGCTGGTGAAGGCGGGAACGTAGTCCGTTAACGTTAAAGCAAATCAGTTTCATAAGGCCGCAATCCTGAACAAAAATAAAAAATGGATTTTAGTGAACATTTAGCCGGATGGATACTCATAATGAATTAGTAAATTCTATTGGGGTGTTTAACTTTCTTTATTGGCCTTCATATACAGGTTTCAGTACAGTGAGCACATTGAAGATTGACACAAGAAAAGGAGCCGATTGTGGCGGAATACGATTTTGATCTATTTGTAATTGGTGCGGGTTCAGGCGGTGTACGTGCGGCACGTATGGCAGCAGGCATGGGTGTTAAAGTTGCCATTGCAGAAGATCGCCACCTTGGCGGCACTTGTGTAAACGTAGGTTGTGTACCTAAAAAGCTATTTGTATACGCATCTCACTACGCAGAAAGCTTTGAAGAAGCGGCTGGTTTTGGTCTTACTCATAAAGGTATGGAGTTTGATTGGCCGACCCTTCGTGACAATAAAACCAAAGAGATTGAGCGTCTAAACGGCATCTACCAGAACCTATTGGTGAACTCAGGTTGTGAGCTAATTAACGGTCGCGCTACTTTGTTGGATGCGCACACAGTCGCTGTAGGTGATCAGCAATATACTGCTGAGCGCATTCTGGTTGCTGTAGGTGGTTGGCCGAACATTCCGGATATTCCGGGGAAAGAGCACATTATCAGTTCTAATGAAGTGTTCTACTTAGAAGAGTTTCCTAAGCGCGCTCTGATTGTAGGCGGTGGTTATATCGCCGTTGAGTTTGCCGGTATCTTTGCAGGCCTAGGCGCGAAAACAACCTTGGCTTACCGTGGTGATCTGTTCCTACGTGGTTTTGATAACGAGATTCGTGAATTCACTGCCAAAGAGGTAGCGAAGAAAGGTGTGGATCTGCAGTTCAACAACAATATTGAAGCAATCGAGAAACAAGCGGATGGTTCCCTGCTTGCGACCATGACTGATGGTTCTGTAATCGAAGCCGATCAGATCATGTACGCAACGGGCCGTAACCCTAAGGTTCAGGGCTTGGGTCTTGAAGCGCTGGGCATCGAACAAGGTAAAAACGGCGCTATCGTGGTTAACGATGAGTTCCAGACCAATGTGCCATCTGTTTACGCTGTAGGTGATGTAATTGACCGTGTTCAGCTAACGCCGGTTGCGCTTGCAGAAGGTATGGCATTGGTACGTAACCTATATGCAGGTGCAAACCAGAAAGTAGATTACGATCTAATCCCAACTGCTGTGTTCTGTCAGCCTAATATCGGCACTGTCGGCTTAAGCGAAGAGCAAGCACGTGAACAGTACGACAATATTGAAGTGTACAAATCTGAGTTCCGTGCGATGAAACATACTATCAGCGGCAGTGAAGAACGTACCTTTATGAAGATGCTGGTGGATGCTGATAGCCGTAAAGTATTGGGTGTTCACATGGTTGGCCCAGATGCAGGTGAAATCATTCAAGGTATTGGTATCGCTCTTAAAGCCGGCGCCACGAAAGAGGTCTTTGACAGCACGATTGGGATCCATCCAACCGCTGCTGAAGAGTTTGTCACTATGCGTGAGCCAAGCTCAAACTAATTTTCCCCTCTACGGAAAAAACCAAAGCCGATGTTAAATACATCGGCTTTTTTGTAACTAAACTGTATTACAGATAATTATCGAAGAGCCTCATCTAACTTCGCGAAAGATTAAGATGTTTCAGCTCCAGCGAGTTGGTTGAAAAATGAAGGTCATATGCATTATTTAGAATACGTAAAATTCACCGAGATAGAGCCGCTAGAGTTTTTACCGGTGTTAAATAAGCGATCAACGCGGGAGCATCTGATTGGTCATGAGCTGTTTGATCTTGAGATGGTGACTGATTGGATTCAGGAGAAAATAGAGGTGGATGCTGCTGAGGGTTGTAGGGTTAGAGCGATCAAGGTTAAGAACACGTTAGCAGGATGGTGTGGTATACAGTTGGAAGAAGGAAAATATGAGATCGCTATTGTCATCGACGACAGCTATTGGGGTATAGGAAAACAGATATTTCGTGAAATCATGCGCTGGGCTAAAGAACTAGGCCATAAAACGATCTTTATTCACTTCCTTCACACGCGACCTGAATATAACTTCTTAAAGAAGTTGTCGAAAAATGTATACGAGAGCGAGCTGATGGGAAGCAAATTTATGACATACGAACTTGAGGTGGAGAAACAAATTTGATGTAGGCTGAACTCTTACCCTCTAAGAGCCAGCCTTATATCGAAGAATTTGTTTGAAAAGCAGCTAGTTAGAAAAAAGCCCATCCAGCCATTGCAAACCCTGCTACAAGCGCCAAGATCGGCGGCTTAAATTTTTGTAGGGTAAAGAAGCCGATAATCACCAATGCCATATCTAATCCAGAGGTCACGCTGGTGATAAATACTGGTTGGTACAAAGCCGAAAGCAGCAAACCTACAACGGCTGCATTGATACCCCAAACGGCACCTGCAATTTTAGGTTTCGCCGCTAATGACTCCCATGCACCTTGTAAGCTCAGTACCAGTAAAAAACCCGGCAGAAAAACCGCTAGTGTTGCAACGATAGCCCCCATAAGTGCTGCATTGCTTTGCATATCCGCACCAAGGAAGGTAGCAAGGGTAAACATCGGGCCGGGGATCGCTTGAGCTGCAGCATAACCGACGACAAAGCGGTCTGGATCTACCGCTTCGCCAAGGGTTTGTTGCAGAAGTGGCAAGACAACATGGCCGCCACCAAACACTAAACTGCCCGCTTGGTAAAACGCGTTAAAGAGTGCTGCCCAGTCAGAAATAAGGGCAAATAGAGGCATTAGAATAAACAGTAGGGCGAAGATTATTAACGGTAGTTTTGCCGGTTGTTCTGTCTTTTCAATTGCTGTTTCTGGATCTTTATCTTTATCTGTTGAAGTCAGTTCAGCTTTTTTAAGATAGATGCCTACAGCGGCTGCAATAAGCAGTACGGTCATCTGCGTCCACAAAGAGGGGGCGATTAGAAGGGCCGCAGCAGTGAAGATAGCAATGCTGAGTGATTGGTTATCTTTGCAGAAATTGCGTTGCATGCTCAGCGTGGCATCAGCAACGACGACAACGGCTAAGAGCTTGAGGCCATGAACGGCACCCGTAAGAAAGCCACCGCTGTTTTGTGTATCAGTTGTAGCAAGCAGGTAGAGAATGAGAAAAGAGGGCAGCGTGAAGCCAAGGAAAGCTGCAATACCGCCGTAAAGGCCCGCTTGTCTTAGACCAAGTGCAAAACCCACTTGGCTTGATCCTGGACCCGGTAGAAATTGGCTAAGGGCAACTAACCTTGCGTAGGAATCCTGATCGATCCATTTTTTTTCTTGTACAAAGGCTTTTTGAAAGTAACCGATATGTGCAGCAGGGCCGCCAAAGCTGGTGCAGCCCAATAATAGGAATCGCCAAAAGACTTCCCAAACCTTGTCCATATTCTGTCCTTTACTCATCTAAAAAATCTTAGCAGAGTAAAGCAGCACTGTGACAAGTTTATGACTTTTCTTGATTGTCTAGCGTACTTTCCAGCTTATTTTTCGCCGTTATCCATTGGGACATATATTGGGTGCTTTTAAGGCTGTGATGATTAAGCATGGCCCCAGTGAAATTTTGTAGGCGATGTTGCGCTAGGTTTTCCAACAGCGCTTTAACACGTGAAATCAGAGCAGGTCCAGTTTGGTTACCATCGTATCTATCTTGTAGCAGTGCTTTATTATTTTGCTGAGCGCATTGCCATGCTTGCTGATCTAGATATAGCTCTACCGCGGCTTCGATAAAGGCGTCATCGTTATCAGCAATCGCTCCTGGCCATTGGCTCGGATCGGATAGCATTCCTTCACTACCTATAGATGTAGTTATGCTTGGCGTGCCGCAGACCATTGCATCCAGTAACTTACCTTTTATACCAGCGCCAAAACGTAGCGGGGCAAGGCAAACGCGGGCTGACTTAAATGTATCGTAGGCATCTTCTGCCCAGCCTTTGATAAGGAAGCCGGTTTTAGGGTTGTTTAACGCTGTGGCTTTAGGTGGTGGGTAAGATCCCCAGATATGTAGTTCCGCATCGGTTTCGCCGCGCTCTTTTAGGCGCTGGCGTATCTGCGGCCATAGCCTTTGCATCTCCAGCACTGAATCCCAATTAGGCGCATGGCGGAAGTTTCCGATCATCATAAAGTGAGCGCGCTCTGCAAAGTTTGGAACCTGGTCTGGCAGCTTATCCAGATCGAGCATAAAAGGTAGATGATGGAATTGTTGTTCTGGTACCGAGAACTGATTTTTTAAAAGCTCTGTTTCGTAATCGGAGATGATTAACGAAAGGTCGGAACGATAGATTGCTGCGATCTCTCGTTTGGCAATGTCTGAGTAGAGATCTGTTAGTGTCATCTCGCGGTTTTGCTTAACGGCTTGATGACGGGCATTACGCAGGCATTGCAGATCTTCGGTATCTAAAATGCGTAGGGCTTCAGGGCAGTTCTTTTCTACTCGCCAGCCAAATTGTTCTTCCATCATAAAACGGTCGAACATCACAATATCGGGATTAAGGTCACTGACGAACTGATCAAAGCAGTCACTGTTAAGTTGGATATTGCAGTGCGCGATGCCTTCATCATCTAGGTTGATCATATGCTCTGTGGTTTGTGCAGGGCTGGCAAATGTAACGTTCCACCCTTGCTGCTTGTACAGGCGTAACAGTGACAGCATATGGCTACCAGCTGCAGAAGAGTTGGGTTCGGGCCAGACGTAACCAATCACTAAAACGCTAAGCATAGAGTTAACCTAGAAAGAAAAAACAGCATTCTACCTTTTATTTGTAAGGTTTCTATAAGTTGTCATCTTTTGCTGTTTAAATGGATGAATTCTAAGGAGGAACTATGACACTGAAAGACCAGTTTGAGCTGATGGCTCGTTATAACCAATGGATGAATGAAAGTATCTACGAAGCCGCAAGCGAGCTTGAAGAGGGAGAAGTTAGTAAAGATCAGGGAGCTTTTTTTGGGTCTATTTTAGCTACGCTTAACCATATATTGGTGGGCGATATTATCTGGTTAAAACGTTTTGCCGATCATCCATCAAATTACAAAAGTTTAGAAGAAGTAAGAGCGATGGAGCGCCCCGCCAAACTAAGCACGGTAGTTTATTCCGATTTTGAAGAACTGCGGGATGCGCGTTACTTGCTTGATCGTGCCATTGTCGAATTATGCGATGAGATCGAAGTGTATGATCTGAACCACTCCTTGGTTTACTGCAATATGCAGGGTAATAAGTTTGAAAAGCGTTTTGGCTATCTGTTGCAACATTTCTTTAATCATCAAACCCATCACCGCGGGCAGGTGAGTACGATGCTGAGCCAAAAAGGTATCGATTTGGCGGTGACTGATCTATTGGCGGTTATCCCAGAAGCCTAACGTTAAAGGTTAAAATCGCTTATGCTGTAGATCAGTTCGGGGAGTTCTGATAAATCATTCAAGGAGTCGAGAGTGAAGTTACATATCACAAATGGCGATTGCGCCGGGGATATGCTGCAGGAAGCAGAAGGCATTGATGGCGAAGTATTGTGTTGGCGAGACCTATTACATGATGGCCCTGTTTTAAGTCACCCTGCCTTAAATCGCGAGGCGCGGATTAGTTTTTTGACCGAGCTGTTAGTTAACAGTGATCTGGATATAGATGATCCCAGAGCGCTTGTCACAAAAGACTTTAGCGAGCGTGATCAAGTTATAGCGCGTGTCGCGGAATTTGATGAGATCGTTCTCTGGTTCGAACATGATCTATATGATCAGTTGCAGTTGTTAGATGTTTGTCAGAATCTCTATTCACAGTTCGATCAATTACCGAAGCTGTCCATAATCTGTATTGATGATCATCCTGCAGTTCCTTTCTTTCATGGCTTTGGTAACCTCACCCCGGATATGTTGGTTGGCCTCTATCCACAGCGAGAGTTAATTACTTTAGAGCAACTTAAATTAGCTACTGATATATGGTCTGCTTTAACGGCTGCTAGCCCTGAACGATTAGCTGACTATGCAGCAGAACCGATTGAAGGCTGGCCCTATATGCAAAAGGCATTAAGACGCTTTTGCTGTGAATTTCCGGCTTTAGAAACGGGTTTAACTTTAACTCAGACTTATCTTCTTCTGACGCTTTTAAAAGCGCCGGATGAGCTGCCCGCATTGGAAGTACATCTAGCTTTGCTGGAACAGCATGGCAGACTACCAGAAGGTGCGACAGCGCAAAGTCGTTATTACGAAATACTGTCAGGCCCGGCGACTTTCCAGCGAATTTTCCATCATTTACAGCGATTAGAAGTGGATCCTTTTATGGGAGACTTGTCGGTCAAACATGAGTTGGATTGCTTGATAGAAGCTGATCAACCCTACGTGAGTGTGACCGATGGTGAGCCGGCGGTGTATTCCCTAACTGCAGCAGGAGCTGAAGCGCTTCAAGGTATAAGGCACTGGCAGCAAGGAAATCACTATTCGTTTTGGCGTGGTGGCGTCGAGATTACAGATGACAACCTTTGGTTATGGGATCAACAGCATAAGCAGTTTTCGTTACACGCATAAGCTTATTTATAGCTTATGCGGCGACGGTATTCTCATCGCTGTATTCAGCGGCAATCTCTTTAAACTCGGTTTCTAAGGCTAAGAAGGCTTCGACCACTTCTGGATCAAAGTGATTGTCTTTACCTTCAACGATAATATCTCTAGCCTTTTCGTGACTGAATGCAGGTTTGTAGACGCGTTTAGAGATAAGGGCGTCATAGACATCAGCTACGGCCATTAGGCGACCTGACAGCGGGATATCTTCGCCCTGTAGGCCGTTCGGGTAACCTCTACCATCCCATTTTTCGTGATGGGTTAAGCTAATTTCACGAGCAATCCTTAAGAAAGAGTTACTACCCAGTTGGTTCTCAGCAACCTCTAATGCATCAGCACCAATTTGTGGGTGCTGCTTCATAATGTCGAATTCTTCATCTGTCAGCTTACCCGGTTTCAGCAGAATACTATCTGGAATACCGACTTTACCAACATCGTGTAGTGGTGCTGATTTGTATAGGAGTTCGATTGTTTCCGACGTCAGGTAATCAGCATGTTTCGGGTTTTGGCGTAGCTTAATGGCTAAAGCGCGTACATAGTTTTGGGTACGTAAAATATGCCCGCCGGTTTCGTTATCGCGGGTTTCGGCCAAACTGGCTAAACCTAATATACTGGCATCACGAGTCACGTTGAGTTCGCGAGTACGTTGCGCCAGTGAGCTGATCATTTGATTGGTATGCAGTGCCATCAAACCAAATTCATCATTAGTGGTAACCGGTACTTCTGTATTTAACTCACCTAGGGATACCTGTTTGAGGGTGCTGTTTTCCGCTTGAATAAAGAATTTGAGATTACGGGCATAGCCCATAATGATAGTTAAGATGTAGGTCATCATTACACCTACGACAAAGACGATCTCAGTCAAAATGTAGCGCTGTGAGGTTTCTAGTGGAATACTGTCGCCCGTGTGGATCAGCCACTCCAAATCTTTATTGATTACTAAGAACACAACACCGATTACTGAGATAGCACAGATCGTTGCAAACCAAGTGAATTTTTTAGTGAGCGGATAAGGAGAACTATCTGGCTCCAAATGTTCTTTTTGAGCTTGTAAACATTGGGCGAGTTGGTGCTCTTTGAATAGGGCGAGATCACAAGAGATCAGATAACCAAGCACTCCCATGCCGACTAGCACCTTACCTGCGCTTTCTAATGGGAACTCATATATCAGTGTATTGAATAGGCCCAGTAGTATAGAGCAGCCGACAAATAAACCAAGATCGACTTTGAACTGGAAGCTTACCTTGGTTTTAAGCGGTTGTTTTTGAATTTGACCTTCAAGCAGGTACCTAAGGCTGCCTTGAATAATAAAGGTGACTAAGATGGGTAATAGCAACTGCGCAGTGGTAAGAGAATCTAAGAATGGACAGACTTGAACACCGTAGATAGAGAACAGCGTCATTGCGATCAAGTAGTGGATTATGGTGCGCTTTGTTGTAGTCATCGGTCCATTACACACAAATTTTAGAAGACAATAAAATTAATATTAGCTTTCAATGTTGAGTGATCGTTACAAATTAATCCGTCACAGTCCAGACCAATCTTCTTGGGTTACACTAATACCTTTGATTTGAGCATATACTTTGTCTCCGACTTGGAGATTAAGTTCCGTTAACGCCCAACACGTTATATGTGACCATAGCTTGCAGCCTCCTATATTCAGAACCACCTCTATCTGATGCGACGACTCTTCATCAATCTGCATGATTGTAGCTGGTAGTATGTTACGAATACTGGTCTGCTGAGGTTGCTCTTTAGATAAAGACACATCGTTAGCTTTAATACGTAAACGTAAGGGTGTGCCTGGAGGAATATCTAAGGCTCGCATCCACAGCTGAGTACTGTGGGATATGTTCAAGCAGGACATTGTATGCTTAGGGTGATGATGGTCTAGGGTTGCGTTGAATAGAGAGCTGCGGGTATCACCGGATAGCCATGGGCGCATCTGTTCTGATGACCAAACTTCTTCAACGTTACCAAACTGCAGAATCTTCCCTTGTTCTAGCAAAACCAAGTAATCAGCTAGCTGGATAATCTCTTCTAGGCTATGAGTTACATACAGAATGGGTAACTCAACCTCTTTCGCTAGTTTTGCTAAGTAGGGTAATAGTTCTTTCTTTCGTGGTAGATCGAGTGAGGCTAAGGGCTCATCCATCAACAGTAAGCCTGGATCGGAAAGTAGGGCTCGCCCGATTGCCACACGCTGTTTCTCACCGCCAGACAAGGTATTAGGCAAGCGTTGCAGCAGCGCTTGAATATCTAGCATCTCAACTACGCTTTGGAATTTCTCATCTTCTGGAGTGTATTCCGAACCGTACAGTAGATTACCTTGAACACTGTAGTGCGGAAAAAGGAGGGCTTCTTGGAATACATAGCCGATACTTCGTTTCTCTGGCGGTAAAAAGCGTTTGGTTTCGGTATTGGTAAGGTCACGCCCGTTTAAAGATATACGGCCTTTATGGGGTTTTATTAAGCCCGAGATATAGTTAATCAGACTGGTTTTACCAGCGCCTGATCGCCCAAAAATTACGGTCACACCACTGCGAGGCAGTTCAAAGTCACATTCCATTTTGAGATCACCCAATTGGGTATCTAAGGCAACTTTAAGCATGTGTGCCTCCAAGTTTCTGCTTGGCTTTTCGTGTTAGCCATTCAGAAGCTAAGAGGGACGCTAAGGCTATGAATATTGCTATGGCACATAATCGAGCTGCTTGGACTTCCGCACCTGGCGTTTCAATAAAGGAGTACATTGCTAGAGGGATCGTACGCGTAATTTCAGGAATATTGGAGACAAAAGTAATGGTCGCGCCAAACTCACCCAGCGAACGGGCAAAGCCCAGAATGATCCCCGTTAAAATACCGGGCAGTGTTAATGGCAGAGTGATGGTGAAAAATACTTTGGTGGGTGAAGAACCTAAGGTTCTTGCTGCATATTCAAGCTTCGGATTCACTGCTTCAAAGCCTTGCCTTATAGCTCTCACCATCAGCGGGAATGCAACGACGGCAGCGGCCAATGCCGCACCTTGCCAGCTGAAGCTGAAACTCAGTCCTGTTAGCTCATAAAGTGGTTTGCCAAGCCAGCCTTGGCGGCCAAAACCAATTAGTAAAAGATAACCAATAACGACAGGTGGAAGTACTAAAGGTAGATGAACAATGCCATCTAATAAGGTCTTACCAGGGAATTTTTTTCGCGCGAGAATCCAAGCTACACCAATAGCAACGGGCAAGCTAAACAGAACAGATGTGAGTGAAACTTTCAAACTCAGTAATAGGGCGGCCCACTCGTATTCTGTTATAAACATGGATTATTTATCTTGCAGTGTTTTGAAACCATAGCGTTTGAAAACGTTGCTTGCCTCTTCGCTAAATAGAAATTCATAAAATAATGAGGTACTAGCGGTATCCTTACCCTCAATTTTAGCAACCTCATAGATGATTGGGCTATGCATCGATTCTGGGATCTCACTGAGTATATTGAGCTGAGGTTTATCTACAATATCGGTTTTGTAATGAATCCCCATCGGTGTCTCACCTCGTTCAGTCAGAGCCAATGCTGATCGCGCACTGTTGGTGGGGGCAAAATAGCTTTGCCACTCTTGCCAAAGGTCGGCAGATTGCAAAGCCTCTTTTGCATAGATACCCACAGGAACATGATTAGTGTCGCCAATAGCGATACGTGCATGTCGATCAATTATTTGATCAATTTTGATTGCTTCGGAAAATTGGAACGGGGCAATTACGTGATTTTTGTTTCCAACAATTACCAGTCTGTTACTGATTAAGGCCTTACGAGTATTAGTTCTAAGGGCACCTTGATTCTCTACGTAATCCATCCAGCGTTGATTAGCTGCAATATAGAGATGAGCTGGGGCGCCTTGGGTAATTTGTCGTGCCAGTACAGAGGAAGAGGCAAAGGTCAGAGAGGGAGAGTGCAGGTGTTTATCTCTGAAGTTTGCGGACAGTTCTTCTAGTGGTGCTGTTAAAGAGGTGGCTGCAAATATGTGAATCCTGTCTTCTGCTTGAACTGAGGTGAAGTAAAAACAAGATAAGAAAAATAAAATCTTAGACTTCATTAAGGCGTATCCAAGACTAACTCAGCTTAGGAATATGCGGAATATGCTATACAACTGCGGGGCTGAGATAAAGCGAAGGTATAAAATTATACAGATTTAAAATAACTGAATTGTAAATATAGAATTTTGTGTGATCTAAATTGGTTAAGATTTTGTAGAAAACTAATTTTGATTATTGATTTTCTAATAGTGAAAAATACTGAAATGCTTTTGAACTGTCATTGATTTTAGCTTTTGAAGCTGAATTATTGGAAAAGCAGCTAAAACTCAGCGAATCAAAATGCAGAATTAGGAATTGGTAGGTAATTGATAGGGCTGGGGGGTTCGGAGCTACAACGTAGCCCCTACTTTCCTTTTTCCAGCGAATGAGGTGTACTCAAATCTTACGAGGAGATAACAACCTGGTTACGGCCGCTATCTTTTGCTTGGTAAAGCGCTTTATCGGTACGTTCAATCAATTGCTCAGAGGTTTCGCCAACGGTGAGTTGGGAAACACCAAACGACGCAGTTATAGAGCTGATAATTTCACCAGACTTTTTCTGCTTAATGCGGATCGCTTGAATTTTTTGACGTACTTGTTCCGCAAGCTCTGCTGCCGTTTCTTGATCGGTTTGAGGCATTAATACTGCAAACTCTTCACCACCAAAACGAACTGGCAACATGGGTTCTGGGCAAACTTCTTTTAATAGTTTACCTACATACTGCAACACTTTATCGCCCATGAGGTGACCATAAGTGTCGTTAAAACGCTTAAAGTGATCGATATCAACAAGAACGAAGGAGTGCACTAAACTTGGATCATTCACACCCACTAATTGACTTATCTCTGCATCAAATGCGCGGCGGTTGAATAGATTGGTGAGAGGGTCAACTCTTGCATCTTGACGGGTCTTGTTTAGCTCTTCTTTCAGTGATTGAATTTCCGCCTGAGCTTCATTCATCCTTTCTTGGAATTGGCGCGCAGTTTCACTGACCGATTTTGTGTGGTCGGAAAGGGCGTGAATTATTGATTCAATAGGTAGGCTAGCTTCACCATCTTCTTGTTGGTGAAGTGCTTCTAAACTCTCTTCAAGAACATTACTGAAATTCTCAGTTTTTTCGGCAGCGTTGCCGGCATGTTCGTGAAGGTCGTTAATAAGGCTGATCAGGTTGGCCTGTATGTCCTCAGCGCCATTAATTTCATCTCTGATCATGTGCTCACGGAACAGTTGTTCACTGAGCATGGTAGGACAGGTTCCGTATGTCGTTAGGGTCTTATCAAGTTGCACATTTAGCTCAGGTACACGATCACTAACGTAGGTATACCACAGAGCATAATTAAGCGGGTTAGGCGGTATATTATGCTTAACCATTAAAGGCACTGCCTGACGAAGGTACTCGGCAGCTTGATTGTTATTTTCAGCGAACTTCATACTTCCCCTATCGCTTTATCTGGTTGAACGAACGCTACTACATAAAAATTGTAAATAATAATCAGTACAATTTATATTTTGATCGGCAACTCAGTAACTTTAAAACAACTGTTTGAATTTGGGAACCGCTGAGGAAGAAAAAATCCCTTACTGAGGCCTATATCCTTTGAAACTAGTATCGGCAGAGGTTATTAAATCTTCAAGAAATTCCGTAGCAAAATTTTAAATTTTTTTATTTGTTAATTGGTTGGGAATGCTTGTGTACTTTGGTGTTAAGTACTTAGTGGTTGATTATAAGATTGATGTTATTTACAAAGAAATAGGGCTACTATTTTACACGATTATTACTTATCTAATTGATAAATTAGGAGAAATTAGGAGAAATAAGGACATCTATTTTAATAACTGCGTTTACCAACGGGTTTCAGGGTCTTTGTAACGAGTTAGATGCTTAAGTGATGTCAGTTGTTGTTTAAGCTGGTCTAATGCTACCGCGCTGGCTTCACCTTGAATATGTAGCTCTTCACTCCATTGTCGATCAAGGATATTGATTTGATCTTGATTTAATAACAGCTCAATATCGCCTACAAGGTGATGGGGCAGATATAGGTCAAAAGGAAATAGAGGGATGCGTTCCTCTATTGGTAATACTTTGAGAGCTTCTTGTACTGCTTGGCTATATGCTCTAACAAGCCCACCTGCACCAAGCTTTATCCCGCCAAAATATCGTGTTACCACGACGGTAATTTCACATAGGTCACTGTGTTCTAGTACGTTTAGCATTGGTTTACCAGCCGTACCTTTAGGTTCGCCATCATCACTGCTGTTCCAGCACTGAAGGTAACTCCGGGTACCAGCTATATATGCCCAACAATTATGGTTCGCTTTAGGGTGTTGCTGTTGTATCTCGGCAATAAAGTTTCTAGCACTCTCTAGATCCGGTGTGTGAGCGACATGAGTAATAAAACGGCTGTGTTTAATCTCAATTTCATGGCTGAGGTAAGGCTGTTTAGGGTAAAACTCTGTCATTGCTTAATGCCGCCTGCTAGGTAAATAGTTCCAAGCCATGGAATGGGTGTTTGATTCAATACTGCTTTAAGTCCAGATATTAGTGTTTCTTCATCGTGGCCGTTTTGACGTAAAAGTTGGAGTTGCTCAAGGCTTAATAATATTTCTATATCAATATGGCGGCCATAATAATAAAGAGAGAGTTGATATGGCACTGCTTTTGGGAATATCGCTGAAAAATATTGATCGATAGATTGAGTTACGTCGCGCCTTGACGGTAGTTTCGTTTCTGGTGGTGCAATATCGAGATCTTCGTCATCATAGGTATCGATGTGGAAGATAATATGTCCAATCTCCTGATTGTTCTGTAGACGCTGACAGGCTTTGTTTCCGATATAGTGTCCTTCAGAGGCGCTGAGATGAGGCGCAACTTGAATATGAAGTTCCATGACATGCTTATTGCCCATGGTACGGGTTTTAAAACTGTGGACATTTATAATGCCTTCTATTGATAGAATTTGTTCTTTATAACGATCGATATCTTCTTTTGGAATGGATGTGCTAAGTAGTTGTTGTAGATTGCTCCAGCTTAAATCCCAACCGATCTTAGCGACCATAATCGCGACAATCAGTGCAGCGACAGCATCTAACCAAAGAAAACCAGCCATAGCGCCAGCGACACCAATAAATACAACAATAGAAGAGAGGGCATCGGTTCGACTATGCCAAGCGTTAGCAATTAAAAGAGCCGAATCGATCTGTTTACCTATCTGAAGTGTATAGCGATAGATCCACTCTTTGGCTGCGATGGATAGTGCTGCGATTACCAGAACTGGCCATTCTGGCAGTAGCAGCTCAGAGGTTTCAATCAGGTTTAATGTACTGTCGTAAGCCATTGCCCCTGCGATAGCAATGAGGATACTGCCAAGAATTACAGTTCCTAATGCTTCAAAATGCCCATGCCCCCATGGGTGATCTTCATCGGGGCCTTTAGCCGATATTTTTAAAATTAGTACGACCATCACATCTGTAATCAGATCGGAAAGGGAGTGGATACCGTCTGCGATTAGGGCGGCTGAATGGAAGAGCAGCCCAAAAATGATCTTAAGGAAACCAAGTACGGCGTTTACTACAGCACCGATCCAGGTCACTTTGTTTGCAGCCTTGTTTTCTTGTTCTGTTCTTTGCATAGCGTAGGTAGGAGCTTGGTTTAGATCATTGATGTAAAGCCTAGCAGGTTAGAGCTTAAAAAATATGATCTATCTTGGGGATTACAAGTCTTGTTGAGGGGATTTTTTTACCGAGCAATTGATATGGTTAAGTCCATATTTGGTGTAATTAGCTTGTTTGAATTTGCCTTGATGGTTACCGTCAATACTAGGCTGTAGCCGGTGTTCTGTTTTATTACAGAAAAATGTTGTTCACTGTGGGGCAAATAGGCGCACTAAACTGGTGCTATAAACAACAAAAATATTTAATATTGTTATGTTGACTTATATAACATATTGATTTTAAAAGGATAAAAATAAACTGGTTAAAAATTGATCAGTTTATTGAGTCGCCTTGATTTATGGGCGTTTCATGACGTTTTAAAGTCTTAATTCACAAAGTTATCCACAGCTAATGTGAGTAGCCGTTGCAAGGCCCTATATTTTAAGGGAGTTGTGTTTTTCCACATTAAAAGGCGTGATTGAGCGCTCATTAATGGGTTTAGACTTTGGTCTAAATATTTGTTTTTGAGTCGATGTAATTTGGGTTTAGTGAATCTATCCGTATTAAGGCATAAAGTTCGAAAATTAGCGTTCAGTTATAGAGGATTAGTCTATGCCTAGAACTTTATGGTTCTGTAAGCTTAGCTTCCATTGTGGATGGGCTAAGCAATAGTCGATCACTTCTTTTGTGTAGATTGAACGTGCAGGGCCGTCCATCGGCTGTAGATAGAAGTGAGTGAAACTAAATTGTTCGAACTGGTCTGGTTGCGCTAAAGGTTGTGGGTAAACCAATTTAAGCTCATCGCCTTGGGTGATAATTACTTCGGCATCGGCTTTAGGGCTAACACAGATCCAATCGATATTGTTGGGTAGTGGCTTCGTGCCATTGGTTTCGATGGCAATTTCAAAACTGTTCGCGTGGCATTCATCCACTAAGGTTTGGTTGAGTTGCAGAGCAGGTTCTCCACCAGTGAAGATGATGTAAGGTTTTTCGTTGTTCTGCTCGGGCCAGAAACTTTTGAGAAACTGGCAAAGTTCAGCTGCGGTCGCGAACTTGCCACCATTCTGCCCATCGGTACCGATAAAGTCAGTATCGCAAAAATCGCAGATAGCTTTTTCACGGTCTTGTTCGCGTCCTGACCAAAGATTACAGCCAGAAAAACGACAAAAAATTGATGCACGTCCACTTTGCGCACCTTCACCTTGTAAGCTATAGAAAATCTCTTTTACGGAATACATCAGATTGTGGTAGAAAGGGCCTTTAAAATCGAGGCGATAAGTCTACACTGGCAGATTTTGACTGCAAGTTAATTCGGTTCATATTACGCCTGTAAGGTAATCTACAGGTTAACTAGTGTTATAGGGTACATTCGTGGAACTTAGAGAAATTGATAAAGTTGTTTATAAGCAAAAACAGCGCAAGGTAGGTATCGTTTTTAGTCTGATTTTTGCGGTGATTGGTTTAGGGTTGAGTGCCGTTTTACGTCATTACTACGGTAATGCTGAAGGCGAGAATATGATGGTCAATCTAACTGGTGTTTTAATCGGTTTAATTATCTCCATTATTATCTTCACCCAAGTAGCGAAAAAGCCGTATTTCGATGAGCTTCGTTACGGTTGGAATCTAAAAAAACAGGCGCTTAAGATTCAAAATCACCGTCATCGTTGGGAAGAACGCCTTAGAGACGGTGATTCAACGGCAGCAATTGTTCTAGCTTTCTACCACAAGGCTACTCTACAGCTACAGAGCCTAGACGGTAACGAGTTTGGTTATAGCGATAGTAAAGAGCGTGAGAATAAGTTTTTGGTTGAATGTGAGACGCTTTCTTTAGATGCTGATGCGTCTAAATATTCGATCGATATGCTGTTGGATATGAAATAACACCCTGTTTATTTCTGCAATAAATTGATATTACTAAGGAGCCTAAGGCTCCTTTTTTGTATCTGACCTATAAGAGTTGAGGTTTTACGATGCTTAGTCGATTTAAGCGATCTATTACGGTGTGGTCGATTTTATTGATATCGCCGTATCTCGTTGCTGAACAGAGTAATAGGGTGATGATTACCCCAGAACTTTTCTCCTTTGTGGTTGAGCATGAAGGGGAGCCTGTTGAGATTAAGCGCAACCAAGAGCCTGATAATACTATCCATGAACTGTATCTCACGACCTCACGCGGCACACCGCAGGCCATGTTTCCATTTGAGCCATATGAAGTGGAGACTATTGGAGAAAGAGAATTTATTGAGTATCTGCAGCAAGCTCAAACAGATAGCTCTATTTTAATTGTTGATACTCGTACCGAGGGCTGGCATTACCGTTTGACTATACCGGGCAGTACCAATATTCCCTATACACTTCTCAAAGACCCTGAAACTATTTCGGAGACGTTGGAAGAGCTTGGTGCAATAAAAAATGATGGTGTTTGGGATTTCAGTCAGGCAAAAACACTTGCTGCGTTTTGTAACGGTTATTGGTGTGGTCAGACCCCTACATTTATTTGGGCGTTGCTGGAGTTAGAATACCCTGAGGATAAGTTGAATTACTATCGAGGTGGTATGCAAGCATGGACAAGCTTAGGGCTGACTACGGTGGGGGATTATTATTTGGAATAGTAGGGAGATTTAATTCAATCTCCCTACTATCTGAGAATTAAGGTGCTTATTTAATTTGGTTTAGGTAATTCGTTAAGCGATCTTTATTCATCACAAACGTGGCGCTCAATTCAGCCGCGTTGGTTTTTACTTCTTCTAGGTTTGTTGGTTTACCTGCTACAACAACACCAACCATTGCCATCATTGCGTGTGGACGGCATTTGTATACGTACACACCTTCTTTATCGACTGTGAAAGAAACTTCTTTCATCATTTTGCCTTTCCAGCCTGTCGAACCCGCAGGGATTAGGTTACTAATTGATTCCGAGTTATGGCCTGGGTCTGTCGGTTGGAATGTAACGGTATCACCTACTTCTACATTTAAAATGGCAGGCTCAAAAACCATGGAGCCGTCAGGACCTGAGTTTTTCATCATGACAGTATGATCAGCAGCGCTAGCAAAATTTGCGCAAACTGCTAGAGCTAGGCCCGCACTTAGAGTTTTAATATTCATTGTTATGTTATTCCTTACGTTGATAATGCAAGTGATAATGATTATTAAATCAGTTTTTGGTTCTAGTAAATATGCTTATTTAGAAGTATATAAACGTTAAATTTATAGGGGCTTAATGATTAGTAGAGGTTTCGTTTGGTGTATTGAAGCAAAGCTCGCTGGAGTCTTGAGGAGTTTCTACTTCAGGCATCTTATCTAAATTATTGGCTCCATATATTGCAATAAGCAGGGGAGAAAAAATTACGAACATTAAGAGGCCTGCCATTAACTGCCCACTCATCCCTTTTCGAATAGGTGTCGGTTTAAATACTTTGTAGCCCTTAGGTGGGAATTGGGCTTGTATTAACCCTTTGATCGCCATGGGGAGCATTGTTACGGCTAGGATTAGGAAGATCGAAATAGGCATTCCAATCAGTAAAAGGTGCCAAAGATAATCAGCCCCGTTTAGGCCAAATAGACTGTAACAATGGGGTTGTTCTGCAAGGCGTGTGATAGATGGGAATAGCCAAAGCTCACCAGCGGCTATGAAAATTGCACCTAAACCCATAAATAGGGCAATGAGCTTTACCTTCTCGCGCTTTGTGTATTCCGGAGCGTAATCCATCTAGTCTGCCCATATTGGCTATGAAAGCTTAATTTATAACCTTACCATTAGTCGTGCAGAGTTATAAATTAAGCTTGGACAGTTAGCCGATAATTAAGGGCGTTTTGCTTCGCCGCCAAAGGCTTCGATTAGGGCGGGGAACAGCTTGTTGAATTCCAGCCCCATTTGAACCATATCTGCATCGAATTGAGCGATCTCATCTTCAGCTGCCTCGTCGGCCATTTTTTCCTGTAGCTGTTCACTCAGTTTAAGGCGTTTGATGGACAGATCTTCCTGCAGAGTAATCTTGAGCTGTTCATCCCATTCTAGAGCCAGTTTTACGACACGTTTGCCTGCTTCTAGATGAGCAACAAATTCTTCATCTTCCAGTTGTTGGCCTTTAATGCGAATGACGCCGCCTTCTAATACGTTATCACGTAACTCGCACTCATCTAGCACTTCAAAGCCTTGTGGAATACTGTCGTGTTGCTCTAACCAATGCGACATAATGGCAGATGGTGATTGGTTTACATCAGGTAGTGTGATTGGCAGACTGCCTAGCGTGCCACGAAGGTGGCTTAGTAGTTCTTCTGCGCGTTTATGGCTAGAGGCATCAACTGCAATCCAGCCTGCTGCTGGGTTGATCAGAGCAGTAGTCTGTTGGAATTTACTAAAAGCACGAGGTAGCAAGTCTAGAATAACTTCATCTTTAAGTTGGTCACGCTCTTTCTTATACACTTTACGCGCTTGTTCATGCTCGATCACTGACACTTTTTCACCAACCGCTTCTTTAATGACAGCGCCAGGAAGGATTTTTTCTTCTTTGCGCGCTGCGACCATAAACATGCCGTGTACAGTGTGGGCGTGAACATCGTCCAATAAATGGCAAGGTGATACCCAACCATAACGACTTAGCTCTTGGCTTTTGCACGGGTGGAAAGCGTGCTCGATTAGTTTTTCTTGTAGCTGCTCTTGAGTGTATTCGAACGCTTCGGTTAGGCGATAGAAAATTACATTTTTAAACCACATAGCAGCTCCAGAAAACGAAAAAATTGGCAGAGCATGGTAGGCAAGATTTGTACGCGATGGAAGAGAAAATCTTTATTTGGTGGAAATAAAAGAGAGGTGGAAACTTAGCCGGTGGAATACGATAGGTATAAAAACTGACGGCGGCGATTAGACTATGCCGCCGTCAGGCTTATTCGTCAGTTCCCTAGATACCTGCGTAAGCAAGTAGGGTGTGTACTGGTACACCTGCATCTTGGATTTTGCTAGAACCTTGAAGGTCTGGCAGGTCGATTAGCGCAGCTGCTTCGGATACTTCTGCACCAAGCTCTTTGATAAGGCTACACGCGGCTAAGATAGTGCCGCCTGTCGCAATTAGATCGTCAAATACTAAAACGCGATCGCCTTTGGTTACTGCATCTGTCTGCATCTCTACAGCAGCAGTACCGTATTCAAGCTGATATTCCTGATGGATAGTTTCACCTGGAAGTTTGCCTTTTTTACGTACGAGCACCAAAGGAATGTTCAGGTGGTAAGACATGATGGAGCTGATTAAGAAACCACGGGCATCAATACTCGCAATATGCGTGATGTCACTATCAATGTAGCGCTGAATAAATGCATCAGAGATCATACGGAGCGCTTTAGGATCTTTAAATAGTGGAGTGATATCGCGGAATTGAACGCCTGGCTCCGGCCAGTCCGGAATCGTACGAATAACGGATTTCACATAACATTCGTCATATGACATGAAGAACTCCTTAGAAACATCAGGTTTTGACGCAGCTCAATGTTTTATAGTGTGGCAAACGCTTTAATAAAGGCGTTGGGTTACACATTGAGATGGCTACTTAATTGTGCGACTAAATAAGCACCGGTTGCGTAAGCAATCGGTGCTTTTTTATGTGTAGGGGCTAACCGCAAGTACCTTTGCCACATTGAGCGGTAACAACAGGTTCCTCAGCTTCTTTAGCTGGGCATTCTCCAGATAGTTCATATAATTTATCAAGATCTTCAATATGAACTTCTTTACCTTCAACTTGTAATAGCTCGGACTTTTGGAAGCGGGTAAAAATTCGGCTCACAGTTTCTACAGCAAGGCCTAGATAGTTACCGATCTCGTTACGTGACATCGATAAACGGAAACTTGTTTCAGAATAACCGCGTGCTTTAAAACGCATGGATAACTTCACGAGGAATGTCGCAACACGTTCTTCTGCATTTTTCTTTGATAGAAGCAGCATCATCTGTTGCTCTTCACGGATCTCTTTACTCATCGTACGCAGCAGTTGGCGGCGTAATTCAGGTAATTGACCGGAAAGCTCGTCCAAACGCTCGAAAGGAATTTCACAAACCGTTGTTGTTTCGAGGATTTTTGCGGATACAGGGTATTCGTTGTTATCAAAACCACTCATACCAACCAGTTCACCTGGGAAGTAGAAGCCTGTGATCTGCTCTTCACCTTCGTTGGTGATGGTGTAAGTTTTTACTGTGCCGACGCGGATGGCATAAACACTAGCAAATTCATCGCCTTGGTGGAAAAGATGCTCGCCTTTTTTCAGTGGGCGGCTTTTCTCGATAATGTTGTCCAGGCGTTCCATCTCTGTCATATCCAGAGATACGGGCAGACACAAAGAGCTCAGACTACAAGTGTTGCAGCTTACCTGCTGCAGACTACGTAGTTTTCCGTCAGTTGCCTTGTTATCACTCATAGTGCGATCCTGTCGTGGTTATATCGAATGGCTACCCACTGATTATGTAATATTTCCGTAAATACGGAAAGTTAAATAATCTTCGAGAAACGCTGTGAACTCTGGTCTTTTGGTATATATGCGTCAAATGCCATACATATACGGCGAATTAATAGGCGACCCGCCGGAGAGACCACAATCTCTTTTTCATTCATGCTGATTAAGCCATCTTGAGTGAATGCTTCTAGTTCAGCTATAGAACTGGCGAAATATTCATCGAAATCAATATCAAATTTAGATTCAACCGCTGTTTTATCTAGTTCGAAGTGGCAGATGAGTTGTGTGATGACATGGCGACGAATGATGTCATCTTGCGTCAGACTCACACCGCGTTTAATCGCGTGCGAGTTACCATCGACTGCGGCACTGTAATAAGGCATATCATGCTCGTTCTGATAGTAAACAGAGCCGATTTGGCTAATCGATGAAACGCCCATAGCCACAAGGTCACATTCCGAATGAGTCGTATAGCCTTGGAAATTACGATGTAATTTACCTGTACGTTGAGCAATGGCTAGTTCATCATCCGGCTTAGCGAAGTGGTCCATACCGATATAAACATAACCTGCATCAAGCAGCTTGTTTATAGTGGATTCTAAAATCGCAAGCTTAGTTTCTGGGCTTGGTAGTGTCTCTTCCTGAATATGACGTTGCGGACGGAAACGATCTGGAAGGTGAGCGTAATTGAATACTGAAAGACGATCAGGATTCATCTCGATCACAGTATCTAGGGTTGCGTTAAAACCTTCGAGCGTTTGGTACGGAAGTCCATAGATCAAATCTAGGTTTAGAGATCGGAAACCTAGTCTGCGTGCTTCTTCCAGAATGGCAGCCGTTTGTTCTACTGATTGAACACGATTAACTGCTTCCTGAACTTTTGGATCGATATCCTGCAGACCTAGACTGATGCGGTTAAAGCCAATCTCACGAAGAACTTTGATTGTTTCTAGGCTTGCTTCACGAGGATCGATTTCGATGGAGTAATCACCGCTATCGTCATCAAGAAGGTTAAAGTTTTTACGCATTTCAGACATTAGCTCGACCATCTGCTCGTGGCTAATGAATGTTGGTGTGCCGCCACCCCAATGCAGCTGAGTGACTTTGCGATCGTTACTGTACCACTTGGAGAGCTGAGCCATCTCTTTGTAAAGCGTGTCTAGGTAAGGTTGAGCTTTTTTACGGTTACGTGTGATGACTTTATTACATGCGCAGTAGTAGCAAACATGCGCACAAAATGGGATGTGGACATACAGAGAAAGCGGATCATTGATGTCAGCAGAATTTTGTCCGGTTGCTACTAGATCACTAGGAGACAATTCTGGGTCAAACTGAACAGCGGTAGGGTAGGATGTATAACGAGGACCCGATAGGTCGTATCGTTTGATCAAGTCCAGATCCCATTTAATCAGATTGTTATCCACGTTTGTGTTCCTCTGTAATCAGTTTCTTGCGAAAAATGTATTCAGTTATTGTTGGAAAATTCCCAGCCAAGGGATGCTGTATAAGCCCATTCCAATAATGATTGTGCCCGAAATATGTTGGGTCAGGCGTTTCTGAAGAATTTGTTTAACTTGTTGGGCCAGTACACCGGTTAATAACATGGCGGGCAAAGTGCCTACGCCAAATGCCGCCATTAACTGTGCGCTGGTCAGCCAGTCGGACGCTGCTGAAGCCCAAATTAAAGTACTATAAACCAAACCGCATGGCAGCCAACCCCATAGTCCACCAAGCATGATTGCTTGTCCGATATTTCTAACCGGTAAAAGCTTACTCGCAGCGGGACTAATTTGTTTCCACAGCACGCCGCCTGCGCTTTCTAGGTGGGTTAAACCTTTCCACCACTGAGCAATGTAGAGGCCCATGAAAATCAGCATTACTCCGGCAAAGCTGCGAAGCACTAGTTGTAGTACAGGATCAGTTAACAACCAACTCAGGCTACCTAAAATAGCACCTGCAGTTGCATAGCTAATAATGCGCCCAGAGTTATAGCCGAGTAGAAGTAGGAAGCCTTGACCTCCCTTAGGGGAGTTGAGGGAGACGGTGGCAGCTATACCACCGCACATACCCAAACAATGCGTACCGCCAAGCAAACCTAATAAGAATGCTGTAGGTATGACAAGTGCTTCAGTCATTGCCTTTGTCAGTCGGTTTTACTTTTGCATCATCTGGAATCAGATCTTCGTCATCATCATAGAGAATGCTATGTGCAGGGCTGTCTAGATCGTCGTACTGGCCGTTGTTAACGTTCCAGAAGAAAGCCCAGATAGCAAAGCCAATTAACAAGATGGCAATGGGGATCAGCAGGAAAATTATATCCATTGAAACTACATAACCCTATTTTTCAAATGTGCTTATTCTACCTGATTTTGCATAACCGCGTCAGGCTTAGCCGACTGAGTACCCTGATCTCTGTCATGGGAACGTACAGAACCTCGGGTTAATTTGTTCAGGCGCATTGCATTACCGACTACGACCAATGAACTTGCTGACATACCGATCGCTGCCATATAAGGAGCGATGAAGCCAAAGGCAGCTAATGGTAAAGCGCTTAGGTTATAGCAAAGTGACCAGGCTAAGTTCTGCTTAATGATTCTTTGCGTCTTTCTCGCTAGCAAAATACCATCCGCCAGACGCAATAGGTCATGGCTGATAAGTACGCCATCAGCATTGGTTTTAGCAAGATCTGAAGCACCGCCCATAGCGATAGATGTCTGCGCTCCTGCAAGTACAGGGATGTCGTTGATACCATCACCCACCATGATTACATGAGCACCTTCTTCTTGAAGCTTATTAACATGAGCTAGCTTCTCAGCAGGAGATACGCCAGAGATAGCGGTATCTATGCCTAATTGACTGGCTACTTCCGCTACCGCTGAAGAGTTATCGCCCGTCAGCATCTGACAGTTAAGCCCCATCGAGTGAAGGGTCTCTATCGTCTGTTTCGCTTCACGGCGGATTTGGTCATTAAGGCGGAACCAAGCTAGCGCTTGAGTCTCATTACATAGAAGTAACCACTGCCCACTTGTTTCAGGTAGTGATGGCTGACTTTGCGTTAGTATCTCGCTAGCGTAATCAGGTTTACCAATTCGGTATCGCTGATTATCGATTACACCTTCAATGCCTTGACCTAGCGTCGCTTTGATCTCTGTGGCTACTAGATCACCGTGCTGATCATGGAACGCCTGTGCAATTGGATGTTCACTGTGCTTCTCTAGCGCAGCAGCAAACTTAGTACAGGCATCTTTATCATGATCTGCTAGAGGAACTACTTCCTGAAGACTTAGATTACCCTCGGTGAGCGTACCTGTTTTATCGAAAACAACATGAGTTGCGGTCGAAAGGCTTTCCAGAACATGGCCTCGGGTAATTAATAAACCGTTTTGGCGCAGAGTGCCTGTGGCAGCAGTGAGTGCTGTCGGAGTTGCCAATGATAGGGCACAAGGGCAAGTCACTACCAGTACCGATAGGGTGATCCAGAATGCATGAGCAGGCTCAACGAAATACCAACCTGTTGCTACAACGGTTGCGGTGACTAGTACCGCCGCTACAAAGTAGCTCGCAACTTTATCGGCAATCTGAGCAACTTTAGGTTTATCTTCTTGAGCGCGATCGAGCAGGCGAACAATAGCTGAGAGCTTGGTTTCGTCACCCACCTGAGTAATTCTAATCGTGATCGGGTTTTCGACGTTAATCGTGCCGCCAACAACCTTATCATCGATATCTTTACGAATAGGCAGATATTCACCGGTCAGTGCTGCTTCGTCAACAGAGCTACTGCCGGCAACAATAATGCCATCAGCAGGGATTGTATGGCCCGGTTTGACCAAAACAATATCGTCTAGCTTAAGTTCCTGAGCGGGTACTAATTGCTCTTCATTATCGACAAGTTTGATAGCACTAGCCGGTAGTAGGTTTAGGAGTGCGTTACCTGCTTTGCCTGTTCTATGTCGGGCCTGCATTTCAAGATAGCGGCCAATTAACAGGAAGAAGGTAAACATAGTAACGGAGTCATAATAGACTTCACCGCTATTCGTAATGGTTGCCCAGACACTGGCTAAATAAGCGCCCCCAATTGCGATGGAAACGGGGAAGTCCATGGTTAAGTGTCGAGTCTTCAGATCCCTTAGTGCCGCGATAAAGAAAGGGCGTGCAGAATAAAGGATTACAGGGGTCGCAATGACTAAGCTTGCCCAGCGAATGAAGCTGACATACTTATCTTCCATACCCTGTAAAGCACCGCCATAAAGCGCGATAGCAAACATCATGGTTTGCATCATGCCGATACCGGCAACACCTAAACGGCGAGTCGCACGTTTACGTTCTTGCTCTAAAAGCTGTTCTTCTTTATCAGGGTGATAAGGATGTGCTTGATAACCAATGCGGTAGATCTCAGCCATGATTGTGCTGAGTTTAGCTTGGGATTTGTCCCAAGTGATACGAGCGCGGTGGTTGGTCAGGTTGACCTTAGCTTTACTTACGCCCTCGATATTACTGATGTGGTGATCGAGTAACCACACGCAAGCTGCACAGGTAATCCCTTCGATAACCAGTGTCGCTTCGGAGCTAGATTCATCGACTTTGACGAAATTGCTTTGCACATTTTCGTCATCGTAAAGCTCAAGCTCAAGAAGCAGTGTTTCCGGAAGGTCTTTAGTGTTCAGCTCCGGTGAGTAGGCTGCTTCAGTACGATGTTTGTAATAATTGTCCAAGCCACTATCTACAATGGTTTGTGCGACTGCTTGGCAGCCTGGACAACACATATCTCTACTTTCACCGTTAATTACAGCGCTATAGTTACTACCCGGAGGGATAGTCAGGCCGCAGTGGTAACAGTCAGCAGATTTTACTGAGTTAAGATTGCTGCTCATTGTTCGTGGGCAGGTTTAAACTCAATTGTATTCTGATCGTAAGGTGGATGTGCCTCTGCACGTAGATTCCAGTTGCGGGCTTCATCCTTCAAGATCAGGTAACGTTTACCTTGCAGCAGACTTTTTAAACTACCTGTATAGGCTTCAGTACCAGGAACTTGCTTCAGGAGAATGTTCTGGTCGTATTGTTGGTGAGTCGGGTGAATGATACTGAGATTTAGGAACTCTGGAAGGTAGCCGCCTTTGCTCTTGAATTTCAGCATTAGATCGCCAGTTGTATTATCGAGATTTAACTGACCGCTAACGCCAAGGTCGATCGCTTCTTGAGACTGACTTTTATCTACAAAATGGCCTCGGGCTACTTTGTAGTAGTCATCTTTTACCAAACCATCATGTGTAACGATGGATAGGTAAAGGTAAAAAGTTCCGTAAAAAACTACGGCAATAATCGGTGATAAAATAAACCAAAGCCAAGGTTGTTTGTACCATGGGCCGGGGATGTTGTTGTCGCTGTCACTCATGTATCAATACCCAAAAAAAAACTGTCGTATCCAAAACTGGAACACCCAGTTTCAGACCGACAGCTATTCTACCTTATTTCTAAAAGAAGGGGCCCAGAATTTATTCTAATCGACCCTTCTTTTGACCTAGCGCTTAGGTGCAGGGCCAATAAAGCGGTTTTCCTCTTCTATAGCGATGTCGGAATTGTCCGTTGCCATCACTTTGAAGGTGATATTGTTATTGGCTTTGCTTAGGTATTTTTTCTTAATGTTCAATCTAATTGGTAGATCGATCAGCTCACCAGCTTTAATAGTGACTTCTGACTTGCCAATATATTCCAGGCCTTCAAGACCTGTGACTGAAATAGTGTAGCTATGGTCAACTTGCTCTTTATTAGCAAGTTTCAGGGTATATACGTTCTCGATGACGCCTGAAGTGACTTCGTTATATAGCTGTCCACGGTCTCGTAATATATCAACTTCGAGCGGAATTCGGCTGTAGACTGTGTAGGCAAAAACAACGCACATCGCACATAGGACTACAAAGTAACCGATTAGTTTAGGGCGCATAATATGCGTTTTATTGCCTTCTAGCTGATGTTCAGTTGTGTAGCGTACAAGGCCTTTTTCGTAACCGACACGTTCCATAATATCGTCGCAGGCATCTACACAAGCTCCACAAGCGACACACTCATACTGCAGGCCATCGCGGATATCGATTCCCACCGGGCAAACATATACACAGTTGTAGCAATCAATACAGTCGCCTAAGCCTTCGGCTTTATAGTCAGAGCCTTTTTTACGTTTTCCTCGGCTTTCACCGCGTTTTTCATCGTAAGAAATAATCAGTGTGTCTTGGTCGAACATAACTGATTGGAAACGAGCGTAAGGGCACATGTAGATACATACCTGCTCACGTAACCAGCCAGCGTTGCCATAAGTGGCTACGGCAAGGAAGCCTAACCACCACATCTCCCAAGGGCCTAGTTCAAAACTAAAGATGCTTGGGATAAGCTCGCGAATCGGAGTGAAGTAACCAACAAACGCGATAGCGGAAATAATAGAGAAAGCGACCCATAGGAAGTGTTTTGCGCTTTTTCTAAGTAATTTTTCTTTGCTCCAGCCTTTAGATTTATCCAGCTTCATTCGCTTGTTGCGATCACCTTCGGTGAAGTTCTCTATCCAGATATAGATCCAAGTCCAAACGAATTGTGGGCAAGCGTAACCACACCATAATCGACCGGCAAACACGGTAAAGAAGAACAGGGCAAAGGCAAGAATAATCAATAGCCAAGACAGTAACATAAAGTCTTGTGGCCAGAAGGTGCTACCAAATACATGGAATTGTCGGTTGGGTAGGTCAAAAAGAACGGCCTGTCTGCCATCCCATGTGATCCATGAGAAGCCAAAGAACATCAATAGCATGATAAAGCTAGAGGCTTGGCGTAAGGTTTTAAAGATACCTTTGTAATTCTTTACATAAATATGCTCGCGTTTGGCATATAGGTCGTACTCTTGGGATTTTTTCTTGCTCTTGGGTGTGACATCTTGAACCGGGATCTGATTCATATCGTTGCTCACATACTCACCAGTGAAAGTTAAACTCATCAGAACTAATACGCTCACCATGTATTAGCAAAGTTGAATATTATAATAGATCCTCAAAAAAAAAGGCGACATGATCTACATCATATCGCCTTTATTTTAGTTCAACTATCTAATTACTTTTTAGATAGGCTGTAAACGTATGCAGTGATCAGGTGAATCTTCTCATCGCTTAGTAGGTCTTTATGAGCTGGCATTACACCATTACGACCAACACGGATAGAGTGAGCCACTTTTTCGAAGCTACCACCGTACAACCAGATGTCATCAGTTAGGTTAGGTGCACCTAGGATAGGTAGACCTTTACCGTCAGTACCGTGACAAGCAGTACATAGTGCTTGGAATTGACCTTTACCGCGAGCTGCGCCTTCAGCATCAGCTTCTGCACCGCTTAGAGATAGTACGTAGTTAGTTACGTCACGTACGCCTTCTTCGCCTAGTACAGCGCCCCAAGGTGGCATGCCGCCGTTACGACCGTTAGCAATAGATGTCTTGATAGTCTTCTCGTCACCACCGTACAACCAATCGTTGTCCGTTAGGTTAGGGAAGCCGTGTGCACCTGTTGCTGCTGTGCCGTGACATAGAGAGCAGTTGTTCGCAAACATACGCTGACCCATTTTTAGGCCTAGTGCGTTGTCTGGGTGCTGTAGCTCTTCTGCAGACATAGCTGCGTATTTAGCAAAGATTGGCTTGTACGTCTCTTCGGCGTGAGCCATTTCTTCTTCCCATTGGCCAGTAGAAGTCCAGTTCAATAGACCTGGGAAACTACCTAAACCTGGGTAAAGAATAAGATAAACAATGCCGAAAACAACGGTGCCCATAAACATCTGGAACCACCATTTTGGCAGAGGGTTATCGTATTCAGCAATGCCATCAAATTCATGGCCTAATGTTTCTTCAGTTGTATCTTGGTGCGGCTGACTTTTGCGAGTAGCAATCAATAGCCAAGCACAACCAAGAATTACAGCTAGGGTAATCACTGCTACCCATGCGCTCCAAAAAGCACTCATTTTTCAATTCTCCCGTCACTGGCCTCAGTATCGTCCGGTTTCATCTCGTCTGCCTCGTCAGGTTCGTTCAGAGGCATGTTGGCTGCATCGTCGTACTTGTCTTTATTCTTTGGGTTAAGCACCCAAACAAATAGCGCCAAGAACGTAATCAGCATGATTACCGGTATATAAGGGCCATAAACTTCGTAACTCACGCGTTACTACCGCTTGTTAGTGTATTCAGAATGCATTTTACCCAGTGCTTGTAGGTAAGCTACAACAGCATCGATCTCGTATTTGCCCTGAACTTCTTTCTGGGCATTAGCGATCTGCTCGTCAGTGAAAGGAACACCAACAGCGCGTTGTGCTTCAAGCTTCTTAGCAGTGTCTGCACCGGTTAGTTTGTTTTCAAACAACCATGGGTAAGAAGGCATCTTAGACTCAGGTACAACGTCACGAGGGTTGTACAAGTGAGCGCGGTGCCAATCATCAGAGTAACGACCACCTACACGAGCTAGGTCTGGACCTGTACGCTTAGAACCCCATAGGAATGGGTGTTCCCAAACGTGCTCATTCGCAGTTGAGAAGTGACCGTAGCGTTCCGTTTCAGCACGGAATGGACGGATCATCTGACTGTGACAAGTGTTACAACCTTCACGGATGTAGATGTCACGGCCTTCAAACTCAAGCGGAGTGTAAGTACGTAGGCCTTCAATTGGCTTAGTAGTAGAAGTTTGGAAGAACAGAGGAACGATCTCTGCTAGGCCACCACCGCTGATTACGATGATGATAAGCAGAATCATCAGGCCAATGTTCTTTTCTATCGTTTCGTGTTTGATCATTTCTATCTGCTCCTATGACCTTAAGCTGCCTGTGCAGAAGCTTGAGCTTCTGGTGCAGTGCTGCCTTTACGAACAGTCTGCCAAGTGTTGTAGGCCATCAGAATCATACCAGTCAGGAAGAACATACCGCCCAACCAACGAACAAAGTAACCAGGGTGAGAAGCTTCTAGTGCTTCTACGAAGCTGTAAGTCAAAGTACCGTCAGCGTTAACTGCGCGCCACATTAGACCCTGTAGGATACCGTTAACCCACATCGCGCAGATGTATAGAACCGTACCTACTGTCGCTAGCCAGAAGTGAGTGTTGATAAGACCAACGCTGTACATCTGAGCTTTACCGAATAGGCGAGGGATCATGTGGTAAACCGCACCGATAGAGATCATTGCAACCCAACCCAATGCACCAGCGTGTACGTGACCAACAGTCCAGTCAGTGTAGTGAGACAGTGCGTTTACTGTCTTAATAGACATCATTGGACCTTCGAACGTAGACATACCGTAGAAGGAAAGAGATACAACAAGGAAACGAAGAACTGGATCCGTGCGAAGCTTATGCCAAGCACCAGATAGAGTCATCATACCGTTGATCATACCACCCCAAGATGGAGCTAGAAGGATCAGAGACATAACCATCGCTACAGACTGAGTCCAGTCAGGAAGCGCTGTGTAGTGAAGGTGGTGACCACCAGCCCAGATGTATGTCGCAATCAACGCCCAGAAGTGAACGATAGATAGACGGTAAGAATAGATTGGACGTTCAGCTTGTTTTGGTACGAAGTAGTACATCATACCTAGGAAGCCAGCTGTCAGGAAGAAACCTACAGCGTTATGACCGTACCACCACTGGATCATCGCATCTACAGTACCGGAGTAGATGGAGTAAGACTTCCACATAGAAACAGGGATAGCCATGCTGTTAACGATGTGTAGAACAGCTACAGTGATGATGAATGCCATGTAGAACCAGTTACCTACGTAGATGTGAGATGTCTTACGCATCTTCACAGTACCTAGGAATACAATAGCGTATGCAACCCACACGATAGTGATTAGCAGGTCGATTGGCCATTCTAGCTCAGCATATTCTTTGGAAGAAGTTAGACCTAGCGGCAGAGTAATTGCTGCTGCAAGGATAACTGCTTGCCAGCCCCAGAATGTAAACGCTGCAAGGCCATCAGAGATCAGGCGGCGTTGGCTGGTGCGTTGAACTACATAGTAAGACGTTGCAAACAGGGCACAGCCGCCGAATGCAAAGATAACTGCGTTAGTGTGCAGTGGACGTAGACGACCGTAAGTCAGCCACGCTGTATCAAAGTTTAGTGCTGGCCAAACCAACTGTGCAGCAATTAGGACACCGACGGTCATACCGACGATACCCCAAATTACTGTCATGATGGCGAACTGGCGCACCACTTTATAATTGTAGGTGGGGTGTTCAGTTGCTGTGCTCATGTCAGGCTCTCATCAACAAGCTATTTATGGAAATTTTGAGTTTCGCAGGCAATTATCTTGGAATAGGGCCTTATTTTCAATGTGTTTAGGTCATTCAATGAGGCATTTTGTCGCAGTTGCGAAATTTCTACCTAGGTATTGTTTGCTTGATACTTTTAGGTTGGGGTGTTTTTTAACTTAATGAAATATAAGGAATATTTTTTATAGTCTGTAATCCTTTGTTTTAAAAAGAGATATAATTTTGGCGTTTTTTGTCGTAAAAAACGTCGCATTTTGTGCTGCACAGTAAGGCTTTTCTCAGCGTTTGTTGATTCAAGTCAACTTTGAAACAGCGGTAAAACTCATTTTTTGACTGATTAAGGGGCTGTTTATGTTAATTGATGGTGATTTGAAAGCGGGGAAAGTGCTATTTGCACATGGTGCGGGTGCGCCAATGGACAGTGAGTTTATGGAACAGATGGCGGAGCGCTTAGCTAAACTTGGGTTGCAGGTTGTTCGTTTTGAATTTCCATATATGCAGACCATCAGAGAAACTGGCAAGCGACGTCCCCCAGATAGAATGCCTAACTTGCTGGATTACTTTACACAAATGATTGAAGAGCAAGTAGTGGATGGTAAGCCCCTGTATTTGGCGGGAAAATCTATGGGTGGTCGTGCTGCTTCAATGCTACTTAATCATCCAGCTGTAAGTGCCGGATTTGTATTCGGTTATCCTTTTCATCCGCGTGGAAAGCCAGAATCGTTGCGCGTTGATCATTTAAAGGATCTATCGAAGCCTTTGTATATTTTTCAAGGCGAAAGAGATCCAATGGGTTCACTTCCTGAAGTTACAGAGTACAATTTGCCGGCATCTGTCCATGTGCATTGGTTTGAGGATGGTGATCATGACATCAAGCCACGTAAGGCTTCAGGTTTTACGCAAATTCAGCATATGGACCATATCGCTCAGATTATCGGGAAACAGCTAAGTTGACATATTTTAATCGATTAGTCCTACAGTGCCGCTCAGGCTTCGAGAAAGAGGTCGCAGGGGAGATTACTGATCAGTGCTCTACTATCGGCCTATACGGATACTGCACCTTAGAGTCTGGTCAGGGTTATGTTGAGTTCCATTTGCAAACTCCAGGTGATGCAGAGAGGGCTATTGCTGAAATTGATTTTAATAGTTTGATTTTTGTAAGGCAGTGGATGGTTTGTGGCGATTGCCAGCAACTAGAACGGGACGACCGCATTTCGCAGTTACAACAGATTCTTAATGATTTTCCTGATTGTACTGATCTTTGGGCAGAATACCCTGATACTACAGATGGTCGCGAGTTGGCTACCTTTTCGAAGAAGTTCAGCTCGGCTTTGGCGCAAAAACTACGTAAAAGTGGACGTTTGAAGAAAAAAGCGAATAGTAAAGGTAATCGTTTGTTGCTGTTCGTTTTGTCTGGCAGTGAAATGTTTGTGGGTTATGCGCCTGTGAACAACTCTGCGCCTTGGTCGCTAGGTGTACCCCGTCTTAAGTTCCCCAAACAAGCGCCAAGTCGTTCAACGTTGAAATTGGAAGAGGCGTGGCATTGGTTTATTCCGCGTGACGATTGGGATCAACGAATCCCTCATGGTTCTACAGCAGTCGATCTAGGTGCGGCGCCGGGTGGGTGGACCTGGCAGTTGGTTCAACGCAGTATGTTTGTTACTGCAGTAGACAACGGACCCATGCAAGATCAGTTGATGGAATCTGGGCAAGTGACCCATATTCAAGAAGATGCTTATAAATTTATACCTGCGCAGCCTGTCAATATGATGGTGTGTGATGTTGTAGATAAACCGATTAAAACGGCCGGGATGGCGGCTGATTGGGTGATCAATGGTTGGTGCGATGAGGCTATCTTCAATCTGAAACTGCCAATGAAGCAGCGCTATCAAGAGGTTGTATCTTGTTTAAATCTAATCGCTGAAAGGTTTATGCAGGAAGGCTTAGCGTATGAGTTATCGGCTAAACACCTTTACCATGATCGAGAGGAGATAACCTGCCACCTTAGAGTGCTATAAAAATACAGCGATAAGATGGCAGTTTCAGATATTAGTGTTCAAAAACGGTGACTTTTTCCTCGGTTTCTAGCATTGGGTTAAGAGTCGCCATCATATCTTGGCGCTCTGAGGATTGTGCCCAGCGTTGCCAATCTTGAAGAGTTCTGTAGGTTGCAATAACCATCCTGTGGTTTGGATCACTGGCATTTTTAAGAGCTTCGCCAGAAATGAAGCCGTGTGCTTGCATCGCTAATTGTAGCGTTTCACGGGCAGCTTTTTCATAGTGCTCGCCTAAGTCATCGGCAATATGTCGTTCGATAAGTACTCGAATCATATGATCTCTCCATCTAAAACTACGTTCCACACATATAGAATGGATTATTTTTATTTTAAAAGCGACTTTAGTTGCTTAATTACTGATTAAATGACTTTTGCTGTCATGGGTAATTTGAGACAATATGCATCTTTCTGCAAGAGATAAAACATGACGGACATCAAAGCCGACCATATTCTTGATGCAAAGGGCCTATACTGCCCTGAGCCTGTTATGATGTTGCATAATCATGTTAGGGATATGCTGGCAGGGGAAGTGCTGCATATTTTGGCAACTGATCCTTCTACTCAGCGTGACATTCCTAAGTTCTGTACGTTTTTAGGGCATGAGTTGGTTGAGCAGTATGTAGAAGACGACCTTTACGGGTATTACATTCGTAAGGGTGAATGATGTCTGTGGATGTTGAGCAGATAAGTACTAAAACTAGGCAATTAATTGATCAATTGGAAAATATGCTAGATTCTGCGGAGGCGAATCTGACTCAGTCAAAGCAAGTTTTCCAATCAGAGGCTAATCAGGTGAATGACGTAGTAAACAAAACGCCAAAGGCGAAATCCAAAAACCGTGCTGCAAATATGGCTGCTCTGCAGCAGTTGATGGAAGCGTATCCGAAAACCTTTGATCGTAAAAACGTTAGGCCTCTAAAAATAGGCATTCAAGAAGATCTTGTTGCTGACGAAAAAGTCGCTAAAAACAAAATCAAACGTGCCCTTGCGAGTTATGTTCGTTCGCTGAACTACTACCGTTCCTTGCGTGAAGGCGCTGAGCGTATAGATATTAACGGTGAGCCTGCTGGTGTTGTGACTAAAGAAGAGTCAGATCACGCGAAAGGTAAGTTGAAAGAGATCAACAAAGTACGTCAAGAGAAGCGCAAAGAGCAAGAGCGTGAAGAGCGGATGAGCAAAAAGCTTGAGATGCTAGTTGGTCGGAAGTAAGTTCTACAGCAGATACAAAAAAACGGCGGTTATACCGCCGTTTTTTTATGCCTGTAAAGCTGCTACAAAACCCTTAAGCTTTGCTTAAGGGTTTTGGTGTGCCGTGAAGGTAACCTTGGCTACCATCCACATTCAGGCCTTCAAGGATCTGTAACTGACTTTCTCTCTCTACATGTTCTGCGTAGGCTTTGATCTCAAGGCTGTGAGCTACGCTGATTAGGCTGCTGACAAAGAAGCGGTCTTCATCGTTCTGATCGATATTACGAATTAGTGAACCATCAATCTTGATGTAATCAGGTTGTATTGAGTACAGGTAAGAGAAGCCGCTAGGGTGAATACCGAAATGGTCGACACCAAATTCAGCGCCAATGGATTTTAGAGCCTTTCGGAATTCTAGAATGCCTTCAATATTATTTAATACGCTCGTTTCATCTAGCTCGAATAGAACTTTAACGCTTGGGCTAATCGTTTTTAACTTATCAAGAAGCCATGTTCTAAAGTTTTCACTACTTACAGCTTCATGACTCAAGTTAATCGTTAGCGGGCAGGCTATCTTCTCGTGCTGCTCTAAGGCTAGTTCGATTACGGCTCTGTCCATCTCGGGCATTAAACCAAGCTCTTTTACAACACTGATAAATTCGCCGGCAGAAGCTGGCTGGTTATTTTGATTAAGAATACGTGCAAAGATCTCATCCTGAATCGGCATTGAACCAGGTTTTTTACTAAATACGCTTTGAATTTGTAAAAAGATTTGGCGCTGATTAATCGCATTAGCAACATGTTGTTTCCAGTCGGATTGCTGCGGCTGAGCGGCGATTTTTTCTGAAGTGTTGAATTGTTTCCATAATACTTTGGATTTTTCGGCTTCATTACTTGCTATGCGAGCTTCAGATAGAAGCTGGCTACTGTTACTTTCATCGTTACATTCGCAGCTACCGATACTAATTATTGAGCCTTCGATATCTTGGCCCATTAGCTGTGCAAGGTGTTTGCGGCTTTCCTGATCAAGTTGTTCCAGTTTAAGTTTCAGCTGGTCGGTATCGATTGTATTAACTAGCAGTATGAAGTCAGCGCCGGTCACACGACCAAGTACGCTCTGATCTGATCCACGTGCAAAATCTTCTAAGTGGCTAGCTAGGTGTTTCAGCAAGTTGTTGGTCTTATCCATACCTATCTGCTGGTTGGTCTCTTGCAGATTGCATAGGTGGATATTGAATAGAGTGCCTCTACCAAAATCTTTACGGTAATCAAGGCGTTCGGCTAGTTGTGCTTCAGTTGCGCGTTGATTAGATAAGCCAGTTAAGCTGTCTTGATAGGCGTTTCGACGTAGCTCTTCAATATTGCGAGCTTGCTCTTCGAACATTACCTGCACTTGCTTAACCATACGGTTCATTGCTTGTACTACACGCTTTAGTTCACGTGTGCCCGGTAACTTTTCTTGCTCTAGATAGCGTTTTTCAGACAGAGCGATAGCTTGCTGCTCAACTGTGTGTAATGGTTTTAGTAGGTATCTAATCAGTGAGCTGATAGCCAATAGGCATATGAGGGATAAAGATATAAACAGTATGATGCTATCTTGCGCACCTTTCCATAGTTTCTCGTAAGCGTAGCCTGCGCTACTTTGTACGTAGATTCTCCCTACTTGTTGCCATTGGTGAGCGACTTCCCTAAACATTGATGGCGGAGTTATTTGCACCATTGACCTAAACCACTCAGGTACTTCTTCGCTAATGGTTTCCGGCGCCTTTTTCTCAAACAGAACCTCTTCATCCCCATTAGTCACAATAATACGCTGGTAGAAGCCACTGTCGAAAATTGCATTAACGGCTGTTTCGATAGTCGCACTGTCGTTTTCAGCCATATAAGGGGCAAGGTAAAGGCCTAAATGGGTAGCAGAATCTTGCGCGTGTGACTCCAGTTGATCCTGGAGAACAGAGCGCGAGCTTTCTGACATTATGTAAAGGGTGCCAGAAACCAAACCTATAAGTACCGCAAAAATCGCGGCGATAAGTTGGTTAACCAGTGACATAATAGATACTCCTCATCATTAAACCTACCTTAGGTTAATGTCATTGTTTTCAATACGAGATTGTAGTTTTACCCAAGGCTTTAATCTGTCTGATGTTCCTACTAACGTAGTTCTACGGCCCATTTTTGAGAGCCATAGTTTATCACCATTAAAGCTATAAACGTGTAACAGGTCTGTACGCTTGGAAGCAGGCAAAATTTCACCGTTAATATTGTCCAGAACTAGAGGGGTTGCACGTGGCTTGGGGTAGTACGTTAATACCATGTGGGCTTGGTTGTACTCCAAGGCTTTAACGTAGGCTAAATTCATTTTTTCTACAGGTACACCCAGCTCTTTGAGTGTGTAGTATTTCGCTATGCTGAAATCTTCGCAGTCACCGCCGTTGGTGATCAGAAATTCTACGGGTGTGGCCCAGTAATCTTTCTTTTTCCAGTGCTTGATGTCATCGATAAATCGCACTTGGTTAAAAAAGTCGTTTACACGTTCTAGCTTGTGACTTTCGCTCTCATTGGCCAATTCAGTTAATAGGTTCTGCCAAGTTTCGAGTCGACGTTTTGCTTTTGCACCGTATTTATTTCCCAACTTTTCAATATCAGCTTTGCTCAGGCGCACGCTTTCAGCATCCACTTGGGTAAGTAGAAGGGCTGAAGCAAACAGTAACAACACAAAAAATGCTGTATTGAATGATAGGCCATTACTGTGCTGTTTTGATTTAAAGGCTGGGTTCAATGTCCAATCCGTAGCTCAAAAGCGGTTAGTCTTTCTGTGTCGGCATCATGCCGCAATTTTTTAAGGTTTTTTGCCAAGCTTCAGTATGTTTGTCCCTAGCGCGTTGGTAACTCAACCAAATGCCATGAGGTGCTGTTTTGGACAGTATAGTGGTTGAATAAGTTTCCATTGATTGTGGAATGCTTACCGAAAGTGCTGTGTAATTTTGCAGTAATTGCTGATTAAGGTCGAGCCACTTGGAGGCATATCGGTCAATTTGCGCTAAATAAGGTAAAACTTCACCGATATAGAACTTATAGAAAACGTTTTCTAGAATACGTGCCGTTTTATTTGGGCTTTGGTTTCTACATAGAGGGGTGTTAGGCGAATTTCGTTGCTCTAATAAACTTGCAGCTTGATCAAGGTGGTAAGTAAGGAGTTCAAGTGAGCTGATAATTGCTGGGCCAGATCTATTGCTGTGTAAGATTTTAAAGGCTTGGTTTAAGTGATCTTTATTAGGTTTTGTCCTTCCTAATTGATCAAGGTTATGCTTGGTTAAATTTACAAGGGTTTGTAAGGCTTCAATGCTCTGTTGAGTGCTGCTGTTATCAACTAGAGGTAGAGCTGTTTGCGAACGGCTGAAATTGGCTTCCATTTCTGGTGCGGTAAATACCCCATTCCATAATTCGGCAGGCAAATTATCACGTTTAACCCGATGGATGTCGTTTACTCTTTTTAGCAGTTCAGTATCAATCGCGCTGTCGTTGCGCAAAGATTCTCGGCACTGAGTCAGTAAATGATAGAAATTAAGCTCATATAGTAATTTTGTTGATGGCTTGGCTACCTTGCCAAGAGAGCTATTCCGCTCTGCGATTAGGGGCAGCAGATCACAACGTTTTAGTTTCAGAACGTCTAGCAGGCCTTCACGGATCTCTGTGGTTTTAAGGATTCGTTCGCGTTTAAGTGGGAATTGCACTCTTGTCTTGGGGAGGTATGGCTGAGGTTGATTTAGATCGAGAGTGTTACTCAGACGGTAAAGGTAATTCTCTAAGACTAGTTCAGGCGTATCTCGGCTACATCCGCCAACGGATATTAGTACGATGATAAGAATTGAGAACCGTTTTAGCATAACTAGGTTAATGATGTTGGGCTTGGCTGAGCACTTGGTTGCTTTTCCAGTGTAATCGAGTAATTAACAGTATAGCGCCAATGGTTAAGCCAATAAGTAAACCAATCCAGAACCCTTTAGGACCCATCGCTTCAGTAATCAACTCGGTTTTACCTAAGATATAACCAGAAGGAAGACCAATGAGCCAATAGGCGATAAACACTAGCATAAGTGGAACAACGGTATCTTTATAGCCTCTAAGGGCGCCTGAACATGTTATCTGGATGGCATCTGAGAACTGGAAAAGGGCTGCAATAATGATCAATGTACTGGCGATCTCAATAATCTGAACTTCTTGGGTATAAAGCTCGGCAATTGGCGTTGCAAATATTGCCATCAGTGAAGAGCTGAAGATTGCCAAGGTTAAAGTGATAATCAAACCTGTAACAGCACTGAATTTTGCTGCTTCAGGTTTTTGGGCTCCGAGTTGATGACCAACGCGTATGGTGAGTGCCAGGGATATACTTAAAGGCAGCATAAAGATCAGGCCGGTAAAGCTGATCGTGATCTGGTGAGAGGCGATCATTACCTCACCAAGATCTGCCAAAAGCAGAGCAATTACCGAAAACATGCTGACTTCAATTAAAAGGGCGATGCCGATGGGCAGTCCGAGCTTTAAAAAGTTTTTAAGTGCTGATGGTTCAGGTAGAGACCAACCAGAAAAAGGTTTGATCGTTACAAAGGTGGGTGACTTAGCTAGATAGATAAACGCGCTAAAGAACATAATCCACATAACAATCGCTGTTGCCCAGCCGCAACCTACGCCTCCTAGTTCTGGAAAACCAAACTCGCCATAGATAAGTGCATAGTTAAGTGGGATGTTACATAACAGTCCAAGGATGGAAATTTTCATCGCGGGCTGCGTTTTACCAAAACCTTCAATATAGCTGCGGATAAGTTGATAAAGCAGAAGGGCAGGGAATCCCCAGCTTATAGCAGCCATGTATTGAGTGGTTAATTTAGCTAGCTCCTCCTCTACGCCCATGAAGGCAAGAACTGGATCGCAGTTATGCAGGGCAAAGATCGCAAGTAAGCTTAAAATCGCGACTATGATCACGCCCTGATGCAGTGTCTCCGAGCTAGCATTTTCTTTATTGGCACCTACAAGATGCGCAACCATGGGTGTGGTGGCCATTAAGATGCCTTGGCTAGCAATAAAGATGGGTAGCCAGATACTTGACCCTAATGCTACTGCGGCTAAATCTGTTGCGCTGTAACGTCCGGCCATCAGGGTATCGACAAAACCCATAGAGGTTTGCGCTACTTGAGCGATCGCTATAGGGAAGCCAAGGGTAAGGATTATTTTGATTTCTTGTAGACGTTTCAGGGGATGATCCTTAGATACAACTGAAAAAGGCGGAATGAAGTTTTACAACTCTTCTTTAACTTGTGCTGGTTTTAAGTATACCGCGATGAAATACAGATGGATTAAATCTTATAGTAAAAATTAAGCGTTTAATCATGCTAACAAGTTGTGTACAAGGCGGAAATGACAGCCCGGCACTTACCGATTAGTCGAGTCTTAGACTATTGTAGAGTCTGTTTTGGTCAAAAAAACATCAAAAAACACACAAATGGAATTGAATTAACACAAAGCAGCGCTATGATCAGATGATCGGAAAAGACATGGCTGCTTTAACGTTGCGGCAAGGAAACTCTTAGCCTAACTCTTTCAATGCTGTCTGTTTTTTCTATTTAACAGCTTTAAGCAGGAAATCTTTCGTTGCTTCGGCTGATTTTAATTATCCAAAATAGGGTTTTGAAAGATGGCAACAACTGGAACAGTTAAGTGGTTTAACGACGAAAAAGGCTTTGGTTTTATTGAGCAGGAAGGTGGTCCGGACGTATTTGCACATTTCAGTGCAATTCAGGGCGAAGGCTTCAAAAGCTTAGCTGAAGGCCAAAAAGTAGAGTTTACTGTGACTCAAGGTCAAAAAGGCCCACAAGCTGAAAACATCGTTAAAGTTTAAGCTGTTGCTACGGGGTTAAAGTCCCGTCCTGCACATGATAGAAAGGCAAGCCTAGGGCTTGCTTTTTTATTGCCTAAAAGCTGTATCGTTTAATGAGTGCTACTTTCCAGAAGGGTTAGGATCTGCAGCGCTTCTTCTCTGTTTTGACCACAAAATTCTTCTTCAGGTGCAAAGTTAGCACAAGCTTTTGGTCTTTGATCTGTACCAAAGATTTCGCATCGATTTTGCTGATCTAAATGCTTGCAACGTTCGCCCGCAGGTTTGTTTAGGCTGGTGATGCTCGGTGCAATACAGCAGGCACCGCAGTTTTCTCGACATTGCATAGTAACGACAGGAAAAGTTAAAAGGTTATTGTAGCGAAAAGGGTAGGGAAATAAAAAAGCCGGTCAGAAGACCGGCTTTAGGATTGGCTCTATATCATTATAGTTATATTCGACTAGGCTGCTGTGCCTTGATCTTGCAGGCTGCTATCAGCCTGCAGTTCAGTCTTTTTTATAGTATCAAGCCCCAGTGTAGATAAAGTGCGCTTACGCACATTATTTAGTAACGCTGCATCTTGAGTCAGATCCTGACCGTAAGATGGGATCATCGCATGAATCTTATCTTGCCACTCTTGTGTAGCAAGTTTTTCTGCGAAGCATGTTTCCACAATGTTGATCATCGTCTGGACTGCAGTTGATGCGCCAGGTGAGGCACCTAGAAGAGCAGCAAGCGTACCATCTTCAGCCGAGATTACTTCGGTACCGAACTCCAGCTTGCCTTTACCGTTCTCATCTTCTTTGATGATCTGCACGCGTTGACCTGCGTAAGAAAGTTCCCAGTCTTCATCTTTCGCATCAGGGAAGAAGTTTCTTAGTGCGTCTACACGAGAGCTGTGAGACTGCATTACTTCACTGATTAGGTACTTAGTAAGGTCCATGTTATTCATACCTACAGAAAGCATCGGCTTGATGTTGCCAAGGTTGATGCTTAGTGGCATGTCGAAGATAGAGCCTTTCTTCAAGAACTTAGTCGTAAATCCAGCGAATGGGCCAAACAGTAGTGCCTGTTCACCGCCGATGACGCGAGTGTCCAAGTGAGGTACAGACATCGGTGGGGCACCGATAGGTGCTGTGCCATAAACTTTAGCTAGGTGTTTCTTAACGATTTCTGGTTTACGGCAAACTAGCCATTGACCACTTACAGGGAAGCCGCCATAACCTTTACCTTCGGAGATGCCCGCTTTTTGTAGAAGTGGTAGCGCGCCACCACCAGCACCAAGGAATACAAACTTAGCGTTGATAACTTCTTTATCGCCAGTTTGGTCATTCTTAAGGGTGACCGTCCAGTTTTTATCTTGGTCTTGCTTCAGGTCTTTTACTGTACGGCTAAGTAGAAGCTCGAAATCATCTTGAGCTTCTAGGAAGTTCACCATGTTGCGTGCAAGCGAACCAAAGTTTACGTCGGAGCCGTAAGCAACACGAGTGGCTGCAACTTTCTCGCTTGGATCACGGTTTTCCATGACCAGTGGCATCCACTCTTTCAAGACTGCATGATCTTCACTGTATTCCATATCCGCAAACTGGTGCGTAGCACTCAATGTTTCATAACGATTGCGAAGGAATTCTACGTTCTTCTCACCCCATACAAAGCTTTGGTGTGGTACAGGATTGATAAATTGAGAAGGTTCAGGAAGGGCGTTTTGTTCTACGAGGTATGACCAGAATTGCAAGCTAACTTCGAAAGAGGCGTTAATCGCGAAAGCTTTAGTGGCATTGATCGTGCCGTCTGGCATTTGTGGCGTGTAGTTCAATTCACAATATGCCGCGTGGCCCGTACCGGCATTGTTCATGCCATCTGTACTTTCATGGGCGACATGATCTAGGCGCTCGATCATGCTGATTTTCAGGGAAGGATCTAGCTGCTTGAGCATGACGCCAAGGGTCGTACTCATAGCTCCCGCGCCGACTAGCAATACGTCTACTGATTTTGTGGTCATAGGAACTTCGCCATTTTAATAATAATAATGGTTTGTGAAGTAGCTGCGGGGATGGGGGCTTGTGGCCGCAACAGTCATGACTTTGGTGAGTCAGCTGTTATCACCCGAGACTTCTTTGTTCTGCAACACATAGAACATAATTTTATTACATTTTCTGGAGGTTGCAGGATGTTTGGCGCGAATTATACGGATTCTGTTGGCAATGTCTTGGGAAATAAGGCCAAAGGAGTTAGCAATTCGGATTAGATTAATTCTAAAGTATTACATATTTTGGCGTGTTGGCTGTCGTATGAAGTAATGTTTAAGGTCTTTGTGTATATAATTATTCTCTAAAGTTATTAAAGGGGGATATAACTGCTCTCTTTTATTTACTTCTCTGTTCTGCTCGACTAGTCTGCCTCCGAATCTGAGAAGCTTAAATACAGGAGCGCCTATATGGAAGATATTATTGAGTTGCTACAAGAACGTAATGTCGAAGTTCCTGTGCCTTTAGATCTGCCTGATGAAGATGATCTTGTAGAGATCGAAGAGCAGATTTTGATTTCACTCCCGGATGAGTATAAGCATTTCCTGCTTGAGGTAAGTGATATTGTTTGTGGTTCTATTGAACCGGCGACTGTGGCTGATCCAAGTTCGCACACTTTTTTACCTGAATTAGCTGCTACAGCTTGGGATATAGGTATGCCTCGAGAGTATATCCCGATCTGTGAGCATGCGAATGGCTATTACTGTATTACGCAAGATGCGGCCATCCTGCTTTGGCAACACGGTGATACGATTGAAGACGAGTGGCCATCTATTTGGAACTGGGCCAAAGACGTATGGTTGGAGAGTTAATTAATGAACAGACAAATATTTCAGCAGATTGAAGCTTTTGCTGAGTCGATGATGAAAGCGGCTGAGACGGATAACGAAAAAAAGTTTTATTCGGTTTATGCTGAATTGGAAGCTTTAGCTGAGCAGTATAAAGGAAAGAAGAACGATCACCCTGTGTTTTGGGAAACACTAGCTGACTTCTCAGAAGAAAACCAAGATGCGATCAAGCTCTATCAGCAAGCTTATCAGTTGGCTGATAGCTTAAAAGATACAGAGTATAAAGCGTCGATTCAATACTCTTTAGCTCAGCGCCTGTTTGAAGAAGGTCAAAAAGAGGATGCGCTCGAAGCTCTGGCTAAAGCAGAGAAATTTGCGGGATTCACTGAGGATCAGGAGCTTCAAGAAGATATTCAGCAGTTACGCTCTGAGATTGAATAATCGATACTGTCTAAAATATAAAACGGACTAAAACAAAAAAACGGAGCAGATGCTCCGTTTTTTGTTTCTAATTAACTTAGTCGATACGTACTGCTACATAACGACCTGGTGCTGCTTCGATAACGCTGTGCTCATCGTTACCTGGTGCGGTTGGAGCCGCAACTTTCTTACCAGCACGACGCTTCAACCACTCAGCCCAGTGAGGCCACCATGAACCTTCCTGACGCTCAGCCGATTCTAACCAGCTATCTGCACCGTTACCTAGTTCACCGTTGATCCAGTAGTTACGACGGTTCTTAGAAGCTGGGTTGATAACACCTGCAACGTGACCACTTGCGCCTAGAACGAACTCGTTTTTGCCTTTCAGTAGTTCGGTACCTTCGAAAGTACCTTTCCATGGAGCAATGTGATCTTCGATTGTAGATAGGAAGTAGCAAGGGATCTTGATCTTACCAAGATCGATCTTCTCACCGCAGATAGTTAACTGGTCTTTCTTAGTTAGACCGTTTTCCATGTACATGTTGTTGATGTAGTACGTGTACATGCCTGCTGGTAGGTTAGTAGAGTCACTGTTCCAGTACAGGATATCGAACGGAGGAGGCGTTTGACCTTTAAGGTAGTTGTTAACAACGTAAGACCAGATTAGATCGTTTGAACGTAGCATGTTGAAAGACGTAGCAAGCTCACGACCACTTAGGTAGCCCTGATTATTTACTTTGTCTTCCAGTTTCTTAATCTGTTGTTCGTCAATGAATACACATAGATCACCCGGGTCAGTGAAGTCTAGAAGTGTCGTGAAGAACGTTGCAGAAGCGATAGACGTATCTTTACGTGCTGCCATTACCGCTAGAGCAGTTGTTAGTAGAGTACCGCCTACGCACCATGCTACTGCGTTAACTTTATCGCTCTTAGTAATGTCTTGAACTACTTGGGTCGCTTTTAGGATGCCTTTTTCTACGTAGTCATCCCAAGTGATATGACCCTGTTCAATTGTTGGGTTCAACCAAGAAATAACGAAGGTTGTTTGGCCTTGGTCTACGCAGTATTTTACGTAAGAGTTGCTTTCTTGCAGGTCAAGGATGTAGAACTTGTTGATGCAAGGAGGCACGATCATTGTTGGGCGAGCGTAAGTCTCTTCAGTCGTTGGTTTGTACTGAATAAGCTGGAACATCTCGTTTTCAAATACAACAGAACCTTCAGTCGTTGCAATGTTCTCACCTAGAACAAATGCAGACTCGTCAGTCATAGAGATGCGGCCTTTTTCAGCATCACCTAGTAGGTTCTTAAGGCCATCAACTAAACTCTGACCTTTAGTTTCCAACGCTTGTTGAAGAACTTCAGGGTTAGTGATTGCAAAGTTGGTTGGAGACATCGCATCGATATATTGCTGCGTGTAAAACTCAAGTTTCTTCTGTTCTTGGTCAGAAAGATTTGCATTAGCTGCCATTTCCTGAAGAAGCTTAGAGCTTAGTAGGTAAGACTGCTTGATGTAATCGAAAACTGGGTTCTGAGACCATTCTTCTGCTTGAAAACGACGGTCGCCACGTGCTGGCTGTGCAACAGATTCGCTGCTTTTGCCTGTTAGCAGGTTAGTCCACAGGCTCATTTGGCTTTGCTGATAGTCAGTAATTGCACGGATCCAAACGGTAGGGTCTTCCCAAGAGCGGTTAGCTAACTCTGTCCAGGATTGCGTGAACTTAGTGAAAATATCATCACAGCCAGAAGCTGAGAACATCTCTAATACTTTCTGGGTTTCGGTGTTCAGGTAGTCAATAAACTCCTGAGGGTTGGAAAGTAGGTTGCTATTGTTGTCCATTGGGTCGCCTTTCTTTGTCATATCCGTCCTTCCATCTTGCCTGCTTCACATATTCTTAACGAGTATGGAATAGTGGAAATACAAGTTTTACGGTTTAGCTCACAATATCGCAACTTTTAATTGCGTTTTCGTGAATATATATGTCCAGCATATTCTTGTGCGGTGCAATGTATCAAGGTATTCCTTGGTCGATCACACTAAGGTGTTACGGCCTTGGTTCAATAAATGTCATACTGATTGTAGGTAAAACACTCGTTTTATGTGGTGATTTTAATTGCTCGTCAGGTTTCGTTCGTCAATCATATCCTCTATATGTTGCAGAAATTTATAACTCTATTCTTCTGTATTTCGCATCTGCTTTATGGTCCCTTTATGGATTGATTTGTCTTTCTTTAAATCCGGGCTTTGGTACTAAAGCGCTTTTAAAACAGAATGATGCACTGCTGCATAGGGAGTATTTATTAACTTTTAACCTAGAATATGTTTCAAGGGTTTAAGACCTGCACCTTTCAAGTACCACTTGCCTAATCAGCAATCTGTAGGACTGACACTCACAGAATTTAACTCTTCTGTGCGATCTTTGATGTCATCTAACTCAATAAGACATTTTGTTTAAAAAGGGCGTGGTCGGCTTTCCTAGGAGTCAAAAGACCAGTCTTCGCCGTATGTTATATAACGTTGAGAGTCTTAAGTGGCTAAGCCTATTTGGGCAAATTGCTCTATGGGTTACTTAACTTGACCATGATTAATCCATCAGTGTTGGTTTTTTTGCATGATCAATTCGTCATTGTTTAAACGTACGTCGTTGTTTTTCGGTATTATCTGGTTTTTATTCGCTATATACATTGACTGTGGACTATAGCATGCGGGTTGTAGGCATTCTGTGATCTAGCTCAGGTCTCCGGTCAAACGGTCTGAAATAAAAAAGTTAGCAAGGGTAAATAGAGTGAGAGAACTGGAATTGATGGGAACGGTAGGTTGTCATCTTTGTGAAGTGGCAGAGCAGTTGATAGCATCTTCTGTGGATATGCAGGCGTATGCTATTTATCAGGTCGACATTGCAGATGACGATGATTTGGTTGAACGTTATGGTGTTAAAATTCCAGTGTTGTTGGATTTAGAGAGTAAAGAGGAACTGGAGTGGCCTTTTGATCAATCCAAACTCCTAGAATTTCTTCAGCGTGTGTCTAATTGAGTCCAAAGAATTCGCATGTGGTTTGATAAACATCTTGCTGTAGCTGATCTAACTCTACGTCTCTTAGTTCAGCGACTTTTGTCGCTATGTGCGGCAGATAGATTGGAAGGTTGCGGCGAGATTTTGGTTTCGGTTTTATATCTCGAGGAAGAAGGTAAGGAGCATCCGTTTCAAGCATCAAACGATTGGAAGGAATGTCTTTGACCAGCTTTTGTAGATCTAATCCACGTCTTTCATCACAGATCCAACCTGTAATGCCAATGTGCATATCCAGATCAAGGTAGTTATAAAGCTCTACCTTAGTGCCCGTAAAGCAGTGTGCTACAGCATGGGGAATATGATCTCTATAGCTGTATAGCATCTCTAGTTGTTTTTTATGGGCGTCTCGCTCATGTAAAAACAGAGGCTGTCGGTGTGTACATGCGATTTCAAGTTGCTTTTCAAAAGCATTGATTTGCTGTTCCGGTGTAGAAAAATTTCGATTGAAGTCTAACCCCATCTCGCCCGCTGCGACGACACAGTCTTCTTTTAATAACGCGTTGAACTCTTGCAGTTGATTGCCTGTGTGATCTTTTGCGTAGTGGGGATGAATTCCCGCTGTGCAGTAGAGATGTTCAGGAAATTTTTGGCATAAATCGATAGCTTGTAAGCTCTCATCGAGTGTTGTGCCTGTAATGATTAGGCGTTCAATACCCTGTTCTAATGCTTGCTGGATTACATCTTCCCTGTCTTTATCAAAACTACTGTCAGTAAGGTTAACGCCAATATCAATCCAGCAAGGATTCGTCATACAGATATCTTCTTTTACTATTTGTTTATAAAGCGGTTTTCTTGCTTTGGTTAACGGCTAACAAGGCGATTTGCTTATCGTTAAGTAAGCTGGCCTGCCGACCTTCTAAGCGATCATAAATGACGCGGAATGCTAATACACTTTGAACATATTTGCGCGTTTCTTTAAACGGAATAGTTTCAATCCAGATGTCTAAAGGTAGATCGCCACGTTGTTTAAGCCACTTAGTTACACGGTGAGGGCCTGCATTATAGGCCGCTGCTGCATGGGCGGGGTTGTTATCGAATTTTTTCAGCATATCCCCTAAGTAGGCTGAACCCAGCGTAATATTAATCTCAGGTTTATCTAGCTCTGCATTTTTCTTATACGGAACTTTATGCTTTTTGGCTGTAAGTTTGGCTGTTTGGGGCATTAACTGCATTAAACCACGGGCGCCGACACGGGATGTAGCGTTAAATAGGAATGCACTTTCCTGACGGGCTATAGCAACAGGGAAGCTTAGATCGAGATCGTTCTTAAGCGCATGTTCTTTAAAAAGTTTTGCGTGGGGGTAAGGAAAGCGAAGATCTATATGGTCCCAACGCTCTGTTTTGGCAGCATTGATGATCGCTTGTAGGTGCCAACCCCAAGAGTTAGCTAGATAACCTGCAAGGTTCTTTTGCTGATCATCCATCTGAGACAGAGCGAGGCGCCATTCTCGATTCGCTTCGGTCAATCGACCTAGTTTGAATAACTCACCTGCGCGGGCTGCAGCAGGTAATTTGGCTAACTCATCAAGTTGCTCTTGAGTTACAGCATCTGATTTAGCGTTAAGCTGGAAAGGGCTTTTATTTAACTCTGCCGCTAAAAAACCGTAAAAGCTTCTGTCTTTCGCGACTTCGGCGATTTTTTCTTTTTGGTCGGTATTAGGCTTGAGATGCCTTTCAGCAATGAGAGACCAGTATTGCCATTTAGAATCTTTTTTCTCTTCTTCATTGAGATGACTAATTGCTTCTACAACCGTCTTCCAATCCTGTTTAGCTAAGGCATTACGAATACGTCGCTCTGTTAGTTCCTCAATGCGGTATTCAGGGTCAAGCTGCTTACTCAGCTTGATTGCTTGGCTGTGATAGGTCCAATTCAGCCGCTCGCCCATGTATAGGCTGACTTCATCTTGATCAACCTGCGGCATCAGCCCGTCGCGCTTTTTAAGCCAAGACTGAGTGGCTGTTATTGGTTGTTTACGATACCAGCGTTTATAAGCGATAGATGCCGCTATAGGGCGTTGAACTTTATCAATTTTATTTATAGTTGAGCCATCAACAAGTTCTGGAGAATTGTAAAGTGTCCAGAAAAGCTCAGCTTGTTGTTTCTGTTTTTTATCTTTGATCTTCTTGGTTAGGTAACGAGCGAGTTTGATCTCATTTTGTTCAACGCTCATCCAAAAACGCTGGGAAGCTTCATTCGTTGTCGGTCGACCGGTTGCCATCCAAGCTTTAAACAGCGGGTCGCATGCTTTAGGTTGGGATTTGCCTACCATCCATAGTTCACGCGCCTGATACAGTGCTGCTTTTTTCTGCTGAGAATTGCCATTGAGTAGCGCTGTTTGTTGTTGGCACTCGTAGCGAATGCTAGTAACTGGGTGGTTACTAAAATGCTTACGGTAGGTCGTCCATTTTTTGTTTTTCGCGAGGTGATTTAACCAAGTGCGGTTGAGTCGGTTAGCGATCGGTAGTTTCGGATATTTTTCGATAAATGCAGATACGTTTCCAGAATTGGATTTATACAGCCGTTTTAGCTCGTATTGATAATCTAAATAAGGTGCTAAAGGGTAATCATTAAGTGCTTTTCGAGCCTTCTTAAAAGACTGGGTTTTGTTCTGTTTTAGGTAGGTTTCAGCTTGCAAAAATTGTTTGCGTTGTTGTTCTATGGATGCGTAAGAAATCGGTGCTGTAATAAGTAGCGATGTTAAAGTGAACACACCGGTTGTTGTTTGCCAAAAAGGTTTCATTTTCAAGTCCTATGAATAATCCATTATCACTTTATACGATAGATTAACGGCTTAATTAAATAATAATTTACCTGAATGCAGCATTTTCATGCATATCTGTCGAAAATGAGTAAAATAGCGGCCTCAATGAACAAAAGCTGACCTATCATGCCTCTGATTCGACTCGATAAAATATCCATGGCCTTTGGCGCCAAACCTTTACTAGATAACGTTGATTTCCAAATTGATCCCGGTGAAAGGGTTGCTTTGGTCGGTATGAATGGTGCTGGTAAATCAACACTGTTAAAGCTGGTTGCAGGTCATCACAAAGCTGATGGTGGTGAGTTTTGGGTTTCGCCAACGTGTCGAATCGCAGAATTACCTCAGGCAATGCCAGCGGCAGATGAGCGTTTAGTACGTGATGTAGTTACTGCAGGTTTGGGTGATATCCAAAAGCTACGTCAGGATTACGATGAGCTTGCTGCATCTGAAAATGCAGACATGAAGGTGCTGGATAAGCTTCAGCATCAGATTGAAGCGGTTGATGGTTGGCATTTAGAGCAGCGTGTTCAGCGCGTCATTGAACAGTTGGATCTGCCTGGCGACAAATTAATGTCTGAGTTGTCAGGAGGTTGGCGTCGTCGCACAGCCTTAGGTGCCGCGTTAGTTCAGAATCCTGATCTTTTATTACTCGATGAGCCTACCAACCATTTAGATATCGAGACTATCGAATGGCTAGAGCAGCAACTGCTTGAATTTAAAGGTGGCCTGTTGATTATCTCTCACGATAGAGCGTTGGTGGATCGCTTGGCGACGCGTATCGTAGAGCTTGATCGTGGCGTGCTGTCATCGTTCCCGGGTAGCTATTCTGCTTATATGGATCTAAAGCAGAAGATGCTTGAGGACGAAGAGAAGCAGAATGCGCTATTCGATAAGCGTCTGGCGCAAGAAGAAACTTGGATTCGTCAAGGCATTAAGGCGCGTCGAACCCGTAATGAAGGGCGTGTCCGAGCTCTTAAAAAGATGCGTAATGAACGAGCGGACCGACGTGAACGAGGCGGTAAGGCTAAGTTCTCCTTAGAGGAGGCGGCTCGCAGCGGTAAGCTAGTTGCAGAGCTTAAAAATGTGTCGTTGGGGTATGCTGGCAAGCCATTGTTTAGTAACTTTGATTTTGTCTTGCAACGAGGTGATCGTATCGGTCTTATCGGGCCAAATGGTGCCGGTAAGAGTAGTTTGTTAAGCGTGCTTTTAGGTAAGCAATCTCCTGATCAAGGTGAAGTGAAGCTCGGTACGAATCTGAAAATTGCTTACTTTGATCAGTTACGTGCTCAGGTTGATCCAGAAAAAACAGTGATGGATAACATAGCTGAAGGTCGAGAGAGTATCAGCATCAATGGCCGTGATCGTCATCTGATCAGTTACTTGAATGACTTTATGTTTGCGCCTGAAAGAGCGCGAACGCCTGTAAAAGCGTTATCCGGTGGTGAGACAAACAGGGTTTTGTTAGCCAAACTCTTTAGTCAGCCTGCAAACCTGTTAGTGCTGGATGAGCCAACCAACGATCTGGATATTGAAACACTCGAATTGCTTGAAGAGATCATTCTAGATTTTGATGGCACGATTCTTCTAGTAAGCCATGACCGTTCTTTCTTGGATAATGTGGTCACTAGCACCTTGGTATTCGAAGGTGAAGGCGAACTGAATGAATATGTTGGTGGTTATCAAGATTGGTTGAGGCAGCGCCCGGAACCTGTCAAACAGGAGAGTAAGCAGCCTAAAGCTGAAAAGCCTCAAGTCAAAGAAGCGGCGCCTTCTCAGCCTGCGAAGAAGAAAAAGCTAAGTTACAAACTGCAGCGTGAATTAGATGAGCTCCCTGCTCAGTTAGAACTAGCGGAAGCGATGCTGGAAACGTTGCAAACGGAAACAGCCGCTCCTGATTTTTATCAGCAGAATCACGAATTCGTGAGTCAAAAACTCAGTGAATTACAGGACCAGGAATCACTGGTTGAGCAACTGATGGACCGCTGGGTCGAGTTGGAAGCGATGCAGGAAGGGGAGTAATCCCTTCCTAGTCTTTATCCTGAATTCTTACTGCTAACACATCACACTTAGCGCCATGTAGTACGCCGTTTGCGGTTGAGCCGAGTAGAAGGGCAATGCCGTGGCGGCCGTGGCTTCCTACAATAACCAGATCTATCTCATAATCGTCGGCAAGACGGTGGATCTCTGATTCGGTTTGACCAGTTACCACTAATTGTTCAGTTACCGGATAATCCAGTGTTTCGCAATAGCGCTTGAGTTTTTGCTGGGCGTGTTTATCTAGTTGTTCCTGGATTGAGGTTAGGTCCATCGGAACATCACCCCCATAAGCAAAACTGAGTGGTTCAATAACGTGAACTACATAGAGCTGTGCGTCGTTCGCTTTTGCAAGTTCATAGGCTTTACTTTTTAGCTGTTCAGATTCGTTTGAGAGGTCTAATGCTAAAAGTATCTTGGAATAAGTTCCCATAACTGCATCTCCACTAGCAAAATGTTTAAGGCTGTTGAGAGTGACTTACAAACTCTATTTAACAGATTAGCATAGAGCGTTGTAGTGCGTACTCTGGTAAACTCGCGGCAGCTGATTTCTATCAATATTTTAATAGGTTGTGTTATTTCTGGGTGTTTTACGCCAGTCATGTACAGTCTGCTATTCAATGTTTCCGCGCGTACGGTAATTGGGCTGAGGGTTTAGTAATGGAATGGATGATAATCGTCCTGATAATGATGTCTTTGTTAGGCTCAATGATGTGGGTCATGCCTACTAAAAAGCAAAAATACCAAGCATCTCTAAGGCTTAAAGCAAAAGCGCTGGGCTTCCAAATACAACTCGAAAAGATGAAGCCGCCTAGAGCACAGGGCGAAATGGAGCCAGATGAACGTAATATGACCGCTTATCGAGTTTTACGTGAAGGCTTAAGCCGTGAGCAGAAGAATAACTTCAACGCTTGGCAAGTTTTCCGAGTAGAGTCCATTGCTAATATCGGTTTGAATGCTGGTTGGTGCTGGGCTCAAGGTGAGCGCACGTTATCTGAGCCGCAATTAGATAAATTAAATGCGCTGTTAGAGGAGCTTCCAAAGGGGGTTTTCTCTTTAGAATCAACGCCAGCCTATGTCGGTGTTCATTGGGACGAGGCTGGAAATAGTGATAAAGGTGAAGAGATCATGGAATCTCTTTATCAACAGCTTAAAGAATTTAGTGAGGGCAATTTTTGATGTTACCACCAGTTGAAGTACCTGCAGGTCGTTACCAACACTATAAAGGGCCCGAATACGTTGTTTTAGATGTGGCGCGACATTCTGAAACTGAAGAGTGGCTAGTGGTATACAAGTTGGGCTACGGTGATGAATCTACTTGGGTGCGCCCGTTAGATATGTTTGTTGAGACGGTAACCCTAGAAAACGGTTCAGTTGTTCCTCGTTTTAAGAAGATCGACTAAAGAAGGCGATCTAAGGAGTCTGCAAGGGTGCCTTTGGAACGTGGTTTTCTTGGTTGGATCTCTTCAATCAGTTTATCTACGGTGTCCAAACGTGGTTTTTTAACCGTATGAGGGATATTTGCCCTTACTAGCAGAGCTTTTGCGTGACGATAATGGGAAACTGCCGTCATGGAGTCTTCGCTCTGTAAAAAACGGTTACCTTGGCTTACATGAGCATCAGCAACCACAGTTATACGTAGCCAGTACAACTCTTGCTGATAGCTACGAGCAAGCGTTAAAGTGATTTTTCCACCCCGTGCCAATTGAAGTACCAGTTTTTCAGCAAAGTTAATATAGATCTGCGCTCGCTTCAGTGCCTTATCGCTATCGAATACATCAGGAGAAGCAAATGCTTTATCAGCGGTGTCTTTCTGCTGGGTGAGAGAATTAAATAGTTCCGAGTCTGGTGCTAACATAGCAACCTCTTCAAGAAGAGAGGTTGCATGCTCATTAATCTTTTGAATAATTTCGGGCTTGCAGTCTGCTTCACGTAGTACAGCAATGGCCTGCAGAATATGTTCTGCCTGTCCTTTTAGCCAAGTAAGACGCTGATCTTTAGCGTCTTCCTGCTGCTCTCGAGTCGTAATTACAAAATTCACAGTAATGGCGACTAGGCCGACCACTGCGATAAGAATTACAAATAAAAGATTATCGTTAAGCATCAGTATTTTCTGGACGATTAAATTATTGTTAATTATGGTGATTATTGTGGCTTGTAAGTGCTGATAGGTAAAGTTCTTGTTGATCCATTGGTCTACTTTTATCGCAATTGCTGCTTGACCACAGCATTCTCAACACTTATATATGCTCCCAAATATTATTGTTAGTTAAGCGCTAAACTCGAAAGTGAACGGTTTTTGCACAGTAATATCGTGACAAGTTGCAAAAATAGATAGTTCGTCAGCGTTTAACCATGTAGCCCGAGGAAAGAAGGACGCTATGGGAAAATCCCTGGTAATCGTGGAATCACCCGCGAAAGCGAAGACCATTAACAAATATCTGGGTAATCAGTACGTTGTAAAATCCAGTGTGGGTCATATTCGCGACCTGCCAACCAGTGGCAGTACTAAAAAGAGCGATCCGAAAGAACGGGCTCGCCAAGCGGCACTGACGCGTAAAATGTCGCCTGAACAAAAAGTTATACATAAAAAGAAGAAGGCGCGTGAGCAGCTTATTGGACGCATGGGGATCGATCCTGATAAAGGATGGGATCCGCATTACGAGATTCTTCCGGGTAAAGAGAAGGTTGTTGATGAACTTAAACGTCTAGCTAAGAATGCTGACGAAATCTATCTCGCAACCGATTTGGACCGCGAAGGGGAAGCGATCGCATGGCACTTGCGTGAAGCGATTGGCGGTGATGATACGCGTTACCGTCGTGTTGTCTTTAACGAGATCACTAAAAAAGCGATCTCTGAAGCCTTTGAGCAGCCTTCTGCGTTGGATATGGATCGTGTTAATGCCCAGCAGGCACGCCGATTCCTTGATCGTGTAGTTGGCTATATGGTCTCTCCGCTACTTTGGGAGAAAGTGGCACGCGGTTTATCTGCCGGTCGAGTTCAGTCTGTTGCCGTTAAGTTGGTTGTTGAGCGGGAAAAAGAGATTCGTGCATTTATCCCTGAAGAATTTTGGGAAGTGCAGGCTGATACGCTAACGAAAGATAAAGTGGCACTGAAATTACAAGTGCATCGAATAAACGGCGAAACTTTCCGTCCAAGTTCAGAAGAAGAAACTAAAGCGCATTTAGAGCAGTTGCGTTCGGCTTCATTTGAAGTGATCAGCCGTAAAGATAGACCGACCAGCAGTAAACCTTCAGCTCCATTTATCACGTCAACACTGCAGCAGGCTGCGAGTACGCGCCTTGGTTTTGGTGTTAAGAAAACCATGATGATGGCGCAGCGTTTGTACGAAGCAGGTTACATCACTTATATGCGTACAGACTCGACAAACTTAAGTGCGGAAGCCGTTGCGAACTGTCGTGAGTACATTGGCGATCATTTCGGTAGTAAATACCTACCTGAAACGCCTAACAGCTATAGCAGCAAAGAGGGCGCTCAAGAGGCCCACGAGGCGATTCGTCCGTCTGATGTAAATGTGGAAGCTACTGCGCTGAAAAACATGGACAGAGACGCTGAGCGCTTATACGAGCTTATTCGTCGACAGTTCTTAGCTTGTCAGATGACTCCAGCGAAATTCCTAAGCACGCGTGTAACTGTGTCTGCTGGTGACTTTGAATTAGTTACCAAAGGTCGAATTCTACAGTTTGATGGTTACACACGCGTTATGCCTGCGAAGGGCAAAGGCGAAGAAGATATTATCCTGCCGGATGTTCAGGCTGGAGATAATCTAAATTTAGTCGATCTGTTGCCTAAGCAACATTTTACGAAACCGGCTCCTCGTTTCACCGAAGCAAGCCTAGTTAAAGAGCTTGAGAAACGAGGCATTGGTCGTCCATCGACATACGCAGCGATTATTTCGACGATCCAAGATCGTGGTTATGTAGAAGTTCAAAACCGACGTTTCTATGCTCAGAAAATGGGTGATATTGTTACAGAACGTCTAGGTGAAAACTTTTCTGACCTGATGGATTACAGCTTTACAGCACGGATGGAAGAAAGCCTTGATGATGTGGCTGAAGGCAGTGCTGATTGGAAAGCGCTTCTAGATCAGTTTTACGCTGACTTCTCTATGAAGTTGGAAGAGGCGCAGGATGCTGAGAATGGTATGCGCCCGAATGCTCCTACAGAGACCGATATCTCCTGCCCTGATTGTGGTCGAGATATGATGATCCGCACGGGCAGTACCGGTGTTTTCTTAGGCTGTTCCGGCTATAGCTTGCCACCAAAAGAACGTTGTAAGTGTACGATCAACTTAGTCTCTGGTGATGAGGTTGTTAGCGCTGATGGCGATGATGAGGAAGAATCTCGCATTCTGCGTAAGAAGCATCGTTGTAATTTATGTGGCTCAGCAATGGATTCTTATCTGATAGATGAAAATCGCAAGTTACATGTATGTGGTAATAACCCAGATTGTTCCGGTTTTGAAGTTGAGAAGGGTGAATATCGTATCAAAGGATATGATGGTCCTGTTCTAGAGTGTGATAAGTGCTCAGCTGAGATGCAGCTTAAGACCGGTCGTTTTGGTAAATACTTCGGTTGTACTGAGTGTAAAAATACCCGTAAGTTGTTGAAGAGCGGTGAGCCAGCGCCACCTAAGATGGATCCTGTTCCAATGCCTGAACTTCAGTGCGAAAAGGTAGAGGATACGTACATCCTGCGTGATGGTGCGTCTGGTTTGTTCTTGGCAGCAAGCCAGTTCCCGAGAAACAGAGAAACACGTGCTCCGAAGATTGTGGAAATACTGCCACATCAGGCTGAGATTGATCCGAAATATGAGTTCTTGTTCAGTGCGCCTAAGAATGACTCTGAAGGCAACCTGAGTGTCATTCGCTACAGCAGAAAGACCAAAGAGCAGTACGTTATGACCGAGGTCAATGGTAAAGCGACAGGTTGGCGTGCATTCTATCGCGATGGTAAATGGGTCGAAGAAGAGACCCGTAAAAAAGCGAAGAAGAAATAGTCGGGGATTTCATGAGCGGTATATATCAGGCACGCACGAATCAGAAGTTAAGCTTTACACGACTTCATCTAGAGCAACTTAAAAAAGCTCAAGATGACACTAGCTGGAGTAAGCATGCATTGATTGAGTCTTATAATGAATCAGTGCTGTTCCACCTAACATCAGCCTACGATGCTTTTTTACGCGAAATTGCTGAATGGTATAAGGTCGATACTGAAAGCTTTCAAGGTTATCGTGCGTTAGCTGCTGAAATGGGTAAGACTGGCGTCGAAAGCCCTGAATTGAGACAGTTAAGCAACCTAGAGTCCGATAATTCATCTTGGTTGCATAAAATGATGTCTGCTTATGAAGCATGCTGGCATGGTTCTGATGCTAAACAGACTGTGACTGAAACTAGCAGTGTTTCTGAAATACATGTGTTGCAGATCAACCCTGATCATGCAGAGGATGGTGAAATCATTACTGAGTATCAAACTTGGTTTGATTCACTCTCTGAATTAGTTAATCGCCTTAGAGAAGGCATGCAAGAGTGGTAAATTAAGTGTCAGGACTAACACCCGAGACTGTGCTTGAAATAATCGAACTTGATGAAGGCGGCTTAGCAATCCGAAATATGGATAGCGATGAAGAGCCGATGATTAAAGTTAATTTTTCTGATGCGCTTAAAGAACAATTAAGTGATCAATATCTAGATGTCGCTCGCGTTATGTTAACTGCAGGCATTCAGATGATGGCAGAATCTGGGGTGGGTTTAGAACAAGAGCCTGAAGAAGAGATCCCACCAACTATCCATTAAGTCATTTCCGATAATGAGCTCCTTTCAGGTAAAGCTCATTATTGGGGTGATATTACTTCGGTTAGGCGCCCTTAACAAAACTAGAAAATACTTTTAGCTATGTTGACGGCGTCTAATTATAATTCCGTGACTTTGTCCTTTCTTAGCGGCACTTTCTAAGTCGTTAAACTCTTCATCATTTAAGTATCCAGGCCATGATATTACCGCGTGGCTAGTGCCTGTGCTTAGTGCCTGTTTAGCAAGCTCAAAGGTGCTATGCTTGTTATCTGGGTTGAGCAGAATGACTTTAGTCAGATCAATGCCTGCCTCAATCAGAAGGTTTTTTGGTAATAACACAGGTGGAGCAATCCACACAAACCAGCGATCATCCTGACTTAGTTGTGCAAGTAATGGCATCAACATTGGGATGTTAGAAAAATTCTCCTCTTGGACAACGATTTCAGTCATCGTACCTGCTAGCTGATTAGCTGGCTTTTGCTTGGTGAAAATCTTTTCATTTGCAGATGTGCTCTGCATGATTGGTGCAGTTTGGTTTGCGTGAAATGCCATCATGGTTAGTTACCTCTACGAATAACGCCGACGCTTAAACCTTCTATTGCCAGTGGTTGTTCGTTTAAATCCACTACAATCGGTTCAAACTCTTCGTTTTCAGCAATTAGATAAACGATGTTACCTTCGCGCTTAAAGCGTTTTACGGTGACCTCATCTTCTATTCGAGCGACTACAATCTGCCCATCCTTTGCTGTTTGGCATTGGTGTACTGCCAGTAGATCACCGTCCATGATGCCTACATCTTTCATACTGCTGCCTTTCACCCTTAATAGATAATCCGCCTTAGGGTGGAAGAAGTCAGAGGAGATTGTGCAGTGATCTTCAACATGCTCTTGAGCAAGTATTGGCGATCCTGCTGCTACCTGACCAACAATCGGTAGGCCGCTATTTTCCTCTTCCAATTCAGGTACTCTGATACCTCGTGAAGTACCCGGAATAATTTCGATAGCGCCTTTTTTTGCCAGCGCTTTTAAGTGTTCTTCAGCTGCATTGGCTGATTTAAACCCTAAATCGCGGGCAATATCTGCGCGAGTAGGTGGGTAGCCGGTATCGCCAATGTGACGCTTGATGCAATCCAGAACTTCCGTTTGTCGTTTAGTCAGCTTCATGATTATGTCTGTTTGTTTATACAGTATGTGTATTTTTATACAGTATTTTGGTTTTGTAAAGCAACTTATGTTTTTTTATACAGTATTTTTGTTATTAAACCTTCAGAACTGTTAGAATCGCGCCTAGATATTTTATGGATTACGGTTTTGTTAGATAAGCAGCTCAAGCAAACAATACAGCAGGCCTATAGTACTTTTCTCAATAACAGAGGATTGAAGTCTCGCTATGGCCAGAAGTTGATGATTGCGGAGGTTGCGAAAACTCTGGGTGCTATTACTGCCAATTCTGAGGGCGAGAGAACGAGTGGTCAGCATATCTGTGTTACTGAGGCTGGTACTGGTACGGGTAAGACGATGGCCTATCTTTTGGCTTCTGTCCCTATAGCCCAGCAACGAAAAAAGAAAGTCGTTGTTTCTACAGCAACAGTTGCTCTTCAAGAACAGCTGATTCTTAAAGACCTTCCACAGCTGATTAGCGATGCCGGAATCAATCTTACTTATGGTTTAGCTAAAGGCCGAGGACGATATTTTTGTATTTCCAATGCAGAGAAGATATTGGAGCAACAGAATGAATTAGGCCAAATTGCATTGTATGAAGATGAAGTGGCTCAAAAACTTCAGACCTCAGATATTGACGAGGTTAAATCTCTACTTAGTCACTATGCCTCGGGTGAGTGGGATGGCGATAGGGATGCTTTAAAGAATACAGTGCCTGATGCTGTTTGGCGGTTGTCTACTAGCGATCATATGCAGTGTACAAATCGTCGCTGCAGTAACTTTTCAATCTGTCCATTCTTTAAGGCGAGACAAGAATTGGATAAATGGGATCTGATAGTTGCCAACCACGATCTTGTTTTAGCTGATCTCTCTCTTGGAGGCGGCGCTATTCTGTCGCCGCCGGAAGATACCATCTATGTCTTTGATGAAGGCCATCACCTAGGCACTAAAACTACGGGGCATTTTTCTTATAGCTTACGTGTTAAATCCAGTATCCGTTGGATGAGTAAAGCAACACGCAGCCTCAATAAATTATTGAATGACGCGTCTGATCACATAGTACTTCGAAATTGTATCGAGAAGTTAGCTAACCCTTTTGCAGATATGGAAAATTCCTTGAAGGAAGTCCAACTTCTGTTAAATCAAATACTTGAAGATAAACTCCAAGGCCCAAGTGATCGCTATCGTTTTGCGCAAGGTATGATTCCTGAACCTTTACAGTTGTCCTTTCATAATTTTGCTCAGGCTGCTGAGAGAGTCGTTTTAAAATTTGAGCAGATTGTTGATCTTCTGAAAGAAGGAATGGATGGTGAGTTAGCGGATCCGCCCCTAGCTATCTGTGAAGCTTGGTATCCGCAGATGGGAGTGCTTTTATCCCGTATGCAATCGATGTATTGGTTAGCTAAGTCTTACGCTGCATCTGATTCGACAACAGGACTGCCGACGGCACGCTGGATCGTTAAAGTAGATGGTAATGATGGCATTGATATTGAGTGTTGCAGTAGCCCGGTGTCTGCGGCGGAAACCTTGCAAGAGCACCTCTGGAAAAACTGCTACGGTGCCGTTATCACTTCGGCAACGTTAACCGCACTAGGACGTTTTGATCGACTGTATGCTGATCTTGGCATACCTACTGATAGTCCTTGTAATATCTTTATGAGCCCATTTGATTTCCAAAATGCGGCTGAATTGCATGTGCCTGCGATGAAGACCGATCCTGGTAATCCTGATGATCATAATGAAGAGATATCGGCAATGTTATTGCCTATGTTGGAGCCGGGCAGTGCATCCTTGGTGTTATTTAGCTCATGGCGTCAGATGCGGTATGTTCTTGAGCGTATGCCTGCTAGTATATCAGCAGATATTCTTGTGCAAGGCGAACTTGCAAAGCATGAAATTTTGCGACAACACAGAGAGCGTATCGATGCTAGCAAACCAAGTATTATTTTTGGTTTAGCTTCTTTTGCTGAGGGTGTAGATTTACCTGGTGATTACCTTAAGCATGTAATTATCACTAAGTTGCCATTTGGGGTCCCGGATGATCCAGTTGAGGCAACTTATGGTGAATGGTTAGAATCTCAAGGGCGTAACCCTTTTCAAGAATGGGTTATCCCCATGGCATCAATGCGTCTCACTCAGGCTACAGGGCGTTTATTACGAACTGAGAGCGATAGCGGCAAAATAACATTGCTTGATCGACGGTTTATTACCCGTCGTTATGGAAAGCAGCTCTTAGCCGCTTTACCGCCTTATCGGCGAAATTTTTCTTAGGAATTGTTGAATTGAGTACAGAAAATAAATCAGTTGAGCAGACTGAAAGTGCTAACAAAAAAAGAAATTCATCTGCACGTAAGCCTCAACGACGTCGTCGTTACAACAACCGCTCTAAAGCTGCGTCTTGGAACCCAGAACAATTCGTCGTGCCTGAGGCAGAAGGTAAAAAGCGTTTCTTAGATTTTAATCTGCCGGATGACGTCCTTCATGCGGTTTATGACCTTAAATTTGAATACTGCACAGGGATCCAAGCTGAAACTATTCCTGCTGCACTCGCGGGCAAAGATATCATTGGTAAAGCGCAGACTGGTACCGGTAAAACTGCAGCTTTCCTTCTGGGTATTGTTACGGATTTGATTGACTACCCGTTAGACGAGAAACCTCGTTTAGCAGAACCTCGAGCTTTGGTCGTTGCACCTACGCGCGAGCTTGCACTGCAAATTGCTGAAGACGCAAAAGGCCTAGCGAAGTACACAGGTTTACATATTGTTAGCCTTGTTGGCGGTATGGATTATGAAAAGCAGCGCCAAAATCTGAAACGTAAGCCAGTTGATATCTTAGTCGCTACGCCAGGTCGATTGATCGACTTCATCAATCGAAAGGATGTCGATCTATGGAATGTTGAGGTGCTTGTTCTTGATGAAGCCGACCGCATGCTGAGCATGGGCTTTATCCCCGATGTAAGAACTATTGTCCGTAACACACCGCGTAAAGGTAGTGATCGACAGACACTACTTTACAGTGCAACGTTTACGGATGAAGTACTTAACCTTGCAGAGCAGTGGACTTTGGATGCGGTTAAAATCGAGATCGCACCAGAAATTAAAACGACGGACAATGTTAGTCAGACCGTTTATTTAGTCTCTGGCGAGCAAAAGTACCGTTTGCTTCGTAATTACATGGATAAGGATCACGCGGAAAAGGTTATCGTTTTTGGTAACCGCCGTGATGAGACGCGTAAGCTAGCAGACCGTCTATGTAAAGATGGAATTAAAGCTGCGCTTATGTCAGGTGAAATTCCACAGCAAAAACGCGTAAAAACGTTAGAAGATTTCCGCAGCGGTAAAATTCAGGTGCTAGTTGCGACCGATGTCGCAGGTCGTGGTATCCACATTGATGGTGTTACTCACGTATTTAACTATCAGCTGCCAGAAGACCCTGATGACTATGTTCACCGCATAGGTCGTACAGGTCGTGCCGGTGCCACAGGTGCATCAATCTGTTTCGCTTGTGAAGATGATTCCTTCCTTATTCCAGAAATTGAAGCTGAAACAGGTGTTAAGCTGGAATGTGTTCACCCTGAAGCCGAGCTTTTAGCTGAGCCTAAGTCTGCTGTTTCTGAACCCGCAATGGAAGAAGCACCTGAAACTACTGCTGAAGCTCCTGTTACAGAGACAGAGGGCGAAGAATCAAACGTAGAACAAGCACCGATTGACGAAGCAGAGCTTGAAGAGAAAAAGGTTGAAGAAACTGGCGAAGATAAAACGGCTGAAGTAACGCCTGAAGCTGTTCAGGAACCAAACGCTGACCTAGTGGAAGAAAAAACAAACGAAGACGTAGCTGATGAAAGTGCGGTTGAGCCTGTTGCAGCTGATGAACCTTCGGTTGAGACAGTAATTAACCCTGAAAGTGATGTTGAAAGTGACAGATCAGGACAAACACAAAACTAATCGTATCGCCTCTATTGCTGCAGTTGTTTTCAGCGCAGTCATTGCAGCTTTAGGTGTGGCAGGTTATCAGCGCACGGAAGATCCATTGCAGCTTATGCTTTTTTTAGGCTTGGCTGCTTTGGGCTATCTAATCGTGATTTACCTGTTTAAAGGCGTTAATAAAGTCCTAGATAGTATGGACGATTCGGAAAAATAGTTGGTAGAAGCGAAATTTATCTATGTCTGATATTCGTAAGGTTGCAGTGCTAGGGGCTGGTAGCTTTGGCACGGTGATAGCGAACATTGTCGCTGATAATGGTCATAAAGTTAGTTTGTGGTTACGTGATCAGGAAAGAGCTGATCATATAAACGAGTTCCATGAAAATCCTCGTTACCTTCCTGACTACCAACTCTCTAAAAATATTACGGCATCTTGTTCGTTAGAAGATGTTCTCCTTGATGCAGAACTGGTTTTTGTCTCTATTCCGAGTCAGTCCTTTAGGCAAGTGATTAAGCAGGCTAAGCCTTGGTTAAAGCCGGAGCAGATGCTTGTAAGTACAACTAAGGGGATTGAGGCTAAGACATTTAGCTTGATGAGCGAGATCCTGACAGAAGAAGTGCCTGATGCTCGTATTGGCGTCTTAAGTGGACCTAATCTGGCAAAAGAGGTGGCTGCTAAACAGTTAACTGCAACGGTAATTGCTAGTGATTCAGCAGATGTTAGAACACTCGTTCAGGATATCCTGCATAGCTCTTATTTTCGTGTTTATGCTAGCTCCGATACTTACGGTGTAGAGCTTGGTGGCACGCTGAAGAATATTTATGCGATTGCGGCGGGTTTGAGTGCTGCACTTGGTATGGGTGAAAACACCAAGAGTATGTTAATGACACGTAGCTTGGCTGAAATGAGTCGATTTGCGGTGTGCATGGGTGCAAACCCCATGACATTTATTGGTCTTGCAGGTGTTGGTGATTTGATTGTGACCTGTATGTCGCCTTTAAGTCGTAACTACCGCGTTGGATATGCCTTAGGTGAGGGCAAAACCTTAGATGAAGCGGTTGAGGCTTTAGGGCAAGTTGCCGAAGGTGTTAACACGATTAAACACGTCAAAGAAAAAGCTGCTGCAATGGGTGTTTATATGCCTCTTGTTGCAGGTTTATATGAAGTTGTTTTTAACCATGCACCTGTCGCGCAAGTTGTAAAAATGCTGATGATGAGCGAGCAGAGTACTGATGTTGAATTTGTCTTGCCTAGAGAAGGCGAATGAATTTCTTCTTAATGCGGCATGGTGAAGCCGAGTTTTTTGCTGAATCTGATGCACAGCGTAAACTAACGCCTGAGGGCGTGGAAAGGCTCAGGTCAAGATTGAAGACAGCTGTATCTTATCTCAAAGGCGTGGATTGTGTTATTCATAGCCCTTATGTCAGAGCCTGTCAGACTGCGGAAATAGTTAATCAGCAGTTAGGTGGGGTTGAGCAGTTTATTTCGGAGCTGTGGACGCCAGAATCTGATCCTGCGAATGCTTTAGCCTTTCTAGAGAACTTTGAAAATCGTTGCCCACTCGTGGTTACGCATATGCCCTTAATCTCTTATGTAGAGGCTATATGTTGTGAAGGGAATGCTTATAACCCTGCGGCATTTAATTGTGGTGAAATAGCCCAACTGGAAGCTGATTGGCCAGCAGCTGGGCTTGGGTGTTTAGTTCGACGTATCTAACTGTTTGGTAGCGCCACTACTATTTTTATCCTTAAGATCTTTTTGCATAAACTGCTGGTTAAGCTGCTGCAGATCTAAATTATTCAGATAAGTACTCATCGCAATTTTCATTATCTTATCACGCTCATTATTACGATTCGTATAGTCATAGGCGATGGCTAAGTTTCTGTAGTAGATCAAAGCCGGATTAACCTTAATTTGCTCTTCAGCCCAATTCGCGTAAGTAATTGCATGTTTAGGGTTGTTTTGCGAAATACCCATAAACATATTATTCCTCAGAATTAAAAAGCTTGTGTAATCTTCGAAATATGAAGATTTAATTGATGATTGAAGTAAAGCAGGATTTTTTTGTCCGCTCTTAAAGTAGTTCAGTATCCCTGCATTTCCCACTTGCGCTTGAACTAGGCTGTTTGTTGAAACTAATGCAATGATCGTAGTGCTAATAGGTATTGTTCGGCGAGCAGTTAATGATAACCCTCTCATTGAGTATGTTTTTTTACTGAATTGATGAACTAGAAACAGTAAAACGAGTAGTAGGAACCAAGGTGTATTTGAAATGTAAAAAGGTAGCTCTACTTGTGTGTGTAATGTTATAGGAACAAGTAGTGCCGCATAACCGAAGCCTCTTTGCCAACCTAACCGAATTAATTGTATAAATGTATACAAGCTCGCTGCAATTATGCCAACGATTGCGAAGCTTCCCCCTTCAATTAGCCAGAAGATAAATTCATTATGTGGGTGGCCAAATTTCGGGGACTTACCTAGGTTGTGTATTCCTTTTTCTTGGTGGTCCGCTCTTTTATCTTGGAATACTTTCTGAAAACTACCTAGGCCATGCCCGAAGATTGGAGCTTCTGTGTATAGCTCCCAAGACATTTCGTAAATGCTCCATCTGATATCTTGCCCCATTATTCGATCAAACTTTTTAGTAGTAGAACCAAGACCCTGGCTTCCTAAAAATCCACCAATGAGCGCACTTATCAATACACTGATAAAAATTGTTTTTGATGCTGCAAAAATTTTCCAACGGCCAATAACTAATAATGTTAAAGCAATTGTGACGCCTAGCACGCCCACCCTTGAGCCACTAATTGCTATGTTATAACTGGATGCTAACGCAGCTAAATGTAATGCAATAATAATTATGGGGTGGAGGCTTCTGCATGCTGGGCGACTTATAAGATAAAACACCAAAGTTAATGTGGTAGCCATCATTGCAGCTTGAACATTAACTTGCTGAAAAATGCCTATAGCGATTGTTTTATTTGTTTTGGGGACAATGTTGAACAAAAGAGGAATGTCGAGAACTTGAACTATCCCATAAAAGGCCGCAATAAGCCCCATAGATAAGAGAATATATAGGCTTCTTTCTAGTTGCTTAGCATTCAATTTAAATTGGAATAGCGCTATGAAAAATACATATCCACCACTGATAACTAAAAGCCTAACTAGCCACTCTGTGGGATTGTTATTGTCTGCTATATAGCTGGTTATAACGGCACCTAAGGGCAATAGAGCTAAGGGAAACCAAAACTTAGGCAAAACCAGTTGTTGTGTTTTGAAAACGATATAACTTGCTGCGGCGATAATCCAGCAGGCTACTATCCATAATGAGCTATTATGGGGAATATTTAAGCCTTCACCGCCTAAATTGGGTTGATAATAAAAAGGAGCAATTAGAAACATTAAGCCAAACAGTACAAAAAAGACTTTTTGTGGCTTTTTGAGGGAAGGATCCTTTTCCAGTTCAAGTCGTAGAGTCATGTTTCGCTAGTTCCAATTACTTTCTTTAGCTGAGATCTTATCGTAATTTCGGTTTATAGTACCTAACTGATTATCGTTAATAGTGTTTTTCTACCTATGTTCAAAAAAGTTAGCTTCAATATACAGATTCCTGGTTATACCGTAGCAGTCATTGAATTTGGAGATCCTAATGGCACTCCAGTGGTTGCATTACATGGTTGGTTGGATAATGCAGCTAGTTTTTATTGCCTAGCGAAAAATCTCAAAGGTATAAGGTTAATAGCAATAGATTTAATTGGTCATGGGCGTTCAGACCATCGACCAGATGTAATGCCTTATTATATTTGGGATAACGTTACTGATCTTTGCGCGGTTTTAGACGCGCTTTCGATTAAGAAAGTAAGTCTTATTGGGCATTCGATGGGGGCGAGTATTGCGATGCTATTTGCTGGAGCCTTTCCTGAAAGGGTTGAGCGTTTAATGTTGATAGAGGGTTTGGCACCGCTGTTCTATGAAGAGGAATATTTACCTCAGTTATTTGCTGATGCCGTTATTAAGCGCAGCAAGATGGTTGCTAAAACGTTACGTCCTTATGCATGCTACGAAGATGCAATTCAAGCGCGTATTAATGGTCGTTGGCCAGTTTCTAGAGAAGCGGCTGAGGCTTTGTTAGAACGAGGGCTATCAAAAACAGAGAGGGGCTATATTTGGAGTAATGATCCAAAATTGATGATGCCATCATTGGTTCGATTTAGTTTTTCACAGATCTCGTCTTTTATTAAATCCGTAAAATCAGAAGCTATAGTTATAAGAGGGTCGAGTGGTGCAGCAGATAGCATCATTAACCCTTGGTTAGGTGATTTCTTTCATGCTGAAGTGATTGATATGGAAGGAGGGCATCATTTGCACTTAGAGCCTCATCCAGCGAAATTGTTAGCTGAACGTATTAATCAATGGGCCTAAACTCTATTATTGGCTTTACGTTTTCAGGAGTATTGAATGCGTTTTTTAGTACCTTGTTTGTTTTTAATTTTATCAATGAATGTTCAGTCTGCTTCCGATGTTAGAGGAAGTCGTGACTATGGCTTATTTGAGCGCTTTCCTCGATCTACCATTGTTCAGTATAAAGAGATAGAAAACGCGGATTATCGTTTCGTTTTGGGCGGCTTGGAGAAAATTAATGGCGTTATTGCCCCTGAAAAAGAAGAGCGTTTAAACGGTAAATTGTTTCAACTGACCTACCGCATTCCTCAAAATCATTCCTCCGGTGAAGCATTCCAATTTTTCTCAGCGCAGTTAGAGGAGCAGGGAGCAGTCGAGCAATTTAATTGTCAGGGGCGGGCATGCGGTAGCAGTAATCAATGGGCGAATACCATTTTTAAGTATTCGAGATTATACGGTATTGACACCACTCAACGAGTAGCTAGCTTCAAGCTTAATCAACGTTACTTCGCTTTGTATTCAGTCCAGAGAGGCAACAAAAAAGTTTATTTACGATTAGATGTTTTGGAAATGGCTTCTGATCGTTCTGTTTCAGATAAGAGTGAGTTGGTTCAAGAGTATGTTGATACTGACGAAGGCTTCCAAAAACTTTTAGCCTTCATTCAAAATACACCTAAGCAAAAAATTTGGATTGTTTCTGCCGATTTTACAGCTGGTTCCTATCAGGAAAAACTTAATAGCGCCCTGGAACAGGGTAATCAGTTAAAAGCGAAGTTAATCACTAATGGCGTTTTGGCTCAGCAAGTGAATGTACACCCCGTTGGAGCTTTTGGAACAAAGTCAAAAACGGGTGATGTAACAATCATGATTTATAAAGAAGAGCTTTAATAAGCTCAAAGGAGATCGAACGCTAACTTAATTTTCCTGGCTTTCAGTGCTTAGGAGGTCATTATGGCAACAGTCTCATTAGTTCTTGGTAGTGGTGGAGCGAGAGGATATGCCCATATCGGAGCGATTGAAGAGATAGAGCGTCGAGGATATGAGATCGTATCTATCTCAGGAAGCTCAATGGGTGCCTTAGTGGGAGGAATGCACGCTGCCGGGAAATTAAACGAATATAAAGAGTGGGTAACCAGCCTCAACTGGATGAGAGTGGTTAGGTTATTAGATTTTACCCTGTCACGAGGGGCTATTCGTGGCGACAAAATATTTGTGCAGTTGGCTGAAATTTTAGGTTCGCCTAATATCGAAAATTTTGAGATTGATTTTACAGCTGTGGCTGCTGATATAGCTCATCAAAAAGAAGTTTGGTACCAAAAAGGCCCACTACTTGACGCCATTCGTGCGTCCGTTGCTGTTCCAGGTTTATTTACTCCCGTCGTCAAAGAGGGGAGAGTGCTGGTTGATGGTGGTATACTAAACCCTCTTCCAATCATCCCCGTTGTTGCTGCTCAAGCTGATCTTATTATTGCGGTAGATTTGAATACAGGGGATTCAAACCATAGTCATTTGCAGCTACCAAGTAATCAGTACTTAAAACGCAGCGGTATGAGTGATGAATGGCATATGCTGGATGCGAATGCTGCTGAAGGCAGTGAAGAGGTTACTGCCGATCAGCCGACAGAGATCGGGGGGCGTATGGATGTCCTACTTAACTCTGTGGAGGTGATGCAGGCGAGTTTAGCTGAATATAAAATTGCCGGTTACCCGCCTGATTTACTTGTGCGTATTCCTAAAGACCTATGTAGCTTTTATGAGTTTCATCGTGCAACAGAGGCCATCGAGTATGGGCGGCTTGCAACGCGAGATAGATTGGAAGCGTTAGAAAACGGTGATCCGATCAATTAGCTATTTATCGCGTTTAAGCAAAACGTAAAGGGCTCCTGCGCCGCCATCTTTTGCCTGTGCGGAACAGAATGCGAGTACTCCGTTTAGGCGTTTTAACCACTCGTTAACGTAAGACTTGATCATTGCCTGCTGGCTTTCTGATGAATGCGCTTTGCCGTGCACGACAATGACGCATCTCGCTTTGTTTCTTCTCGCTTCAAAAATAAATTTACTGAGCTGATCGCGGGCTTGATCAACTGTGTATCCGTGAAGATCTAAACCCTGTTCCCAAGGGATATGCCCTTGTTTCAGGCGTTTTAGAACACGAAACTGTACCCCAGGGTTCGCAAATAAAAGCTCCTCGCTTGATTCCACCAGCTCCACTGCTTCATCGGATAAACCATCGATGACCTTATCTTCCTGCTGAATAGCAGCTTGGCGACGGTATTGCTTGTTATGAAGATCACTCTTTGATCTCTTTATTTGAGTATCAGCTTTGTCGTGCTTATGGCGGGTTACGCCCTCCATTGCAGACATAAAATCGATGTCTTCATTCTCACGGGGGTCTTTCATGGTGTTCCTGTGCGAGTTTTATTAATATTGCCCTTTAAATTTAACAAAATATCGGTCCAGACTGAATGAGCCAGCAAGCTTTAACTTCAAACTCTATTACTAACCAGTTGCACAGCTTACGCGATTACATCCGTTATGCGATGAGTCAATTTGCGCAACATAAGGTCTATTTCGGTCATGGCACTGATAATGCGTGGGATGAGGCCACTCAGCTCGTATTAGGTGCAGTTTATCTTCCATGGGATGTTAACTCTGCAGTTTTAGATGGTCGCCTTACTGAGGAAGAAAAAGAGCGGGTCATCTCTTTTATTCATCAACGCGCAGTAGAGCGTAGACCCTTGCCTTACATTATTGGCGAATCTTGGTTCTGCTCATTACCTTTCTTTGTCGATGAGAGAGTGCTAATTCCGCGATCACCTATTGCTGAGTTGATTGAGAATCAATTTAGTCCATGGCTGCGAGACGGTCCGGTTGAACGTGTTTTGGACCTCTGTACAGGTAGTGGTTGTATTGGTTTAGCTTGTGCTTATGCCTTCGAAGAAGCGGAAGTTGATTTGGCCGATATCTCTTCTGATGCTATCGATGTTTCTAACATCAATATAGCGAAACATGAAATGGGTGATCGTGTTCAAGCTATTGAAAGTGATCTGTTTTCTAACTTACAGGGTAAGAAGTATGATCTGATTGTGAGTAATCCTCCTTACGTGGACGAAAGCGATTTGGCTTCAATGCCGGAGGAATACGATCATGAGCCAGAACTAGCGTTGGGTTCTGGCCCTGATGGATTGGATATTACACGTCAGATTCTTGCGCAAGCAAATGATTATCTAACTGAAGATGGCCTTTTGGTGGTTGAGGTAGGTAATAGTGAAGTGCATATGATGGAGAAATACCCACAGATTCCGGTCATTTGGTTAGAGTTTGAACGCGGCGGTAATGGTGTGTTTGCGATTACTGCTAAGGAACTGCGCCAACATCGGGATTGTTTGGTATAATCCCGCCCTGAATTTTTAAGAACGTTTTGGATGGAATACTGCGATGTCAGGAAATAGTTACGGTAAGCTGTTTACAGTCACTACATTTGGTGAGAGCCACGGTAAGGCTCTTGGCTGTATTGTTGATGGTTGCCCTCCAGGCATCGAGCTTTCTGAAGCTGACCTACAGTTAGATTTAGACCGCCGTAAGCCAGGTACTTCTCGTCATACAACTCAGCGCCGTGAAGCTGATGAAGTAGAGATTTTATCAGGTGTTTTCGAAGGTAAAACTACTGGTACACCAATTGGCTTGCTGATCAAAAACACCGATCAACGTTCTAAAGATTACTCCAATATCGAAGAGACGTTCCGTCCAGCCCATGCTGACTACGTTTACACGCATAAATATGGTTTCCGTGATTATCGTGGTGGCGGCCGTTCATCTGCGCGTGAAACTGCTATGCGTGTTGCAGCAGGTGCTATTGCGAAAAAGTATCTAGCGTCTAAAGGTATCGAAGTTAAAGGTTACCTATCTCAATTAGGTCCGATTGCAATTAACGAAGCTAACTTCGATTGGAATGAAGTACCTAACAATCCATTCTTCTCTCCAGATGCCGAAGCTGTGTCTGAGATGGAAACTTATATGGATGCGCTTCGAAAAGAGGGTAACTCTGTAGGTGCTAAAATCTCTGTAGTGGCTTCAGGCGCACCTGTTGGTTTAGGTGAGCCGATTTTCGATCGACTTGATGCTGACCTTGCTCATGCGTTGATGAGCATCAACGCTGTAAAAGGTGTTGAGATTGGTGATGGATTTGATTGTGTCTCACAGAAAGGCACGGAGCACAGGGATGAGATGACGCCTGAAGGTTTCTTGTCGAATCATTCGGGTGGTATCTTAGGTGGTTTATCTACAGGTCAAGATATCGTTGCGCATATTGCCTTGAAACCGACTTCTAGTTTGCGTCTGCCGGGCCGTAGTATTAATAGTCGCGGTGAAGAGATTGAAGTTGTGACGAAAGGTCGTCATGACCCTTGCGTGGGTATTCGAGCAACACCAATTGCCGAAGCGATGATGGCAATTGTGTTGATGGATCACTTACTCCGTGATCGAGCACAAAACGCAGATGTTAAATCTGAGATACCTGTTATCACCTGATATTAAAATTCGCCAATCGAATCTAGGAAAGGATAAATTAGCGATAATTTATCCTTTTTTGTTTTAGGGCTATAGAGGATTCAAAGCCGTTATGTCGTTTGATCTACTTGATCATTACTCATTAGATAAACAGCCAAACTTTCCGCCAAGAACCTTGCCGGTGGGTTTTATGCTGCGCTTAGCCAAAGCTCTGCACACCTATGGGATGACGGCTTATGAGCTAGAAAATACGATGAAACGAGTGGGTGAGACCCTTGGTTTTGGTGTTCAGTGTTTAGCGCAGCCTACAAACCTTATAATGAGCTTCTCACACCCAGAAGAGCCTGAGCCTAAAACCTATGTTTTCCGTGTAGATCAAGGCGAAGTAAACCTTGAGAGGCAGATCCAAGTAAATACGGTGGTTCGGGATGTCATGTCTGAATCTATCAAGGTGTCAGAAGGTGCTCATCAACTTAAAGCTATTTCTAACTCAGGTGCAAGGTTTGGCGTTAAAGGTCAGATGGCTGGATTTGCGTTGCTATCAGCAGGTATCGCTCACCTTTTAGGGGGTGCTGTAGCTGAGATGCTGGTGGCTTTTTTTATCGGCATGCTCACAGCACTTATCGCGGTTAAATTTTTAAAAACTGATTCACTTAAATATCTATTTCCGACGTTATCGGCGATTTTGTCGGCTTTAGTGGCCAATTTTGTTGCTAGTTTAGGGTGGCTGTCATCTCCCTATATTGCAACAGTTGCAGGGGTGATTGTGTTAGTCCCCGGTTTGCCGTTGACCACTGCAGTAGCAGAGTTGGCTCGGCAAAATATGGTTTCGGGCACAGCACGATTGGTTTATGCCGGTACTATATTCTTACAGATAGGCTTTGGCGTAGCCATTGGTAATGCTATTGGAACAGGCTTGTTTCCAGCACAACCTGTGACCTTTGAATGGTATCTGCCTGACTGGAGTCTATGGCTATCAATCGCCTATGCAGGCATCGGGCTGTGCTTTCTTTTCCAGAGCCGTCCAGTTGATATGCATTGGGTGGTACTAGGTGGTTGTATTGCTTTTGCAGCAACCTGGTATGGGGCTCAGCTATTTGGTCAGGTCTTAGGTGCTTTTATTGGCGCATTTATTACAGGCTTGGTAGCGAACTTGTTTGAGCGTATTTCAGGGATTACCCGAGCGGTCATGTTAATGCCGGGTATTATCTTACTGGTACCGGGAAGTGTTGGTTTTCAGAGCCTCTCCCTTATGGTTGAAAAGAATGTGCTTGAAGGGATCGATACGGCATTTAGCATGAGCTTTGTTGCTATCGCGCTGGTGACAGGGTTGCTGTTTTCCTCATTAATTCTTCCCCCTAAAGAGCTGTGATGGCGAAGGGTTAACCTCCGGGATTAATAGCTGCTAAACTGCTGTTTATGAAGATATGGAAAGCTACGGCTTCAACCGCAGTTTTAACGATTATTGGTGTTTTCGTTTCGCTAACGCCAGTAAATCTTATTGCGGGCGAAATTCGGAAAATTGTGCACCCAGATGGACGGGTCGAATATACCAACCTTAGCGATAAGCAGAGGAAGGTTAACTACACCAATAAAAGCTCCTCTTCACTCAAAAAAGTTTATAAGTACCGTAATGATGACGGGGTATTGTCATTCTCAGATCAAAGACCGTTGAATATAGGATTTGAAGTTCTGAGGTTTGATTGTTTTGCATGTGGTGTAGCTTCAACTGTTAATTGGCACACCACGCCTTTAAATTTGAATGCACATAGTGATCAAGTTAAAGAGATGTCGAAAAAATACGGCGTTGATGAAGCCTTGGTCCGTGCAGTCATTCATGCTGAATCGGCTTTCCGAGTTAATGCTGTCTCTCGGGTAGGGGCGCAAGGTCTGATGCAACTAATGCCGGCGACAGCGAAAGATCTTGGGGTTACAAATAGCATGGATGCCAATCAAAACATTGAGGGCGGGACTAAGTATCTAGCCCAGCTATTACAGAACTTCTCTGGTGATCTCACCCTAAGTACAGCAGCTTACAATGCCGGCCCAGGAGCGGTGACACGCTATAATGGCGTGCCTCCCTATGCTGAAACTAAAGCCTATGTTGAGCGCGTTGCTATCTTAAAAGAGCGTTATGCTAAAGCGTTGTAGCTTTTTCGCTCTGTTCTAACAAAATTGTACTCAATTCCGTCGCTACAGCTGAGCCAAACATAGGATGCGGTCGAGGAGCGATCGCTAGAACGATATCGACAGAGGGTAGAGGGGGTAAGCGTTTCTCATCAATGATCACTAGATCTTTACTAATGCTAGAAGTCGCCATAGCGCTTATACCTATGCCTTCTCTTAATAATCCCTTGAGTGCAGTTGAACTGGAAGAAGCGCAAACTAAACGATAATCGACCCCTTGCTTTTCTAAGCCATCAACAGCTGTGGTTCGAAATTTACAATCTGGTTCAAATAACACCAAAGGCAGTGGCGATTGCTCTAGCAGTGCTGGATAACCTCCATGTACCCATACGCCGGTGTCATGTTTAAGTACAAAGCCTTCGTCGCCATCTGGCGCCCGGGTAAGAATGGCGATATCTAATTCACCCGAATCCAGCATTGAACGTAATTTACTGCTGCAATTGCATTCAATATTAAAATTTAAATCTGGGATTCTTTCGCTGATAAGCTGGCATAGTTGTGGGAGAACCGATTCCGCATAATCATCAGGGCATCCAATTCTTAATGGTCTTTGTGCTTGGGTAATGGAAAAGTGTCCAATAGCTTCATCATGCAAAGCGATAAGTCTTCGAGCATAACTGACCAGTTCTTGGCCTTGGTCGGTTAAAGAAAGGTTACGCCCTTCTTTGGTAAATAGGCTATGGCCTGTTTCCTCTTCTAATTTTTTCATCTGCATGCTGATTGCACTTTGCGTACGAAAGGTCTGTTTAGCCGCGCGAGTAAAACTTCCAGTATCAACAAAAGCGATAAAGCTGCGAAGTGCATCTATATCCATACAGGGGTCATCCATCAATATTTCGAATAGGAGCTATCAAAACTATTCGTTAGTCAGATAGAAAGCAAGTTGCCACAATCTTAGGTCTAGATACGGAGGATGTTATGCAGTTAATAATTGGGAATAAAAACTACTCGTCTTGGTCATTAAGAGCTTGGTTGATGCTCAAAGCTTTTGAGGTCGAATTTGATGAACTTAAAATAAACCTCTTCACTGATGAATTTTATGAGACGTTAAAGCAGCATACTCCCGTAGCTAAAGTGCCTGTATTGCTCGATGGTGAATTGAATGTTTGGGACTCTCTCGCTATTTGCGAGTATGTTAATGAGCGCTATCTAGAAGGTGCTGCATGGCCGAGTGATATGTCTGAACGGGCCAAAGCACGAGCTATCGTCAGTGAAATGCACTCTGGCTTTAACGCGTTACGTAACGAGATGCCGATGAACTGCCGAGCTAAACGTAAAATAGAGCTAAGCCCAGCAGCACAGCAAGATATTCAAAGAATGGATGCTCTTTGGGCAGAATTAAGAGCTACGCATCAACATTCAGGGCCTTGGTTATTTGGCAGTTTTACGATTGTTGATGTGTTTTTCGCTCCAGCTGTTTTGCGTTTTGTAACTTACGGTATTGAGCTATCACCGCAATCCTCTGCTTATATGCAGACAGTTTTACAACATCCCGCTCTTCAGGCTTGGGTAAATGATGCTCTGCAGGAAACTGAAATGGTTGAAGAAGATGAAGCTGGGGAACCTGTAGAGTAAATTATTAAAATAAAAAAAGCCGCTTAGCTGTAACACAGGTAAGCGGCTTTGCTTTCGCTGGAAAGTTCGTTTTTATTAGGTATTGGCTATTAGTGATCCAATATCTGGCTTAGGAACAGCTGTAAACGATCTGTTTGTGGATTGTGGAAGATCTCCTCTGGGGTATTTTGTTCCACAATTTCACCTGCATCCATAAAGATTACACGGTCAGCAACCTTCTTAGCGAAGCCCATCTCGTGGGTTACGCAAAGCATCGTCATGCCTTCTTCGGCTAGCTCGATCATTACGTCTAGCACTTCCTTGATCATCTCAGGGTCAAGCGCAGATGTTGGTTCATCGAAAAGCATAATTTCAGGGTTCATACACAGGGATCGAGCGATAGCTACACGCTGTTGCTGACCACCTGATAACTGGCCTGGAAATTTATTCGCTTGGTCAGGAATTTTAACCCTTTCCAAATACTTCATCGCGATTGCTTCAGCTTCTTTTTTAGGCTTCTTTTGAACCCAGATAGGTCCTAGCGTTAGGTTTTCTAGAATAGTTAGATGAGGAAATAGGTTGAAGTGTTGGAATACCATACCTACCTCACGGCGGATAGCTTCGATATTCTTCACATCTTCAATCATCTCTACACCGTTTACGGTAAGAGAACCTCGTTGAAACTCTTCCAGTCGGTTAATGCAGCGAGTCATAGTTGACTTACCTGAGCCGGAAGGGCCACAGATAACTATACGCTCGCCTTTTTTAACGCGTAGGTTGATATCTTTTAATACGTGGAACTCGCCATACCATTTGTTGAGGTCCTTGATAACGATGATATCGTCGTTGTTTTCGATACGTTGTTCGTGTTCTATGCTCACAAGGAAAACCTCTTAGTTCTTATGGCTTGTGTCGAGTTTACGTTCAATTGATGCGCTGATCATGGACATGCTGAAACAGCAGATCCAGAAGACTATGGCTACAAAAAGGTAACCTTCAGTAGAATGACCGCCTAACCAACTTGAATTAGCAAGTGCTGTTTGAGTAGTACTCAACATTTCAAAGATACCGATGATCAATAAGAACGTCGTATTTTTGAAGAGCATGATAAATGTTGCCAGAATGTTTGGCATAGAGATCTTGATGACTTGAGGTAGGATGATCAGCAAGGTTTTTTGCCAAAAGCCTAGACCCAGTGAATCCGCTGCCTCGTACTGCCCTTTAGGGACAGCCTGAAAACCGCCTCGGAAAACCTCAGCCATATAACCAGACATAAAGAGCGTAAGCACAATCCATACACGAACGAGCTTATCTACATTTGTTCCTTCAGGGAAAAATAGTGGCAACATTACTGAACCCATAAAGAACAGAGCCAGAACGGGTACACCACGGAAGAACTCAATCAGTACAATGCTCACACTTTTTATAAAAGGCATATCAGAACGTCGTCCCAAAGCCCATAAAAAGCTTAATGGGAAGGCAACGATAATACTCGCAGCCGCCAGTAAAACGTTCAGTGAGAAACCGCCCCAGTAATCAGTGGAAACATATTCCAAACCGATCCAGCTACCATCCAAAATCAAAATAGACAGGAAAGGTAGTGCTAAGAAAAGAGGAATAGCGACCTTGTTGCGCAGTTCCTTACTCAGCATATTAGATGCGGTTATGATACCGACTAGGGCAATTAAACAGACATTGATACGCCAAATTTCTTCGGCAGGGTAGCTACCATAGAAGAACTGCTTCGACCAAGCTTTTACAAATACCCAACATGCACCATCTTTTGTGCAAGCGTCTTGAGTAGCGCCAGCCCAATTGGCCGAGATAAATAGCCAATCGACCAGAGGAGGAATTACCGTCACTAAACCTGCAAGGATAAGTAGTGTTGCAATCGAATTGGATATTGAGTCAAAGAAATTATCTCTGATCCAATGAATTGGACCTACAGTATCACGCGGTGCTGGTTGATCGGGTAGTGGTTTAAATTCTTTCATTTCATCACTCCCGATTAACGTTCAGTCAGAGAAACGCTTGCATTGAAGCGGTTCATAACAAAAGAAATGGACATGTTAACGACAAAATAAACCGCCATTGTCATAAATACGATCTCGATCGCCTGACCTGTTTGGTTAAGTGTCGTGCCAACAAATACGGTGAATAGATCGGGATAGCCTATCGCTGTTGCCAGAGTCGAGTTTTTAACTAGGCTCTGATACTCACTGTTAAGCAGAGGCACAATAACGCGCATGGCTTGAGGAACAACGATCAACTTCATGATCTTGCTCTCTTTTAAGCCGATACTACGTGCTGCTTCTGTTTGACCATGAGGTACTGCTTGAACACCCGCCCTTACTGCTTCCGCAATAAATGCTCCGGTATAAACCGTAAGTGCTAAGGCAAGTGCCATCAGTTCAGGAATAACCGTTACACCACCTCGGAAGTTAAAGCCTTTAAGCTCAGGGAAGTCCCAAGTGAACGGTACGCCTGCTGCAAATAGGGCAACAAGAGGTAAAACAAACAGAATAGCCAAACTAGCTTGTAATACTGGGAACTGCTGGCCGGTGTCATCTTGACGTTTCTTCGCCCAACGCTTGAGGATAAAGATAGAGGCAATGGCAGCAGCAATCGCACCATAAACAATACCTGCACCACTTTCAGCATTTAGTCCTGGGAAGTAGAGGCCGCGAACGTTTAAGAAGATCACTTCCCCAAGGCTCAAGCTTTGACGAGCACTTGGTAGTGCTGCCAATACTGCGAAATACCAGAAGAAAATCTGAAGTAGTAGTGGGATGTTTCGGAAAGTTTCTACATAAGCGACAGCCAGCTTTCTGATCAGTAAGTTATGAGAGAAGTGCGCAACCCCCATAATAAAGCCAACGATCGTCGAAAGAATGATCCCGATTGTCGAAACAAGAATAGTATTTAATAAACCGACAATAAATGTACGACCATAAGTATGCGTTGCATCGTATGGCACCAACGACATTAGAATATCGAATCCGGCAGTCGTAAACAGGAAGTCATAACCGCTTTTGATACCGCGGGCTTCTAAGTTAGCCAGCGTGTTAGAAATAATACCGTAAAAGAAATACCCCAAACCTGCTAGTAACAGCAGCTGGTAAATAATTGAACGGTTTCTAGGGTTGTTGAAGAAGGAGGGTGATGACGTCACCTGTGGCTTTTCAGACATAATTAAGCACTTATCTTCAGAAGGTTATAAGTAAAAATAGCAGAGGGGCATGAAAAATGCCCCTCTGTTTGATCCTTCCTTAGCGTACTGGTGAAGAGTACATGATACCGCCTTGGTTCCACTGGGCGTTTAGACCACGGGAAATTTTAAGCGGAGAACCCTGACCTACATTGCGCTCAAAGCTTTCAGCGTAGTTACCTACTTGCTTCACAATGTTGTATGCCCAATCAGCAGGAATGCCAAGTTTTTGACCTGCATCGCCTTCAGAACCCATTAGGCGTTTCTGAGAAGGATTTCCTTCTGTTTTCGCTTTATCAGCAGAAGCACTGTCGATTTTTAGGAATTCAGCTTCAACCATCGCCATTAGAGACCAGCGAACCACGTTAAACCATGCATCGTCACCTTGACGAACAACAGGTCCTAGCGGCTCTTTAGAGATAACTTCTGGCAGTACCATCGCTGCTGAAGGATCTTTTAGGCCTATACGTAGAGCGTATAATTGAGATTGGTCTGATGTTAGGACGTCACAACGACCGCTTTCGAAACCAGAGCGTGTTTGGTCAGAAGTATCGAATGTGATTGCTTTGTAGCTGATGCCGTTGGCACGGAAGTAGTCTGCAAGGTTAAGTTCAGTTGTTGTACCTGCTTGGATACATACAGCTGCACCGTCTAGTTCTAGCGCACTTTTTACGCCAAGGTCTTTAGAAACCATGAAACCTTGACCGTCATAATAGTTTACGCCAGCAAAGTTAAGACCTAGAGAGGTATCACGTGTGTGAGTCCAAGTAGTGTTACGAGAAAGAATATCGATTTCACCAGACTGAAGTGCGGTGAAACGCTCTTTAGCTGTAAGAGGCTTGTATTGAACTTTGCTTGCGTCACCTAGAACAGCAGCAGCAACAGAACGACATACGTCTACATCAAGACCGCTCCAAGTACCGTTCTCATCTTTCTGAGAAAAACCTGCAAGGCCAGTACTTACCCCGCAAGATACGCTGCCTCTTTTTTGTACATCTTCTAAAGTGCCTGCCTGAGCACCAAAAGCTAAACCAAGTGCCATACCTGTAGCAACAACCGAGGTAAGTAATTTCATTATGTTTCTCCATCCTTTCTGAGGCTATATACGCCGCAAAACTGTCTTGTTTTTGTTATCTGTTGTAGTAAGCGTAGGTAAAAATTCCAGTTCCTAACAAACTTAGAAGAATACAACGAAAATGGTAGTAAAATTAGACTTTGGTTGTAGTTTGGCGCTAGGCCTTTGGTTGTAGGGGCTGGAGCGTGATTCGGTAGATTCTAATGTTGTAAAAAAAAGTTCATAAAATGGATAAAGGAGCAAATAATAAATTTATTTCTGATTGCTTGATCAAAAATGTTATTAGGGTTGAATGAAAATGTTAGTCCAATAAATGGGTTAAATTCCACGAAATAGCGGTGTTGAATGATGTGGGATTTTTGTGCTCTAGATAGTGTGGAAATGCTTTGTTTTTTACCTTTTTCAGGGTATAAATGCGGCCAAAATTTAAGGCCTGCGAAGTTAGGTTTATACTCTAAATTAATGTAGTGCGTTTAGCAGTGCTACCCCTTTTTTCGTTAGTTAGCGAGTAAAGCAAGTGACAACGTCTTTAAAAGAAAATTTATACAAAGAAACACTCCATAAAGGCTACGGTCAGGAATTTGATGTAGAGGAAGTGTTGTTCGAGCAACAAACGGATTCTTGGCATCTGATTATTTTCCGTAATCCAGTTTATGGCACTGTCATGGCGTTGGACGGAATTATTCAAACGACGGAGAGAGATGAATTTGTTTACCATGAAATGCTAACGCATGTACCGATCTTAGCGCATGGAAATGCAAAACGCGTTTTGATCATCGGCGGAGGTGATGGCGGCATTTTGCGTGAAGTATGTCGTCACCAATCGGTAGAGCATGTTACGCAAGTAGAGATCGATCAAGCAGTAATCGATATGTGTAAAACATATCTTCCAAATCACTCAGCAGGTGCTTTTGAAGATCCACGTGCCAATATAGTGATTGCTGATGGTGTTGAGTACGTTAATCAAACAGATGAAAAATTCGACGTTATCATTTCTGACTGCACAGACCCTGTAGGCCCAGGTGAAGTTCTGTTCTCAAGCCGTTTTTACGAAGGATGTAAGAACTTACTGACAGACGGCGGTATTTTTGTCGCACAGAATGGTGTGCCTTTCCTACAGCAAGATGAAGTGATTACGACACGCCGTCGTTTAAGCCCGTACTTCAAAGACCAATCTTTCTACACCGCAGCTGTACCTACTTATATTGGTGGTGTAATGACTTTAGCGTGGGGTTCCGATAATGAATCATTACGATCTATCGATTTGGCAGAGTTGCAAAAGCGCTATGACAACAGCGAAATCGAAACCCGTTACTACAATCCACAGATGCACTTAGGTTGCTTTGGCCTTCCGCAATATTTATTAAATGCCTTAAAAGAGGCATGATGACGAACGGTACTATCTAGTTAACTTACTAGTTAAAATAGTTATCTAGTCTACTCGATAGCCGGTTGCCGTTAGGTGAACCGGCTTTTTACTTCTTATCAGTCTAGAAAGGAACAGATCAGCTTATGCCGCAGTTCGATCAGTATATTCGCCTTTCTGGATTTTATTTCTTCTATTTTGCCTTATTAGGTGCTTTGGTTCCGTACTGGAGCCTCTATCTAAAATCATTTCAGTTTGATGCTCAGACCATTGGTTCACTGATGGCTTTGTTGCAATTGTCCAGGATAGTAGCGCCCAATTTATGGGGGTGGATGGCTGATAAAAGTGGTAAGCGTGTCGAGATAGTCCGATTTGGCGCGTTAATGACCTGCATAATGTTTGTTGGGATTTTCTGGCAAACAACCGCTTTAGGCATAGGTCTGGTGATGTTAGGTTTTAGCTTCTTCTGGAATGCAGTACTCCCTCAATTTGAGGTGATAACCTTAAGTCAGCTTGGTAAAGAAAAATCCCGTTACAGCCGTATCCGGCTATGGGGATCGATCGGATTTATCGTAACGGTCGCAGGCCTTGGCGCTTTACTTGATAATATTGATATCCGTTGGTTGCCTTGGATTCTTTTGGTGTTAATGGTTTTAATCTGGCTGAACACGCTGTTTATCCCTCCAGCCACTGCTCAATTAGATGCGGCCCAAATATCAGCGGATAATCGTAGTTTTATGCAGTTGTTGCTTCGTCCGCAGGTAATGGTCTTTTTTATTATTTGCTTCTTAGTTCAATTCGCCCACGGGGCTTACTACACCTTCTATAGCGTATTGATGGTTGATGTTGGATTTAGTCGATCAGAAGTAGGGGTGCTTTGGGCTGTAGGTGTTATCGCAGAAGTGATCATCTTTATTTATATGCATTGGATGATACAGCGATGGGGTATACGTAATATCATGTTAGTCAGCTTGCTGCTTTGTGTAGTGCGCTGGTGGCTGATAGGCCTAGTCCCAGAAAACTTATGGATTATGCTATTTGCCCAAACGCTTCACGCAGCAACATTCGGCACACTTCACGCCGTTGGCATTGCTTTAGTTCATCAATACTTTACCGAGAAAACTCATGGGCAGGGACAAGCCTTATTCTCTAGCGTAGGATTTGGCTTGGGCGGCGCACTTGGTGCTTATGTCAGTGGCTTGTTATGGGATGATTTTGGTTCTTTCACCACTTTCTCTGTATCTGCTTTGGCTAGTCTGATTGCAGTTGTCTTGGCTTTTGTTTGGATTTTTCCTAACCAAGTAAACTCAAAATAGCATTCGTCTATTTTGCGTTTATTGGTTATTCATACATTGAAGGAAGTTTTGCACCTAAAGCGATTACGCTGTGATTACAAGTCACATAATTGGTTGCCCCAATGGTAATAAAGCCCTCACTATTCAGAGCATTAATGCATAAAAGATCAAACGAACTCTCACCAGATTTTGCAATTAACTCACTTTGTGTGCTGGGTAAGCCAATATATATATCAGCTTTGTCAGGATTTGTTGGGAACGATATTTTAAATGCCGGAGATGATAGATCGGTTAATACTTCTACATGGATAGACTCTTGGCCATCAAACAAATACGCTAATAGTTTATAAGCATAGTAGCCTGGTTTTGCTTGGTTGTTTTTATCGAATAGTGGAACCTTTTGATTTCCCCAAGTTGTTGACATTGCTTCACCTAGGCCAAACCAGAGGCAGAATTTAGCTCCTGATGCCAATATATTTAAATTACGATCAATAACGGCGTGAAAATGGTTTTCATCACTGTAATTGTCCTCATAGTCTAGGGAGGGGCCACCGCACTCAGCCGAAATAATTTTATCCGTTGATAAATTTGTTTCTTCCGCGAGAATGTCTATTCGAGACTTATCCCTCTCTTGTGGTCCGTACAAATGAGCATCTGCGTAATCATACTGGCTATGGAAAAGCACTTCTCTAAAGTGATGATTAATTATTCCTTGTATGTATTCAGTTTGGGTGTCTTCATAATCCATAGTTGTACTGGAAAATGTGCCCCATCTTTGTTGTACCGTGAAGCTTTCGATTCCTTCAGCCAATAATAAAACGTCAAGGTTAAACGCCGCTATGCCTCCCAAAACGAATGTGGCATCAGAATCAAAGCGTTTAACAGCATTATATGTTGCGTTTATATGATCAATTAAATACTCAGTTGAGCTTGCCCAGCCTCCTGACTTGTTTTGATCGCTTATCCATTCGTTAGCTACCTGGTAATACTCCACTGGTGCTTCTAACTCAGGAGCGTCGGAATACCCGTCAAAGTTATAGCGTTCTACTACCGCTTCTACGAAAGTAATCCATTGATTTAAATCTAAGGGTGCTCCGTTTCTTATATGGTGAGTGTCAGGATGAGTAGCCCAAGGTGCATTAGATTCAAAGGTAATGAATGGCTTAAGGTTTAATTGTTGAAGAGCTTTGATGCGCGCATCCATCCCTTGCCACTCAAATGTGCCTTCTTCAGGTTGAATTTTCCCCCAGGAAGCAGTGATTCTAACAGTACCTATCCCCGCATCCTTAACTACAGGGTAGTTGTATACGTTCCCGCTAGGGAATGCTAAGCCCAGCGAATAATTTATAGGGACGTCAATTACTTTTAAATCAACAGGAAGCGTTTCAGCTTTTGCTGCGAGGCTTAATATCAATAGAGTTGTTATTGAAATGCAGCAGTAAAGAACCTTATTTAAATGTGACACTTGGGTCTCCTTGATGCTTGATTATGCAGGAGCCTAGGAATCCAACGTTTCATTAGATTGCTTTTGATAGCTTTCATTTGCGGAAAAGCACTAACAGAAGTGTTTTAGCTCATGGTAAATGGAGCTAAAGTTGCACCTAGCTGTAAAAGTTTAGCTTGTGTTATCAAACCGTTAAGAGAATGTTTTTCAATTGGATTGAAAAATACATGCGCAGTAATACTACTACCATAAACTATAGTTTACCCTGTTGAGATGCAAGACTAACTATATGATTTTTTTAATTTTTTAATTGGTGTTAAAGAAATAATTAGTCGTTAAAGGCATTAGCTATTGTTCGGTAGTCCTACACTGCTTTCTGCAAGATAGAATCAGTGCCCAAAATTCTGAAAAGTCATTTACGACTACGTCAGGTTTATAAGGGTAGCGTTCATTCCCCGGGAATATTTTATTTAACCAAGGCTGATCCCACTGAGCGCCGTTAAAGAAGACACTGGTGATCCCGGCTGATTTAGCGGCAATCACATCGGTTGTACTGTCTCCGACGTACCAGATATCCATGCCTAGATCACAATTTAGATTGTCTGCGGCTTTTAATATCTGGTCAGTGTGAGGTTTGCGCTGGACCGTATCATCGCCACAAATTTCGGTATCAAATAGATGCGCCCAACCATCATCGACCGTATTGAGTTCGTGAATAAAGAATTCGCGATCGCGATTGGTGATGACGCCAACGGTCAATCCCAGTTTTCTCAGGCCTTCTAGCATATTCCTAACTTTGGGTTCAAAGGGCAGGGCTGTTCCGTAATATTTTCGGTAATGCTCAGTAAAACCTTTGTGAGCGACTTTCTTAGCAACTTCATTGTCGGCAAAGAGGATCTCGAAGATATCGGTTCTGGATATCTTGCGGTCGAGTTTTATTTTTGGGTGTAGGCTTAAATTTTCACGGACATATTGTACAAGTCGTTGATCATCGGGGGATTTACACTTTGCAGAATCTACTAAATGTTCAAGCAGACCCATATTACGAAGGTCTTTGAGCATATCATCCACTGCGTGATACATAGCATCCAGAGTATCTACAAGAGTGGCATGCCAATCAAATAGAACAACTTTAGGGTAGGTTAGATTCACGACAGCAGGATGCCAGTCAGGTTCTTCCCTCTGTGGTTGTGGTTTTCTTGGAGGTAGTCGGGGGGGGCGTTGCTGTACCAATTCTGGGGTGGTAATGCCATTGCGGCTTTGTAAAACGAGATCTAATAACTCGTCAAAATCATCAATGATAATATCTGGATCGTATTGATGATGAGCCGTTTCAGCAAAGACTTGTTCGAACCAGTGAGGGCTCCACAGCGCGCCGTTATAAAAGACTCGTGTCACGCCAGCCTTAGTAGCTGTCATCATATCGGTAACGCTATCGCCTACATACCAGAGGTGCTGGTCGGCGAGTTCATCGACTGATTTACTCGCCTGAATCATCGAGCTAGGCGCGGGTTTATAGTGCAGCATCTCATCGCCGCAAAGTGTGACATCAAATAACTCTTTCCAACGGCCATTTTCTACAGCCGCTAATTCGGGTTCTAGAAATTCACGACTACGGTTGGTCACAACACCGATCTTAATACCTAATTTCTTTAGATAAGTGAGGTACTCATACATACCTGCTTGGAAAGGCTTAACGCTGCCGTAGTGGTTTCGATAGCAGTCATTGTAAGCTTTGTGAGCAATAGCATTAGCTTCATCGTTATTGCCAAACAAAACCTCAAATACATCGGTTCTGGATATGCGTTGTTCTGCTAAAACGCGTGGATGCAGATGTCGATAGATACGGATATAGCGGATGAGCTTTTCGTCATCTTCTGTTTTGGCTTTCTCTTCGGGCAGAATGTGTCGGGTGAGATTTAGCTCGTCTAATTGAGCAAGCATCTCTTCGATGGCTTGATACATTGCGCCGTGGGTATCGACAAGGGTGCCATGCCAGTCAAACAGCATGAGCTTAGGGTAGGGGAGTACAACGGTATCCATATCTGATCTCCTCAGCCAAAATTGAGGGTGGCATAGAAATCAGTATAGACAGGATATTGATTAATAAAGAAAAAGCCTTCAGTAGGTTTTCTCTACTGAGGGCTTTTAGCTATTTGAGTAGGGGTGTTTTATACCGCTAGAAGAAGCTTCTCTAGCTTGACCTGATCAGCTGTAAAGCTGCGGATACCTTGAGCTAGCTTCTCTGTAGCCATGGCATCTTCGTTCATCATCCAGCGGAACTCAGCTTCGCTCATAGAAAGTTTGCCTTGCTCAGAAGCCGCAGATTCAGGTGCCAGTTTAGTTGGCAGCTCATCAGTGCTGTCTTCTAATTCTTGCATCAGGGCAGGCGCGATTGTTAAGCGATCACAACCTGCTAGCTCTTGGATCTCGCCAATGTTACGGAAGCTCGCACCCATCACGATGGTGTTATAACCATTCGCTTTGTAATAGTTGTAGATGCCCGTTACTGATTGAACGCCTGGGTCGTTAGCACCCGTAAAGTCGCCATCTTCGTTCGCTTTAAACCAATCAAGAATACGGCCAACGAAAGGAGAGATCAGGTAAACGCCAGCATCTGCGCATGCTGCCGCTTGGGCAAAGCTAAATAGCAGAGTTAGGTTGCAGTTAATGCCTTCTTGCTCAAGCTGACGTGCTGCTTGAATTCCTTCCCAAGTAGAAGCAATCTTAATCAGGATGCGGTCTTTAGAGATACCGGCTTCTTCATAAAGGCCGATCAACTTACGTGCACGTTCCAATGTTGCTTGAGTATCAAACGATAAACGTGCATCAACTTCTGTCGAGATGCGCCCTGGAATGATATTTAGAATCTCACGACCGATCTCAACCGCAAGGCGATCAGTCATGTTGTCCAACACTTCTTGCTCGCTACCGCCTTTTTCAGTCGCCCAGCGCTTAGCTGTTTGTAATAGAGCGCTGTATTGTGGAAGCTCAGCGGCTTTTAGCAGTAGAGATGGGTTAGTGGTCGCATCAACGGGTTTAAAGCGAGCAATGGCTTCGATATCACCGGTATCAGCAACAACAGTAGTAATTTCTTTTAGCTTTTCTAACTGACTTGTCATCTTTCTAGTAGTCCATTCTAATCTGGTACACGTTCCAGTGCTTCAAAGAGTACATCAATTGAAGCGCCAGGTTTATGCGCATTTTCGCTAATAAAGCGGCGGAATTGTTTGCCACCGCGTTGCGCGTGAAATAGTCCAAGCATATGCCGCGTTATGTGGTGTAGCGAAACACCTTCTGCTAACTGTTCTTGAATATACGGCACCATCGCGAGAGCAGCCCCTTTACGGCTGATCTTCTCATCAGGACAGTTGTATAACTCGTTATCTACATCTGCCAAAAGATAAGGGTTTTGGTAGGCTTCGCGGCCTAGCATTACACCATCAACATGTTGCAAATGTGTGTGACACTCTTCGAGAGTCTTGATGCCGCCATTGATGTGCACTTCTAAATCAGGGAATTCCTGTTTTATTTGGTAAACCCAGTCATATTTCAATGGTGGGATATCGCGGTTTTCTTTAGGGCTCAGGCCCTGAAGAATCGCTTTGCGCGCATGGATAATAAAAACATTACAACCACTGTTACGCACTGTCTCTACAAAGCTGACTAACTCTTCGTAGCTATCCATATCGTCGATGCCAAGACGGTGTTTTACCGTAACAGGGATCTTCACCTCGGCTTGCATCGTCTCTAAACATTCAGCGACTAACTGAGGGTGAGCCATTAGGCAGGCACCGATCATATTGTTTTGAACGCGATCGCTAGGGCAGCCGACGTTAAGATTCACCTCATTGTAACCATAATCCTCAGCCATCTTGGTACATTGAGCTAAATCGGTTGGGTTGCTGCCACCTAACTGCAATGCAACAGGTTGTTCCTGCGTGTTGTAACGCAAAAAACGATCTGCTTCTGCATGGATCAAAGCACCGGTAGTTACCATCTCGGTATATAAAACCGCTTGGCGGCTCAAAATACGGTGAAAATAACGGCAGTGGCGGTCCGTCCAGTCCATCATAGGTGCAACGGTAAAACGACGGTTTAGGTTATCTGTTGTAGAGGTCATTAAATGTGTAGATACAATCAAAATCGAAGAACAGAGGCGATTATATACTGTCTACCGATTTTGCGCTGCACATAGGTGGATTTTGTCCAACTATTTGTACGGAATCCAATGTAGAAGTGATAGCCTTAGTTTCTAACGCTAGGCGATAAATTTAGGGAAATGACTTTACGATGAGCGATAAACCACAGGGTGCGACTGCCAAGAATACGGGCTTAAAGCGTTTTTATTACGCTTCTATCTATTCATGGCAGGGCCTGAAAGCTGCTTATGTTCAAGAGCCTGCTTTTCGCTATGAGGTATGGGGAAGTGCGGTGCTGATTCCCCTATCTTTTTTAGTTGCGCAAAGCCCCATGCAATTGGCGGCTTTAATTTGTACTTGCTTGCTGGTGTTAGCTTTTGAGCTGGTAAACAGTGCCATTGAAGCGGTGGTCGATCGCGCGGGCACTGAGTTTCATGAGTTAGCAGGGCTTGCCAAAGATCTAGGCTCAGCCGTCGTGATGGTCGCACTGATTATGGGTGGCCTGATCTGGGGTGCGGTACTTTGGGAAAACTATTTATAGTTTCTCTCCCATTATCTATCGCCTAATTGATTTCTTAGTGGCTCGAAAAGGGCCGCTAAGTATATAATTGCCGCTATTCATTTTTATCAGATTTCCAAGGACACCAATGACGACCGTTCGTACCCGTGTTGCACCTTCTCCAACAGGTGACCCTCATGTAGGCACAGCCTATATCGCATTGTTCAATTTAGCCTTTGCTCGTCAGCATGGCGGTCAGTTTATCTTGCGCATCGAAGATACAGACCAAACACGTAGTACGGATGAATCTGAACAGAAGATTCTGGACTCGCTACGTTGGTTAGGTTTGGAATGGGATGAAGGTCCAGACGTAGGTGGTCCTCACGGTCCTTACCGTCAAAGCGAACGTAAAGCAGACTATGCAAAATACGCGATGCAGCTGGTGGAAGAAGGCAAAGCATTTCTTTGCTACCGTACATCTGAAGAGTTGGATGAGCTACGTACAGCTCGCCGTGCTGCAGGTGGTCACACTGCGCTTAAGCAAAGCGATCTAGCCCTTCCTGAAGAGGAAGTAGAAAAGCGTAAAGCAGCGGGCGCGCCTTATGTAGTGCGTATGGTTGTACCTGAAGGTGAAGGTGCCTGTGAAGTTGACGATATGCTTCGCGGTACAATTGAGTTGGAATGGGGCATGGTTGATGCTCAAATTCTGCTTAAATCTGATGGTATGCCGACTTACCACTTAGCAAACGTTGTAGATGATCACCTAATGGAGATCACGCACGTTATCCGTGGTGAAGAGTGGATCAACTCAGCGCCTAAGCATAAGTTGCTTTACGAATACTTTGGTTGGGATATGCCGAAGCTATGCCACATGCCGCTTCTTCGTAACCCGGATAAATCTAAGCTATCTAAGCGTAAGAACCCTACTAGTATTCTTTACTATCAGCGTATGGGCTTCTTGCCAGAAGCATTGTTGAACTACCTTGCTCGCATGGGTTGGTCTATGCCGGATGAGAGCGAGAAATTCACACGTCAACAGATGTTCGATAACTTCGATATTCAGCGTGTATCTCTTGGTGGTCCAATCTTCGATCAGGAAAAACTAAGCTGGTTGAATGGCCTATGGTTGCGTGAAGACTTAGATCCTGAGCAATTTGCAGCTAAGTATCAGGAGTGGGCGTTAAACCCTGAATACCTGATGCAAATCGTTCCATTGATTCAACAGCGTGTTGAAAAACTGTCTGATGTCGCTCCACTTGCGAGCTTCTTCCTATCCGGCATGTTGGATATCACAGAAGAAGATTTTGCGCATAAATCATTGGAACTTGATGATATCCGCAAAATGCTACAGTACTCAGTATGGTTGCTAGATACCGAAACTCAGTGGAATAAAGATCGTTTATTCGGTCAGCTTAAACAGCTTGCTGAAGCAATGGATTACAAAATCCGTGACTTCCTATTCCCATTGTTTATCGCAGTAGCGGGTACTAACCAGACAGTATCTGTAATGGATTCTATGGCGATTCTTGGCCCAGATATGACACGTGCGCGTTTACGCCATGCGGTCAATGTTCTTGGCGGCCCTTCTAAGAAAGAAGCGAAACGTTGGGAAAAAGAATACCGTGTTCTAAGTTCGAATATATCTTAAATACAAGCTCTGTCTAAATAAGGCCCATAAAACAAAACTTTTTTGGGCCTTTGTCGTTTTAGCAGTTTCTATTTTTGCTATCAGAGATAAGTGAAAGGTCGATGTAGAGGAGTTAATTGATAACGGTCTGCCTGTACGTACCTAGCTTTTGGTGGAAGTTTTAAGAAAACAAACCGTTAGACAGCCTTAGTGGAAGGAAGAGTTTTTCTCTGATCTTCCCTTATCTCTCTTATTCTTTGATAACTAGCGCGTTGGATTATTCGTATGACCAGCTGCCTTGCTCTTCTAGCAGTATTTCCTGAGATTCACGAATCACTTGTAGTAAACCAGATTCATAAACGTTGTAGGTGATATTGCCGTTTTGAAAACGGTAACCAAGAAACCGACACGGGGTAATGCCATCAGCACAGGTTTGATGCAGGGTTTTACCTTTTAAATTGATACTGTTACCAGATCTCTTTGACGTGCCTGTATAAGAGATCTCTTCACAACTAACTTCGCCTTCAGCGCAATGCTTAGTGATAACTACTTGGTAGTTCTCTGTTTCAAGTATCTCGCCAAATGCAGTATTGGCTAGAAAGAATAGGGCTATCGCAAAAAATCTCATAACATCACTCATCAATCTATCAGCTCCCATGCTACACGAGCGCATGTGCAGTAAATACCATTATAAAGATATTTAAAAAGAAGGTCTTTGTTGGTTTTATGAACTAACGCGATGTGAGGGGGTCTATGAAGCTCATATAGATGATGAGATTAATATGTCGTATCTAATCGAAAAGTTGAAATCTAGCACGAGCAAGCAGCACTTAACGCGGCGTCAGTGGCTTAAATCAGCCGCTTTAACAACTGCAGGAATAGGCGCATTTGGGCTACTGTCTGGTCCGTCCATAGCTAAAGAAAATACTCGTGGCATCAGGGGGCGTATAGCGCCTGAGTTAAACGTGAATTATTGGATCGATGGCCAAGGGAATAAGACTGAACCATTTTCGGTATCAGAGCATAGAGGTAAATGGGTCTATCTGAAGTGTTTTCAGGAGTGGTGCCCAGCTTGTCATTCTGTAGGCTTTCCAAATTTGCAGAAGTTGAAAGCCGCTTTCCCCGATGACGACAAAATTGTGGCTGCGGTTATCCAAACAACATTTGAAGGTCACTCTATTAATAATGAAGATGCTTTACGTAAAAATCAGCTGAAATACGGTTTGGATCTGCCTTTTGGCCATGATCCGGGTAATGCTGATCTGCCTCGAACTAATCCAGGTCATTTCCCAAATACTATGGTGGAATATCGTACAGGCGGAACCCCTTGGGTTACGTTGATCGATCCGAATGGCGTGGTAGCCTTTGATGGTTTCCATATCGATATCGATCAACTGATAAGTTATTTAAAAGAGAATGCTTAACGTTTCCGGAATCACTGCCTGATTTTAGGAATATTAACGTTGTTAGTATTCCTAAGTGATTCGGTAAAATGTTAAGCGGTTAACGTTTCGCAGATTAAGTACTTTTCTAAATCTTCTTCATTTAGAGGTTTGCTGAAATAGTACCCTTGGTAATGCTTGCAACCCTGTCTTAAAAGCACTTGCTGCTGTTCTAGTGTCTCTACCCCTTCTGCTATAACTGAATAGCCCAACTCGTGGGTCATTGAGATAATATTTCCAACAATGACGGCATCATTCGGGTCGGTGGTGATGTCGTTGATAAAACTTTTATCAATTTTTAATTCATCTAACGGCAGTAATCTTAGGTAGGTCAGGGAGGAATACCCTGTACCAAAATCATCCATAGAAATTTTGACACCTAGCTCTTTTAAGGTGTGCATTTTAGTAATGGCCGTTTCAGTGTCATCGATGATGACTCCTTCTGTTATTTCCAGCATAAGCTGTTCTGGCTTAATCTGAAAACGATGAATACTGGCTTTAATATCGTTTACGAAGTTGGCCTGATTAAATTGAAGTGGACTTACGTTAACAGCTATATAACGAATAGATTTGCCTTGGTGATACCATTTTTTCATTTGGCAACAGGCTTGTTCGATTACCCAATGCCCTAGCTGGATGATTAAACCGCTTTCTTCGGCAATTGGTATAAATTCGTTGGGTGAAATAAAACCTCGTTTAGGGTGGCTCCAGCGCAGCAGTGTTTCAACACTTTCACATTCACCGTCAGCATTAACCTGAGGCTGATAAACCAAGTTTAATTCATTGTGGGAAATTGCATAGCGCAGTTCAGCTTCTATTCGTAAGCGTTCATCTGCTTTGGTTTGCATATCTTTTTCAAAAAAACAGTAATGGTGGCGACCATTTGATTTGGCTTGATACATCGCTGTATCTGCCTGTTTCAGTAGTTCCTCAGCGCCAAAGTGCACTTGGTTGAAGAAGGTGATACCGATGCTCGTAGTGATATGGAAGTGGTTTGAATTAAGTTCAAAAGGGACATCAAGTGCTTCGATTATTTTGTTTGCAACTAGACGTGCGCGTTCATAAATTTGTTCTTGATTTAAGCGAGGGAGGGCAACAATAACAACAAATTCATCGCCACCTAATCGGGCTATAGTATCTTCTTTTCGTAAGCATTCGGTGAGCCTGTTACCTACCTGAATAAGCAGCTCATCTCCGATGCTGTGGCCTAAAGAATCATTAAGGTGTTTGAAATGATCTAAATCCAAGAACATCACTGCACCACTACAACGTTGCCTTTCGGCACTGGCTAGACGCTGATTTAAACGATCATAGAGTAATCGTCTATTTGGGAGGCCGGTTAAAGGATCAAAAAAAGCTAGTTTTTGAATTTGAAATTGGCTTTCTAAAAGCTGTTCTGTCTTGCGGTTAAACCAATGGGTTAAAGCACCTAATTCGCCTTTATCTGTTGTTTTTATCAACTGCTGTGAGCGATGATCGTCAGTTAAGCCCTCTTGTAGTTGTTGCGTAAGTTGAAAGAGAGGATACGTTAGGTGGTAACGCAATAGGGCCCAGACAAGTATGATGGCTATCAGAACAATAAAAATAGTAGCCATAAGGAGTTGATTAAAGAGTGCTTTAGCATCTTTACGGGCGGAACTGTTTGGCATAACTGTAACAATCTGCCAAGCCGTTTTAGGCATAGTGGTTACTGTAACGAACACGGCCTCGTTTAAAAAGTGATCTTGTTCAATAAGTTTATTAGCTCTTTGAGAAGTTTTAAATTCAGGTCTACTTAGTAAAGACGCAATGATTTTTGCTTCTGGCAGATCGATTTGATAACTATCGTTTGCAAGCAATGTAGCAAGCGTATCGGTCTCAATGCCGTTAGGTGAATTTAGAGATCTATTCTGAATACGAAGTAATCTGGCGAGAGATTCAAATGTCCCAAATTCTTTTGCTAGCTCTTCCATTGTTATGTAAGGGAGTAGACTTCCTTCGTCGGAAGAAGGATTTGATAGGCGAGCCAGTTTGTCATCAGGAAAGGATAGAAACCTACCGTTACGGTCCAGCGCGAAAGCATATCCACCAAACTCTTGTGTTGCTTCATGGAGTAACTTTTGCAGCCCTTCGAGTTTGAGATCGACAGTTGTAGCACCTAAGAATTTTTCATTCTCATAAAGTGGTGCAGTCACTGTGACCATGGGCTGCAGAGAGTAGGGGTCAGTATAGGATTTGGACCAGTAGCGTTGGTTTCTGCCAAGATGCTGAGCCGGCACATACCACTCTTCATGATGATAGCCATTGCCTTCTGGAAGGTTGTAGTCGTTGTAAAAATTTAATTTTCCTTGTTTATCTCTGCCCCAAAAATGGCTATTCCGTTCAACATTTTTATTTAGTATGTAGGGCTCTGGCCAAGTACCACCTCCTGCTATGAGATGTTTGGAACCTGCTCTATCTAGAAGAGACAGCATTAAGGATGAGAAACGTTTATCTTCAGAGGGGATTACTTTGGCGATATCAGCCATAGAGGTGACAATTGATTCCGCAATGGTGGTACGCTGGTTTAGTTCTGAAACAACCTTATCGCCCGCCTTACTTAATTTTAGATACGCCTGGTTTTCAATTAGGTGATCACCGATAGCGCTTACCACGGCGATTATGGTCACCATTATTAGAAAGAAAATAGTAAGGAAGATTGCCGACACGCGAAACTGTAGACTGTGGTACCAGTGGATATTGAAATCAGGTGTACTACGCATAGTTCAGCCTCCTGCTGATCTAATTCTTATCCTTAGAATGGCGATGATCTCAATTTTTAGGCCGTTCCAAGTTGCCTGTTGGACTTGCCGTCTGATTACAAAGTAGTACATATATCTCGCAGTTGCGAGAGAACGAGAAATTAAATTTTTACGAATGTTGGAACCTGAATTTACAGTTCCAAGGGAAAGTATTTACTTTTTTAAGCCCTGACTACAAACCATTAAAAAAGGCCCTGTAAAACAGAGCCTTAATTTATTCAAAAGGGGATTAGTGATGGTGGTGGTTAGTCTCTACGACATTTTTTATTGGTGCTGAAACATTGATCTTCTCACCATTAGAAAAGGTAAGTTCTAGATCAACTGTATTGCCAACATTTAAGGACTTGTCTAGTTTCATAAGCATCAGGTGATAACCACCAGGTTTCAACGCTACTATTTGAGTGCTTGGGATTTGAATTTTTTCGACTTGACGCATCATCATGACGCCGTCTTCCGATATGTGATTATGAAGTTCTGTTCTTTTAGCAGAAGCAGTTTTTGCAGATGTTAAATATACATCGCTTCTATTTCTGTTTGTTATGTTTAAAAAAGCTGCAGTATGGCCAGAACCTGGAATAAGTGCTCTTACGTATGCGTCACTGGTAATGATCTCCGCCATTGCAGAAAAGGAGGTTAGGCTGAGTACTGTCGCCAGGCATGTATTTAGCAGAGTTTTCTTGTTCATTATGTTTCCTCGCTTAGTAACGCTTGAATCTCTTTAGTGAGTTCAATTGGTGTAAGTGCATGGTTTAAAGCTTTTGAAAGTTTGCCATTTTGATCGATTAAGTACAGGCGCGATGAGTGGTCCACAGCGTAGCCCAAAGCCGAATCATTTAACTCGACCATACGATAAAAAGCACCATACTGTTTTACTACTTTATCTATAGTTTCACGATCTGCTGTAGCGCCGTGAAAATTAGGATGGAAGTAGCTTGCGTATTTCTCTAGTTTCTCCGGTGAATCTCTATCCGGATCTACACTCATAAAAATTCCCGCTACGTTTTCTTGCTGAGCAGGTGTTAGGTCCTTGAGCCCTTGGGCAGCGACTGCTAACGCTGTTGGGCAAACATCTGGACAAGAAGCATAGCCAATAAAAAATAGTACAACTTTACCACGGTAATCTTCTAATTTTAGCTCACCTTGCTGAGACTGAAGGGTAAAATCCCCCCCCAATTTTTCACCTAATGCGATGCGTTGTTCTACTGGCTGTGGGCGAAGGTAAAAAGCTAAAGCTACACCTGCTAGCATAACGAGTGTTAGTAGAAGAAGATTTCTTAAAGTGGTCATTTAATCATCTGTCCTTTAGGTTAAAGGTTATCGGGCATCAAACTCGAAATTGGCTTGTGTAATTTGTCCCTGTTCTTCAATCTTAATGGAAGATACCCAGGTCATCTTTCCGGTTGTACAAATTGGGAGGGTGATACTCCCTTGCCATCTGTTGTCCGTACCTGGGATCTTTGTCAGTAAAGTTTGGTTGATTCCCATGTACATCGATTTGCCTTGAAGGTCGACTAGGACTTGTTCGGCAGCAATATTTTCGATAGTCACATCAAACAATAATGGCTTACTTGAGCTGATCTCTTCTGCAACGATCGATAGCTCTACTTGCAAATTATCATCAGCCGCAAGACATTTTCCTTGATGCAGATCGCACTCAGGAGCTGTTAGCAATTGACGAGTGTGAGGGGGCGTTTCTTGTAACAGCTGCGGCAAATATATTACAGACCCCAACCCGATGATTATGACAAAGATAATCAAAATCTGTAGGGGGAGGGTATTGCGACCCTGAGTTGGTTCGTTCATATATCTGTTCCTGAGTACCGCTATAGTCTACTTTCTTGTAGTGTGACAACAAAAGTGACAAATTGTCGCACCAAGAATACATCTTTTTATTAATTGATGATGCAACTTACTAATTGTTGCTCAAAGCTTTTCCAATCATGTTCTTGGTGGGAAATAACTTCGATCCGGTTATCTCTACGATAAGCGATGGTTTCGATACCAAGCTCATTGCCTACTTGGTTAAAAAACTTCCAACCTCGATCGGTGTGAAATACACCTTTGACTCGATCTACATTTTCAATACCTTGTAGAACCACTTCGAGCTTGGAAGTCGAGAATTTATCATCTGGATTAAAAATCCACCCCATTGTATGTAAACCGTCATTAACATTTCCTTTATGAAACGGAATTTTAGGGCGAGGCTGAAATAACATACCGATCATTGGAGTTGCACTATTATCCTCGTTAGATAAGTGTCGATGATGCTGTTGTGATTCAGTTTCTTTGGTTGTGTGAGTGATATCTAGAAGTGAAAGGTTAATTTGCCCTTGGGTAGTTACTATTTGCTGTTGTTTTGGGGGGTAAAGCCCCGCCATTTTCTGTTCTGTAGCCGAAACTTGTTCTGATGAAGCAAGATCCGTTTTGTTTAATACAATCACGTCGGCTAAATTAATTTGGTCTTGAAAAGTAGGATGTTCAGTTATCTCGCTGTTTTCGATCGAGCGCGGGTCAACGAGGCAGATAATTGAGCGTAGTTCTAGAGCATCTTTGAAATGTTCATTTTTCAGCGTGTCTACGATGCCAGCAGGGTGGCCTATACCAGTAGGTTCAATGATGAGTCGGTCAGGTTTTGTTTGCCTTAGTAGTGTCGCTAAAGTTGAGGTAAGGCTGGGGCCTAACGTACAACAAATACAACCACCAACGAGCTCTTTTACTTTCACCCCTTCGTTACTTTTCGTTAGGACTGCTTGGTCTATGCCTATTTGACCAAATTCATTCACTAAAACGGCCCAAGTTTTGTCATCGGGCTTTTGAGCTAGCAGATGATTGAGAGCTGTTGTTTTACCTGTCCCTAAAAAACCAGTGATGATGTTGGTTGGAATATTTTTTAATTGGGACATCTCAGGTTCTCTTCTTATAGATTGAAGGCAGTTGTGAAAGCAGCATACCAAATAACATTAAGCCACAACCTAGTATACCTAGCGTGTTGAACTGTTCTTCTAGAATCAACCATCCACCAAATGCAGCAGCTACGGCTTCAAGGCTCATAATGATCGCTGCATGAGCTGGAGGGGCATGTCTTTGGGCAAAAATTTGTAATGTGTAAGCAATGCCTACAGAGATAAGGCCTGCATAAGCGATTGGGGCCCAAGAGTCGAATGCATTATTAAGCGTAAAGCTATCAGATTCGATAGTCATCGCTACGAGTCCACTACAAACAGCACAAACTAAAAACTGAATTATGGCTAGTCGGAGGTTATCAAGCTTTGGGGCTAATTTTGCAATCAGTAGTACGTGTATAGCCCAGCAAGCGGCTCCTAGTAGCTCTAAAATATCTCCAAAGTTTATGGCGCTGAGGTCCCGGAAGCTAAGAACATACAAACCGAGAACAGCAAATAGCCCACCTAGCCAAGTATTGATATTAGTCGTTTGACCAAGCGCTAAACCAATGATGGGTACGAAGATGATATATAGTCCTGTGATAAACCCAGCATTACCTGCAGTCGTATAGACTAAGCCTGCTTGCTGAAATGAAGCACCGGCAAAAAGTACTAGTCCAGCTAATGTGCCACTTATTATTAGAGTTCGATTATCAGTGCAGTGATCTGACCTTTTGAATAAAAACAAAAGAGGGAGTAGGGAGCAGGCACCAAGCAGAAATCTTAATGCGTTAAAGCCGAATGGCCCTAAAGATTCCATTCCAAGTCGTTGTGCTACAAATGCAAATCCCCAGATGCATGCAACTAAGAGCAACATGAGATCAGCTTGTATTTTTTGCGAATTCATAGGCTAAATTTGAGTGTTACAGATGAGGCGCTAAAGGTACTCTAAAAGTGAGCGAAAGATAAATTTAAATTTCTACAAAATGGTGTTGCTAATCATTCTCAATAGCATTAATATCGTAGTCGCTCATAAGTGATAGGCAATGAACGACCTCACCTCACTGACATTGCCGAACTTAGCGTCAACTTTCACTGCTCACTGAAAGTTTTCGCGGACGTTGATACTCCCCTCGATTATCAGTGTCGCAAGCTGAACTCTCACCGGTTTAGTATTGGTTAAAAAGCCGGATCTTTTGATCCGGCTTTTTAATGTCTATCTTTCTTTAGTAATCCCATTCATACCTGATCTCTGTAGCTAAATTGGCATTAGGCAAATATGTAAGTGCAGATCAGGGGCTACATTCTCTTTAATCTACGTCTATAGTTTTGCGTTAAGAAAAGAGTAGAGGAATAAAAGCAAAAAAATAAATTATTTATCTAAATGCAGTTGAAAACCGTTCTCATTATCGATAATATCGTAGTCGCTCATAAGTGAAAGGCAATGCACGACCTCACCTCACAGTCATTGCCGAACTTAACATTATTTTTCACTGCTCACTGAAAAATAGTGCTGACATTGGTACTCCCCTCGATTATCAATGTCTTAAACTGAACCCTCACCTGTTCGGTTTATTTCAAAAAGCCGGATCTTTGATCCGGCTTTTTGCTATCTATTGGTAATGTCCACCTTCATCCATATTGAACGAACTTATGCTGAATAAATTTGTCTATATAAGTCGGCTCTAATTTATATGCTAAACTCAAGGGTACATTCCTTTCTTAGATACTAGGGCATGGAAGCTCACCTTAAACCGTAGTGAAAAGTTACGAGGAGTTATAGGTGAGATTAGTTAAAGATATTGATAAAAATGGCATCTTTTTCTATTGGTCCGATCCTGATTTTATAGACGTCCCAATAAGTCCCCGTTTGCCCTGCATTGAACTTGCAAAAGAGTGGCGAGATAAACATCTATTCTCGCTATATAGGGGAGATGAACGGAGGCACTCACATATTGATAGAAGACTCAACAGAGCAAAGCGGAAGCAAGTCGATGAAGCTCTGTTCTACTCCAGACAACGTCCAGAGGGAAGGCGGTCGACAGATAAGCCCCTTACTGTAGATATTGATTTAGTAGCGGACAAAGTCCAGTTGTACTCTTAGTAGGAGTAAAACATACGCAGTGAAAATATTCCCATTTTTATTGTTAATATAGTTGCAAATCATTCTCATTCATATATTATGAATATCAACACGGCAGGCGGCAGGCTCCCCTCACTAGCTAGGCCGCCATGCACTAGCGATATTGCATGTTCGTGTATGTGTTAGCACATCTGCCTCCGCAGAAGCTACAAGCACATGGCTCTTGTCATTGAAGCAAATTGCTTAACCGGACCCCCAAGGGGATCCGGTTTTTTTTTGCTTAAATTCTCTGTGTTATAATTGCGTACTTCAAAAAAGAGGGGGCGGGTATGCAAGAGATAATAACCTTTTCAATCGTTGCTCTACTGCTAGTGATTTCACCAGGTCCTAATGGTGTATTAATTGTAAAAACAGCCTCTGTTCAGGGCCGTACAGCTTCTTTTGCTAATGTCCTAGGTTTGTTTACCGCTACATTTTTCCATGGCGCTTTTTCAATTTTGGGATTGTCCGCACTTCTGCTCCAATCTGCTGAATTATTCTTTGTAATCAAATTACTGGGTGCACTCTATCTGTTCTATATAGGCGCTAAAGCGATCTACCAATCTTTTTTGACTCCGGTAATTGATCAAGCAGATGCTCAACATACAGCGAATAACAAAAGGGCTAAATCTTTACTTGGAAGCTTTATCGAAGGCTTCTTGACTCAGTTACTAAACCCGAAAGTTTCGATGTTTTATCTAGCGGCATTCCCGCAATTTGTTCAATTTGGCTCGTCTAGTTATCTAGCAGCGTTTGTTCTAGTGGCTATCCATGCAGTCATTATTGCTTTTTGGTTTATCGGTATGACGTTGATGATTGATAAACTAAAAGCTCGCAGTAAGCACTCTACCGCAGGTCGGTGGGTTCAGCGGATATCAGGGTCAGTGATGATCTACTTCAGCTCTTTATTGATAGGCCATAAAGCATAGAGGTTCAGTTGTGTACGCAGTTATCTTTCGAGCAAATACAGGAAAACAGGACGAACAATATTTAGAAACTGTCGCGCGAATGCGTCAGTTGGCTTTTGAAAAGTATGGTTGTCTAGACTTTATTGCAGTAACAGAAGGGGAACAAGAGATTGCAATCTCCTACTGGGAAAACGAAGCCGATATATTAGCTTGGAAAAAAGATCCCGAACATCACTTAGCGCAACAACAGGGGCAGAAACATTGGTATAGCGCTTATACAGTGCAAGTGGTTAAGATCGAGCGGGAATATAGCTTCTCAGCCGATTAAGTATCCTTTCTTTGTTACCCCGGTTCTTAGAAATAACATTAAGAAAACTTTGGCGATTCTTTTTCGGTTCAGCGTCACCAATTTTTCATCTTTTCGTTAGAAAGTTGTCACGATAGTTTTTCAGACTGGTCATAACTCATAAAGAGAGAATTTATGACCGTGTCTGCACTTATCAATGCTCGTACTATTTTTATCTCCGATGTTCATCTCGGTTTCAAAGACTGTAAGGCTGATTATCTGTATCAATTCTTATCTTCAATCAAATGTGAAACCTTGTATTTGGTTGGGGATATTGTCGATCTATGGTCATTGAAGCGCCGACTGTTCTGGCCTGAAGAACATTATCGAATACTTTTAAAACTTTATGAGCTCGCTGACCAGGGTACGTGTGTTATTTACGTGCCTGGTAATCATGATGACCCTTTGCGTCACTTTGACGGTCAATGTTTCGGGCCTATAGAGATCATTCATGAACATGAATTTAAGACCGTTAAAGATAAGCGATTTTTAATCATGCATGGCGATGCCATGGATGCGTATATGAAGCACACTTGGCTGACAAAGTGGGCAGGTGATTTAGCGTATGACTTCCTACTGTTCCTAAATCGCTGGTCCAATCGATTACGGAAAATCAGTGGCCGTCCGTTTTACTCTTTAGCAGGGCAGGTCAAAGATAATATTCGCGGAGCTAAGCATGCTATCCACCGTTATAAAACCGAGTGTAAGGCTGAAGCTAAAAGACGTGGTTTTGATGGAGTGATTTGCGGTCATATTCATTACCCAGAATATGACGACGCAACCGATGTGGTTTACGCAAATACCGGTGATTGGATTGAGAACTGCTCGGCGCTTATAGAAGATTATTCTGGTGAGTTAAAACTGCTGCATTTTAGTGATCGTTTAGAATGGAAAAATTTAGTTAAGGAAAAACAACTTCAAGTTGCATGAGGGCTTGTAAGTGGGGCGGGTGCAACAGAAATCTGTTGCACCATCTAACATATGGTTACAGCCCCAGTTTGTCTGCGACGTAATCGGCGTCCTTATCGCCACGGCCTGATAGGTTTACAAGGATGGTTTGGTCTTTTGAAAGTTCAGGTGCTTTACGCATTGCCCATGCAACAGCATGAGAGCTTTCCAGTGCAGGTATAATGCCTTCAACCTGAGATAGGGTCATAAAGGCATCTAGGCACTCTTGATCAGAAGCGGTTTCGTATTCAACGCGTCCGAGCTCTTTAAGGTAGCTGTGCTGAGGGCCTACACCAGGGTAATCAAGGCCTGAGGCAATTGAGTGAACAGGTAAAGGTTCGCCATTGTCATCTTCAAGGACATAACATTTCATGCCGTGAAGAGAGCTTGGTTTACCAAGAGTCAACGTTGCTGAATGCTCTGAGGTGTCTAAGCCTTTCCCTGCAGGTTCAACCCCAACAATATTGACCGCTTCATCATTCAAAAATGCGGTAAATAACCCCATTGCGTTTGAACCACCACCTACACAAGCGGTGATGTAATTTGGTAGCTGGCCCTTTTTCGCTTGGAACTGTTCGCGTGCTTCGTTACCAATAACACTTTGGAAATCGCGGACCATTTTCGGGAAAGGGTGAGGACCGACCACTGAGCCGATTGCATAGATATAGTTAACGGGATCTTTTAGGTACTCTTCAAATGCGCTATCCACCGCATCCTTCAATGTCGCGGTACCCTGAGTGACGGGTACTAACTTACAACCAAGAATTTTCATTTTGGTGACGTTAGGGTGCTCTTTCTCAATATCTACTTGGCCCATGTGAATTTCACAAGGGATGCCTACGAGTGCGCAGGCCGTTGCTAAAGCAACGCCGTGTTGGCCAGCACCTGTTTCGGCGATCACTTTAGTTTTGCCCATATATTTTGCAAGAAGGGCTTCACCTAGGCAGTGGTTGATCTTATGTGCACCTGTGTGGTTCAGGTCTTCACGTTTTAGGTAGATCTGTGCGCCACCTAATTTGTCACTTAGACGTTTTGCATGATAGATCGGACTTGGACGGCCAACATAGTCAGCAAATAGCGTGTCTAGCTCTTGTTGGAATTCCGGTTGTTGGCGGATCTCTTCGTAGGCGTCGTTGATCTCATCCATGATTTTTTTAAGTTCTGGTGGGATCTCTTGCCCACCAAATTGACCGAAGAAACCCTCTTTATTTGGCATCTCGGAAAATTCAAATTTCTTCATCTTCTTCCCGCAATCTATCTTATTGGTTTTAAAGGGATATCAGCACGGACAAACGCCATGCGCGTTATATGATTAGATTATATGCACTTAATCTTAAGTAATAAATTGTTTCAAGTGTAAAAAAAGCCGCTATGAAAGCGGCTTTTTTAGAAAGTTTAACTAGTGATTTTCTGGCCAATAACCTATGCGTAAACCACCCCAGTGGCGACCATTGATAAAGATAGGTACCGATAGGTCGTGCATTATTTCACCGGTATCACGCTTATAAGTTTGTAGAAGCATGGTTTCGGTATGGCAACCACAACGTGCGCCCGTTCGGTCATTAAACAGGCGTTTACTTCGGCTTTTTACAAGATCGGTTTCAAAGTCACCCGTAGGAGGGTTAGCAAACTGATTATTGTGAGTTGGGACATAGCCGTTCGGGTCAGTCATAATGGCGTAGACCATTTTGTTATGACGAGAAAGCGCTGGCTCTTGAATGCCTGGTAAAATTTGATCGCAATATTTATCAAACTGCGTTGTATATTTTTGCGGATTAGTACCATTTACGGGTACGTAGTTGCGATCAAATAAACTACCTTCATGCATTTGCCCGGAAGATAGTGCTTGTTGGAATGATTCGGCTACTTGATCAGCAGTATCACGTGCAATCTGATAGAACTGTTGATGGAAGTTTTGGTCTGAGGATGCGGCTAAGATCGCATTGGATCTTTCAGCAGCCTCCATCAACGCTGATGCTTGAGTCGCAAGTTGGCTAACCTCTACATCACTTTCTTCCAGTTCGTGGCGAACCGTTTGCAGAGAGTTAAAGATGACTTCTAGGTTCTGGCGATTGGCACGAGCGCCTTCGGCGATAACTGAGATCTGTTCTTCTACAGCGGAAGATTGCTCTGAAATCCCCCCTAGTTGATTGCTGATAAGTTCCATTGCTTCAGTGCCGCTTTCGACATCACCTGATAGGGTCTTAATGCGCGCAACAACTTGCTGAGTTTCAGCGCGGATCTCGTCAACAATTGTTTCTACTTCACCGGTAGCGCTGGCCGTTCTGGAAGCGAGTTGTCTTACCTCGTCAGCAACAACGGCAAATCCGCGTCCATGATCACCAGCTCGAGCAGCTTCGATTGCTGCGTTAAGTGCAAGCAAGTTGGTTTGCTCAGCAATCTCTTCAATAACCTTGGTCACATCTTGGATTTTCAGAGATTTCTCATTCAGCTGCTCGATGAGTGTTAATGTCTCAGCTGCTTGAGAGTTAAGCTCGCGAATGTTGCCCATCGCTTCTGTCAGCGCTTGTTGACCTTCTGCCCCCGTGGTTTTCGCTTGAATTGCCATATCTGCGGCAATTTCCGCTTGTTGTGCAGAATGTTGGACAGTCACAGTCATCTCTTCAGAGTTCTGTGCAATTTGAGAGACTTCTTGAACTTGATTATCGAGCTTAGTTTTTAGGGTATCTGCTGAGTAGGAAACCTCAGCTGCTGCTACGGCGTTTGCGTTTGCGCTAGAGGATAGCTTAGCGCTGACATCTTCATTGCCTTGGCGATTACTGAACAGGTCGCCAAATAAAGTCGGGAGTAATTCTAATTCGTCAGTTTTATTAGCATTAACTAGAGAGGCTTCTTTGCTCAGTTTGCCTAAAACTGAGTTGTGTAACACTAGGATTGAAAGACTTGATGCTAAAAGAGCGGTGACGATCAGAATGATCAGCGCAGTGCTGTCGACTCCTAAATAGAATGATGCTGCGCCAGCAATAACAATAATAAAAACTGCCGCAAAAAAACTTTTAAAGTAAAAGCTAGAAATGGACCTGTTCATGCAATTTCCCTATTTTGTTGTTATTTAGGGGAGGTGATAGTTAAGGCTACAAGTGTTTATAGATATTTCTTGATAGTACCCTAACTGCCTGTATTACAAGCTTATATACAGGAATATATCATCACAAAAATAGGGTAAATGCTGTACTTTAGTAGAGATTTTTAACGGTGGTAGGGGAATATAGAAGGGAATGCGCTCAGAATAATTTTTCTGAAAACAGTAGAGCATGTTTTTTTGGTGTATCTATATGAATAGGGTCAAATTCAAATCCCAACTGAGTTTCCTTGCGAGCGATAAGCCTAAAACCCTCAGTTTTTAATTGCTTACGAATTTCTCTCACAATAAAACGAGCATCTTGATATGATTTGGCAACTGTTTGATTACACTCGTTTTTATCGTCAGTCGAATTACCCCAACTTTGGGTTACAATCCAATCACCGACCAGGTCTTGGTACATCCGAACGATGTAGTATTCCTGTTGTTTTTGCCAGCGTATGATCAAACTGATGTAATCCGTAGAATGACAGCAGGTTTTGCCCGCTGATAGCCAATGAAAACCGCGCATTGAGCCTGATATCGCGCGGTTTGTAAAGACTGGAGATAGATAAATTGTTGAACCGGAAACTAAAAATCTTGGCTGATGAGAATATGCCTATGGCTGAGGCTATTTTTTCTCGTTTTGGAGAAGTTAGACTCTGTGCTGGTCGAGGCTTATCCGCAGAGCAACTTTCAGATGCTGATGTACTTTTAGTTCGTTCTATCACTCAAGTTAATAAAGCGCTGTTACAGGGTAGTCAGGTGCAATTTGTCGGAACCGCGACTATAGGTACCGATCACATCGATAAGGCTTATCTGGAAGACAACGATATCGCGTTTGCCAATGCGCCCGGCTGTAATGCCGATGCTGTTGTGGAATATGTATTAAGTGTGATCTATCAATTGGCGGCGAAATATCAGTTTGATCCTAAGGAAAGAACCTATGGCATTATTGGCGTAGGCAACGTTGGTGGGAGATTACAAAAACGTTTTGAAAAGTTAGGCTTCAAGGTTTTACTAAATGACCCGCCTCGGGCTGAATCAGAAGCTGGTTTTTCTGATCTAGACACTTTGCTTGAGCAAGCTGATGTCCTTTGTTTGCATACCCCACTTACCTTAGATGGTGATCACCCGACAAAACATCTGCTATCGACTGAGCAACTCCAGACACTGCGTAAAAATGCGATTGTTATTAATGCGGGACGTGGCCCTGTGATTGATAACACTGCTTTGCTTAAAGTTGGCCAGCAGCGTTCTGATCTGCTTTTTGCCTTAGATGTTTGGGAGCATGAACCCGAGGTCAATGCAGAGTTAGCTGCACGTTGTGAATTCGTATCACCGCATATAGCAGGCTATAGCTTAGATGGCAAAATTCGAGGCACTTACATGCTCTATCAAGCACTATGTAAGCATTTGCAGGTTAGGTGTGAAGAGCCTCTAACCGATTTTCTTCCAGAGGCGGAATTGTCATTTAAGGAGCAGGGGAGTTTGACAGCGTTAGAATTAATGACGTTGATTTACGATCCACAGGTGGATGATCAACTCTTGAGAGGAACGTTAGAATTACCGGAGGCAGATCAAAAACTAGCGTTTGATCAACTTCGTAAGCAGTATAGGGTACGTCGTGAATTTGCATCTCTAAAAGTGGCTAATGCAACGAATCCAAAAGAGCTATCGGCATTGGGTTTTCAGCTCGCAGACTAACCCTAAATCCCTTAAGCTATAGTCTTTATTAATGCAGTTATAAGAACCTTGAATGACCGAAGCGTTAGCACAGTTAAAATCCGTTAGAACTCTTGCTGAACTGAACCCTAAAGTGGGTGAAAAGGTTCAGATAGAAACGCGTACTCCCCGTGGGCGTTATTCGGTCCAGCTATTAGGCTATCGAGAAAACGGTAGTATGATGGTTTCAGCACCACGTACCTCGAATTCCATTAACGTGGGTTCGCGAGTTACCGTCCGTTTGATGAGTGGTAACTTTATCTGTGCCTTCAGTGCTAAGGTACTCAAAATACAGACCAGCCCGTTTGCTTATTGGCATCTTGAATATCCAACTGATACTGAAGTTAGGCGCATACGCAGTCACACGCGCGTGCCTGTTAATTTAATGGTGTCGATTGATGAATTTGAGTTGGGTAAAGGGCTAAGATTAGATTGGCCTATCAATGCTTACTGTACTGATATTAGTATCAAAGGTGCCTGTATAGATGCGCCCGTTACCCTAGGTAAAAAAGGTGACAAGTTATTTATTACGACGCGCTTTCAAGTGGCAGGTGCCGATCAGGTCGTGCTCACCCCTGTTGTGATAAGAAGTGTGCAAGCGGCAGAAGATGGTTTGACCAAAGTGGTGAGCCACGGTGTTGAATTTGAAGAGATGGATGATGACACCCACCTCATTCTAGCTGCTTTTGTATACCAGCAATTTTTAATTGAAACCGGTAATTTGGAGATCATAGGTGTTTAAACTCGGTCTTATTATTAACCCTTTAGCAGGAGTTGGCGGCAGTGTCGCGCTTAAGGGAAGTGACGGTGAGGAGACCGCGAAGAAAGCTCTGGAATTAGGTGCTGAACCTAAAGCGGGCTTACGTACCCTCCAGGCTTTGGAAGTACTTCAAGGTTTAGATATCCAAGTTATCACTTATCCTGCTGAAATGGGTGAAGAGGTTGCCGTTAAAGCTGGGTTTGAACCGCAAGTCGTTGGCCAGATCGAATCAGGCAATACTCATGCAGAAGATACCTTAAGAGCTGCCAAAGATCTGGTTGCTGCAGGGGTTGATATCATCCTATTTGCCGGAGGTGACGGTACCGCTCGTAATATATGCGAATCGATTGCCGGTGAAGTACCCGTTTTAGGTGTACCTGCAGGAGTAAAAATTCACTCGGGTGTTTATGCTGTTACGCCCAAAGCCGCGGGTGAAATTGTTGCCATGCTGGTCAAAGGTGAGTTAGTAACTCTAGGTGATCAGGAAGTCCGTGATATTGATGAAGAGGCGTTCCGGGAAGGGCGTGTTCGGGCTAAATATTATGGCGAGTTAGTTGTGCCTCAAGAGCACCGTTTTTTACAACACGTAAAAAATGGTGGCAAAGAATCTGAAGAGCTGGTGTTGGATGATATCGCGGCAGATGTGATCGAAAAGATGGATCCTGATTCTTACTATGTTATGGGATCTGGTTCTACGGTAGCTGCAGTGATGGAACAGTTAGGTTTGCCAAATACCTTGTTAGGGGTCGATCTGATTAAAGATAACGAGATCGTTGCTTCAGACTGCACAGCACAACAACTACTGGAGTTAACCGAAGGTGAGCCTTGCGAACTAGTGATTACATTGATCGGTGGTCAAGGGCACATTGTTGGGCGTGGCAATCAGCAGCTGAGCCCCGCATTGCTTAAGCGAATTGGCAAAGAAAATATCAATGTGATTGCGACCAAAACAAAACTGCGTGAACTGGAAGGCCGCCCGTTAATCGTAGACAGTGGAGACCCAGAGTTGAACGCGAAGCTCTCGGGAGTGATACCAGTTACAACCGGTTATCATGATTCTGTGCTGTATCGAGTGGCAGATTACTAAGAGCTTATCTATGCTTTAAAGGCCTGTGTTACAGGTCTTTTTTATATGGGCAGGTGACGGTTGTGGTTAATCACTTATTCAATTTTTTTCTTATGCTGCTTGCGCCAGAATGGATGCGTGATCAAACCCCTGATAAAGATCACTTCTATCGGCGTTTATTCACTGCTAAGCACCGCGCTAAGCGAAATAAAATTAAACTACTCTGGATCTGCGTACTTAGTCTTTGCGTCCTCTTCCCATTTCCTCATGCAATTGCTGCGTTGGTATTGCTGACCACATTTATTACATTCAGTTGGTTGGATGAATCAAACTGACATCGTTCTGTCATAGAGTCTCGGTAAAGTTTCGCCTGATATTTTTTATAAGAACTTATTGAGGCTCACCCCATGAAAAAACTGATCGCAGGCGCTGTTGTTGCAAGCGCAATGATTGCTCTAACTGGTTGCCACACAAATCAGGCGAAGCAGGAAGAAACTAAAGAAGTTGCACAACTAAACAATGATGACCTATACGAAGTTTCTCACGAAGGTCGTCACTATGTGTTTGACGATTTCACAACTTATCAGTCTTTCCTAACAGTTGGCGAAACTTCTTACCGTAAAGTATTTATTGGTGGTGGCCCTAAAGGCGAAACATTGGTATTCGGTCTAACTGGCGCAGACAAAAAGAAAATGTCTGGTATCGCTAGTATCGATATGTTTAATGGCGAAATGGCTGGTGCAGAAAGCTTCTACGGCGAAATGCGTGGCGAAGATGGCCGTCTATATGTTTTCAGTACTCTTGAAGATATGGAAGACGTACGTACTGTAGGTGAAGCACCATACCGTTTCACTCAGATCGCTGCGGGTCCTCAAGGTCAGACAGTTGTATTTGTTCTAAACAAAAACAACAAGAAAAAGCAGCCTGTTGCTTTGATGGCTAAATTCAAAGAAATGAACAATATGAAGTAACCCTTCGAACAAGGGCTTGTTTATTTATTGGTCGATAAACGGGTCCTTTGTTTGGCGATACTATTTTCCCATATTGCATTTGTATTAGAAGTCTGTAGAAAAAAATCTATTTTACTAATGGAACTTTTCTATACGCAGCACAGTCAATAAATACATCCTGTAAGACGGGAAGGCCTTTCGATATGTCATAGGAAAGTTTGGGTTCTGTTATTTACGAAAGGTCTTATTTTAGGCGCTGTTTACGTGAGTAAACGGCGCTTTTTTTATCGGGTTAAACTAATTCAGGCAATAAAAAAGCCTGCTGAATAAGCAGGCTTTTTAGAATTAGCGAGAGATTAGATCTCAGCGTTGTGATAAATGTTCTGAACGTCGTCGAGATCATTCAACATATCGATAAATTTCTCGAACATTGGTAGGTCGTCTGCAGAGACAGGTGAGCCGTTATGAGGTACAAATTGGATCTCATCAACGTCTAAGTCCAGACCTTCAATGTTTTCTTGAAGCGCTTTCTTCGCTTTAAAGTAATCAGTGTGAGGTGCGAAAACAGTAATCTTGCCGTCTTCGGCTTCGATATCTGTTACATCAACATCTTCCATCATTAGCGCTTCTAGCACAGCATCTTCGTCATCGCCGTTGAATACGAAGATCGCACTGTGGTCGAACATGTGGCTTACGCTGCCTTGAGAACCAATTTTACATTTGGTTTTGTTAAAGCAGTTACGAACATCACCAAAGGTACGGTTAGGGTTATCGGTTAGACACTCAACGATAACCATGCAGCCGCCAGGGCCGAAACCTTCATAACGAGCTTCAGAGAAATCTTCACCGCCGCCGCCTTTAGCTTTATCTAGCGCTTTGTCGATTACGTGAGCAGGCACCTGAGCCTTTTTAGCACGTTCGATTAAGCCTGCTAATGCAAGGTTTCCTTCGATTTCGATGCCGCCTGCTTTCGCACAAACATAGATTTCACGGCTAAATTTACTGTAAACCTTAGCCTTAGCATCGGATGTTTTTGCCATCGACTCTTTACGGTTTTGATAGGCTCGACCCATTGCGATATTCCATACACTGAGAAAAAAGAAGAAAATTCTACCGTTTCAGAGCCAAACAGGAAACCCGCATTTAGGGTGTGCGGCTAAGTAATCCACAAAAATATGGTTCTTAATCGAGATCTGGGCAAACTTACAACGTTTGCTAGTCGGTTAAAGCGGACAAGGGCTAATTAAATAACATCATGCCCTCTAACTTCTGCCTTTCTTGAAAATATCTGATTGATAGCCCCAGAGACGATTTCTTTGATAATAGGGTGTTCACCCTCAAGGTCTGCTAGTTGAGCGCAAAACAGAGGTTTATCCTTAGCGGAAGCCCAAGCGGTGAAGTTATCATCGATAACAATAGATCTAATGACCGAAAAGTACTTATTAATTTCCATGATCAGCTCCATTGTACATTTATTGTGCTTGTGCAGCATTTTTGCACTTGATTATGTCTAAATGGTTAAAGTTTCCTTTCGTTTATGTTGTTTGTTTAATGTACAGCACTAAACGTGCCATAAAGCACTAGTCCTGATGAGCAAGTGCTTTTCATTTTGCGTGATAGCTATTGCCTCACGTATAGTTCCAAATAACTTCACCAGCATCGCTAAATGGATTTAGCGCTAAGGAATTTTCTATGGATCTGCAACAATCGCTACAACAACACTTTTCGTTCGATCAATTTCGGGATGGGCAAGAGCAAACAATTCGTCAGTTACTTGATGGTCAATCGACACTCTCAGTATTTCCAACGGGTGCAGGCAAATCGCTTTGCTATCAATTTACAGCGATTCATCTACCTAATTTGACCTTGGTTGTCTCGCCGTTATTAGCGCTGATGAAAGATCAGTTAGCTTTTTTAAAAGAAAAAGGGATTGCTGCGGCAAGTATAGATTCGACGTTGACGCCTGATGAAAACCGTCAGGTTATGCAGGATATTCGTCAGGGCAATATTAAGATTTTGATGGTCTCTGTTGAGCGGTTTAAGAATGAGCGTTTTCGAGAGTTTATTAGTTCTGTGCCAATCTCAATGTTGGTGGTGGATGAGGCGCATTGTATCTCTGAGTGGGGGCATAATTTTCGCCCGGATTATTTGAAACTCCCTCAGTATTGTCAGCAATTAAACATTCCGACCGTATTATTACTGACGGCGACTGCTACCCGAAAAGTTAAAAGAGATATGGCGCAGCGCTTTAATATTGCTACGGAGCATATAGTTCAAACAGGTTTTTATCGCTCGAATTTGGATTTATCTGTATTGCCGGTTAATGAAGGGGATAAAAAGGCCAAGCTAGCTCACGTTGTTGCTGCGCAAAACGGTGCAGGTATTGTGTATGTCACTTTACAACAAACAGCAGAGGAGGTTGCCAATCACCTAAAGCGGCAAGGAATCGCGGCAGTTGCTTATCATGCAGGTTTGGACAATGAGCTTCGACATCACATTCAAACTGATTTTATGGCGGGAAGAATTGGTGTTGTGGTTGCGACTATCGCTTTTGGAATGGGGGTTGATAAGTCTGATGTTCGCTTTGTAATCCATTATGATCTGCCGAAATCTATTGAAAACTACAGCCAGGAAATCGGTAGGGCCGGTAGGGATGGTCAGCTATCTCACTGTATTACCTTGGCCAATCTGGATGGTATAACTACGGTAGAGAACTTCATATACGGTGATACGCCAGAGCTACCGGGCATCGAATATGTGATCAACAATATTCGGGATGAGGAGAGTGATCAGATATGGGAAATGCAGGTATCTCCATTATCCAGCGCTTCTAATATTCGCCAGCTTCCGCTAAAAACTCTTTTGGTACAGTTAGAGCTTCGAGGTGTTATTCAGCCTAAATACTCCTATTTTGCTGATTTTAAGTATAAATTTTTGGTCGATCAGCAAGCGATATTAGAGCGATTTAAAGATGAGCGGCGTCAGTTTATAGAAGCTATTTTCCAACATACCCAGTTTAAAAAAGTGTGGGGGAATTTAGATTTTGAAAGCCTTTATCAGCATTATGGTTGTGATCGGCAGCGGGTTATTTCTGCGATGGAATACCTGCAAGAGCAGCAGTTGATCGCGCTTGAGACTAAGAAGATTACCGAAGTCTTTGCAGTTAATGCCAATAAACTTGCTGAACCTCAATTGGCTCAATCCCTTGCTGATTATTTTAGCGAAAAAGAGGAGAAAGAAGTTCAGCGTATTGCTCAGTTAATTCGCTTTTTTGAATTGGGTCGGTGTTTAACTGCAAATTTAGCACGTTATTTTGATGATCAACTTGCACCAGAAACGTGTGGTCATTGCTCGGCCTGTCGTGGTGAAATTGCTAAACTAAGTTATTCCTCGGAGCCCGTATTGCCAAACGATTCTGAACTGATACTGCAGTTAACAGAGTTGAAAGAGCGTTTAGGTCAGTCGGAATCACAAATCGGTGCTGGCAGCTACAGCCGGTTTTTAGCCGGTGTATCCCTTCCTGCCTTTAGCCGAAATAAAATCAGACAACTAGTTGGTTTTGGTAGTTGCGAAAAGGTCAGGTTCTCCGAGATTAAAGACAAAGTATCTGCATTATTCCCCTCGCTATAAGTACAAAAAAGCCCTCCTAAAAGGAGGGCAAAGAGGCCTTTAAGCCTAAAGGAGCCCAACAGCTCCGGAGTGGTAACACCACCATCGTGAAGAGCGTAAAAACGAAGGTCTAAAGCTGTTCAATATCCAAAGCAAAAGTATGATTTAAGCCAGTCTGTAGGGTTGCTGCATGTTGGCTTACTCTTGGTAGGTAATGGTCAGCAAAGAACAATGCGGTAGAAACTTTAGCGTTAAGGAAGTCATTGCCGTAGTCGTTATCCGCGCCTTTTAACTCTTCAGCTTTGATGGCGCCTTGCGCTAGTAACCAGCCACCAGTTAGGTAGCCCATCATCATTAGGTTGTCGACACTGATATTGCCCATTAGTTGTTTATCGCTACCAGCATTTTCTAGAATGAACTTACCGGCTGCAGTCGCATCACTCAGAGCTGTCATAAGTTTTTTACCAAGCTCTTGTAGTGCTTCTGAATCTGAATGTAATAGCAGTTCAGTTGTGGCTTGAACATCAGCTTGTAGTTGCGATAGAGCAGCGCCTTTATCGAATAGTGTTTTACGGCCGATAAGATCTAAGGCTTGGATACCTGTAGTACCCTCGTAAATCGGTAAAATACGGGCGTCACGGTAATGTTGTGCCGCACCAGTTTCTTCGATGAAACCCATGCCGCCGTGAACTTGGATATTCAGTGATGTCAGTTCTTGGGCCAGTTCAGTCATCCAGCCTTTAACAATTGGCGTGTAAAACTCTACCCGTGATTTGCTTGTTTGATCGCCATGATGTGCGCGGTCAATATCCGCAGCAGCGGTATAGGCAAGAGCACGCATTGCTTCATTACCTGCTTTCATCGCCATCAACATACGACGTACATCTGGGTGATTGATGATCGCTATTTTGCTGCCATCAGGATTGCTACCTTGGAAGCGTTCTTGGCTGTATTGCAGTGCTTGTTGGTAAGCGCGCTCGGAGATAGATAAACCTTGCAGGCCTACGGATTGGCGAGCATGGTTCATCATTGTGAACATGTAGCTCAGGCCTTTGTTTGCTTCACCTACGAGGTAACCGATCGCGCCTTCGTTATCACCAAAGCTCATGACACAGGTTGGGCTGCCATGAATACCCAGTTTGTGCTCTAGGGATACGCAGCTTACGTCGTTTAATTCACCCGGTTGGCCTTGCTCATCTAAAAGGTACTTCGGCACGATAAACAGGGAGATGCCTTTAACACCGGCAGGTGCGTCTGGCAGACGAGCAAGCACGAGATGTACGATGTTTGATGTCATCTGGTGATCACCCCAAGTGATAAAGATCTTCTGACCCGTAATCTTGTAGTGATCGCCTTCAGGGATGGCTTTGGATGCTACCGCAGCAAGATCCGAACCCGCATTGGGTTCAGTTAGGTTCATGGTACCGGTCCATTCACCACTAATCAGTTGTGGTAGGTATTGTGATTTTAATTCGTCGCTACCATGCGCAATCAGAGCTTCTACAGCGCCTTGGCTTAGCATAGGGCAGAGTGCAAAGCCCATATTAGCCGAATGCCACAGCTCATTAACGGCTGTACCTATGACATTGGGTAGCGCCTGGCCACCAAACTCTTCAGGGCCCGTCAGCGTAGCCCAACCATTTTCGACAAACTGCTGATAAGCATCTGAGAAGCCAGCAGTTTCTTGTACTGCACCATCTGCAACCGTAGCGCCGTTTTGGTCGCCCACACTATTAAGAGGGGCCAATACATCAGAAGCGAGTTTTCCAGCCTCTTCAACGATCACATTGGCAAGCTCAGAGTTAACTTCGTCTAGGTTTTGTTCTCTGCATAGCTGATCTAGTTCGATCAGATGGTTTAGTAGAAAGCTGGCATCTTGTAGTGGTGGAGTATAAGTGCTCATAAATCTCTCATCTCTTGATTAGCGCGGCTATATAAAAACATCCAAGCGGCTCTTTAAATTGTATCGTGTTTGTTACTTTAAAAAGGCGAGCTGGGTAAAAAGGCGACAAGTACCCAGCCCGCATCAAAGGAGCTACAGTTTATTTTGTAGCTCTGGCATCACGTCGAACAGGTCAGCAACTAAGCCATAATCTGCGACGGAAAAAATAGGTGCCTCTTCATCTTTGTTGATAGCAACAATAGTTTTGGAATCTTTCATTCCAGCAAGATGTTGAATAGCACCTGAAATACCTACAGCGATATAAAGCTCTGGCGCGACGATCTTACCGGTCTGGCCTACTTGCATATCGTTTGGAACAAAGCCGGCGTCAACCGCTGCGCGGGATGCACCTACGGCAGCGCCTAGCTTGTCTGCTACTTGTTCGAGCAGACCGAAATTCTCACCGTTGCCCATACCACGGCCACCGGAAATAATGATGTTGGCAGCAGTCAGCTCGGGACGATCAGACTCAGCGACCTCTTCACTAACAAAACTTGATAGTTGGGCATCATGAGCAATTGATATCTCACTGATCTCTGCCGAATTGTCTGTTTCAGCAGCGTCAAAAGCGGTTGTTCGCACGGTGATGACTTTAATTGGGTCTAATGATTCTACGGTTGCGACCGCGTTACCTGCGTAGATAGGGCGCTGGAAAGTAGTGGCTGATTCAACTGCGGTGATATCTGAGATCTGAACCACATCAAGTAGCGCTGCAACACGTGGAAGGTAGTTTTTACCTGAGGTAGTGGCAGGCGCGAGGATATGATCATAGTCCTTACCTAACTCGGTAATCAGCTTAGCCATGTTCTCTGCAAGCTGGTATTCATAAGCTAGCTCATCAGCAAGTAACACTTTACTAACGCCTGCGATCTCTGAAGCTGAAACAGCTACAGCTTTACAGTTACTGCCCGCAACCAATAGATGAATATCACCACCGATTTGTGTCGCTGCTGTAATCGTGTTGAGAGTGACTGGTTTTAGTGTACGGTTGTCATGTTCTGCAATAACGAGAATAGTCATATATCACCCCCTTAAATTACTTTTGCTTCGTTCTGAAGTTTCTCGATCAATTCATCAACGCTGTTTATTCGGATACCCGCTGCACGCTCTGCTGGTGGCGTGACTTTCAACAACTTGGTGTGGTTTTTTAGCTCTACACCTAAGTCCGCAGGGGATTTGACCGCTAAAGGCTTGCGCTTAGCTTTCATAATGTTTGGCAAAGACGCGTAGCGAGGTTCGTTGAGTCGAAGATCAGTGGTCACGATTGCTGGTAGTTTGAGCTCGACGGTTTGTAGACCGCCGTCCACTTCGCGTGTAACAACAGCTTTGTCATCTTCGACCTTAACTTCTGAAGCAAATGTACCTTGTGGCATATCGGTTAGCGCCGCTAACATCTGACCTGTCTGGTTGTTATCGCTATCAATCGCTTGTTTGCCCATAATGACCAGATCAGGTTGCTCCTCATCGATCACTTTGCTTAATAGCTTCGCTACATTCAGCGATTCAGGAAGCTCATCTGTTTCAATTTGAATACCACGATCTGCACCTAAAGCTAGGGCTGTTCTAATCTGTTCCTGGCAGGCTTTAGGTCCGATCGATACGATGACGATTTCGTCTGTTTTGCCTGCTTCTTTTAGGCGAACTGCTTCTTCTACAGCAATCTCGCAAAACGGGTTGAGTGCCATTTTTACATTGGCTAGATCTACATCGCTATTGTCTGCTTTAACGCGCACTTTTACGTTGTAATCAATTACGCGTTTTACGGTAACTAAAATTTTCATCTGTTTACCTCTCCGACCTAGGGGCTAAGCCCCTAGGCTTTCACTCTGGTGTTATAAGTCTTATGATTTTTGAGGTTCAGTGCCATTGGCACGATCACGAAGTAGGAACTTCTGGATCTTACCGGTGGATGTTTTAGGTAGTGGACCGAAAACAATATCCTTTGGTGCTTTAAAGTGAGCCATGTGTTCACGACAGAAATCGATTAATTCTTTCTCTGTGATACCGCAATCAGCACCGTCTTTTAGAGCAACGAAAGCACAAGGTGTTTCACCCCATTTCTCGTTGTTTTTGGCAACCACAGCAGCTTCTTGGATAAATGGATGGCGGTATAGAACATCTTCCACTTCGATAGAGGAGATGTTTTCACCACCTGAGATGATGATGTCTTTAGAGCGATCTTTGATCTCGATATAACCATCCGCATGCCATACCGCTAGATCACCTGAGTGGAACCAACCACCTTCAAAGGCTTTCTCAGTGGTTTCTTGATTCTTTAGATAGCCTTTCATCACAAGGTTACCCTGCATGAAGATCTCACCCATCGTTTCGCCATCTTGAGGTACCGGCTCCATCGTTGTCGGATCCGCAACCATTAGGCCGTCAAGCATCGGTGCTCTAACACCTTGACGAGATTTTAAGCGTGCTTTTTCATCAGCCGTTTTGTCATTCCACTCATCGTGCCAAGCACAAACCACAGAAGGACCGTAGGTTTCAGTCAAGCCGTAAACGTGGGTTACACTAAAGCCAAGCGCTTCCATACCTGCAATAACCGCTGCTGGTGGCGCAGCACCCGCTGTCATTACATTTACTTGATGCTCGATACCGGCTTTAAGTTCATCATCAGCGGAGTTCAGCATGTTCAGAACGATAGGTGCACCACAGAAGAAACCAACTTTTTCTTCTTTGATCGCATTGAAAATGTGATCTGCGCGTACATGGCGAAGGCAGACATTAACACCTGCCATAGCAGCGATTGTCCATGGGAAACACCAACCATTGCAGTGGAACATTGGCAGGGTCCATAGATATACCGGGTGCTGGCCCATACCCCATGAAATGGAGTTACTGATAGCGTTTAGGTAAGCACCGCGATGGTGGTATACAACACCTTTTGGGTTACCTGTAGTGCCTGATGTGTAGTTGAGCGTGATGGCGTTCCACTCATCATTCACATGGTGCGGTGTGAAGTTTTCGTCGCCTAGCTTGAGGAAATCATCGTATTTGATATCGCCGATGAATTCGCCTTCGGTCCAATAAGGATCATCGATATCGATAATGAATGGTTTTTCTTCCATTAATTCAAATGCACCTTTTACTACAGAACTGAACTCACGGTCAGTAATAAGAACCTTGCTCTCAGCATGCTGTAAAATAAATGCAACGGCTTCAGAATCTAGACGGATATTGATTGAATTAAGCACAGCGCCACACATAGGTACGGCGAAATGCGCTTCAAAGTGTTCAGCTAGGTTTGGCGCTAAAATTGAAACGGCATCGCCTGGATTGACGCCTTTTTGCTTTAAAGCGCTAGCTAGTTTCTTACAACGATTATAGGTTTCAGCCCAGCTGCGGCGTATTTCGCCATGAACAGTGGCTGTTCGTTCTGGATAGACACTGGCTGCACGTTCGATAAACGTAATAGGTGTCAGTGCAGAATAATTGGCCAGATTTTTATCCAGATCGGTTTCGAATGCTGAAGTGATCACTGTCTCTCTCCTTGCTAATTTCCGCTAACGCTCAGTTATGCGCTTAGCTAAAGTTATTACGTTTAAATTTGATAAATTGGCCGACTATTCCACTGCGGAAGCTCAAAACGCATACTACAAAAACAGCGCCCATGATGATGTGAATGTAGTTCCCCATCTCGCCACCGGAGAGGTAGTTCTGCATGCTGACGATAAAGCCTGCACCCAATACAGGGCCGAAGATTGTGCCAACGCCGCCAACTAGGGTCATAAGAATGACTTCACCTGACATGTGCCAATGAACATCGGTTAGGGATGCCAATTGGAAAACCAGCGTTTTAGTTGAGCCAGCAAGCGCCGCCAGAGCAGATGAGATGATGAAGGCAATCCATTTGTAACGATTAACGTCGTAACCCAATGACGTTGCACGGGCTTCGTTATCACGAATTGCTTTTAAAACTTGGCCAAATGGCGAATGAATGGTGCGGTTGATCATCCAGTAACCGAATACAAAGATGGCGAGCACAAAGTAATACATGGTGTAGTTATCACTGAGGTCTAGTAATCCAAACAGCTCACCGCGAGGGACACCTTGCATACCATCTTCACCATTAGTGAATGGCGCTTGCAGGTAGAGGAAGAACACTAACTGTGCCAGAGCCAGGGTTACCATGGCGAAGTAGATGCCTTCACGCTTAACCGCAAGCTTGCCAAAAATCGCACCTAATAAGCCGCCGGCAACCGTTCCCGCGAGAATGGCAAGTTCAGGTGTAATACCGCTATTGATCATGAGGTAACCGGTGATGTATCCACCCGTTCCTAAGAACGCCGCATGACCAAAGGAAAGTAGTCCCACGAATCCAAGCAATAAGTTAAATGCACAGGCAAAAAGTGCAAAGCACAGGACTTTAGCTAGGAATACTGGGTAAAGAGCTGCTGGTGCGATCAACGCTAGAGCCAGCAGTGCAATGTTTAGTTTTTGATTATTCATACCGATCTCCTAAGCTTCTTTACCGAATAAACCGGCTGGCTTGAGTAGCAGCACAATAACCATCACCAAGAAGATAATGGTGGTAGAGGCTTCGGGATAAAAATATTTGGTTAAGCCTTCCACTATCCCCATACCAAGGCCCGTGAGAATAGCGCCGCCGATAGAGCCCATACCGCCAATAACTACGATGGCAAACACCACGATTAAGATGTTTGAGCCCATATCAGGTGATACTGAATAGACTGGAGCGGCCATAACGCCGGCAAAGCCTGCTAGAGCAACGCCGAAACCAAAGGTCAAAGTAACGATCAATGGCACGTTGATCCCAAAGGCTTGCATCAGTTGTGGGTTCTCTGTGCCCGCTCTCAGGTAAGCACCTAATTTCGTCTTTTCGATCATCCACCAAGTGCCAGCGCAAACAATGATGGAAGCGATAATGATCCAAGCCCGATAATTAGGCAGGTACATAAATGGCAGGCGGTTACCGCCTTTTAGTTCTTCAGGAATGGCGTATGACATGCCTGAAGAGCCAAACATATGGGTAAAAGCACCTTGAATAATCAAGGCTAAGCCGAACGTTAGCAGGAGGCTGTAGAGGTGATCTTCGTTAGCGATAGGGCGGATAAGGAAGCGCTCCATCAATATGCCGATCGCGCCAATGCAGATCGGTACAAGGATCAAAGCCACCCAGTAATTGATGCCCATATATTTAAGGGCAAGAAAAGCGATAAATGCACCCAGCATATAGAGTGCACCTTGCGCGAAGTTAATTATCTTCAGCAGACCGAAGATAATGGCCAGTCCAAGGCTAAGCAAGGCGTAGAATGAGCCGTTGATCAACCCAACCAATAACTGGCCAAATAGGGCAAAGAGGTTAATATCAAACATAACAATCATCTACCTGTAGTCATCCCAGAGGAATGTATGAAGCAGGTGTGGTGGCAAAGCCAAATAGCATTTGCCACCACGCATTTTTCTTATGAGAAGTTGCACTGAGGTAGCATTGGGCTGTAAGCCTCATCTGCTGGAATAACCTTCAGTACTTTGTAGATGTCGTTTTGATCTTTACGCTCGGCTGCTTTCTTAATCTCTACATACAGCATGTCGTGTACCATACGGCCGTCTGGACGTAGAGTTGCATTACGTGCGAAGAAGTCTTCAGGTTTTGTCTCTTTCATCTTCTTAGCGATCGCTTCTGCGTTATCGCTGCCTACCGCTTTTACTGCATTTAGATAGTGAGTTGTTACCGAGTAAACACCTGCGTGAATCATGCTTGGAATAGCACCGTGACGCTCTTCAAAACGTTGACTCCACTGACGTGTTTTCTCATCCATGTCCCAGTAGAATCCAGACGTTAAGCGCATACCGCCAGCAACATCTGCATCCATCGCTTGAGCGTTTGGTGTAAATACCAATAGGCCTGCAACATCCATCTCTTGAGTTAGACCAAATTCAGTGGCTGTTTTAAGTGCGTTTACTGTGTCGTTACCAGCATTTGCTAGAGCAACTACGTCTGCACCAGAAGCCTGAGCCTGAAGAACATAAGAGGAGAAGTCTGTTGTGCCTAGTGGCGCACGAATAGTGCCAACAACTTCACCACCGTTTTCTTTGATGACCTTGGATGCAACACCTTCTAGGGCGTGACCAAAACTGTAGTCAGCTGTGATGAAGAACCATTTCTTCTTACCGGATTGAACCATAGGTTTTACAGTGCCGTTTGCTAGGGCAACAACGTTGTAAGTCCAGTGAACGTTGTAAGGGTTACAGCTCTTGGTTGTGAAAGTGTTGGATGCTGAGCCAGAGATCAGTGTTAGCTTTTTAGCATTCAGGTTAACTTTTGATACTGCGCCAGATACCGCAGAAGAAACTAAGCCACCGATTGCATCAACGTCTTCAGCTTCTACCCACTTACGCGCAATAGAAGAGGCGATATCTGGTTTTAGCTGCGAGTCAGCTGTAACTAGTTCGATCTCTTGTCCAAGTGCCTTACCACCAAAATCTTCAATCGCCATCTCTGCTGCGGTTACACAACCTTGACCACAAATATCGGCATATGTGCCACCCATATCTGCCAAAATGCCCAGCTTAATTTTGCCGTCAGATTCTGCCAGTGCAGCACCTGAAACTGTTGTAGCCATTGCGCCTGTGATAACTGCTGAGATTAGTGATTTTTTAAATGTCTTCATTGACTCGCTCCAGTTGCCGTACCTTCTACTCAAAGGCCGTATCTATGTTGTTTTTATTCTTTAAAGGCTTAAACACCGAGGTAGGTATTTAATAAATCTGTTTTAGCTTCGAGCTCATGAGCATGAACTTCTTCAACGATGTGGCCGTGCTCCATCACGTAGTGGCGGTCAGCAATAGGCGCTGCAAAGCGGAAGTTTTGCTCGACTAGCAGAATGGTTAATCCTCTCTCTTTGAGGAGACTAAGAACCTCGCCCAGTTTCTGCACAATGACGGGGGCGAGGCCCTCAGTAATTTCATCCAGCAATAGGATGTTTGCGCCAGTACGCAAAATTCTTCCTAGGGCAAGCATCTGTTGCTCACCACCAGATAAACGTGTGCCTTGACTGGCTCTGCGTTCGTAAAGGTTTGGGAATATTTCGTAGATCTCTTCCACACTCATGCCGTCAGAACGTACTTGAGGTGGCAGCATGAGGTTTTCTTCAACATTAAGGCTGGAGAAAATGCCGCGCTCTTCCGGGCAAAAACCTAGGCCTAAACGGGCAATCTTATGTGCTGGCAGGGACATAGTTTCTTCGCCATTGACCACAATGTTGCCGGTACGTTTGCCGACCATATTCATGATGGCTTTTAGGGTGGTTGAACGGCCGGAACCGTTACGGCCCAATAGGGTTACCAATTCACCTTGGTTAACCGTTAGGTCGATGCCATGGAGAATGTGCGACTCGCCATAAAAGGCGTGTAGATTATTAATACGAAGCTTTTCGCGCTGATTACCATGAACAGCTTCGTGTTTAGTCTGTAAGTTAACGGCCTGATTCATACCACAGCCTCCACTTCTTGTTTTGCTTGTTCCGCTTCAACTTCTTCGGCTGCAGTACCCATGTAAGCTTCACGGACGCGTGGATCTGCGGAAACAGTGTCGTAGTCGCCTTCGGTTAAAATGGCGCCTCGTTGTAGCACGGTGATGCGATCTGCAAGTTTGGAAACCACATGTAAGTTGTGTTCAACCATCAAAATGGTGCGGTTGGCAGAGACTTTTTTGATTAGCTCGGTCACTACATCGACATCTTCGTGCCCCATGCCTTGTGTCGGCTCATCAAGCAGCATCAATTCAGGCTCTAAGGCCAGTGTGGTTGCGATCTCTAGAGCACGCTTGCGGCCATAAGGCAGGTCAACGGTAACGCTGTTGGCAAAACTCTCTAAACCTACAGATTCGAGAAGCTCTAAAGCGCGCGCATTTAAATGGTTGAGAATTTTTTCAGAACGCCAAAAGTGAAAGCTATTGCCTTCTTTGCGCTGCAGGGCAATACGAACGTTTTCTAGAACCGTTAAGTGCGGAAAAACAGCAGAGATTTGAAAAGAACGGACAACCCCTTTGCGTGCTATCGCTGCAGATTGCATCGAGGTGATATCTTCATTGTTAAACAAGATCTGACCGGTCGTTGGTTGCAAAAATTTGGTCAGTAAATTGAATACGGTGGTCTTACCAGCGCCATTAGGGCCGATAAGGGCGTGAATGTGTCCTCGTTGAATCTTTAGATTGACATCATCAACCGCAGTAAAGCCTTTAAAGGCTTTGGTCAGATCCCGAGTTTCCAGAATGAAGTCTTGATTAGGCTGAGTCATCGTGGCGCTACTCTTTTCTTTGAATGACCTTTTCTGCTACCGCTTCAGATAGGTGATTCTCGATTTTTGTTTTTATGTGGCAGCCAGATTAATGGAGAAAGTTTGCTTAACTATTTTTGTAATCTAACGAAATGTAACAAGTCGCCGTTGTAATCCCGGTTTGTGTTACATTCGATATAAAGAAATACTGTTGTATGAAGCAGTTATCTCTCATGGAGGGGAGAGTTGTGTTTGTAACATCAACGAGATAGTAGATTCGATGTATCGCCGTTCACCTATTACTATTCGCTTGTTCTTAATGCTATTAGCGCTAATCGGTAGCATTTTTGCCGCAATTTATTTCTTTACCGTTCCTTTGATTAAACAGAATGTTTTCAATCTTGAATTGAATTCCAACCGCCAGGTTTTGAACATTGTTTATGATCTTGCTAATCGAATGTATGCAGGGACGGAACGTTACGTAGATAACACCCTTAAATCTCATGAACAGCGTTTGGGCTCTGTTCTTGATATAGCCGAAAACCATATTCATCTTGCGCTGCGTGATGGTAGGCAAAGTGGTTTAAGCGACGCGGAAATATGGGAGAAGGTATTTACAGACCTTCGCAAGTTTCAATTTGGTAATGGCGATTATATTTGGATCTCAGATTATGACGCTAACCTGATTTCTCACCCGGATGATGCTTACTATCAGCAAAATATGTCAGATGTAAAAGATGCTGATGGCAATCTGATTATTCCAGGGATTCTCTCTCTCGCTTTAACCGACGGTACTGGCTTTTATAAGTACAAATGGAACCGTCTTAACGAAACCGAAGCAATCGATAAATATTCCTATGTAAAACATTACCCAGAATGGGGCTTTGTGATGGGGGCTGGGGTTTATATCGACGATATTCAGCGCGAGGTTGCTGCGCAAAAAGAGCGAGCGATAGCAGAGATAAACCGAGCGCTTAAAGATATTAAAATTGCGCAGAATGGCTATCTTTACGTCTTTGATTCGCAAGGGAATATGCTCTTTCATCCCAACCGAAATATTCATGGGATCAACTTTAAAACGCAGTTAAATCCTGTAACAGGGCAGCCTATCTATCAAGATCTGATGGCAGTGTCAGATACTGGTAAAGAGCTGTATTACAAATGGGATAGACCCGATGATCCAGGGCATTATGAATACGAAAAGCTATCGTTGGTAAGACACTTATCAGGGTTTGATTGGTATATAAGCTCGTCGGTGTATCTGGACGACTTAAAAGCAAGCTCGGTACAAATCAGTCAGCGCATTATGGCAATGGGCTTTTTTGGTCTGTTGGCGTCTATTGTTGCGGTATTTATCTTTGCCGAGTGGTTAACTTCTCCCATTAAATCTCTTTCGCAGACGGCGTATAAAATCAGCCGTGGTGATCTATCTGCTAAAACAGGTATCTCTCGAAATGATGAGCTTGGTATCTTGGCTGAATCATTCGACTACATGGTCGATCGCTTACGGGGAAATATTAACAACCTGAATAGCCGCGTGAATGAACGCACCAAAGAGTTATCAGAATCGAATAGTCGTTTATTAGAAGCAGTTAACTCCCTGCAAACTACGCAAGACGAATTGCGTGCAGTCGAGACTCGACAGCGTTTGATTCTAGATGCACTACCAGCTCAGGTGGCTTACCTCGATAACCAACTACGTTATGTGTTTGCAAACCGTCAGTACCGAGATATGTTTGATCAAACCAAAGAGGGGATTGTTGGTAAAACTTTTGAAGACGTAGTCGGCGAAGATATGAATCAGGCTCTGCAGCCGTATATTGCCAAAGCGATGCAGGGTGAGACGCCGGTGTACGAATATCGGCTTAATGATCACGGTAAAGATATTTTAACTCGTCGTACTGTGCTGCCATTTTATAACGTACGCAAAGAAGTCGAAGGGATGTTAACTCTCTCTATCGATATTACGCATGAGCGTGAAGTAGAACAGCGTATGGCTGAGGCGAGCAAGATGAAAGCGGTTGGGCAGATGTCGGGTGGTCTAGCTCATGACTTCAATAACCTACTTACGATCATTCTGGGTAATCTTCTCGAGCTGCAAGGAAAACACGATCTACCTAAGCATCTGCAACAGCATCTCACCCCAGCGGTAAGAGCGACTCGAAGAGGGGCGGATATGACGAAACGTTTGTTAGCGTTCTCACGACGTCAGCCGCTTAAGCCTAGCTATGTGCAACCTGAACAGCTTATCAACGATTTAGTCGGTCTATTGGCTGCGCCTCTGCCCGAAAATATTCAGCTAAGAACTCAAATTAAACCAAACCTGCCTGCTGTCTATGTTGATAGCGCTCAAATGGAAGATGCCTTGGTAAATTTAGCGCTTAATTCGGCTGATGCAATGCCTAAGGGTGGGGAGTTGTGCTTAATGGTATCCGCGGTTAGTTCAGATAGCAGAGAAGTTCAGCAAGCAGCATGGGATGAAGAGGTGGTTTCAGGCGAGTATTTATTACTTAGCGTGATAGATACGGGTGAAGGTTTTAGTGATGAAGCCTTAGATAAGGCTTGTGAGCCATTTTTTACTACCAAAGGCACCGGTGCAGGATCAGGCTTAGGTTTGAGTATGGTTTACGGGTTTGTAAAACAATCTAAGGGTTATTTCAGAATTCAAAATCGCGCTCATTACCATCATGGTCAAGTAGGCGCGAGAATTGATCTGTTGTTAGGTGCGATGGAGCAACAGAGTCCGCAGGCAACCCAAACCACAAAAACAGTTGAGGGAATCGATCGGGCGGAGATCACTGAAAGTTCTCTTATCTTATTAGTTGAGGACGATGCCGATGTGCGTCAGTTGGTTCGTGGGCAATTAAGGTCGATGGGCTTTTCCGTAGTTGAAGCGACTAGTGGTGATGAGGCCTTAGCTATGCTGACAGGTTTATCGGATTTGGCTGGTGTTGTAAGTGATGTTGTGATGCCGGGAGCTGCGACGGGTTATGATGTTGCGACAGCAGTGAATATGATTTTCCCTAGGGCATTTGTTGTAATTATGACAGGTTACAGTGAACAGCCATCCAAGCTCGAGTTTGAATATAGCTTGATTCAAAAACCTTTCGATGCTGAAACCTTAGAAAGAAAAATAGTGCCTTGCCTAAAAGAACATAATCAGGAGAGCAGATGATGACAGATGTCAGCACCCCGTTGATCTATGTAATTGAAGACGAAGAGGATCTAGGCCAACTCATTTGCACGACCCTACAGGGCTTTCGTTACCAAGCTAAACCTTTCACAAACGGTGAAGCGGCTCTTGTTGAGATAGGCTGGGCGAAACCAGATATCTGCATTGTGGATCTTAACCTGCCCGATATGGATGGTATGGAGTTAGTTAAGAAGCTTGATGAAGATGAGGTAGGGGTTATCATTGTTTCAGGTCGTGATGGGCTAACTGATAGGATTTTAGGGTTAGAGTTTGGTGCTGATGACTATATCACTAAGCCATTTGAGCCAAGAGAACTTGTAGCTCGTGTTCAGAGTTTACTGCGTCGTATTCGTAAAAAGAAAAACTTGGTGATAGATACGCCAACCAAAGCTCGCTTTGGGCAATGGGTCTACCAACCTGATTCGTTGAGTTTAAAGCATGCACATAAGCCCGCTGAATCTTTAAGCCGGGCTGAGGGTGATATGTTGCTAGCGTTGTTAAAGCATCCCTTCCAAATACTTTCGCGGGATCAGCTATTAGGCGAAAACTGTGTTCCCTATGATCGTAGTATTGATGTGAGAATGTCGAGGTTACGTAAAAAAATAGAAGAAGATCCTCAACAGCCCGCGTTTATCAAAACAGTTTATGGGGCGGGGTACATGTTTACTTCTGAAGTGCGCTGGGAGTGATTGATTGTGAAAATAAAAAAGGGAGCTAATCTTAGCTCCCTTTTTTGTTGATTCGAAGCAATTAAACCTTGAACAATGCGATTACGCGTTTCAGTTCTTGTCCTGCATTTCCTAATTCATTGATTGCTGAATTCATTTGCTGACTAGAGTTAGCTGTCTCTTGAGCGATACTACTAATACTTTCAACGTTACGACTAATGTCTTCACTCACAGAAGTTTGCTCTTCTGCCGCAGAGGCAATTTGAGCGCTAGCATCAGAGATATTCGCAACAGAATCCGTAATGGAAGTTAGTGCTTGGCCGGCTTGACTGGTCATATCGACGCTGTTCTGGACTTTGTTATTGCTTTTTTCCATACGATCAACAGCACTTCGAGTATTACCTTGTAGGCGCTCGATCATCTCTCTGATCTCTGTTGTTGATGAAGCTGTTTGTTGAGCTAGATTTCGAACTTCATCAGCAACAACGGAGAAACCTCGACCTGCTTCACCTGCGCGTGCTGCTTCAATGGCGGCATTGAGCGCTAGTAGGTTGGTTTGTTCAGCAATGTTTTGGATTACATCCATAACGGTGCCAATGGCATTACTGTTATTTTCAACCTGTTCGATCATGTTTGTCAGTTCATTAACCTCAGAGGATATGCCCTGAATAGATTCAACAACTTCTTGTACTAGATTATCGCCATGATCTGCTTCGTTGTTTGCACGCTGTGTTTGTTCCGCTGTGGCGGCGGCATTACGAGCAACTTCTTCAGAAGTAGAGGTCATCTCTGAAATTGCTGCTGCAACCATCTCTGTTTCTTGTTGCTGGCGGTTGATATCAACATTCAAACGATCAATACCAGACGAAACTGTACCCAGATGGTTTTGAATAGTATTCATGGTTGTATTCAATTCGCCTGTTACTTTGCGTAAACCAGCAATTGTCTTCTTGGCACTTCGACTTAATTTGTGTATCTCGTTGTGAGTCTCATCACTGTCACCCATATCGGTATCAATATGAGTAGTTAAGTCGCCTTGGCCAATAGCCTGCATATAATTACAGATGGTATCGATTGGCTGTAATTTTATTCTCAATGTAATGAATAAAAGCCCAGCAATTAGAAGCGCGCAAAGAACAGAGAGAACAATCATCTCAAGGCGAAGCTTCTCACTTTCAGTCAGAAATTCTTCAGTTGCAGCTCCTGCAACTATAGCCCAGTTGAAGCTGGAAACCTGAGAATAAGCAATCAACTTGTCTTTGATGTCACCATCCTCATGGGTAAAGGGAATATGAGTGAATCCGTGGTCGTTGCTGCTAATTGTATCAAGCAAGTTGTTGCCGCTTTCCGATACCTCAGTAAGATTTTTGCCTTTAGCGAAAGGGTGTAAAAGCAACTGACCAAATTGAGCGCCTTGTTTCAGATTGACGATGTAAGCAAAACCAGTTTCACCAATTTTTAGATCGGAGATTGTTTTTTGTAAGGCTGCTAGTCGCTCAGTGTAATCAAAGCCTACGTATAGAATACCGATGACCTTACCTTGAGTATCTTTGAATGGAATATATTTGGTCATGTAGTCACGGCCAAATAGATGCGCTGGGCCACTATATTCTTCGCCATTTATTAGCTTTTGATAACCAGGGTGCTTTTTACCAAGCATTGTACCGAAAGCTCGGCTACCGTCTGTTTTGCGTAGGGACGTGCTAACACGTAAAAAATCATCTTCTACGCGCATAAAGATGGTCGCGGTACCACCTGTCATACTTGTGAATTGATCAGGTTTGGAAAAATTCTGTGTGACTGTTTCGTAGTCATGGAGAAGTGTCGGAACTGTAAATTTACCAACTTTAACCTGATTTAGATCGTCGATAAGCATATCACCAGGAAACATCTGGATAAAAACATCGGCAATCTGATTTGTTTGCAGTTGTAATGTCTGATTAAAAAAGTCGATGTTTTTAGCTAATTGATCGACTTGTTGATCAAGTGAATGCTCGACATTTTTTATGAAGCCTTTGTCTACTTCGTGATTGACAAACATAGACAAAGCCGTAAATACGGCAAATACAATTAATAAAACAATAATGGCTAGTTGATTAACAATCGACGCGTGTCGAAAAAATGATGGCATGCGAACTACCTCAATGGCTGGGCCAAAGTAAATGCTTTGAGTTATCTCAGGCAAGGAGCCTTAAATTCTACATAACTATATGCTCATGTAGTCTCAAAGCAACTCTATAGCGGGCAAAAAGTGCTTATGTACTATAGAAAGGTAATGCAATTATTTAAAAAATCCTACAAAGGTATGAATGTTTTAATATTTTCTTCGCCTAGTTATAAGATAATGATTCTTAATTGTTTTTATGGGGCTAGTTTAGAATGTCTTGTTTCATTTCGTTAAACTTTTCAGGCGTTAGATCAAGATCTACTACAGGCACTTTGTCGGTTACACGACGCCCTTCTGGGTTCAAACGTCTAGAGTAAACCAGTTCCATTTCAGCAGTGGTCGCAGCGGTATTTTTTTTGCGCCTGTCGACCATGGATTTGCGTCTTTCATTACCTTTGTAACTAGTAGAATTATGTTCGATGATCCATTCTCCAGCATGGAGAAGAGTAGGGAGGCTTGGGCTTACTTTTCCTTGATCTGGACAAGCCCAGTAGTAAACAAACTTAAAATTATCGAGATCTTTAATTAGCTTTAGAGGACTACGAGACATCTAATACATTCCTTGTAATAAGAGATTGATAAAGCCTGTTTACATCCACGGGTAGGCTTTGTGGGCGTATATTAATCGCCCTGATTATGCGCACAATGATACTTTGATAATAAAGGATAGCCAATTAGGAAAAATTCCTAATTTGTTAAGGGATTTATATCACTGACTCCTTATTATTCTTTAGGCTTAGGTATCTCTGTGCATGAGTGCTCAATATAAACGATTTATTGCAAATTATTTTGGAAACACAATGAGTCCAAGCCTTTGACCAATCTTTAGTCTTGCTGTCTGTAAGTATTGGCCTATCTCTAGAAAGCCTTTCAAGACCGCTATCCACGGGGGCTGCTAAACTGTAGCAATAACGTTTAAGTGGAGTGTCAGTGTTTTGTGGTGTCCTTGCTTAAGATAAATCTGACTTATTTTTTATTTGCTCTGAGGCTTTAGGTTTCTAACTTCCGACAATTAAAAACTATTTTCGTGGAAAAGCGCAGCAAAAGTATTGATTTGAAAATTTTGCACCGCCGAAGTTTTACTATAGGATTAGGGTATTATTCTGCTTGCTTAAGGAGTCGGGGTGTGAAGTTCAAAATCGATATTGATATGTCGCCGGAAGAACTGCGTAAAGTTCTGGGTTTACCAGATGTGCAGAAATTTCAGCAAGATATGATGGATAAGATCACTGAACAGATGGATGCTGGTGCGGAAGGGTATGATCCATTGACGTTGTTCAAACCTTACCTAAACAGTGGCCTCGGTTCTATGGAAGCGCTGCAAAAAATAATGATGGGTCTTATGACCTCGGGCTATGGTAGCTCTGATAATAAAAAAGACTGATCAAGGTGAAGTGATCAGTTAAACCAAGGGAATGATACGAGAGAGAAAAGTACATTGCGTATTCTAAGAAAATATACAAATCGCCGTTTGTACGATACCTCGCGCAGCTGTTACGTCACGTTAGATGATGTAAAGCAATTGGTACTCAATGGTGAAGCCTTTAAAGTTGAAGATTCTAAAACTGGAAATGATCTGACAAGAAATATTCTATTGCAGATCATTAGTGAGCAAGAAGCGCAAGGACATGGCACTTTATTGACAAATCAGGTACTGCAACAATTGATCCGTTTTTATGGTGACAGTATGCAGGGTATGATGAGTCAATACCTTGAGCAGAGTATTGCTTCTTTCCTTGAGCATCAGGATCGAATTCGAGATCAGATGCAGACGATGATGGGCGCAGCGAACCCGCTCACTATGATGAACCGCATCGCGGATCAAAATATGCAGATGTGGGGAATGTTCAAGCCGGGTGAAGGCCCAGAGCATCAGCAGCATTCATCAGAATCAGATCCTAAAAAAGATCAGTAATAAAAAAGGCCGCTAAGCGGCCTTTTTTATATCAGGGACTTTACTTCATATCTGGCATATTACGGCCATAAAAAATTTCATTCATCTCTTTAGATAACCGCTCGGTGATCTGTTGAACTTCCGCTTCTGGAAGCTCCTCTTTTGTAGTACCAAAGAGATAAGTATTTAAATCTACATCTTTCAACATCATCTTAGTGTGAAAGATATTTTCCTGATAAACATTCACATCAAGCATCTGATAATGATCATGAATATCGGACGTGAAGAAATTCTGAATAGAGTTAATATCATGGTCGATATAGTGCTTGATGCCATGAATGTCTCGAGTAAATCCACGGACACGATAATCTACCGTCACGATATCCGATTCCAGACGGTGAATCAGATAGTTCAGTGCTTTTAGAGGCGAGATAATGCCGCAAGTCGACACTTCGATATCTGCACGGAAAGTACAGATTCCATCATCTGGATGCGCTTCTGGATAAGTGTGCACGCAGATATGACTCTTATCTAAGTGAGCTACAACCGAATCCGGCATAGGGCCTGGCTTTTCTGTGGTATCTACGGATTCTGAATCTTTAATCGGTTCTTCGGCGACTAGAATCGTAACGCTAGCCCCTTGAGGGTCATAATCTTGTCGTGCAACATTTAATATATTTGCACCAATAATGTCACAACATTCGCTTAAAATTTCAGTTAAACGGTCGGCACTATATTGTTCATCGATGTACTCGATGTATTCCGCTTTTTGCTCAGGTGTTTGTGCATAGCAGACGTCATAGATACAGAAGCTTAAACTTTTAGTTAGATTGTTAAAGCCCTGTAGCTTAATTTTGTCATTAGTCGCCAAGGTGGTTAGCTCCAAGTGAGGACTACTATATTTTGACGCGGATTTTAGTCGACAAATTCACTCTGAGAAAGAAAAAAATCACGCTAAATGAGGTGAAAATTACTAATACAGGCAAAAAAAGGTAGGGAATAGGAGAGAACGGGGGATTAGTCCCGTTCTGATAGCCAATCTACGATAGCGGGTGCTACTTGGGTTTGTGACTTGCCAGAAACGAAAACACCAATGTGTCCGCCTTTTACTTCTAGCTCTGTGTAATCTTTAGTTTTTACATGCTCAGCTAATGCTGTAGAGGCTTTAGGTGGTACTAAATGATCGAAGCTGCCAAATACATTGAGGACTGGTTGCTTGATGTTGCCTAGGTTGACTTGTTTATCGCCGATCATCGCTTCACCTTTTATCAACTTGTTTTGCTGAAAAAACTGAGTAATAAATTGGCGGAAGGCCTCGCCTGCTTGATCAGGGCTATCGTAAATCCACTTTTCCATTCGTAAAAAGCTTAGGGCGCTTTCACGATTTTCTAACTGGTTAGGCATACCCAAGTTTTTCTGTACGCCTAAACGCATCGGCATTAACGAATTATAGGAATCATTCAGCATGCTGCCTGGAATATTGCCATAGGTTTCAACGGCTAGATCAGCGTCAACATATTTTGCTAAATGATAGAGAAGGTTATCTTCGGTCTGAAAATCGACCGGAGTTACCATAGTGATCAAGTTTTTGATCTTCTCTGGATTTAAAGCTGTATAGCAAAGGCTGAATGTACCGCCTTGGCAGATGCCTAGAAGGTTGGTTTGATCGGAGCCTGCATGCTCGCATGTAGCCGCTACACAGTTATTGAGGTATTCATTGATGTAATCATCAAGATCTAGATATCGATCAGCAGCATCTGGATAGCCCCAGTCGATTAGGTACACATCTAAACCCAGTTCTAAAAGGCGCTGCAGCATTGAGCGTTTGGCTTCAAGGTCGATCATGTAAGGGCGATTAACCAGTGCATAACAGATCAATAATGGGGTAGAGCAACGCTTCTCACCCTGGCTTTGGTAGTAGCGCAAACGAAGTTTATCTTCTGTATAAATTACGTCGTAAGGCGTGGAGTCGACATCAACTTCTTTTAGCTGCGAAAGCGTATTGTAGCTTTTGAGAAGCTTGCGATTAAATTCGAAAAGTTCATGAGAGACAACGCTAGGGTCAAGATTAAAGCCATTCATCATTTAGTCCCTTTAGCTTGTTTTTTCAAAGCGGTGACTTCTTTCTTGAGAGCTGAGATCTCTTTCTTAAGTTCAGAGATTAGATCTGCAGTAGTTTGTTCTTTTAAAGCCGCTATCTCCTGCTGCATTGCTAGCATTTCTCGGCGATTATTCCGCATCTCTTTGCGCATTTGGTGTTGGCGTTGAAGTGCTGTATCTAGTCCTTTTCGAGTGGCTAAGCCGACAGATTGAAAGTGTACATCGCGTACATCCTGTGCAAACTTACGCATCTGCATGAGTGCATTACTAATGCGGCCATGTGAGCGTTGGTAATCGTCGGTGAAAACTGTATCTGCGTATGCTGATTCATAGGCTTCTACCCAGATGTCATGAAGCTGTTGCAGGGTTGATACCTTATCGCCAGCCTCAGTCAGCTTGTTAAGCATCTGAGTTGAAGCATTCTGATTAATTGAGCTGTAATGCTCAACGTACTCTTGCAATGCTTCTTGGTACTCAATAGTGAGCTTTGTTGCTTCTCGTATTTGTTGCTGGGTTTCGCGGTTTGTACCAATGATAGGGGTTTCCAAAAGGCTCTTCATACCACTGGAAAATGGGTTCTCGAAGAGAAGGTCGTCGCGAAAGCTGTGGGTCTTAAATAGGGAGGCAAACTGTTCGGGTAGCTGCCATTGTTGCATAAGTGCATCGGCGGTTTGTTTTTGCATGTACTTCTGAAACTCATGTACCGCTTGGTTGAGGTGTTGTTCTCCACCGTTGCGGTACTGGTTTAAAAGCTCTTCGCCGTATTGAGTAAAATTCTTAGATTGGGCACCGAGGATGTCGAGCATTTGTGCAAATTGCTCAGGCGCTTCTTGTTTGATCGTTTCTTGGCTTTTACTAAAAAGCTCCGCCCATTCCTGTGGTTGAGGCATCTCTGCACTGGAAGTGATTTTTTTCCAATACTCTTTCTGGGCATCTAACAAGGCTTCGATTGATAAGCCGTTATTTTCCATCAGCCAACTCTCCGATTTTTACTCGATGAAAACTATCTTATTACAACTGGCTTTCGCTTACATCCGCTTATCGCTCATTCCTAAGCATTTCTACTAAATAGTTTGCGGCGTTCGATAAGGTGCGATTGCGGTGGTAGATAATCCCAAGATTTCGATGAACGGGTTCTGAATCGGTTACATCAAGGACACATAAATCATCATTTACTAAACTATCGGGTAAAAGGCTCCAGCCGAGACCAATACTGACCATCATGCGAATTGTATCGAGGTAGTTTGTCGACATACTTACATTCAGTTCGAGCGCGTGCTGTTTAAATAGTTGCTCTACTAGGCTCCGAGTAAATGTATTACTGCCGGGTAGAATGGCGTTGACCTGAGTGAGCTGTTCAAGGTTGATTTGATCGCAATCTGCTAATGGGTGATCTTTCGCTACAACATATCTAAGTACATCATCCCAGATGATTTCCGAATGAATGGATGGATCGGGCTCAGGGGATAAGGTTATCAAGGCGAGTTCTAGATCGCCTCTAAGCACTCCCTCATAGGCGATTTCTGATTCGGCAAATTCAAGATCGAGCTCTACTTTTGGACAGGCTTCAGCATACTGTTTTAATAAAGGAGGGAGTCTGTGCAAGCTGATATGGTGGCTAGCTGCAAGTTTAAAATTACCTATAATTTCGCCTGCGTTTAGATTGCTAATCAGCCTTTTTGCATCATCCAATTGCAGCAAAATATCTTTAGCTCTAGGTAATAGGGCGGTGCCTGCTTCTGTCATCGTTACTGTGCGGCCAATCCTATCAAACAGTTTGCTGTTCAATTGATCTTCTAATAAAGCCACTCGTTTGCTGATGGCTGATTGGGTTAGAAAGAGTTGGTCGGCAGCCTTTGAAAATGAACCTGTAGCAGCTACAGCCAAGAATGCTTGTAGTGTATTGGTATCCATAAATTTCTTTCCTATAACTCTTTCTTTAATGCAGTAACCTTCTGAATTTTTATTGTATTCCTATTTGGAATCTAAAGCATAAAAAATATGAATTTGTGTTGTAGCTTAGTGTGCACTAGGATTGCTGCATAAATTAGTTGGCTCAGCAGTTTTGGAAGTGTTGAGCGAATGAAAAGAATAAAGTGAGGTGAGCTTCCATGGCTGGTAAAACGTTATATGACAAGTTGTTCGAATCACATTTGGTTCGTACAAATGATGACGGCAGTTCTTTGATTTATATCGACCGTCAGGTTCTGCACGAAGTAACTTCTCCGCAGGCTTTTGAAGGTCTTCGTATGGCTGGTCGTCAGCCATGGCGTATTGATGCAAACATCGCGACTCCAGATCACAACGTACCTACTACTGAGCGTTCTGGTGGTGTTGATCAGATTGTTGACCCTGTTTCTAAAATTCAGGTGAAAACGCTGGATAGCAACTGTGATGAGTTTGGCATTTTAGAATTTAAAATGAACGATCAGCGTCAAGGTATCGTTCACGTAATGGCGCCAGAACAGGGTGCAATTCTTCCTGGTGTGACAGCTGTTTGTGGTGATTCTCATACAGCAACGCTGGGTGCTCTAGGTGCGCTTGCACATGGTGTTGGTACATCTGAAGTTGAGCATGTGTTGGCAACTCAGTGCCTGATCACTAAGAAAATGAAAAACATGCTTGTGCGCGTTGATGGCGAACTAGGCCTTGGTGTAACGCCGAAAGATGTTGTGCTGCATGTGATTGGTGTGATCGGTACTGCAGGCGGTACGGGTTATGCGATCGAGTTTGGTGGCGATGTTTTCCGTAACATGTCTATGGAAGGCCGTATGACCGTTTGCAACATGGCAATTGAAGCAGGCGCTCGTGTTGGTTTGGTTTCTGTTGATCAGATTACGCTGGATTACGTTGAAGGTCGTCCATTTGCGCCTAAAGGTGAGCAGTGGGATATGGCAGTAGCAGCATGGAAAGATCTAGTGTCTGACGATGATGCTGAGTTCGACGAAGTGGTTGTTATTGACGGCGCTGATATTGAACCTCAGGTGACTTGGGGTACATCTCCAGAGATGGTTGTTGGTGTATCTGCACAAGTACCTAACCCAGCTAACGAAACGGATCAGGTTAAGATTGATGGTATCAATCGTGCACTTGAATATATGGGTTTGAATGCTGATCAGAATATTACTGATATCAAACTTGATCGTGTATTCATCGGTTCTTGCACAAACTCCCGTATTGAAGATCTACGTGACGCTGCGAAAGTAGTTGAAGGTCGTCAAGTGGCTGACAACATTATTCAGGCTTTGGTTGTACCGGGTTCGGGTTTGGTAAAAGAGCAAGCTGAGAAAGAAGGCTTGGATAAGATCTTTACAGCTGCGGGCCTAGAATGGCGTGAGCCAGGTTGCTCTATGTGTTTGGCAATGAACCCAGATAAATTGGGTAATGGTGAGCACTGTGCATCTACTTCTAACCGTAACTTCGAAGGCCGTCAGGGCTTCGGTGGTCGTACTCATCTGGTAAGTCCTGCTATGGCTGCAGCCGCTGCAGTAACGGGTCACTTCATCGATGTACGTGAGTTGATTAAGTAAGGTATCAGGAGAGCGACATGAACAAATTTACTTTGCACACAGGTATCGCAGCTCCATTGGATCGTGCCAATGTTGATACCGATATGATTATTCCAAAGCAGTTTTTGAAATCGATCAAGCGTTCTGGTTTCGGTAAGAACTTGTTTGATGAACTGCGCTATCTAGATGAAGGTCAGCCAGACCAAGAGTGTACGGGTCGTCCGTTAAACGAAGAGTTCGTTTTGAACTTGCCGCGCTATAAAGGCACAAGTGTTCTACTAGCGCGCGAAAATTTCGGTTGTGGTTCTAGCCGCGAGCACGCGCCTTGGGCTTTAGATGATTTTGGTATCCGCTCTGTAATCGCACCGAGCTTTGCAGAGATTTTCTACAATAACTGCTTTAAAAATGGTTTGTTGCCAATCATCTTAAGTGAAGAACAGGTTGATCAGTTATTTAAAGAGGTAGCTGCAACTGAAGGTTACGCACTAACCGTTGATCTTGAAAATCAGGTTGTTAAGACGCCTTCTGGTGAAGAGATGGCTTTTGAAATTGATGATTTCCGTAAGCATTGCTTGCTAAATGGTTTAGACGATATCGGTCTAACACTGCGGCATGCAGATGATATTAAGGCTTACGAAGAGAAGCGTCGTCAGTCAGCGCCTTGGTTGTTTGGCGCAATCAAATAATCGAATTTAAGAATTAGATAAAGCCTCTGTATGAGGCAATCGGGAAGGTTATAAGAATGTCTAAAAATGTTTTGATTTTGCCGGGTGACGGCATTGGTCCTGAGATTGTTACAGAAGCGCGCCGCGTTTTGGAATTGGTTAACGAGCAAGATAATCTAGGTCTTGAGTTCAGCGAAGCTGACGTAGGTGGTGCTGCAATTGATGCTGCTGGCGTACCACTGCCAGAAGCGACTCTAGAAGCTGCGAAAGCATCTGATGCGATTCTACTGGGTGCTGTTGGTGGTCCTAAGTGGGATACAAACCCTGATTTTCAGATTCGTCCAGAAAAAGGTCTATTGGGTATCCGTTCTCAGCTAGAGCTATTTGGTAACTTGCGCCCAGCAATTCTTTACCCTCAGCTTGCTCACGCATCTACCTTAAAGCCGGAAGTTGTATCTGGTTTGGATATTTTGATCGTTCGTGAATTGACGGGTGGTATCTACTTCGGTCAGCCTCGTGGTATCCGTGAAAAAGAGGGTGGTGTTCGCGAAGGCTATAACACTTACGTTTACGATGAGAATGAGATCCGTCGTATTGGTCGTGTTGCATTTGAAGCTGCGATGGCTCGTGACAAGCGTCTATGTTCTGTAGACAAAGCTAACGTGCTAGAAGTAACTGTGCTATGGCGTGAAATTATGGATGATCTGGCAAAAGAATATCCAGAAGTTGAACTAAGCCACATGTACGTAGATAACGCTGCGATGCAGTTGGTACGTGCACCTAAACAGTTTGATGTTGTAGTAACAGGGAACATGTTCGGCGATATCTTGTCTGATGCTGCTGCAATGTTGACGGGTTCTATCGGTATGTTGCCGTCTGCGTCTCTAGATGAAAATGGTAAAGGTATGTATGAACCGTGCCACGGTTCTGCACCTGATATTGCAGGTCAAGGCCTTGCAAATCCATTGGCGACTATTTTGTCTGCTGCAATGATGCTGCGTTATTCTCTAGATGCTGGTGAATCTGCAGATCGTATCGAAGCTGCGGTAAGCCAGGTTCTGGATCAGAATCTGCGTACTGCAGATATCATGTCAGAAGGTATGACTAAAGTGTCTACTTCTGAGATGGGTGATGCAGTGGTTGCTGCTCTGCAATAAATAATAGAAAAATAGTCGTAATCTACTGATGTCTCGGTAGATTACGATAGTCTCAAATGCAGAAATAATGCATAATTGAGCAACTCTGATGCGTTCGGAGTATACGAAAGCTGGTATCGATGGCGGTACCGGCTTTGTTGTTTATATTTGATTATTTGGTGAATTTAATGAAACGTGTAGGTTTTGTTGGCTGGCGTGGAATGGTGGGTTCCGTGCTGATGCAACGCATGATGGAAGAGCGTGATTTCGATCATATCGAAGAACCGGTCTTCTTCACCACATCCCAGGTAGGTCAGGCTGGTCCAGATATTGGTAAAGACATTCCAGCGCTGAAAGATGCGACATCTATTGAAGAATTGAAACAGATGGATGCCATTATTTCCTGTCAGGGCGGTGACTACACGAAACAGGTTTACTCTGATCTGCGTGGTGCAGGTTGGGAAGGTTACTGGATCGATGCCGCTTCTTCTTTGCGTATGGATGACAGCGCAATCATCGTACTTGATCCAGTAAATATGAATGTGATCAAAGACGGTCTATCTAACGGCATCAAAACTTACGTGGGTGGTAACTGCACAGTTTCACTGATGTTGATGGGCTTGGGTGGTTTGTTCAATGCGGGTCAGATCGAGTGGATGACCTCCATGACATACCAGGCTGCATCCGGTGGCGGTGCACGTCACATGCGTGAGCTGATCTCTCAGATGGGTATCATCAAAGAGTCTGTTGCTACAGATCTTGCTAACCCAGCATCTGCTATCTTGGATATTGATCGTCAAGTTGCAGAAACTATTCGCAGCGATGCAATGCCTGTCGATAACTTCGGTGTACCGCTTGCGGGTTCTTTGATCCCTTGGATCGATACTAAACTGGATAATGGTCAAAGCCGTGAAGAGTGGAAAGCGTTTGCTGAAACTAACAAAATTCTAGGTTTGGGTGAAAGCCCAATTCCAATTGATGGTACTTGTGTGCGTATTGGCGCGATGCGTTGCCATAGCCAGGCATTCACGATTAAGCTGAAGCAAAATGTTCCAATGGATGAGATCGAGTCAATGCTGGCAGAAGCAAATGACTGGGTTAAAGTTATTCCTAACGAGCGTGATATTACTGCTCAGGAACTTACACCAGCTAAAATTACAGGCACATTGAATGTTCCTGTAGGTCGTCTTCGTAAGATGAACCTAGGGGACGAATATCTAAACGCGTTTAGCGTTGGTGACCAGCTATTATGGGGTGCGGCTGAACCGCTGCGCCGTATGCTGAGAATTCTGTTAGAAGACTAAAAAATCAGTCTTTAATTAAGAATATTAACCAGCCCGACTTAGTTCGGGCTGGTTTGCTTTTGGGGAAACGAAAATGAGTCAAGGTTTTAATGTTGCTGTTGTTGGCGCAACAGGCATGGTTGGTGAAGCAATTCTAGAAATTCTAGAGCAGCGTGAATTTCCTGTAGAGAATCTGTATTTGGTAGCAAGCGAAAACAGTGCCGGAAAGCAGATTCAGTTCAATGACAAGAACTATAAAGTCGAAGCGATAGAAGATTTTGATTTTTCTCAGGCTCAGATTGCCTTTTTTACTGCTGGAGCTGCAGTCTCAGAAGAGTATGCACAGATGGCTGCAGATCAGGGCTGTATCGTTATAGATAACACATCATGTTTTCGTTATGACTATGATGTGCCGTTAGTAGTGCCAGAAGTAAATCCTGAAGCTGTAGCCGAATATCCGAATAGAGGGATTATTGCTAATCCTAACTGTTCCACAATACAGATGCTTTTAGCGGTCGCTCCAATTCATCGTCATGCTTCCGTTAAGCGTATCAATGTTGCAACTTATCAGGCGGTATCTGGTAGCGGTAAGAGTGGCGTGGAAGAGTTGGCTGGTCAGACTGCTAAGCTACTAAATGCGCAAACGCCTGAGAGTAAGGTCTACCCTAAGCAGATTGCGTTTAATGTGTTACCACAGATCGATGCGTTGCAAGATAATGGTTATACCCGCGAAGAGATGAAAATGGTTTGGGAGACACAGAAAATCCTTGGTGATGAAGGTGTCATGGTCAACCCAACTTGCGTTCGTGTACCGGTTTTCTTTGGTCATAGTGCAGCAGTGCATATCGAGTGCTGGGATCCAATTAGTGCTGAAGAAGTGCGAGAGCTATTGGGTCATTCTGCTGGTGTAGAGGTGGTTGATGATCAGGAAGAGGGTGCTTACGCGACTGCTGTAACAGATGCGGCTAAAAACGATGAGGTGTTCATTAGTCGTATTCGCGAAGATATTTCCTGTGAAAATGCTATAAATTTATGGGTGGTTGCCGATAATGTGCGTAAAGGAGCTGCTCTAAATAGCATTCAAATAGCTGAGATTTTGATCCAACAGTATATTTAGATCGATTTTTTAAGAGGAAATACAAACAGTTGTTTGTATTTCCTTGACCCGTAAGCGGTTTATAAACAATACTGTGGAAGGATTTCAGAATCGCAACCCTCTGAATTACTCAGAGTTTTGAGGGTAGGGGAACAAGGAAACTGATGATGTTGCGAAAACTCGCCGTCAGCCTTGCTGTAGCAGGGATTATAAGTGCCTCCAACGCAAATGCGCTGGGATTGGGCGAAATTAAAATTCACTCAGCATTGAATGAGCCGTTAAATGCGGAAATTCAACTACTTGAAGTGAGGAAGCTAGGCCCATTACAGATACAGCCAAGAATGGCGAATATTGACGAATTCGCTTTGGCTGGTTTGGAAAAATCACGCTTTCTAACCGATGTTAGCTTTCAGGTGAAAGTTAATCCTGATGGCTCAGGCTTAATCACTATGCGGTCAGATCGACCTGTGAAAGAGCCTTTTCTTAACTTTTTGGTGGAAGTGAATTGGCCAAGTGGGCGTTTGGTTCGTGAATATACTTTGTTGCTTGATCCTCCCGTCTATGATCCAACACCTGTCCGTAAGACTGTTCAGCCTTCTACCACCCCTGTAGAGACCTCATCGGCTGTAAAGTCAAAGTCTATGCAGGTGACGAACGATAGTTCAAGATCAATAAGCACGAATGCTTCTCAAGTGTATGTCGATGTAAAGGATACTCTATGGTCCATTGCTATTAAGCACAGACCGAGTGCAAGCGTCTCTGCAAAGAAGATGATGATCGCTTTGCAGAAAAAGAATCCTCATGCATTTGTAAATGGCAACATCAACGCGCTAAGGGCGGGTGTTGTTTTGGATCTGCCTACTAGAGAAGAAATTAATCGTCTTAACTCCAAAGATGCTGCACTTGAAGTGGTGCGTCAGACGTCCGAATGGAAAAATAAAGGTAAGACAAGCTCTGCGCCTGTAGAGGCTTCTAAAAAGAAGCCGGTTACTAAAGCTGTAGAGGAGGAGCCTAAACCAGCGCCTGAAGATGATAAGTCTGCAGAACTTAAGATTGTTACGCCAAAAGATTCCATTGAGCCTGAAAAAGGAGCAATGACGGATCAGTCTGACAAGGCTGAAGGTGATAAGCCGCAAGACCAAGAAAATGACATGCAGGATGAGTCTGCTGAAACTAAGCCTGAGGGTGATGTGGATGCTGAGAAGCAAGAATTGCTCGCGCGTAATCAGGAGCTTGAAGATAGGCTGAGTCAGTCTCTTGAAAACGTAGATAAAATTACCCGTGATAATGCAGAGCTAAATGAAAAGCTGGATTCTATTCAGTATGAATTAGCCAAATTGCGTGAAATGCTAGAGCTGAAAGATAAAGAACTAGCTACGTTACAGAATAAAGTTGAAGCTGCAGAAAAGGCGGCTACTCCGCCTCCACCACCGCCAGAAAAAAGTTTCTTAGACACTATTTTGCAATCACCGGCAATGCTAGGTGGTATTGGCGCTGCGCTTATAGCGTTATTGGGTGGTTTCTTCTTCTTCCTTCGTCGCGGTAAAAAAGATGAAGAGACCGTAGAAGAAGAAAATGCATTAGTTCAAGTGCCTGAGGATCTAGAAACTCCTGAAGAGGTTGATGCAGCAGAGGTGCCTGAAGAAGCCTCAGAAGCTGATGCTGAAGTCAGTGAAGCAGAAGATGATGTTGCTGCTGAAGATCTGGATTTAGGTGCAGACGATGATCTGTTAGATGATGCAGATTTGGATCTTACAGATACCGATGATCTGGAAGATTTGGACGATCTGGATCTAGATATGGATATGGATTTGGATCTTGAAGAGGATGCAACGGGTGATGTCCTTCAGGCAGTAGAAACTGATGATCCAGATGAGCTTGATTCGCTGCTGGAAGATGATGAATTTGACTTAGGTCTAGATGACGACGAAGTTGAGGAAGCGGAAGAGGCATCAGCAGAGTCTGAAGCTGATGAGCTAGATGCCATTCTGGAAGAGCCGTCAGATATTGTTGAAACTGATGAGCAGCTGGAAGTGGCGGACGCTGATGAGCCCGATGCGCTGGATGATATTTTAGGTGAGGTCGAAGATGCTGAGCCTATAATTGATGAGACTGATCTTGACGCAGCTCTAGAATCTGATTCAGCAGAAGGGGTTGATGAGGAAGAAATCGATTTAGGTCTTGATGATACTGATCTAGAGTTTGACCTTGATAGTGTAGCTGATGAAAAGGTTGATGAAGTTGCCGAAGAGTCAGTGACTGAAGCGCTTGAAAACGATGATGCAGACTTGGATTTTGTTGTTGATGAGATGCCGGATCTTGTAACTGCGGAAGATGTTGCTGAGCTTGAAGCAGAAGGTCCCGACCTAGAAGCGGATCTGGCTTCTGATATGGAAGTAGATACGGTTCCTGAAGAGCTTGACGAATCAGGTTTGGATGACTTGCTTGATTCCGTATCCGATGAAGATATCCAAGAACTGACAGATGCTGCTGAACAAACAGATGTAGAGCCAGAAATAGACGACCTTGATGATCTATTAGCAGAAGTAGAAGAAGAGCCGTTGACAGAAGCGTCTGTTGAGGCGGTGCAATCTGATGCTACTGATGACTTAGAAGCTCTTCTAGCTGAAGATTTAGACATGGGGAATCTAGAAGAGGCTGTCGAAGATTCTGAACAAGAGTCTGCAGAAGAAGATGTTACGGACGAAGCATTGGAAGCAATGCTTGCTGAGAATCCAGATCCAGGTGATATTTCTCTTCCAGGTCAGCTTGAAGCTCAGGATGAATTGGACACAGAATCGCTAGAATCAGATGAAGACTTTGATGCGTTGCTTGCTGAAGTCGATGACAGTATGGATCAGGAAATAGCTCCTGATCTAGAGATCGGTGAGCTTGAAGAGCAGCAATCAGAAGAAGCACCATCCGATGCGGCAGCCGATGATCTAGATGCAATGCTGGATGATTTGGGATCCGATTTAGATCTAACCGATGCTGCTGTTGGTGGGGCTGCTGCGACCACCGCTTCTTCAGAGGAAGAGGTTGTATTAGAGGATGATGATTTGGAATCATCTATCTCTGATGATCTGGAAGCTGATTTAGATTCTGAATTGGATGCGCTACTTAATAGTGAAGAGGGTGATATAGTACTGGAAGAGAGTGCTGTAGAAGAAGAGGATGCCTCAGTGGATGAAGATTTTGACGAGCTGGCAGGGTTAAACCTGTTAGAGGGAGCAGATGAAGTTGAAACTAAGCTTGATCTGGCTCGTGCCTATATGGATATGGAAGACCTCGAAGGCGCTAAAGATATTCTGGAAGAAATTGCTGTAGAAGGCACTGATGACCAGAAGAAAGAAGCTGAAGCGTTGATAAAATCCATTAACGAAAAGTAGTATGTCAGAAAAAAGTTGTACTGAACTTAACAGTTCACCAGAAGGGGCGATTTCTATCGCCCCTTCTTATCGTTATGCTCTTTGTGTTGAATACTCTGGTGCGGCGTATCGTGGTTGGCAGATTCAGAAAGAGGGTGATGTGCCAAGCATTCAAGAGGAAGTGGAAAAAGCGCTTTCAAAAATTGCGAATGCACCTGTATCGGTTATCTGTGCAGGTAGAACTGATGCGCGGGTAAACGCAACCTATCAAATTATTCATTTTGATAGTCCTGTACAAAGAGAGGACCGTGCTTGGGTTTTAGGTACGAATACCAATCTACCCGATGATATTGCTATCCAGTGGGCTGTACCTGTATCGGATGAGTTTCATGCACGTTTTTCTGCTGTAGAGCGACGTTATAGATATCTTATCTACTGTAATCCGGTAAAGCCTGCGATTTTGCCAAAAGGTATTACCTGGACATACAAGCAGATGGATGTAGAGCGGATGCAGGAAGCAGCAAACTATCTCATTGGTGAGCATGACTTTACCTCCTATCGTGCGGTAGGCTGTCAAGCGCACAGTCCGGTTCGTACGGTGAAGCAGCTAGATGTTTATCACAGTGGTCAACTGATTGTTCTAGATGTGCGAGCCAATGCGTTTTTGCATCATATGATTCGAAACTTTGCCGGGGTATTGATGAGCGTTGGTTGCGGTGAGGCTGATCCTATATGGGCAAAAGAGGTTTTGGATGCTAAGGATCGCCGTCAGGGTGGTGTAACAGCTCCTCCTTATGGTCTTTATTTCGTCGATGCTAAGTATCCTGATGAATTTGAATTGCCAAAATCAAAAATAGGGCCTTTTTTCCTGTCATAGTTGACTGACTTAGTGGCCTTCTATCTGCTACTATTTGCAACCTGATATTTTCTAAGTGAACTGTATCTGTGAACCGAACGCGCGTTAAAATTTGTGGTATTACGAATATAGAGGATGCTTTAGCAGCAATTACTGCTGGAGCCGATTCTCTTGGCTTTGTTTTTTATGCGCCGAGCCCTCGTGCTGTAGAGGTTGAACAAGCGGCAGAAATCATTGCAAAGCTTCCAGCGTTCGTCACAACAACAGCGCTGTTTGTTAACGCAGAGCGAGAGTTTATTGATCGAGTTATCGAACAAACTCGTATAGATTTACTTCAATTTCATGGTGATGAAACTGAAGCGTTCTGTAGCAGTTTGAGCCGCCCGTACATCAAAGCTATACGGATGAAGCCAGAACTGGATTTAACAGAGACGGTAGAACAATTTACATCAGCGCAGGCTATTCTGCTGGACGCTTATCGTCCGGGTGTACCAGGTGGAACTGGTGAAGCCTTCGACTGGGATCGTATTCCTACACCTCATCCAGCTACGATTATTCTTGCTGGGGGGCTTAACTGTGAGAATGTAGCAGAGGCTGTTCAAACCGTTAAACCTTACGCGATAGACGTGAGTGGTGGGGTAGAGAAGAGTAAAGGTATCAAAGATACCGACAAAATTAATAGATTTATAAATGAGGTAACCCGTGCCAACTAATATCGATCTTAAAGCACTTGCTCAGTTGCCCGATAGTAAAGGCCATTTTGGCCCTTACGGTGGTCGTTTCGTATCTGAAACTCTAATGGCTGCGCTTAAGCAGCTAGAAGAAACTTATGAGAAGTTGTGGCGAGATCCAGCGTTCCAGGAAGAATTTGATCGTGATCTGGCACATTATGTTGGACGCCCTTCGCCTTTGTATCATGCGAAGCACCTTTCAGAAAAAGTAGGTGGTGCACAAATTTACCTGAAACGTGAAGACCTCAACCATACGGGTGCTCACAAGGTTAATAATACAATTGGTCAGGCGCTTCTTGCTAAATACACTGGCAAGCCGCGTGTTATCGCAGAGACAGGTGCTGGTCAGCATGGTGTAGCTTCTGCAACTGTAGCGGCACGTTTAGGTCTTGAGTGTCAGGTATATATGGGCGCTGAAGATGTTCAGCGTCAGGCACTTAACGTTTATCGTATGAAGCTTCTTGGTGCAGAAGTTATTGCGGTTGAATCGGGTACTCGCACGCTTAAAGATGCGATGAATGAAGCGATGCGCGATTGGGTAACCAATGTTGATAATACTTTCTACATCATTGGTACTGCAGCGGGTCCACATCCATACCCTAAGTTGGTTCGAGATTTCCAGTGTGTAATAGGTCGTGAAGCACGTCAACAGTGTTTAGATCAAACGGGCCGTCTACCTGATGCACTTGTAGCTTGTGTTGGTGGTGGTTCAAACGCTATTGGTCTATTCCACCCATTCATCGAAGATGAATCTGTAAAAATGTATGGTGTTGAAGCTGGCGGTTATGGTGTAGAAACGGGACAGCATGCCGCGCCACTATCTGCAGGTAGCCCTGGTGTGCTTCATGGTAACCGTACATATTTGATGTCTGACGAAGGTGGTCAGATCATTGGTACTCACTCTGTATCTGCTGGCCTGGATTACCCAGGCGTTGGTCCAGAGCATGCTTACCTAAAAGATACTGGTCGTGCCACTTATGTTGATGCGACAGATGATGAAGCTATGGATGCATTCCGTGCACTAACACGCGTTGAAGGTATCATGCCGGCAATTGAATCAAGCCACGCAGTTGCATATGCAATGAAGTTGGCTAAAGAGATGGATAAGGATCAGACAATTGTTGTTAACTTGTCTGGTCGTGGTGATAAAGATATTCATACGGTCGCACAGATCGATGGCATCAATATCTGATTTGTGCGAGGAAAAGTAGAATGAGTCGTATTGCTGCAAGCTTTGCAAAGCTTAAATCTGAAGGCCGCAAAGCCCTAATCCCTTATGTAACAGCGGGCGATCCTGCACCGGAAGTTACAGTAGGTTTACTACACGCTATGGTTGAAGCGGGTGCCGATGTTATCGAGTTGGGTATCCCATTTTCAGATCCAATGGCAGATGGTCCAGTTATCCAACTAGCTTGTGAGCGTGCGTTGACACACAATGTACGGTTGCTTGATGTGCTGGCAATGGTAGCTGAGTTCCGTCAGAAAGATAATGAAACGCCAATCGTTTTGATGGGTTATCTTAATCCGATCGAAATTCTGGGTTACCAGCGCTTTGCTGAAGAAGCGAAGAAAGCAGGTGTGGATGGTGTTTTAACCGTTGATCTTCCTCCTGAAGAATCAGGTGAGTTCAACCAGATCATGCGTGAGCATGATATTGATACCATCTACCTATTGGCGCCGACTACTGAAGAAGAGCGTATTAAATACGTTTGCGAGAACGGTAGTGGTTACCTGTACTATGTATCAGTGAAAGGGGTTACAGGCTCCGCTTCACTTGATGTTCAGGCTGTAGCTGACAGACTAGACATCGTTCGTAAATACACTGACATTCCTTTAGGTGTAGGTTTTGGTATCAAAGATGCTGAATCAGCTACTGCCGTGTCAAAAATTGCGGATGGTGTTATTGTCGGCAGTGTTTTAGTTAATAAGATTGCATCTCTAGTAAAAGATCAGGGCAAAATCGCTCCTGAGGTAGCTGCAATTATCAAAGATATGCGTCAAGCAATGGACAGCTAATAAGGTTTTAAAATAATGAGTAACTGGCTGGAAAAAATTGTTCCTTCTCTTGTTCGTTCAGAGAAAAAGCGCTCGAATATCCCTGAGGGCTTGTGGAAAAAATGCCCTAAGTGTGAATCTGTTCTTTACCGCCCTGAGTTGGAAAAGAACCTGAATGTTTGTCCTAAGTGCGATCACCACATGCGTCTAAACGCACGTCGTCGCCTTGAATTGTTCTTAGATGAAGATAACCGCCAAGAGCTAGCAACAGATGTAGAGCCTATCGATCGTCTGAAGTTTAAAGACTCTAAGAAATATAAAGACCGTTTGAGTGCAGCACAGAAAAGCACGGGTGAAAAAGATGCATTGATCGCTATGCGCGGCGAACTAGAAGGTTTGCCTGTTGTAGCGGTTGCATTTGAATTTAGCTTCATGGGTGGTTCTATGGGTGCAGTTGTTGGTGAGCGTTTTGTTCGCGCTGCCAATATCGCTCTAGAAGAGAATATCCCACTGATCTGTTTCTCAGCATCAGGTGGTGCGCGTATGCAGGAAGCCTTGTTCTCTCTATTTCAGATGGCGAAAACAAGTGCGATCCTAGAAAAGCTACGTCTACAAGGTACGCCTTATATTTCTGTACTGACAGACCCAGTATATGGTGGCGTTTCTGCATCGCTGGCGATGTTGGGTGACTTGAATGTTGCTGAGCCTAAAGCGCTTATGGGCTTTGCGGGACCTCGCGTAATCGAACAAACAGTTCGTGAAAAATTACCTGAAGGTTTCCAACGCAGTGAGTTCCTACTAGAGCATGGCCAGGTTGATATGATTATTAACCGCGGTGAAATGCGCTCTCGCTTGTCTCGCATCTTGCGTAAGCTAACCAACCAAAGCCCGCTACCTCCTGTAGAAACAGTTGAGGGTGAGGTTGTTGTTGAGGAAGAGCCTGCGAAACCTGAAGCAGAGTAATTGCTCAAGGTAATAAAAATGGCCGACGTGAAAACGCCGGCCTTTTTGGTTTCTGGTGATTGTTAAAAGTTGTTGGTCTTATGAATACCGCTAATCAAAAAATGAATCTTTCTGAATGGTTGTCTTGGATGGAGCAGTGCCATCCGTCTGAAATCGAACTAGGTTTAGGCCGTGTCAGTCAAGTTGCAGAAAAGTTAAAAATCGATCTGTCAGCATCAACTGTTGTGACTGTTGCAGGTACAAATGGAAAAGGTTCAACGATTAGTTACTTGAACAGCATCTACCAACAGGCTGGATACAGTGTCGGCTGCTACACATCTCCTCATTTTATCGACTATAACGAGCGAGTTAAGTTAAACGGCCAAAATTCAACTGACCAACAATTGTGCGATGCTTTCGAAAAAATAGACCAGGCGCGTGGTCAGATACCACTGACTTACTTTGAGTTTGGCACTTTAGCTGCCTTAGTTATTTTTTCTGAAACGAAACCGGATCTGGTTCTGCTTGAAGTAGGCTTGGGTGGCCGTTTAGATGCAGTGAACATCATTGATGCGGACATTAGTGCGGTCACTACCGTCTCGATTGACCATGTTGATTGGTTAGGTGATAACCGCGAAGTGATTGGTCGTGAGAAATCAGGTATTTTCCGTGCTGCTAAGCCTGCTATCTGCGGTGATCTCAATCCTCCAAAGTCTGTTGCTATTTATGCTGATGAGATTGGTGCCGATCTACATCAATCAGGTGTTGATTTTACCTATGAAGAAAACGGCGAACTGTGGTGCTGGCAGGGAAAGGATGCTCAAGGTCAGTCTAAATCGATTACCGACCTCAAGCAGCCAGAGCTACCAATTCAAAATGCAGCTACCGCAATCAAAATTGTTCAGCATATTCCGTTAGCGATTTCGGATGAGCAGATTAAAACAGGTATTCAGCAAGCAGCGCTAACAGGTCGTATGCAACATGTAGAACAAGACAATCTGCATTATTGGCTAGATGTAGCCCATAACCCTGAAGCAGCAGAGCTGTTGAGTGATCGTATCCAAGGATTATCGGGCGATGTGTATCTCGTTTTGGGGATGTTAGCGGATAAAGATTGTCAGCAAGTTATAGATACACTAGCTCCAGTAGTGAAAGCTACTTATCTTTCTGACATCAATGTTCCGCGAGGGCAAAAAGCTGCTGAGTTAGCCGAGCTATTCCCTAATGAGGCTTCGGTTCAGGAATTTTCATCAGTTAAAGCGGCAATTGAAGCGGTTCGAATAGACACTAACCCAAATGACAATGTTATTATTGCGGGATCATTCTTTACCGTCAGTGATGCGTTGACGATTTTGGCAAGGAAATAGCTAATGCAGCAGAAAGTAAAATACCGCTTAGTAGGGTTTGCAGTGATTCTTCTCTCTGCAGCGGTGATCTTTCCTGTTTTTTTTGACGGTGCTGGTTATAAAGAGCGACACCTTCAGTCCGAAATTCCTCCAGGCCCCGAACGTCCTGAAATTGTACGTATAGAACCACAGAATAAACCGTTGCCTGATACTTCTAAGCCTGCTGAACCTAAGCCGCCGGTTGAGTTGCCTAAACCACCAAAACAGGTGAAGCAGGTAATCGAGAAGATTGAAAAAGAGCAAAAGGTTGAGCTAGAAATTCATAAAGATCAGCCTGTACTTGACCAAGAAGGTGTTCCAGTGGCTTGGACGCTGCAGCTTGCTAGTTTTAAAGATGAAGCTAATGCTAAGAGCTTGCGTAAGCAACTAATCGGTGAAGGGCACAAAGTCTTTACTCGTAAACAGGGTGAATTGATTAAGGTTTATGTAGGGCCTGAATTCCAAAAGAGCCGATTAGAGTCGCTTAAGTTATCACTTAAAAAAGATTTTGGATTGAATGGCATTATTGTTCGTTTTACTACGCAATAATAAAGCGTGAAGCGATCCTATAAACTCTGTTAAAATGCGCGCAATTTCTTACTGAGCTGTAAAGATGAACTGGGCTGACTGGACCATACTTAGCATCATTGCGATATCAAGCCTTATGAGCTTAAGGCGAGGCTTTGTTCGAGAAGCACTTTCCCTGATCACATGGGTAACGGCTTTTATCGTTGCGCGCCTATTTTCGCAGTCATTGTCAGTTCTGTTAGAAGCTTATATTCAAACGCCGTCAGTACGTTTAGTCGCAGCGTTTGCTATCCTCTTTATAGCCACTCTTGTTGTTGGAGTCATGATCAATAAACTGATCGGTGCGCTCGTAGAAGCAACGGGGTTGTCTGCAACTGACCGTATTCTTGGAATCGGATTTGGTGCAGCACGAGGTGGTTTAATTATCGTGGCTATAGTCGCGCTGATTGGAATGAGCCCAGCGGTTGAAGATCGCTGGTTCAAGGAATCACAATTGATTCCACACTTTTTACTTATGGAAGCATGGACCAAAGAGACAGCGAGCGAAGTGGGTCGCTTGATCTGGAATGCGGGACGCTAAATTTTTCTTTTGTTAGTTTGCACTTTGAGGTGAGTTTTAATGTGCGGCATTGTTGGCATCGTAGCCAAATCTAATGTAAACCAGACTATTTTTGATGCTCTGACTGTTCTACAACATCGTGGACAGGATGCAGCGGGCATGGTTACTTGTGAAGGTAACCGTTTCTTCTTACGCAAGGATAACGGCCTGGTAAACGAAGTATTTCGTACCCGCCATATGAAACGTCTGGTAGGTAACGTGGGCATCGGTCACGTTCGTTACCCTACGGCCGGTAGTTCTAGCTCGGCTGAAGCGCAGCCGTTCTATGTGAACTCTCCATACGGTATCGCGTTAGCTCATAACGGCAACCTGACAAATGCAGAAGATGTAGCTGAACAAATGTTCCGTGCTGATCTGCGTCACATCAATACAACATCTGATTCAGAAGTGTTGTTAAACGTATTTGCTCATGAGCTTCAACGTCAGGGCAAACTGCAGCCACAAGCTGAAGATATGTTTGAAGCGGTTCGTCGTGTTCACGAGCGCTGTAAAGGTGGTTATGCCGCAGTAGCAATGATTACGGGTTACGGCATGTTGGCGTTCCGTGATCCTCACGGTATTCGCCCACTGACTTACGGTAAGCGCGAAACTGCAGAAGGTACTGAGTACATGGTAGCTTCTGAAAGTGTTGCTCTAGATATCTCTGGTTTCGAACGTGTTCGTGATATCGAGCCGGGCGAAGCGATCTACATCGATATGGAAGGTAACGTATCTACTAAGCTTTGTGCAGATAACACGCAGCTTGCGCCGTGCCTATTTGAATACGTATACCTAGCGCGTCCAGATTCAATTATTGATGATGTAAACGTACATATCTCTCGTATGCGTATGGGTAAGAAGCTAGCAGAGAAGGTTTTACGTGAGCGCCCAGACCACGATATTGATGTGATCATCCCAATCCCAGATACAAGCCGTACCTCTGCTATGGAGATGGCTAAAGATTTGGGTGTTACGTTCCGTGAAGGTTTTATCAAAAACCGTTACATCGGTCGTACTTTCATCATGCCAGGTCAGACACAGCGTAAGAAGTCTGTTCGTCGTAAGCTGAACCCAATTGGTATGGAATTTAAAGATAAAGTTGTCATGTTGGTTGATGACTCTATCGTACGTGGCACTACCTCTAGCCAGATTGTTCAGATGGCTCGTGATGCAGGTGCTAAGAAAGTTTACTTTGCATCTGCTGCGCCAGCGGTTAAATACCCGAACGTTTACGGTATTGATATGCCAGCAGCGGAAGAGCTTATCGCTCATGGCCGTACAGATGATGAAGTGGGTGAAGAGATCGGTTGTGACTGGATGATCTACCAAGAGCTAGATGATCTTAAAGCATCTGTATCTGAAGGTAACCCAGAAATTACGGCGTTCGATACCTGCGTATTTGATGGTAAATACGTAGCGGGTGATATCGATGAGCAGTATCTTGAGCGCTTGAAGGCTGCCCGTAACGATGACGCTAAAGGCAGTAATAACAAAAAGGTTGAGAGTAACGAATCCTCTAACCTTTGTAGTAAGATCGATTAAGGAGCAATAGTCGATGTCTATTTCTGATTACGAACGCGCTGAGCGTATCCAGTTCGAGCCTTCAGAAGGTTACGATCTGGAAACACTTGCTTTGCGTTCAGGTCAACACCGTTCCTTAGAAGGGGAGCACAGTGACCCAATCTACCCGACATCAAGCTATGTCTTCTCGAGTGCGCGTGAAGCAGCTGCACGTTTTGGTGGTGAAGAGGAGGGTAACATCTACTCTCGCTTCACTAATCCAACTGTACAGTGTTTTGAAGAACGCATCGCAGCACTAGAAGGCGGAGAAAGAGCAGTCGCAACAGCTTCTGGCATGGCGGCAATTCTTAGTACCTGCCTATCGTTAATGCAAAATGGCGATCATGTTGTTTGTTCGCGCAGTGTATTTGGTTCTACTGTATCTCTGTTTGATAAGTACCTTACACGTACAGGCATCAAAGTTTCTTATGTTGACCCAACTAATCTTGATAGCTGGGAATCAGCAATTACAGAAGATACTAAGATGCTGTTCTTGGAGACGCCTTCTAATCCGTTGTCTGAGCTAACAGACGTTGTAGCCGTTGCTGAGATCGCACATAAGTATGATGCATTGTTGGTCGTTGATAACTGCTTCTGCACGCCGATGCTTCAGCAGCCGTTGAAGCAAGGTGCAGACATCATTATTCACTCAGCGACTAAGTACCTTGATGGTCAAGGTCGTTGTGTCGGTGGTGTGGTTGTTGGCAGCGATAAGCATATGGAAGAGGTGTTTGGCTTTATTCGTACTGGCGGCGCTTGCTTGAGCCCTTTCAACGCTTGGGTTTTCCTTAAAGGCTTAGAGACCCTTAAATTGCGTATGGATGCTCACTGCACCAACGCTATGGAGATGGCGAAATGGCTAGAAGAGCAAGACGGTATTGATCGTGTCTTCTACTCAGGCCTTCCAAGCCATCCACAGCACGAGCTAGCTAAGAAGCAGCAAAAAGGTTTTGGTGGTGTGCTTTCCTTCGAAGTGAAAGGCGGTAAAGACGCAGCGTGGCGCTTTATTGATGCAACTAAGATGGTGTCCATCACCGGTAACCTAGGTGATGTGAAAACAACAATCACACACCCAGCGACCACGACTCACGGTCGTATGACACCTGAAGCTCGAGCTGAAGCGGGCATCAAAGACAACTTGGTTCGTCTCTCTGTTGGTATTGAATCGATCGAAGATCTTAAAGCAGATATGCTTAGAGGTCTGGCAGCAGTTTAATCGTTGCAGTTAAGATCTAAAAAAAGCGGCTCTCGGGCCGCTTTTTTGTGCTTCAAATAAAGAGTCTAAATGCTTTTCTGGCTTAAATTAATATCTCCAATCTCCACATCTTTAGAGAGTGACATAATCATTTCTATCGAGGTTATGATATCCGAGATTGGAATAGGGGCTTGATCCGCCATGCGGCCCTCTTCTATATCCGTTAGCACTTCTTCAGTACCGACATTTCCCGGGTTTATGACAGTAAATCCGATGTTTTCTTGTGTTAGTGCTTTACGTAGGCTTTGTATAGCACCGCGTAGGCCGAACTTGCTTGCAGCATAAGCGACTTGCTCTGAACCTATATTTTCTAAACCTGAGTTTGCACCTAGATAGATTGCTCTTGGGTTAGAAGCGCGTGCTAGGTTTGATGCGATAGCCTTAGTGAGCTCGATGGGCGCAACAAGGTTCACCTGCATGATCTGCTGGGTTTCTTCGTATTTGGTCTTTCTGAAGTCAAAGTCGTCGGTGAAGCCTTCATCCTCCCAAATCCCGCTGGAATAGATCAGGGTGTCTATAGGTTGCTCCCCTAGCTGAGCTGCAATCGTTTTTATTTCTTCTTCCACAGAAAGGTCTGCACGAATCCATTCGCAGTTTTTAGATGGGCTTCGAGATACACCTATAACGTTGTGGCCAGCGTCAGAAAAGTGCCTCGTTAGCTCTTCACCAATACCTCGGCTGCTACCAACAATCAAAACTGTCTTCATCAAATTGCCATCCATTTAGTTTTATAGGGTATCTCGGTTATCACACTGTTTTATAACTGTTTAACTTTGATATAAACATTCATTTCGACAAAGCGGTCTTTCCTTGTATCGTTTAGATAGTGCGCAATAGGCGCTAAGTCATCTGGTTCAAAGCCGCTGTTAGGGAGCCAATGAGAGTAGAGCTCCATATAGAAATTACTTACTTTATCACCGTCTCCTTTGTAATAAGCCGAGGCATATTGACCGGACGGAATAGTTGCTACTTCAAATGGTTCGCTCACCGGCGTGTCGTCTTCAATCTGAACACAAGCATCGTAACGGCAATGCTCAGTTGGCGTGATCATAGGGTTATCATGGCAGATAGCAAAGCGTTGGTTTTCAAAATTTTGTAACTTTAGGCTTCTAGCCCAGTTATCTAGTTTATCCCAAGTTTCAAAAATGGCGGGAAGGTCATATCCCTTTGGTGCTGTCAGATAAGCGATTCGTTTAGCTTTAAGCTCTTCAATGGTTACTCGCATGAGTATTTCCTCTAATTTGTCAGGATCAAACTTCACTTGGTCAGTGACAAATTGAGAGTACAGATCACTTGGATTGAATACTTTTCCATACTTGCTAGTTAGTTTTCCAATCTTGCTATCTTTTATTTCGCTGGGGTCCCTTATTTGACTAGGGGTGATGCCAAAGTAATTTTTAAATGCTTTTGAAAAGTTAGCGCTAGAGGAGTAACCGCCGGCGTTGGCTACCTCGGTAATGCTCATTTCTTTGTGGCAAATCAGTCTATTAGCAGAGGCTTCCATCCTTTTGCGGATGATAAAGTCATTAACGGTTTCACCTGTGAGGGCGTGAAAAATACGGTGGAAATGAAAAGGGGAGAAGCAGCTAACTTGAGCAATCTTATCTAGGTTTAATTGCTGCTCTAGGTTTGAGCAAATGTATGTAGTTGCTAGATTGATGCGGCGTAAATACTCTTTGTTCGCCTGATTTTTATTCATGTTTACTTTTCACTAATACCACTTGTTGCTTAGTTTCTACGTACCCTAGTTCTTGATAAAACTTGTGGGCCGATGTACGAATCGAATTGGCCCGAATTCGAATGCTATTCACTCGTTCCGACAACCAATGTTCAGCTGTTTTCACTAACCCTTTGCCTAAGCCATATCCACGGTGTTCTTTATCAACAACAAGGCTTACGATTTCACCTTGAGTGCCTTCAGCTAAGCGAATATCAATGATAGCTGAGATACAGCCTACAACAACGCCATTTAACTCGGCGATAAAAACCTCTCCGCCGGCTTTATGAACTGATCTTATATTTGTGAGTAGAGATTGTTCCGAGTGGGTGTAACCTAATTGCTTCATTAGGGCGATTAAGGCCTGAAGATCCTTTTCTTGGTAAGTGCGATAGATAGGTTCCATCAATTGACTATATCACAGGTTTTCTAAGGTTAGTCAGAGAGACTAAGCTGGTTAATCAGGCAGAAATTCCACTTCGGTTAGGTACTCAGCGCCATCCACCTTCAAAACACTACTTTTAAGCTGGAAAGCACTAACCTCCAAATTCGCAGTGAATCCCAGTCCTTTATGGCTGACCCGACTGACCACTTGAGGTGTTAATTTTTTGCTGCGCCCCAATGTGATATGAGGCATGTATTTTCGTTGTTCTAGTTCTATGCCAAGCCCTCTAACTTTGTGGCTTAGTGACTTTTGTAAACGCTTTAAGGGCTCAGATTCTTCTACGCCTAACCAGATTATTCCTGATTTGAAATAGCCTATCTTCTGTAGACAAAGTTCAAAAGGTTCAAAACTTGTTTCAGACACCGCTTCAATTATCTCTTCCAAGTGTTGATGGGGCTGATCGCCAATAAACACTAAGGTGATATGCAGTTGATGACTCACGGTCCAGCGAACTTGTTCGAGTTCAGGGCAATAGAGTTCGGTAATTCGATCCTGAAGATCTTCAGGCAGATCGATAGCTAGGAATAGGCGCATAGCGGAAACTAAAAAACACAGCTTATGGTTATTTCTATCTTAGTAAATCATAGGTGTGTTTGGAAGGAATGCTACAAAGCTTTATAAAGCGACTTTCAAAGTCATCTACTCATTTTTATCACCTCCATAGCAGCTTATAATAACCGTCCTTTTTTATTTCTATAGATAGCCTACTTTGAAAATTGTCTTAGCCCCGATGGAGGGCGTCGTTGATTACACTATGCGCGATCTGCTAACACAGGTCGGTGGTATAGATCACTGTGTTACAGAGTTCTTGCGTGTTAGTGATCGTGTTTTGCCGGCTAAAGTGTTCCGACGTTTATGTCCTGAGTTACATAATGGCGGGAAAACGCCTTCAGGTACGCCCGTTATTCTTCAGTTGCTTGGGAGTGATCCAAGTGTCCTAGCCGGTAACGCACGTAAAGGCGCTAAGCTTGGTGCACCTGGGATCGATCTGAATTTTGGCTGTCCAGCCAAAACAGTGAACCGCAGTAAAGGTGGAGCTGTATTATTGGATACGCCAGAGCTTGTTCATGAGATCGTAAAGGCAGTAAGAGAAGCTGTTCCTGCAGAAATTCCGGTATCGGCAAAGATGCGTTTGGGCAATAAAGATAAATCTTTGGCTATGGAAAATGCCCATGCAATTGCTGAAGCGGGCGCTGATAGTTTAGCTGTACATGCACGAACAAAACTCGAAGGTTACAAGCCACCCGCTCACTGGGAATGGATTGCGAGAATTCGAGAGGCGGTTGATCTTCCTGTGGTTGCTAATGGTGAGGTATGGAATTGGCAGGATTTTCAACGTTGCCGTGAAGTCAGTGGTTGCGACACGATTATGATCGGTCGCGGCCTTATTGCTAAGCCTGACCTAGCCAAGATCATCAAATATCACCTTGCCGGTGAAGAAGTGTCCAGTTATAACTGGACTCAGGTTGTGCCATTTATTGAGGCTTATTTAAATCGTATTGAGCGAGATATATCCCCTAAATATGTACATGGTCGTATAAAACAGTGGTTACATCATTTACAGCGAGAATATCCTGAAGCGGGTGAGTTGTTTAGTCAAATTAAGTGTCTGAAAGCTCCATCGGAAATCCGTCAAACGTTACTTTTATAATCATCATTCTATTAAGGATAATTGGATGAAAGCGATCTCAATCATTAAATACCTGTTCAGCCTGATTGGTTTAGGTCTGTTGATTCTAGCGTTTGTGTTATTCACAAATACTAAGAGCTTTTTGGAAACCGCTGTTACTGCTGAAGGAACAGTTATAGAGCTAAGAGCCTCTAGAAGCAGTGATTCTCTTACTTATCACCCAGTCGTCTCATTTGTTACTAATGAGGGGCAGAAAGTGACATTTTCATCTAGCGCTGGGAGTAACCCGCCAAGCTACTCCCAAGGCGAGATCGTTGAGGTTCTATACCAAGCGAAATCGCCGCAAGACGCTAAGATTAATGGCTTTTTCACCCTCTGGGGTGGGGCAACCATTGTGGCTGGCCTTGGAACTGTTTTCTTCATCGTAGGCATACTTATTCTGATATTTAGCGGTATGAAAGGCAGAAAACGTGATTACCTGAAAACTCAGGGTGTACCTATCAAAGCTCAGATTCATACACTAGACCGGAACACCTGTATGGAAACGGATGGTGTAAGCCCGTTTGTGATTAGTTTGCAGTGGCACAATCCAGAAGATAACAAGATCTATCTATTTAGAAGTGATGATATTTGGTTTGATCCTACTGAATATGTTGTGACTGATGAACTCACTGTTTATATCGATCGGAACAATCCCACTAAGTACCACGTCGATCTCTCTTTTTTACCGGAAGTAGCCTAACTTTATAGCGTGTCACTTAAGTGTCATGAAAGTGGTTTATAAATTAATTGAGCAGGCAGTGACATGGTCTGCTCCAATCAGTGAGTGGTAGCACTATGAACCTCTATGACCTGTCAGGCTCGGGACCAGAATCAGAAAAGTTCGACCCGTTACTCTCTACTGATCAGTTTCGCATTGAACGCATTATCTCTCATGCCCATGCAACCCCCGAAGGGGAATGGTACGACCAAGCTTGGGATGAGTGGGTAATCGTTATCTCTGGAAGCGCAGGGCTTCGTACAGAAAATCCAGATCAAGAATTTACCCTCAATGCAGGAGACAGTTACTGTTTTCCTGCACATCAACGACACCGTGTTGAATGGACTGATTCTGATCTGCCGACGATCTGGCTCGCTGTTCACTACAATGAACCTAAGGAGGCTGAATCATGACAGCCAAAATTAGCTTTGTTAAGAACGATATTACTCAATTGGATGTTGATGCAATTGTTAATGCTGCTAACAACAGTTTGCTGGGTGGTGGCGGTGTAGACGGTGCTATTCATTCTGCAGCTGGCCCCGATCTGTTAGCTGAGTGTCGCACGCTTAATGGCTGTGACACGGGTAACGCGAAAATTACCCAAGGTTATCGCCTTCCTGCTCAATACATCATTCATACGGTAGGGCCAGTTTGGCGGGGTGGTAATCAGGGAGAGTCAGTAGCGTTGGAAGCTTGTTATCGTAACGCGCTGGCTGTAGCCAACGAAAACAAAATCAAAACTATCGCATTTCCGGCGATCAGTTGCGGTGTTTATGGCTACCCATTAGAACAGGCTGCAGAGATTGCGCTATTAACGGTTAAGAGCGAACTGAAAAAAGAGACAAGCGTAGAAGAGGTAGTCTTTTGCTTGTTCAGTGATGAACTGCTTTCGGTATATCAAGAGGCTGCCTCTAAACTTCCTGAAGCCATTAAAAAAGGAGGCAACATGACCTCCTTTTTTGTCCTAGAGCGCTGTCAGTGAGAGTTCTAACAGTATTAGTGTTCGATCTGGATCTGACGAGGCTTCATCGCTTCAGGGATTTCATGAATCAGATCAACATGAAGCAAACCGTTTTCCATAGAGGCTTTAGTCACTTTTACGTGATCCGCTAGCTGAAAACGTCTTTCAAAATTGCGCGCTGCTATACCTTGGTAAAGGTATTGGCGATCTTGAGTTTGTTCTTTCTTCTGACCCGTAATCGTCAGAGTGCCGCTTTCACTTTGAATATCTAATTCGTCTTTTTCAAAGCCTGCCACAGCCATGGTAATACGGTAATTATTTTCTCCAAGTAGTTCGATGTTGTATGGAGGAAATGAAGGCTGATTGTCGTTGCGGTTAGCGTTATCTAGCATGTTAGCTAGACGGTCAAAACCAATGGCAGAACGGTATAGTGGAGATAGATCGAATTCACGCATCTGTATATCCTCATCAAGCAATATATCTAAATTTAAAAGTCTGGCCCCTCTCTTGAGCGAGCCGTTAACCGACCTCTTTTGAGCCTCGGTTAACTATTTAGATAATGTCACTTGATGAGAATTCAAGCGTAAGGGGAATTATTTTTCTTCTTCAACGTTAAATCGATCAACGTCGTTGGTGATTTCTACATCAACATCGTGCGAAGGAATGCGGTAATCGTGCACACGTTCCCATGAGTCTGAACCAGGAACACGTTCCCAAACTGTACCTGCATTGTAGGTAACCAGCTCGCTCAAGGATGGGTCTAGGCGGCACATCTTTTCTACTGGGACAGGAAGAAGGTTGGAAAGCTGATCTTCCAAAAACTCTTCAGTTTCATAACCAGTAAACATGCGCCAGCCGGTGTCGTTTAAGTGTTCAGGAACTGTCTTATACATAAAACGAATAGGCAGAGTTTCATCAAAACAAAGTTTTGAAACCAGCGCTAAGAAGCCGTTTTTGGTTTGGTTTGTTTCGGATTCAGTAGTTTTAGGCGTATCAACGTCAACAGATTTCATGAGCACTCAAACAGTAATAAATTAATAGCCATTCTATTTTAAACGCTGATTGGGCCCTATGCCAGCCGCTAAAAGGTTAAGAAAATGGATGTTTTTATGCTTTTCCGACTAAAGGGATAGAAATCAGTCTGAACGTCGAATTAGTCATGCTAGAATACGCTACTTATACAGATTGACCTGCTAGGAATAAATGAATGGCCAAAGGTAAAAAGTACGATTTTCAGTTAGTAGCCGAAGGGGAAACTTGGAGCGCTAAAATTTTGCGTCAGGCAAGTGCTCGTAAGACCGTTGTCTCCAAGAAGCAGGATGGCTTTGCTACTGAAGATGAGGCTAAAGCGTGGGCGGAAGCTCAGCTACAGAAATTCCTAGAGCAGCAGCAGGAGCGTAATAAGCGCAAAGCTGAAAAGCGCGAAGAGCGTGCGGAGATTGAAGCACGTCAGGCTGAAGCTCGTGCGCGTAATGACGAGTCTTATTTCGACGAAGACGAGTAAGATCGCCCAGTAATAAAAAAGCCGAGTTACGTGTTTAGCGTACTCGGCTTTTTTGTAGACGTTACATCTAAACTTGTACTTATTTAAACACTTCTTTTAGCAGGTCAGTTGTACGTGCTGCTGGGTTTTCGCGAATCTTCTTCTCTTCTGCAGCAAGCATGGTGAATAAGCCATTTAGTGCTTCTTCAGTTACATAGTTGTCTAAATCTACGTTAACTTTTTCGCCCACAAATGGGATATCTTTGGCTTCGCTGGCAAGGTCATTGTAGTAACGAGTCGCACCAACCTGACCTAGGGATTCTTTTACGCTTGGCTGGAACAACTGGCGCAACTTATCGCTGGTCTTCTCTTTGAAGTATTGAGTCGCTGCATCGTCAGAGCCTTGGTAGATCTTTTTTGCATCTTCAAAGCTCATCTCTTTTACCGCACCGACAATCAGATCGGTTGCTTGAGGAGCTGCTTTCTCCGCTGCGCGGTTCATGCTTTCTTCAAACTGATTAACTTGTTTTTCTAGACCGTATTTGCGAAGAAGGGAAGCAACTTTATCGATACCATCTGGCAGAGGAATACGGATGTTTTTGTTATCTAGATAACCGCCTGGTTGACTAATTTCTTCGATAGCGCGTTTGCTACCAACTTCTAACGCTTCTTTAAGGCCTTTAATTAGCGTTTCCGTGTCTAGATTAGTCACTTTACCACTGCTAGCACTGCCTGTTGCTGTATCAAGTACTTTCTTTTGAAGCTCTTCATCTTGAACGGCTTCTTTAAGTGCGTCAGCCCAACCTGCGTGAGCTGTAACGGAAGCCATTGATGCCGTTAGGATAGAGGCGATCAGATATGATTTTTTCATGTGTAAAAGTTCCCTTTGTCGCTATTGGGCCTAGCATAGCAAAGAACCACGAACAGAGCCTTAACATCCTAAGCAATCTAGTGAGTAAAAAACGTGAACTATTGGACTATAAAAAAGTATTTTTTGTGTAGAGCGACTAAGCTAGTATCGGTAGGGTAAGTACCCATCGTTTAGAGGTGGGTATTTGAGTTAAGGGTTTACCGTCTGAGGAAAGGATATAGGTGCCTAGGTTTTATCAGGACATATCTGATTTATTATCCGCCAGCGGGAGGGTCTTCGCTTTCCTCCTGTGTACTCTTCTTTTGATTTTTTCATTTCCCATCTATGCCGGTCAGAGTAGTGAAAAATCCTTTGCCGTAGAGCCATTTAATACTCGGTACCTTCAAGAAGTTGATGGTATTAACCTTCACCCAAATCAAGCGTTAAAAGATGTTCGCTCTAAGGGAACGCGCTCGGAGTTCGATATCCTTAATTTCGGTCTGGGTGCACCTCCGGTTTGGGTTCATTTTGAAGTAAGTAACTTCAGTGAAAGCGAACAGCTTCGTTATATTCAGATCGAAAACTCTTGGCTAGATCATATACACCTCTACGTTTTTAAGGAGGGTAAGTTACTTCAAAGCGATAAAGCTGGTGATGCTATACCCTATGAAGAGAATCGTACGAGTCGATTCTTTTCATTTCCTCACAATTTCCAGCCAGGCGAAACCTCAGTATTAATTAGAGTCGAAACGCCAGAACCGCAACTGTTGCCGTTGTTTGTTTTAACAGAAAACGACATGTTGGAGCGGAAGATTAATACAGGTTATGAATATGGGATAATCTATGGTTTTCTGACCGCGTTGCTGATCTACAATGTATTGCTGTACTTCAGTTTGCGCAGTAGTCGATATCTATTTTATTCGCTCTACTTGGCAACCTTTATCATCTTAAATCTGGCATATACCGGCCATGCATTCAAATGGATCTGGCCGAACTGGCCCGAATTCCAGAACCAGATGATCCCACCCATGATGATGCTGTTTGCCTATCTAGGGAACCTATTTTGTCGAGCCTTTCTGGCCTTGCCAATGAAATTTCCTAGGATAAATACCAGTTTCAATCTGCTAAACACATTTATGCTCTGTTCGGTGATCTGGTATGCCCTGTCAGGCAATTACCTGACTATGTTGGTAACTGCTTTTATCTGTGTAATCCCATTTGCTCTCTTAATGATTACTGCCGGTGTAGTAGCCTGTCATGCAGGTGTTAAAGAAGCTAAATACTTTTTGGGCGCCGCGATTTTTGCCATGATCAGCGCAATTGTTACGGCTTTTACCGTGTCTGGTGTTGTTGAGTACCATCCATTTGGCTTCCACGCGGTAGAGTACGGAATTTTGATTGAGGCAGTACTCTTTGCCTTAGCGCTTGCCTACCAATTCCGCATTAGCCAAACCGAAAAAATAGAGGCTCAACGTTTAGCCGATCGAGATCAGTTAACCGGTTTATATAACCGCCGCGGCTTTCAGAAAGTGATGGAGCCTATATACAGTAATGCTACGCGTTATAACCGTAATATTTGTGTGATGTTAATGGACATCGATCATTTTAAAGAGATCAATGATACTCACGGTCATGGTTTTGGGGATCAGGTTTTATTGGATCTATCTGGTTTATTAATGCGAGAGCTTCGAGCGGGAGATATTATTGCTCGTTGGGGTGGGGAAGAGTTTATTTTGGTGCTTCCTGAAACTCAGAATGATGAGGCGATCACGTTAGCTGAACGTTTGATTGGTGTTATCTCTAATCAGGTGGTTCGGCAGCAACAGATAGAGGCGCAATATACGGTTAGTATTGGTATAGCCGATATGAGTGATCCGATGGATAGTATGTCTAACCTTATCGATAATGCTGATCATTACTTATATAAGGCCAAAGCTTCGGGTCGTAATAGGGTTGCTTACAAAGTTGAAAAAACTTCAAATTGGCTAGTTAAATTTTAAAAGGATTTTTATGAAAACGATCGGCTTACTGGGTGGAATGAGCTGGGAGAGCACGCAGGGATATTATCGCTCGATAAACGAGGGTGTTAAGTCGCGCTTAGGTGGTTTACATTCTGCGCAGATAGCGATGTATAGCGTAGATTTCGATCCCATTGAAAAACTACAGCATCAAGGTGATTGGGCAGGAACTGCTGCTATTTTGTCGCAAGCAGCTAAAAATATTCAGGCGGCAGGTGCTGACTTTCTCCTTATCTGTACCAACACTATGCATAAAGTGGCGCCTCAGATTGAAGCGGCGATCGATATCCCACTGATTCATATTGCTGATGCCACAGCTGAAGAATTGATTAAACAAAATGTAAAAACTGTCGGCTTATTAGGCACTGCATTCACTATGGAGCAGGGTTTTTATAAAGACCGATTAACAGATAAGTTTGGTCTATCGGTTGTTGTCCCGAATGAAGCTGATCGAGCGGTTATTCACGAGGTTATCTATAAAGAACTGTGCTTAGGTCAGATCAATCCCAACTCTAAATCCGAGTATCTAAGAATTATCAAAGTACTGGCAGAGCAGGGGGCAGAAGCTGTGATATTAGGCTGTACCGAAATTGGTATGTTGGTGAAACAGAGTGATACGCACATCCGACTGATTGATACCACAGCGATTCATGCGCAAGCGGCAGTTGAATTGGCGCTGGCATAGCCTTCATCGTCATCGTTATTTAGAACAGAGAGAGCAGTTCATTTAACTGTACCCACTGTACCTATCTTTTTTCTTCTCATTATCCTCCTATTTAGGCCGATAGGGTTTCTTACACTATCTTTTTATCTCTGGGTGCAGCGGCAGGGAGGCCTTATGAAAATCTCCAGCTCGATGATTGGTTTTAATAGCCAGCACGAAAAACAGATTACCGATTCAGCTCAACAACAGAGCGCTGCGGTCAGTCAGCAAGTGACGCTTTCTCCTGAGGCGGCTTCTAACTGGCGAGCGGGGACGAGCGTTGATCTTTCCTACGACGCGCGTATGCGTTCCGAGAAAGCTGCCAGTGTTAATAGCGTCAGTAGTGTGCAATCGGCGCAAGGTACCAAGCAAATCCAGCAAACACACAATGTAATCTCTCTCGTTGAAACCGTGTTGCATGAAGGGATGCAGCTTGAACGTTTGGCGATGAACCCGCCAATCCCAGTACAGAATATTCAGCTTGCATCGTTAGAGACGTTTCAGGCGATAGAAGCCTTTAGCGAGCAAGAGATACAAGCCCTTAGCGCTCAAAATATACAAGCCCCTAGTGCCGAAGAGTTACAAGCACAAGTGAGCTTGGAACAGCTCGATATCAATATATCTGATATCACCTTGAATGTAGGTAGACAGGTCGCTGATGAGGTCCGAGTCCAGATAGCGAATCAACGCGTATATACCGAAGAGGAAAAACTCTCGGTAGGCACGCAAGGTGTCATTACCACCGAGGATGGTCGAGAGATCAACTTCCTGTTAGAGCTAGAAATGGAGCGTAGCTTTGTTTTGGAAGAACGTTTTAGTGAAGAGCGAGTCGACCGGAGTCTGATCGATCCGTTGGTGATCAATCTCCATGGTGGTGCCGCCGGTTTAACCAATAGTAGTTTCAGTTTTGACCTCAATGCTGATGGCACTGAAGAAGAGATCTCTTTTGTTGCTCAGGGTAGTGGGTTCTTGGCTTTAGACATCAACAATGACGGCCAAATTAATGATGGTTCTGAGCTGTTTGGTACGCAGGGGCAAGATGGTTTCTCCGATCTAGCTAAATATGACTCGGACAATAATCATTGGATTGATGAAAACGATGAAATTTTCAGCAAGCTAAAAGTTTGGACCCGTGATGAAGAGGGTAACGATCAGCTAACCAGTCTGAAAGATGCTGGTGTTGGTGCGATCTATCTGGGCTCAACCTCATCTTCGTTTGATCTGACCGATGATCAGAATAATCTATTAGGCCAAGTAAAACGCAGCGGTGTATTCCTATTTGAAGATGGTACTGTCTCCAGCATTCAAGAGTTGGATATCGCAGTACATGAGGAGAATGCCGCCACAGCTGGTGGATTGGCTGAGCAGTACCAAAATGCCATTGATCGTTTTGGGCAGGAGCAGACCGTAACTAGGGATCAGGAGGTGTTTGAAGAGCGTCCTACATTCTTAGATCTGCTGTTAGCACAAGACCAAGCGGAAGCCGAGTTAGCTGAGCAAAGAGGTGAAAGTGAAACACGGCAGAGTGTGCGGGCTGAAAGCACTGTAGAGCAGAGAGAAACGAGCCAGAGCCGAGAAGTAACACAAACCGATGGTAAGACTGAACAAGAGGAAGCTAGGGTTTATGTAGAACATGAACGGCTTTCTGTCTTGCAAGATCTAAGAGAGAGAACCGAGATTCAAATCGCGGATGAGCAGGATAAATATGATTACCTTAAGTCCATTATAGAAACGCTAAAACAAGTGCATTCAAACCAAGCTAACGAAGTTTAACGCTTAGTGACGGGACGCTAAATAGGCACCCGCTGCAACCATAATGGATCCTGCGCTTCGATTTAGCCTTTTAACACCTTTCTCTGATTGGAAAAAACGACGTGATTTTGCCGCAAAAATGGCGATCATCATGATTCCAATCATTAATGCTATCAGCGTTAATACAGACGCTAAGATTATGTCTCCTCCGGTGAGCGCCTCTAAATCCATAAATGTTGGAAGAAAGGCGATGTAAAAGAGGATGACTTTGGGGTTTGAAGCGGATATCAAAAAGCCTTGCACAAATCCCGAAATCGCACCTGATCTAGAATTCTTGTCAGGCTCTGAATCCAGATTTAATGGTGCATTCCACATCTTCCATCCTAGATAGACAAGATAAATCGCCCCGACAATGCGGATTACAGTAAATAGTTCACCCCATTGGTTGGCTATAACGGCAAGGCCAAAACAAGCTGCGATTAAGTAGAGAATATCGCTGATGGTCATACCCAAAGCTAGGGATATGCACGAGCGGGCATTAGAGGTCAGAGCTCTTGCTAATATGGCGAACACGCCTGGTCCTGGAGTAACCCCGAAGACTAAAACGGCCAAAAAGAAAGAGATAGCGCTCTCTAAAGACATAATTGAACTCTGAGATAGTGTAGCGTTTAAGATGGTAAATATTAGCTAGTCACTATGTAATTTGAGCCTATAAAAGGCAAGGGATTTATCTTCATATAGCAGTAAAAGAGAACCTCTGTGCCGTGTGTAAATTGTGCCAAAGAAAAAGGCGATCAAAGTGATCGCCTTTTGGGGACAGGTGAGAGCAATATTAGCGAGTCGCTGTGTTGTAACTCTGAGCGTTGTTGCTATCGATCCAAATCTCTACGCGGCGATTCTTCTCGCGGCCAAGCTTAGTTAAGTTAGAGGCGATCGGGGCCATCTCACCTAAACCTATTGAGCGTTGAATATTAATTCCGCGAGCAAGTAGCGCTTGTTCAACGGCTCTTGCGCGTTGCAAAGACAAGCTTTTATTTATTACAGGGTCGCCAATACTGTCGGAAAAACCGATCAACGTGGCTTGCTGACCCGGGTTGGATTCAAAGAATTGAATCACACGCTCCAAGTCTCGCACCGCTTTGTTATCTAAAACTACAGTGCCACTTTTAAAACGGAAGTTTAGTGATAAACGCTGAGCATTCTTAACGGATTGAATATATTCCTGCGGGTAGGTATCCGTTAATGCAGGCGTGGTCGGGTAGATATTCTGCGAAATAAAACCAGCTTTCTTAACAACATCTTGCCCCTCTTTAGATAGAACAAAACTGATAAAGCTATGAGCTTCTGACTGCGTGCTAATGGTGCTCGGCTCGTATATATAAAGACGACGAACCAACGGATAGTCTTCTGTAGAGATCGTGAAAGAGGTTGGGTAGATCGGTAAACCTTTTTCACCATCAGAGATCGCCAGGGCTTTAGCACGTAAAACGTAAGGTAGACCGATAAAGCCAATGGCTCCTGCTGTTTTACTAACGTTATCTGATAGTTCAACGCTGGACTCTAATCGCTCGGCAGATTCAGAAAGCTTAACACCGTGCTTTTTAAGCACCATGGATTTAAATGAGTCCCAAGTGCCCGAGTTGCTATCGCGGGCATAGATCTTAACTGCTAGATCAGGGCCGCCTAACTCGCTCCAGTTAGTAATATTACCGGCAAACAGCTTAGCCAGATCTTCTGTGCTGAGGTGAGCAATTGGGTTATCTGGGTTAACAATGACTGCCAAACCATCCATCCCAATGATGTGTTCGGTACTTTTAGATTTTAGATTGCCGTAACGGCTTTCTAACTGCTCAACTTCTTTATCTTTGATTCGACGAGAAGCCATCGCAAGGTCGGTTTTATTTTCGTTTAAGGCTTTAAAGCCCGTACTAGAACCGTGCGCATGAATTGGGATAACCGAGATCTCTTTTTTACCCGGGTAAGTAATCTCTAGGTTGTTTTCGACTTCAATATCACTCGCTACCAAAGTGGATTGCTGGGCTCCTTCGCTAGCGTAAAACGCTTTTAGCAATTCTGGCGCAAGTACTTCACCGATCGTATTTGATCCTTGGATGCGAAAAGGTGTTGTTTTAACAATCTTTTCAACTTCGACAACGGCTGCAGCTACAACCGGTACTGGTTGCATTGCTGGTGGAGCAGATTCAACTTTCTTAACTTCAGTTCTGACTACTTCAACGGCATTAGCTGGTTGAGCTGCAGTTGTCTCTGCTGTCGGTTTCGGCTGCTCGGCCACCTTTGCAGCTGAGCTTGTAGGTTTGGGTGCATTAATCGCTGCGATTGGTGCTTTAGCTTCTTGGGTTGTGCTAGAAAATTGGAATACAGCGAAGCCAAATACCAGTAAAACGACTGCGGCAATACCGTAGAAAATAGGTTTGTCGTTTGGATCTTTATTCGATTTTTGCTTCTCTTGAGCTGGAATAGGCGCTGGCTTTGGCTCAGGTGGTAGCTCGACCTCTTTAGCCAACTCTAGCTCGTCTGCTTCTAGTAGATCTTTATAGATCTTCTGTAGAGAGTGACTTAGCGGTAGCTCACTAATATCTACATTGAGTAAGATCGCTTTACGATAGTCTCTTTCGTGGGTAAAGCGGTGTAGATCTATTTTTTCATGGCCCTGTTTTTCCAGCGCGTTCTTAAACTTCCAGATAAGGTCAAAAACAGTAGTCTTCACAGCAATACTCTCATCTATTTGTGTGGTGATCTGTCACGGAGGCGGCTATTGTAGGAGGCAAAGGTTTCTGCAATATGACAATGCAGACATATAACTTAAGATCTGTATTAATTAGCTAAAGTGATCAGTTAGTAGAGTAATAGGGCATGTTACACACACATAAGATAGAGCCTGTGGTGCAAGAGGAAGTGACAGGCTGTGGAATCGCCTCTGTGGCCAATATCGTGGGTAAAACATATGCCGAGATGAAACAGATCGCCAATGCAATGGGGATCTTTGCAGACGACAAATCGCTCTGGTCTCAAACCGATTACGTTCGTCAACTTTTGAAGAGCCAGAATGCCTCAGTTTCAAATATAGAAACGCCGTTTAACACTTGGGAAGAGTTGCCCGATTTAGCGCTTTTATCGATTAAGCACTATCAAGAAGAGGGCAAAGATTTTTGGCATTGGGTTGTGTTTCAAAGGCTAGACGGGAAGCCATTTGTGCTGGATTCAGCAAGCTATCTGGACAGCAAGATCAGAACCGATTTTGATCAAATGCAGCCGAAGTGGTTTATCGAGGTTGGGTTACATATGAATAATTCGGAATTTAGGGAAGGCGAGTAAACACTTTACTTATTTATTCGCCTTATCCACTTCTAACGTATTTGGCTTTTATCTGTGACGCTTTTCAGCTTAGTTTCATGTTTAAAAAGCGGTCCAAATTATCCATGAAATATTGATTAATTTTGGACTTGTTTTGGCTTTGATAAGCACCAAAATTATCCGGCTGGTCATTGAGCTTTTGTTGTTTGGCACTGTATTGCTCTAATGCTAATTCATTCTCTTTCCAGAATTCTTGAATTGCTAGCTCTTGAGGATGTATCGAACCATCTTCGAGTTGTGCTAACGGTTTGTTCTCAAGGTGGTTATCGATCATATCTTGTAAGCTGTAAGGACTATTCCCGCTGCTTTTACCAAACAGGTCAGAAAACTCAGAATACAGATCTTTACTTAAGATTTGCATTTCAGCATAAGTCTGTCGGAGATCATGTTGTAAAAACTCTTTGCCTGCGTATTCGAGCAAATTATCTTTAAAGCCAAAAGATGTGTAATCAATCTGTGCATTTTTAAGAGCTACTTGTTCAAGGCTTTGCAGCAATGAAGAGCCTTTATCCGATTCAGAAATAGCTACTGTGTTCGGTGTTGAGGCACCTTCTTCTATTTGAAGGTCAAAGCTTCGCGCTTGGTAGTCTTTTTCTGGACCTGTAGATTCTATATTCACCCAGCTATTTTTCAGCTGATCTACAATTTGAAAGACTTCATCGCTGATAGGCTCGTCTTGATGCTGAAGCCAATTATCAAGATCTTTTGGAAAGCTTTGTAAACGAGTCAGGCTATTATCAAGTCGATTTAAATTAGCCGTTTGGTCCTGCCAAAACTGCTCAATTTTTTTAACGTCAGACTCGCTCAAATGATCCAGGCCGTGAGTCAAAGAATTTCCAGCCTGCGCGTTATCTAACACCTGATGAAAACTAATCTTATCCATGCTGAGATCATTGAACTCTGTAGCTAAGGATGTAACTTGGCTGAGGTATTGGTTGGCGATATCTTGTCGCTCAGCAATCATCTGTTTGTGATACTCAGCAGCTTGTAGAGCAGCATCACTGCCTTCTTGGTTATAGGCTTTCCATTGAGCATGACTTTGATTGCTCCAGTAACTGATGGAACCGGACTGAGCACCAAAACCAATTAAACTGTCTTCACCAATAAGGCCTTCTTTTACCAAATCGTTAGCTTCTGCTGCGAAATCTGTAGCAGCCGTTTTTATTTGATTATTGGTGTTTAATAAAGATGATCCGTAGACAGCGGAGTATGAATTAATGCTAGACATCTAAGGTTCCTTGAATATTAGCTAAATGTATCTTTTGTACATTTTTAAGCATAAATCATTCCAGAACTAGATAGGCCGTAATTATAGGGATTAAGCAGGTTTCTTTGCTCTGAGGGGAAAGGCTCTTCCGCACGAGTGCGGAAGTTTTTTACCGCCATGTTACCGAAGGGAAGTCTGTAAAGTTGTCGAAGCTAGGTTGTAGGTGAATCTATTTTACGTATGAAGGTGGAGTCTTCTTTAGAATAGTTGACGACGATCACTAGCTAGATTTTGCTTCTTCCTCAATCATTCTTGTCTATACTGCTCTAGCAGCTTGGAAAAAGCTTATAGATTTCAGTGCATAACACTCTCCGGCAACAACAAGAATAAGGAAGCGAAGTATGTCACGAGATAAATTTCGGTTGGTAACCCGTAGTGACTTTGATGGTTTAGTTTGTGCAGTTTTGCTTAAACATCTGGATCTGATTGATGATATTAAATTTGTTCATCCTAAGGATATGCAGGATGGGACAGTCGATATAACCTCCAACGACATCACCACAAACCTGCCGTATGTCGAAGCTGCTCATCTTGTATTTGATCACCATCTATCTGAAACCATTCGAAATAAAGGCGAGAGAGAAAACCACATCATCGATCCCGAAGCCCCATCAGCTGCAAGAGTGGTGTGGCTACATTATGGCGGCATCGATGGTTTCCCCGATGAATGGACCGACATGATGGAAGCGGTCGATAAGGGCGACTCGGCGCAATATAACCAAGAAGAAGTTCTGAACCCTAAGGGGTGGGAACTGCTCAATTTCTTGATGGATGCCCGTACCGGTCTTGGCCGTTTTAGAGAGTTTAGAATCTCCAACTACAACCTGATGATGGACCTGATCGATTACTGCAAAGATCACAATATCGATGAGATCCTAGCGCTGCCGGATGTAAAAGAAAGGGTCGACCTTTACTTTGAGCAAGAAGCGAAGTTTAAAGATCAGATCAAACGTTGCGCTACCGTACATGGCAATCTCGTTGTCTTAGATCTACGTAACGAAGAGACTATCTACGCCGGTAACCGTTTTGTTATCTACGCCTTATACCCTGAATGTAATATCTCCATCCATGTTCTTTGGGGCCTAAAACAACAGAACACTGTATTTGCGACTGGTAAGTCGATCTTTGACCGAGGTTCTAAAACCAATGTGGGCGAGCTGATGCTGAAATATGGCGGTGGTGGTCATCATGCAGCAGGCACTTGTCAGGTTGAGAATGACGCCGCTGAATCCACCTTAAATGAGTTGATCGGCCAGATTACTCAGGATGGCTAGGAAGAAAGTGTTTTTGCTTTAATTGACCGAGCCTATCTGGGCTCGGTATTTTTGTGACTTTCCTAAAAAAACCTCTGTTTCAAAGGTGTCTAGCTAAGCTGGATGGGCTATATAGAGCTATACAAAATAATATTTTGCTTCTTGAATGGGGCGGATTCTAATTCGATTTTCTATAAAAGATTGCCGCTGGTAAAAGATATCTTGTTTTGGATACTTCAGCTCATTACTCAGTTGCTTGGGAGATAACGCCCGTATTTGGGGCGGACTGAGCAACGCGAAGGCCGTCCCAGCACCGCAGGGGCGACCAACATACGCTGGTTATGTGATTACAAAATTGGATTGTCTGTATGTTTCAAATTAAGCTGCATGGCGACCCGTTCTTTGAGAACTTCGCAAGAATGTGCACGATTTGCTGTTTGACAGTTAACGCTGCGTCCTTGATTTTGGCATTCACAAACTTTCTTGTTCCAGCTTGTATCGTCAGTCATAGGGCCAACAATGTTAAATACACCTTGATCTCTGTCTGTAATAATTAAATAAAATGGTTCAACCGACATTTTCTCTCCTTTTCACATAACGCCCAGCACAATTGAAGGAGCGCAGCGACGATCGATTGCTGCTTTTTGTTACACGGCAACACCCCATAACCATTTAAACACTCCTAACGCGTTGAACCTGTTAATTTAAAGCTAATGCACCGCACTAGCTACTACTGTAATTTATAGCTATGGCACACCAGAAAATAGAGACGGAGGTGCCGAAACTACAAAGTCCCTAATAGCACCAAGAACAGAATGATTGAGATATGAAGCAGCACATTCCTTGATGCTGGCCTGCTAACTACTAGCAGGATTTACCTGATTCGAACTGAATTTACTTAAAAAGCCTTTTGCCTTGTAACGCCTAAAGCAGCCGCGCAGTATGCGTCGGATGGCTTTGATTGTTAGGTTTATATTATTGCCAAGGCCACATAGAGCAACACAATGTCCAGAGCTAGACCTATCCATCTTATGACTGTATTACCTTTGACAGCTGTAGCTATATAACTTTCTAAATATGTAGTTTTACCTAAACAAAACCTCTTAACTTCTAAAGCAGCAAAAATACCAATAAATGCTGATACCAAAGAATTTCCATCGAGGTTTCCTAGTTGATAAGTTCGAATGGCTATTGCAACGATTGCTACATTAATTACAACGTAAAAAAAAATAGTACCCAGCATTCGAGCTTCTGGGTTTTCCCCCATGGAAATATCAGTTGCCCAAGCAAGTGCTTTACCTTGTTTAGTTCTGGGTGCTAATACTTCATCTGACTGATCATCAAATGCCACCCCTTCTCGAAGAGCTCTTTTCCGTTCAGCGATTTCAATTGAATTAAGCTCTGCTGATGATGAACATTTCGAACAAAAATTAGATTCACCGATATTCGCAGTATCGCAAACTGCACACTTCCAATTGTAATCTGTACTCATGCTAAACCTAGACATAATGACTCCCACGAGGTGCTGACCTCCGTCCTCTCGTGGGTTAGCTGAAAGCCAGAGCCATACTGTATCTGTTACCAATACATAACGGAGGTCAGCATGAATAACAGTAGCATAGTTTTTATTGGCTTAGACACCCATAAAGAGTTTGTCGAAGTAGCCTATGTCCAAGATCAACGACAAGCTGATATCGTTCATCTCGGACGCATCTCCAGCAGCAAATTGTCGATGACTAAACTGACTCGACAGATGCAATCAAAATACCCAAAAGCCACATTGCACTTCGTCTATGAAGCTGGCCCCTGTGGCTATTGGGTCTATCGGTTGCTCACCAGCTTGGGGTTCCCCTGCTATGTTGTAGCACCTTCTCTCATTCCCAAAAAGCCAGGGGAACGTATCAAAACCGATAAGCGTGATGCCATGAAACTGGCGAATCTACTACGTACCGGCGACCTAGATCCCATCTACGTTCCAGAACCGGAAGATGAAGCAATCCGTGACCTTTCTCGTGCCCGTGAAACTGCCATGAAAGACCTGAAAGATGGCAAATACCAACTCAAGGCCCTACTGCTCCGTAACAATATCAAACCCACCGTGCAGGATAACTGGTCACAAAAACACCTGCGGTGGCTGACAGAACTGATACTACCTTACCCAAGCCAGCAAATCGTTCTACAGGAATACATACAGACCATAACTGAACGGATCAAACGCTTGGAGCGACTGGATAATGAGCTAATCCATCATGTCAAAAACTGGCGATACTATCCTGTTGAAAAAGCAATACAGGCGATGCGTGGAGTACGTCTGTTGGTTGCGGTGGGTGTGATTGCAGAGCTGGGCGATCTCACCCGCTTTGATCATCCCCGTAAGTTGATGAGTTATCTCGGCTTAGTCCCCAGCGAACATTCCAGTGGTGGGCATCGCAGGCAAGGCTGTATCACTAAATGCGGTAATGGCCGTGCAAGGCGCCTATTAATTGAAGGCGCGCACAGCTATCGCTATAGCGCCAATATCTCAACCGAGTTACAGAAGCGACAGGAGTGTTTGAGTAAAGAGATCGTAGATATTGGGTGGCAAGCTCAGTTGCGCTTATGCCGTCGTTATCAACGTTTAATGAAACGAGGGAAACACTATAACGTAGTTGTCACGGCAATAGCGCGGGAGATGGTGGCGTATATCTGGGCGATTGCCAGAGAAGTGGTTTTATCACCAGTGGATCCAGCTAAACGGTTATCAAGGGTCCCTGCGTAATGAGAGGCGTTGAGCGAGTGCATCGGATCAGACCACGGCAGTGGCATAATCTCCGACGGCGTTAGGCAGGCAACTGCACCCGCAGTTGATCCACGAGCATAGACTGAAGAACGGTGTCACGACGGAAAAAGTAAGGTAGGCACTGCTTACTGAAAAGTGAGTAACCCACGAATACCAGCATGAAAACCGACGAACTTACCGGCCTCATTCGATGCGCTCACTCACTTTAATTGAAAGAAGGGCTTAACAGATAAAGCAGAAATCAGTGTGCCTGTACTTGACAGTGGGAGTCATACCAACGCCTCAATAAATGGCGCGCAAAGCGCGTCCTAGCGAAGCGATTTAATTGATTTGTTATGTGTTTTACGCAGCATTTTTTCCTGCCTTAATGACATCCTTTACGATACTGCTTAAAGCCTCAATTTCTGAGTTATTTTGTTTGCTTAGCTCTATCAGCTCAGTAGTTTCACCGTGAGATAAACGACCAGAATTTTCGAAGAAATTGATTTTATCTATGACTTTTGAAAAGTCAGTTTCAGAAAAAGTTTCTGTCGCCATTAGGTAAATAGAAAGTTGTGACTCTCTTGTTCTTTTTACACTCTCATAGTGCCTAAACTCATCCATCGCAGCTCGATATTGCTTCAAGAAGAAAAAAGCTATGAATTCAATAAAAAATAGTATCCCGAACCTCGGGGCGAGAGCGATGAGTAATGGTCCTAACTCCATCTCATCGGAAATTGATAAGCTCTGAAACGCAAAATAGAAAATTCCACTGAAGGCAATCAACACACCGAAGATTAGATACACCCCAGACCTGTTGTATATTTTCTTGGCCAGATCCTCTGAATCTCGTGCTAAGCGATGTAAATAAGCCGATATTTCAGAGTCAAACTCACTAGCATTGGTAGTTGTTTTACCGTCTTCAGGCATATGGATAATATTGTTATTACCTTGAATTACCATCCCTTCCTTTCCGTTATTTCGCTTTCTTTCACGAAATGCCTGAAGAGGAGTACTTCCAAATATCTGAAGAAACAGTAATGGGAAGATTGTAACCAATACACCTAAAAGGAGGTCAAAGTAATAACGACTGATCGTTTTTGCTATAAACTCGGGAGGTGTATCAGAAAGAGCTAATAGAAACCTCCCAGAAACAAGGCCTGCCAGAATAAGCCATAAGAAATACTCGCTGAGTAAAAAGTTTCTCAAGCTTTTTGAGCTAAAAATAGGTTGAAATGACATAGCTTAAGATTCCTACTGTATTGACACATAACGCCTAAAGCTACCGCGCAGCATGCGTCGGATGCCTTTGATTGTTATATTTCATTGTCTTCTGCTGGCTTAGAGCTAACTAATACCAACCTAACATTGGCTATTTTTTTGCCAATTAATGTATCTAGCGCGATAAAAATGAAGAACGCAGCTAAAACCAAGTTAAATCCACCTTCAATATATTTAGCGACTAAAATTGTCAGCACTTGTTTAGCTACTAACACTTGCAAAGAATGATGAAGCAATGCTCCCAAAAAGCTTCCGATGATTCCCATTAAAAGCACATAGCGCCAAGTAAAAGCCCACCAAACAGATAGCAATCTCTCTGTGGTAGCTTCAACTTCTGTAGATGGAGGCTTAGACTGCCCATCGTGCCATTCTTTAGCTTTTGCTTCTTTTGCAGATGTTATTTGAACGATGTGATCACGGTGCTCTTCACACACAACTGCGGAGTCGTTACCCCAGTTGATAGTGATTGAACGTCCACAAACTTCACATTTCATTTACTGCACCAAAATTGAATGAGATATAACGCCCAACACAACCGAAGGAGCGCAGCGACGATCGGATGCTGTTACTTGTTATGTTTTTGTACATGCTAAGTCCTGTGCCACCGCCAATCTAACTTGATTTATTTTACTTAGCCCATGCAGATAGGGCTTTAATTCGTTTCTCTTTACTTTTGGTGACTTGGAGTCATCGTACTTGTCGATTTCTACGTCGACTAGATAAGAGCCACTGATTAATACAGTGTATAAATCTTCAAGCTGCTCAGAAGTCCAGTGGAGAACGTAAGCATTTTGAGTAATATGGCTTTCATCCTCTAATACCTGCCGCAACTTTGATTCTGGGTCTTGGAGCGCCTCGCTAGATTTCAACAACTCTTCGCGAAAGTCTCTCTCCATTTTACTTCCGATTAGCTTCATCTACTCGATATCTCGCGAAACATAACGCCCACATAAAAGGCGAGCGTTAGCGAGTCCAGCCCACGCTTTTTGTGGGCGATTTTTAATGTGCTTGTTAGGTATTTTGCTCATGTATTTGATCATAAGTTGGATCTGCATATTCCCACTGTATATTCTCTGCATTTAAATAGTCACGGACGGCATCAAAGTCACATTTGGGCTGGACGTTTATGACAAAATATTTTTCCCCACCCATACCTTCATACCCACAGTCCATTGATGCTAAATGCTCTAATATATCTACAGAGCGTTTAGATTTCTTTACCGATTCATCTAGTAGAATTCGAAGAGTTCGATGACCAGATTTCTCTAAAACTTTTATTAAATAAGGGTATGGGTCATCGTCGTATTTTAGTTGAGCCTCTACAACATCATCGAATGACACACCGTACGCGTAAAATGGAAAATTTTTAAGCTGGTAACGATCACCTCCTAGATGATCGGCCCAAGGAAATTCAGCATCAACATTTCCCGTTTCAGCGTCAGTCGTTTCGATACCTATCTTCGTTTGTTTCGGTTCCATTATTGGGTATACCTAACGCCCAACACAACCGAAGGAGCGCAGCGACGATCGGTTGCTGTTATTTGTTATAAGGCGTGAATACACGCTTATGTATTTGAAAAGAATAGTCATCTTTCAATCCGTGAACTTGTTGAAAATATTCCTTTAACAAAACCACTATTTCTTGAGCTGAAGGTCTAATATCTGCCTTCGGAGTGATGCATTCTGGCACTTTAGCAGTTCTAAAAATTTCTAGCTTGTGCTCTTTGCAGAATTTTTTAAAAGCTCTTCTTTTGAAAAAGTCCCGTATATGAAAGCTATTAAATTCTAGGCAGAATCCATCGTCATGCTGAGCAATACCTGTAGCGAGAATATCAACATTATCGATGGTAATTAAGACTCTATCATGAGGCCCGCCATGCTCAATGAATTCCTTAATGTCTTGCTCTAATTGGAAGTAACTACCCATGATTGATTAGTGCCTTATAACAGCTAAATATACGACAAGTGGTTTGCGGAAAGGCGACACTTTGTCGTATATCTCCAAATTAATATTAATCGGTAATAGTTTTTAATCCGTTGAAATTAAATGTATTAGTCAGGAATTATGAAAATGAAAAATTGTAGAAAGGCGACAAAGTTTCGTGTTTCTACATCAAATTTGGAAAATGATCATTTTTACGAATCATTCTCAATAATCCATTAAGGTGGGTTAACCTATTTCCTTAGTTGTCTCCATACTGGCAGAGATAAGTGAATATGAAAAGTGCAGGAAAGTATTGGTTTGAGTCTTTTTCTCTAGCCACGAAGTGGCGTCCTAAAAGCGTAGCGTTCTCTAGGCGCAGCCGTCCTCTAGCAGCGAAGCTGCGTCCTGCCTTAACCAACAACACCCAACTCCCTTTGCTTAAACTCCGCACCCAATCCCTCAACAATCTCTCGACACTGAACAACATCAACACTCTCTAAACCATTAATTGCCGATACCTGAACATCATCAATCAGTTCGCTGGCGCGTTTGATAAAGGCTTTTACTGCTTGGTAAGAGTCGGGTAGGGCAGGTTGACAGTGTTGTTGGTAGACCTCTTCGTTTTGAGCATTAAGCGAGATCGATAGTGCGTCTATGCATCCAGCTAATTCAGGCACTATATCGCGTTTGTGGAAGAGGCTGCCGAGGCCATCGGTATTGATACGGGTTTTACCGCCGTTTTCTTTTACCCAAGTAGCGATTTGTAACAGGGCTGTTAGGCGCAAGGTGGGTTCGCCGTAGCCACAAAATACGATTTCATCGTAATCGGTTGGTTTGCCGATTAAGGGAATAATGGTATCTGCTTCTGGGCGTTTGCTTAGATAGAGTTCGTGACCTTTAACTTCGGTTGAGCCGTTATGTTTTGGGCAGAACTGGCAGGCGAGAGTGCAACGGTCGGTTAAGTTGATGTAGAGGCTATTGCGGATCTGATAAACGTAGCTGTCTTGGTGTTCACATGGGGTAGAGCGCTTTGCAGGGTTGGGGCGTTTTTGTGTCATTGCGTACTGCTTATCAGCGATATTTATAGATAGAAGTCTACTTTAGCAGGGCTAGTTAACAGGGGTGTTGATGCTTATCAAAAGTGACCCGGTTAGGGTGCAAATGCACCCTTAAACCGGTATCGAAGGGGAAGGTTTCGCTATGAATTTGGTGCGTTTTACGCGGCTGCTTGCTGGGCGCCGTGTTCTGGGTGAGTCGCTATAAAGTGCTGCAACACTTTTTGCAGCATTTCTGCATGAGCATAGTTATGATCACGCTGCGCTTTAGCGATGTCATCCATAATAATTCGTTTAATTTTCTGTTCGCCGTCATGGGTAATCATGTAATGACCAAGAGCCATGGCGATCATTGGGTCCATGTGTTCGTGTTCTGCAATGGCATCAACTTCGTCTGCAGTTAGGTCACTTAGTTCCAGGCATTCTTCGTAGGTCAACATTTCTCTCTTCCTCTGCCTTTAACAGGCTATTTTTTTATGTCTATCGGAGTCTCTACCGGTCTCTCTCCAAACCGGCAAATATGAGTTTAGAAGAGGAATTTAAGATTCTCTAATACATTAGGAGGATAAAAATTCACAATGAATATTCATTCAAGTATTGAAATTCATGTTGCATCTGCGAAAGATGAGTTTAATTCAACTAAGGAGTTGCCGTATCTAAAGGGCTAGCAGCGTGGTGCAGAACAGCAGCCCCATTGTGGTGCAAGCGAACCATAATGGGGAGCTATAAAAATAATTCTTTTAGATGATTAAAGAATAACTGGGAAGTCGCTTTTTAGGCGTTCTAAAAGCGCTTGTTTTCCTTGCGGATTCTTTTGGGTGACATCTTCCCCAGCAGTAGGGAAATGGATGTCGCGAAGTCGGGATAACCAGAAGCGCAGCGCTGCGGTTTTCATCATTGCCGGTAACAGATCGATCTCCATCGGATCTAAAGGGCGGATCTCCTGATACATGTGCAGCATCTGCTGCGCTTTCTGGATATCAAACTGATTATTGGTTTCGTCAAAGCACCAAGCGTTAAGGGTAACGCTTAGATCGTATAGATAAGGTGTAGAGCACGCGTGATAGAAATCGATTAGCCCCGATAAACGCTCGCCATCAAACATAGCGTTGTCCGGGAACAGGTCTGCGTGTACAGGTCCTGAGGGTAATGTCGTCCAGTCGATATCACCGGTTTCCATCAAGCTGTTTTGTAATAACGTTTGCTGCTCTTTATCTAGCTTCGGTAACACACGAGAAGCCAACTCGTTACACCACTGCGGAATATGGCTGTATTCATCGAGCTCTAATTGTGACGAAAGCTGGTGGAACTGAGCTAGGGTGCTACCAATTGTTTTCGCTTGAGAAAGCGTTGGCTGATTTAGTGGTGCGCCTTCTAAACAGTTCATTAATACGGCGGGTTTGCCGTTGAGCATACCGAATAGATCACCGTTATTCAGGTGAATAGGCTGAGCGCAGGCAAGCTCGTTAATCGCTAGATGATCAACTAGGCCCAGAATAAAGGGCAGTTTCTCTTTAGGTACAGATTCAACCAGTGTTAGGACAAAGCGGCCTTGATCGGTATCGACAAAAAAGTTGCTGTTCTCAACGCCTGCACTAATGCCTTTATAGCTTTGTAACTCACCGACAGCGTAGTTCTGAAGGTGAGTTTGAAGTTCTGAAAAGCTAACTGCGGTGTAAACTGACATTATCGGTCTTTGTCCTACTGGTGTATCTGTTAGTGATTTTTTGGTGATTCAGTGTTCTTTTGTAGCCACTGCCATAGGCTTTCTGCACAGCTCTTACGTACCAGAATGTCGTAATTCTTAGTGTCGTGCAGAGACATAATGTTGATGCCTTCAGCTAGCTCAACATCAGTCACGGGTAAGCATGAAAACTGTTGGGTATTAGAGCTGCTTAGTAGGTAATGAATCGCTGCTTTATTTAGATACGCTTTTGAGCCGTCTTCGGAGGTTTCTAGTTTAAGATCTTCCCCAAAGGTTTCGCGTAGAGCTTGGAATACAGATTCATGCGCACCGGTAGGTGGAAGAACCAACCAACGGTTCTCGTTGATCCACAGAATCGCTAAACGGCCCATGCAAGAGATGCGATTAACCGTTAGCGGTTGAGCAACGCCCATCACTTCACCCACGGCGATAAGCAAATCTTGGTCAGGCTCGGTATCCAGTGCAAGATCGCCAATAAAAGGGCGTTCTCGAACAATAATGCTATTAATTCGGCTGTCGTTGTCTATCGCTGCTTGAATATTCAAGTGAACAAGCGTGCCGCCTTGAGTGGCTTTGTTAGTATTGTTTTGCATAGACATTTTTACTCCTTTACAGGGCTTTCGCCTGTAAATCAGCGTGGTAAGAGGAGCGAACCATCGGGCCACTGGCAACATTCTTAAAGCCAAGTTCGTAACCGATCTCTTCGTACTCTTTAAATTCTTCTGGCGTTACATAACGCTCTACAGCGAGGTGATATTTACTTGGCTGTAGGTATTGGCCGATGGTTAACATGTCGACATCATTAGCACGAAGGTCTTTCATTACTTTGATGATCTCTTCTTTGGTTTCACCCAAACCAACCATCAATCCAGATTTTGTATCGACTTCTGGATTTAAGCGCTTAAATTGGTAAAGCAGGTTGAGCGAGTTATGGTAATCCGCACCCGGGCGTACCGATGGGTACAAGCTAGGTACAGTTTCCATATTGTGATTCAGAACATCTGGAACCTGCTGAGATAAGATCTCTAATGCAAGATCAACTTTGCCGCGAAAATCTGGAACTAAGATCTCAACCTTTAGGTCGTCACTGACTTTACGTGCTTCTTTTACAACTTCAGAAAAATGCGCTGCACCGCCGTCTCTTAGATCGTCGCGATCTACCGAGGTGATAACCACATATTTAAGACCGAGCTTTTCGATAGTGGATGCACAATTCTTTGGCTCTTCTGGATCAAGCGCCATTGGTCGACCATGCGCTACATCACAGAAAGGGCAGCGACGTGTACAAATAGCACCCATGATCATCAATGTCGCAGTTTTGTGACTAAAGCACTCTGCCAAGTTAGGGCAGGATGCTTCTTCACAAACTGTATGTAATTTAAGGTCGCGAAGTTGTTTCTTAACCTTTTTTACATTGGCATTTGAGCGGGCATCTATACGAATCCATTCCGGTTTACGTAGGCGTTCTCTTTCTGGGTCCGGTTTATGACGCAGACGAGACATTTTTGATTCGCCTTTCAGCTCTTGTAGTGGAATCAATTCCATAGTGACACCTCGCGATGTTCAATTAAAAATAGAGGCCAAGCTGATAAGGGTGGCAGCCCGGCCTCCAAGACTTACAGGGATGGAAACGGATTAACCGCGGAAGTAACGCTGCTCAATAAATGGTGCTTTCGAAACCACCATTGGTAGCTGCTTGCCACGTACTAGAGCGAAAACTTCTGTTTCAAGTGCAGAGTAAGCGGTTTCTACATAACCCATAGCTACTGGCTTGCCTACAGTTGGGCCGAAGCTGCCAGAAGTAACAGTACCGATCTTTTCACCGTCAGCATTAACAAGGTCAGCGCCCTCACGGATCGGAGCTTTACCCGATGCGATAAGGCCAACACGCTTACGGCTGTAGTTTTTGTTAGCGATCTGATCAAGGATCTTGTCAGCGCCAGGGAAACCGCCAGCACGTTCACCATCGGCACGACGGCACTTGCTGATCGCCCAGATAAGGCTGCCTTCGATTGGCGTTGTTGTTGGATCTAGGTCGTGACCGTATAGGCATAGGCCAGATTCCAAACGTAGGGAGTCACGTGCACCAAGACCAATAAATTCAACTTCTGGCTGCTCTAGGAATAGGCGGCATAGACGATCTGCTTCAGCAGATGGGATAGAGATCTCATAACCATCTTCACCTGTGTAACCAGAACGGCTGACGAAGCAATCAACACCATCGATAGCGATGTGACGAGAGTCCATAAATACAAGTTCATTTACTTCTGGGCAGATGCGCGATAATGCTTGTGCCGCTTCTGGGCCTTGAAGTGCAACCAATGCACGATCATCTAGAACTTCCAACTCAACGCCTTCACCAAGGTGTGCGCGCATGTGAGCGATGTCCTGGTCTTTACATGCAGCGTTAACTACAACGTAAAGGTGGTCACCGTAGTTAGTCACCATCAGGTCGTCCATGATGCCTCCTTCATCGTTAGTGAAAAGGGCATAACGCTGTTTACCTGTAGGAAGATCGATAATGTCTACAGGTACTAGTTTCTCTAGTTCAGCTGCAACATTTTCGCCTGTTAGCTTAACCTGACCCATGTGAGATACATCAAAAAGACCAGCGTGATCACGGGTATGAACGTGCTCTTTCTTTACACCTAGCGGGTATTGAACCGGCATTTCAAAACCTGCGAAAGGTACCATTTTTCCACCTAGCTCAATGTGCAGGTCATATAGAGGTGTTTTGCTCAGTTCGGACATCGTGTTCTCCATAATGCTTGTTCTGTGCAGCCTTCGTCTTTGCGAAGCTGCTCGTGTTCTTCAGGTGCAGTTCTTTGACTACAGTTCTTTAAGTACAATCTGATGGAAAAGCTCTATTGAGATAAAACTCTTTCAACAGATTGTTCTGGCTTTAAAGGATCGGACCACCATCGGTGATCCGATCCTTGGAACCTGCGAATAAGTCTCATACTTTCTCAGTGGGCTATAAAACGACCAGATACGCGAAAGCCAGTGCAGTGAAATGTCTAGACCTTTTCAAACTGGCTGACAAAGTAGATGGTCGTTTTAGAGCCCACCCTTCGGGGCTAACAGAGCAACAGAATCACTTTGTTAATGATTTTCGACAGGCAACCAGCATGCCTATAATCATTGCCTCGTGCTTCAATTGCTCTGTAAGCCTGAGTCGTATAAGGCTTGTTAGCAGGTTCCTTCTTTACTGATTAAGCGTTTTTACCGTCAGTTGTATCAACTGGAGCACCGTTACGCGCGAAGTACTCTTTAGTCAGTTTGAAGACAACCGGGCTTAATAGCGCCAGAGCAATCAAGTTAGGCAGCGCCATCATGGCATTTAGCGTATCTGCTACTAGCCAGATGAAATCCAGACTTACGATTGCGCCTACAGGCACCGCAATAATCCAAAGAACACGGTATGGTTTGATCGCTTTAACACCGAATAGGAACTCAACACAGCGTTCGCCGTAGAAGGACCAGCCGATGATTGTAGTGAAAGCGAATACCGCTAGAGCGATAGCTACTAGGTAGTTACCAACGCCAGGAAGTGCATGAGCGAACGCTGCAGACGTTAGTGCTGCGCCAGACTCGCCTGATGTCCAAGCACCAGAAGTAATGATAACCAGACCGGTAATCGAACAGATGATTAGGGTATCGATAAACGTACCCAGCATCGCGATTAGACCTTGGCGAACAGGATCTTTTGTTTGAGACGCAGCGTGGGCAATAGGTGCAGAACCTAGACCCGCTTCGTTAGAGAAGACACCACGTGCTACACCGAAACGGATAGCAGCCCAAACAGCAGCACCCGCAAAACCACCTTCAGCCGCAGCTGGAGAGAATGCGTGAGTGAATACTAGATCCAAGGCTGCAGGGATTGCTTCAGCATTAATAGCTAGTACAACAAGGCCAGCACCTAGGTAAGCGATTGCCATTAGAGGTACTAGAGAACCAGCAACGGCACCGATACGCTTGATACCACCAATCAGAACAGCACCTACTAGTACCATTAGGATTACGCCTGTTACCCAAACATCTAGGCCAAAGTTAGACTCTAGAACGTCTGCAACAGAGTTGGACTGTACCGTGTTACCGATACCGAAAGCGGCTACTGCACCAAAGATTGCAAATGCAGTACCTAGCCAAGCCCACTTAGCGCCAAGACCGTTTTTGATGTAGTACATCGGACCACCAACATGGCGGCCTTCTTCATCTACTTCACGGTACTTCACAGCCAGTACTGCTTCAGAGAACTTAGTTGCCATACCAACCAGTGCGGTACACCACATCCAGAATAGAGCACCAGGGCCACCTAGGAATACAGCTGTTGCTACACCGGCAATGTTACCTGTACCAACCGTTGCTGATAGCGCAGTCATTAGTGCTTGGAAGGGAGAGATTTCGCCTTCTTTTTCTTCTCCTTTTTTAGTTTTACGGCCTTCGAACAGCAGTTTGAAACCCGTACCTAGTTTAAGAAGAGGCATAAGACGTAGACCCAGCATTAGGAATAAACCAACGCCAAGAATAAGAACAAGCATCATAGGACCCCACACGATCCCATTAATGCTGCTGATGATAGAGGTTAATGTTTCCATGAACCTAGACTCCAATCGGATTGTTATTTTTATTTGAACGCACTTGGATTGTTTAAAACTTCTTAAAGCACCAGGGCAGAGCTTTTAGATTTCCAAACATGCTTACTTACAAAAGGTGAAGCTTTCGGCTTCGCTTACTTCGCTTGAATCTGCCACTCAAGATAAAGAAAGGTTATTTGTGAAATAAGTTTCCAATACGAAACAAAGCTAGCGTAAGGGAAAATTAATTTCAACGAAAATATGTTGAAAAAGATTTGATTAGAGCTGTCTAATTCTTGTTTTTTGAATAAAGCATAATAAAAACAAGTAGTTGGCGTTGCGGGAAAAATTTTCATCTTAGACTAGTAGGTTAAAAAGCTTATCAGCAGGGCGGTTTACTATGATGAATCTAGCGTCGTTAGCTAGTTTTAGGCTGCTTTTTATTCATAGGGGCTCTCTCTATTGAGTTAGGTGCGCCAATGAAATTAGACACAGGCTTTAATGTAGCAAGAAGCGTTTAAGGTGAATTTGAGAGCAACAAAACTGGATTTAAATGAAAAAAGTTTCCAATAGGAAACTTTTTGTTGATTTTGGAAAATCTCACTGCTAGTCTGAAATCAAATCGACGGTATTTGAACAATTAATGATCAATTTGTTCGAAGTTATATAGCTCTTTAGTAAGCGGACTATAACCGCAACCGTACATAGAGACGGTTTAAAGAGTAGATACATAAAATAATAAAAAGAGCGGTTAGACCGCTGTAGTGAGGTCGCAGTGCCATTAAGTATTTTTGATCTATATAAAGTAGGGATTGGTCCTTCCAGTTCTCATACGGTAGGCCCAGTCGTTGCGGCTAATCGTTTCTTAGATGAATTACGTAAGCGTGATCAGCTGGATCAAGTTGCCTCAGTACATGTAGGTTTGTTCGGTTCTTTAGCGATGACAGGTAAAGGTCACGCAACCGATGTTGCTGTGATGATCGGTCTAATGGGTGAGAAGCCTGACCTAGTCGATCCAGATAAAGTACCTGTTTACGTTGATCAGATTCGTAGCACTAAGCAGATCAATTTAGCAGGCGAGCGAATGATTGCGTTCAACCCTGAAACGGATCTGCCTTTTAACTTTGGTGAGTCCTTACCAAAGCATCCAAACGGCATGCATTTTAAAGCGTACGATGCAGCCGGCATTATTTTGCACGACAACATCTTTTACTCCGTAGGCGGTGGCTTTGTACTAAGTGACGCCGAAGCAGGTAAAGAGAAAGGTGCAGAACCTGAATTCAAGCTTCCTTTCCACTTCGATAATGGCGTTGAGCTATTAGAAGTCTGTGAGCGTGAAGGCAAAACCATTGCTGAAATCGTTTTAGCCAATGAGCTGACATGGGCCGAACAAGACGTGTTAGAAGAGCGTCTGTGGAACCTTTGGCAGGTGATGGATAACTGCATTAAGCGTGGCTGTACAGAAGAGGGTGAGCTACCGGGTGGTCTACATGTTAAACGCCGTGCCCACGAGCTTTATGAAGAACTCAAATCTAGCCCAGAAGCAGCTCTGAAAGATCAGCTAACCGTAATGGATTGGGTCAATCTATTTGCTATTGCGGTTAACGAAGAGAACGCAGCGGGAGGTCGTGTGGTGACGGCGCCAACAAATGGTGCTGCCGGTGTTATCCCTGCTGTTCTAGCTTACTACGACCGTTTTGTCCCGGGTTCAAATCGCCAGGGTATTTTTGACTTCTTAGCAACCTCCGCTGCGATCGGCATGCTTTATAAGAAGAACGCTTCTATCTCGGCTGCCGAAGTGGGCTGCCAAGGTGAGATCGGCGTAGCTTGTTCTATGGCTGCTGGTGCACTTTGTGCCGTGATGGGCGGTACCAACCAGCAAATCGAGAACGCTGCGGAAATTGGCATGGAGCATAACTTAGGCCTGACCTGTGACCCGATTGGCGGTCTTGTGCAAGTGCCATGTATTGAACGTAACACTATGGGTGCTGTGAAAGCGATCAATGCTGCACGCTTAGCGCTTCGTGGTGATGGTGAACATCATGTATCTCTAGACTCTGTTATCGAAACGATGCGTCAAACAGGTCTGGATATGCAGGATAAATATAAAGAAACCTCTCAAGGTGGGCTGGCCGTGAACGTGGTTGCCTGCTGATTCTTCGTAATAAAAAAATAAGAGAATAAAAAATCATGAGTCACAGTGATCTGTATCGCAACGACGCTGTTTGCGAAGCATTTTTTACCCAAGACCTAGCAGAGCGCGATGCTGATCTGCTGTCTGCAGTAAATGAAGAGTTTGATCGTCAGGAGATGGGGATTGAGCTGATAGCCTCTGAAAATATTGTATCTAAAGCCGTAATGCAGGCGCAGGGTACAGTACTAACAAACAAATATGCAGAAGGTTATCCGGGCCGTCGTTACTACGGTGGTTGTGAGTACGTTGATAAGGCTGAAGGCCTAGCTATCGAGCGTGCAAAGGAGCTGTTTGGTTGTGAGTTCGTCAATGTGCAACCGCACTCAGGTGCGCAAGCAAACGGCGCGGTTATGTTGGCGCTGTTACAGCCGGGCGATACTGTATTGGGCATGTCTCTGGATGCAGGTGGTCACTTGACTCACGGTGCGCGTCCAGCCCTTTCCGGTAAATGGTTTAACGCTGTGCAATACGGTGTATCTCGTGAAGATAGCCGCATAGACTACGATGAAATTGAGAAGCTAGCGGTTGAATGTCAGCCGAAGATGATTATTGCAGGTGGTTCTGCGATTCCGCGTCAGATCGATTTTGCGCGTTTCCGTGAGATCGCTGACAAAGTAGGCGCATACCTGTTTGTTGATATGGCGCACATTGCAGGTCTAGTTGCGACGGGTGCTCACCCATCACCGCTTCCACATGCTCATGTTGTAACGACGACAACACACAAAACTCTCCGCGGCCCACGAGGCGGCATGATCCTATCTAACGATCTGGATCTAGGTAAGAAGATCAACTCTGCGGTATTCCCAGGTCTTCAGGGTGGTCCACTGATGCACGTGATTGCGGCGAAAGCGGTTGCTTTCGGTGAAGCGCTACAGCCTGAATTTAAAGTGTACATCGATCGTGTTGTAGAGAATGCCAAAGTACTTGCGGGCGTTATGGTTGAACGTGGTTGCGACATCGTAACCGGCGGTACAGATACGCACCTGATGTTGGTCGATCTTCGTCCTAAAGGTCTGAAAGGTAATGTGGTTGATGAAGCGCTAGAGCGTGCGGGCATTACTTGTAACAAAAATGGCATCCCATTTGACCCTGAAAAACCAATGGTAACCTCTGGTATTCGTCTAGGTACACCAGCAGGAACGAGCCGTGGTTTTGGTCCAGAAGAATTTAAGCTGATTGGTAACCTGATTAGCGATGTATTGGATGGTCTAGTGGCTAACCCAGAAGATAACTCCAAAGTTGAAGCGGAAGTGCGTGCGCAGGTCGAAGAGCTGTGCAAGAAGTTCCCTCTTTACCGTTAATAAACCTGTGTAACGAATGAGCAATAGGAAAACAATATGAGCATTCCATCTAACTACCTTTTCACACCAAGCCATGAGTGGGTTCTGGACAATGGTGACGGCACTATCTCTCTAGGCGTATCTGATCACGCTCAGGAACTTCTAGGTGATGTGGTTTTCGTTGAACTTCCAGAGATCGGCCACGCAGTAGAAGCGGGTGAAGAGTTCTCTCTAGTTGAGTCTGTAAAAGCAGCGTCTGACATCTACTCTCCAGTAAGCGGTGAAGTAGTTGAAGTAAACGAAGCGTTGGAAGATGCGCCAGAGACCGTAAACGAAGCGCCTTACACAGACGGCTGGATCGTAAAAATTAAGCTGTCTGATTCATCTGAATTGGCAAAACTTCTAAACGCAGAAGCGTACGAAGCAACGATTGCAGAAGAAGCTTAATTGGTTGAGTTACTAGGTATTTGTAAGGGTCTAATCAGCCTGAATACCTAGTAACCCTGTCCCCCAATTAGCTTTAGCAAGGCGAAGCGGCAGTGCAGGACCGCTTCGCACCCTTAAATATATTTGGTTTAAGTGTCTGTTACACATACTTAAATCGATCGGTTACCACAGGTTATTGTTATGGCAGTAGAAACTCGCACTTTGAGTGATCTTCAGCAGACGACTGACTTTACTCGTCGTCATATTGGTCCAGATAGTGAGCAGACTCAGGATATGTTGTCCTTTTTGGGTCTTAACTCAATGGATGAACTGATTACACAGACCGTTCCAGATTCCATCCGCTTAGATGATGCGTTAGATATGGCGGATAGCAAGACTGAAGCTGATGCACTTGCGTATATCAAAACACTAGCTGATAAAAATAAGGTTAATAAATCTTATATTGGTATGGGCTATAGCAATACTTTGGTCCCAAACGTTATCTTGCGTAACGTTATGGAAAACCCAGGTTGGTACACGGCTTATACACCTTACCAGCCAGAAATTGCTCAGGGTCGACTAGAAGCACTGCTTAACTTCCAGCAGATGGTGATGGACCTAACCGGAATGGAATTGGCCAACGCTTCTCTACTTGATGAAGCGACAGCCGCTGCAGAAGCGATGACGCTGTGCAAGCGCTCAAATCGTAAGAAAACCAATACTTATTTTGTTGCTGATGATGTTCACCCACAGACGCTGGACGTTATCAAAACACGTGCCGAATACTTTGGTTACGACATTGTAGTAGGTAACCCGCTAACAGATCTTGAAGCGGCAGATCCATTTGGTGTTCAGCTACAGTACCCAAGTACTTACGGCGATATCACTGATATCAAATCAATTATTGATGCGGCTAAAGGCCAGAAAGCAATGGTTTCCGTTGCTGCTGATATCCTAGCCTTGGTTCTTCTTAAATCACCAGGTGAACTGGGTGCTGATGTTGTACTAGGTTCCTCTCAGCGCTTTGGTGTACCAATGGGCTTTGGTGGTCCACACGCAGCTTTCTTTGCTGCATCTGAAAAGCTAAAACGTTCTGTGCCTGGTCGTATCATCGGTGTATCTATCGATGTAAACGGTAACCAAGCATTGCGTATGGCGATGCAAACACGTGAGCAGCATATCCGTCGTGAGAAGGCGACTTCTAACATCTGTACAGCTCAAGCGTTGCTTGCCAATATGGCTTCTTTCTACGCTGTATATCACGGTCCAGAAGGCCTTAAGACGATTGCAGAGCGCGTACATCGTTTGACGGCTGTGCTTGCTAATGGTCTTAAGGCGAAAGGTGTTGCGGTTAACGACACGTACTTCGATACGTTGACTGTTTCTCTGCCTGAGACTCAAGAGGTTGTTTACCAAAGAGCAATCGATGCGGGTTGTAACTTCCGCAAGGTTGGTTCTGATAAGTTGGGTATCAGCTTGGATGAAACAACATCGTCTGAAGATGTTGCGCAGTTGCTAGACGTTATATTGGGCGACGATCACGGTCTAAGCGTTGCTGAGCTAGATGCAGCAATTGTTGCAGGTGAAGCGACGGGTATCTCTACAGAGATGCGTCGTGAAGATGCAATCCTGACGCACCCGACGTTCAACAGCTACCACAGCGAAACCGACATGCTTCGTTACATGAAGAAGCTAGAGAACAAAGATTACTCTTTGGCGCATGGCATGATCCCACTCGGTTCTTGCACCATGAAGCTAAACGCTACGGCTGAAATGATCCCGGTTACATGGCCTGAGTTTGCAAACATTCACCCGTTTGCACCGGCTGACCAAGTGCAGGGCTATCACCAAATGCTGCACGAACTGGAAGATCAATTGGTAGAGATTACCGGTTACGACAAGGTTTCTTTGCAGCCTAACTCTGGTGCTTCTGGTGAATACGCAGGTCTATTGGCGATTCGTAAGTACCAAGAGTCCGTTGGTGAAGGCCATCGTAATGTTTGCTTGATCCCATCATCTGCGCACGGTACTAACCCTGCTTCTGCTGCAATGATGGATATGAAGATCATTGTGACTAAGTGTGATGACAACGGTAACGTTGATGTTGCTGATCTTCGTGCGCAAGCAGAACTACACAAAGATGATCTATCTTGCTTGATGATCACTTACCCATCTACACACGGTGTTTATGAGGAAGATATCGTAGAAATCTGCGACATCATTCACAAAAACGGCGGTCAGGTGTATATGGATGGCGCGAACATGAATGCGCAGGTAGGTATCTCTAAGCCGGGCGCAATCGGATCTGATGTATCTCACCTAAACCTACACAAAACATTTGCTATCCCGCACGGTGGCGGTGGCCCAGGTATGGGTCCAATCGGCGTTAAGAGCCACTTGGCACCGTTCCTAGCGAGCCACAAAGTAAGCCCAGTTGAAGGCGTAAACCCTGAAAACGGTGCGGTTGCAGCGACGCCTTATGGTTCTGCTTCGATCCTACCGATCACGTGGATGTACAACGTCATGCTAGGTAAGTCTGGCCTTAAAGCATCGACAGAGATGGCGATCCTTAATGCTAACTACATGACTGAGAAATTGGCTGAGCACTATCCGGTACTTTACCGTGGTCGTAATAACAAGGTTGCCCACGAATGTATCGTTGATATTCGCCCAATCAAAGAGGAAAGCGGTGTTACTGAAGAAGATATTGCTAAGCGTCTGATGGACTACGGTTTCCACGCGCCAACCATGTCTTTCCCGGTAGCGGGCACTTTGATGATCGAGCCAACTGAATCGGAATCTAAAGCGGAGATTGATCGCTTTATCGATGCCATGGTTCAGATCCGTGAAGAGATCAACAAAGTACAAAACGGCGAATGGCCTGCGGATAACAACCCGCTGTTTAATGCGCCGCATACGCAATCGGACATTATGAGCGCTGCTTGGGAGCGTCCATATAGTCGTGAAGAGGCTGTGTTCCCGAATGAAGTGACTCGTCAGAACAAGTTCTGGCCGACAGCAAACCGTATCGACAACGTATACGGCGATCGGAACTTTATCTGTTCTTGTCCAGGTATCGAAGCTTATCAAGACCAGTAATTATCTTTGGTTGCGGGGTAATACCTGTAACTAGGTTAAAAAGTCGAACTACTGGTCTTGAACCAAGTGAACCGGAGATCCACTTGGTTTAATTCAGCGAGAGCCAATCTGTGCCGGCTTGAGCTGAACAGCGGGTAAAACGTCAGATTTACCCGTTACTCCCGCAGTTACCAGGGGGGAATCTGGTAACTGCAACTTTCTATTTTATAGGTCGTTAGAGTGGATTTGGTGTCTACTCGAAATTGGTGTGCTCCCAGCCTTGTGTTGGAGCTTTTTGCGGGGCTAATTTAGCCCCGTTTTTTTTGATCTTTAAAAATATCCATCAGATCACTAAGTATCTTTAGAGATTTTCAAGATGCATCGTCGGTGAACAGCTGCGTTCTCAACTAAAATAACTGTATGAAAAATGATCTGTTTTTCATTGGGAGCGTAATGGCTAGAGGCAACTCGAAGCTAATAACTCGCAAAATAACAAGCCTAAGAGGTGATCATTATGCTGCTGAGTCACATACCCGGAATGTTTACCCACCCTGATGCAGAGTGGGAATTGATCAAAAAAGAGCACAGTAATCCCAGTCGTATCTATATGGCCTATACCTGTTTATTGGCGCTTATAGGTCCTGTGTGTGCTTACATTTCTACAACTCAATTTGGTTGGCGTGTCGGTGATGGTGAGCTGATTAAGCTTACTGCAATCAGTGCATTGCAATTGAACGTTTTAACCTATGTAGCAATCCTTGTTGGTGTGTTTGGTTTAGGCTGGATGATTGACTGGATGTCAAAAACTTACGGTAGTGGTCATGATGATTACGCGGCTAATGGTATTGCTTTAGCTGCTTATTCTTGTACGCCGCTTTTCTTAGCTGGCTTTATCTCTTTATACCCCGTTCCATGGGCTAACATGTTGGTATATTTAGCGGCAGCTGCGTATACAGGCTATCTGATCTATGACGGTTTACCACATGTGTTGGGTATCGATAAAGATCAGGCTTTCTTCTTCTGTGGAGCAATTCTGGCGGTAGGGCTTGTCTATTTGGTTATTACTCGCGTAGGTACAGTGATTGTGTGGAACCTTGGGTTCGCACCGGTATTTATCTCTGGGTGATAAGGTTACTGAAACGAAAAAGAGCAGCTTATAAGCTGCTCTTTTTGTTTTTGATGAGTGTTTTAGAAAAGCTCTACGTCATCATCGGGTACTTCAATTCGAGAGCTAACTTCGTTGAAGTGTACAATGAGGTTTCGGCCGTTGTTTTTTGCGTGGTATAGCGCTCGGTCGGCTTGCTCAAAGTGCAGCATTGGAGGTGTAACCGGGTCAATCTCTGTATAGCCAACACTTACAGTTAGTTTGCCTGATGGGAATGTGTAATCCTGAACTGCTTTGTGGAAGCGTTCGAGTATTTGTAGAGCTTGATCTTGATCGGCATTGTTCAGTATGACGACAAACTCTTCGCCGCCATAACGGAACAGAAAATCGGTATAACGGAAGGTTTTCTTCATTAGTTCGGCAAAGTGAAGCAGAACTTCATCTCCATAGAGATGGCCGAAGGTATCATTAATATTTTTGAAGTGGTCAATATCGAGAACAACCATCCAGGATGAGTTTATGTGGTTGTTCTTATGGCCGCGGTGAAACGCTACGACCTCGTTAAGGCTTAATTCCATGGTTTGTCGGTTAGGTAAGCCTGTTAACATATCGCGCTCTTTTGCATCTAATAATGCAACCTGCTTTTCATAGATGCTGAAGACACCTTCGATCAAAACCATATCCGTTTCAGATACTTTGCCCGTGATCAAAATGATACGTCGAGGAATAACATCTTTAGTAATGTCTAAGAATATATAGTCTTCACCTTTGAACTTCATGCATGCTACACCGCCTTTACTTTTTGGCAGCGTTTTGAGCATGAGATCGCTATGCCGATCTTCAAATGATTCATCTAAGGTAATTGGAAAGCGTCTGATGGAAAGGCCGGTATCGGACTTAGCATCACCGAAAATTTCATACGATACCGCATCCTCTACGCCTTCTAGAGAACAGAAGTAGTGAAGAACTGCATGGGTCAGCGAATTATAAGATTTATGCGCTAGAAACTTTGCGGATAATTCAAACGCTTGTTTGATGTGAAGGTGTTCGCTCATAGTTACTACTTAACGCTACAAGGCCCGTAGAAATTAGGTTTCTATAAATTGTAGCAGTCTACACGATATTTCTGAATAAACGGTTAATATAAATTAGTCTTGTCTGTTTTATTTGCTTTTTATCTCCTGCCATTTGCTGTTTGCATCCTTCAAAACTGCAAAATATTCCTCTTCAAATTCTGTGCGATCAAAAGCTCCTTCGCATTCAGCTGTGAGTTCCATTTTGCTTTTCAGGTCTAATAAGCGATTTCTTATTTCTATCTCCATGATCCACAAGTTTTCTGGGCCCCTTAAAAGCGTGTATCCGGTAATGACAGGTAGGAATATCGCTAAAAGGGCTGTGAGCTTGGCAGAAGAAAGGTTGAGTATTTCGAAAGAGAAATTGGCGCAGATCGCAATCGCGACCGATGTGAATGAGGAGATAAACCAAAGCGTGTGGTTCATCTTTTTATGCCTAGCAGCATGTTTGGCAAACCAGTTGGCTTGGGTTTGAATTTTCTTATAGAGAGTATCTTCCATGATATTCATAGATTGGGCTCTTAAAAGTTAGAAAGAGCGCAACTGCTTATATGCGCTATGAATGTTTGATTGTTTCCAATAGGGATTATTTTGCGACTTGCTCGATAACGGGTTGAGCATTGGTTTTGCGGTGTTGTCTCCAGGTATACCAGCCGCCTAAGGCAAGGGCTAACCAGGCGAGTGTGTCGATTATTGCAACGCCATTGATATCAATCCCGGTTTCACGAAATACTCGATCCCAATGGGATTTGCCAGCACCTGCTTTGTAGGCATAGCGTTTACCGTTTTCATCTATCCCGATGAGTTGGTCATATTTGTAGGCGTAGTCATGAATTAAGCCCGGTAGGAATAAAAGGCCAGTGGGTGAGAGTATGGCCCAAAGAGGGCGGGGAATGGATGCACCATCAAATTCGAAGCCTTTAGGTATCACTATCTTGGTGCCGTCACGCATCGTGTAGGTCCAGTCTTCAGTTAATACCCATTTTCGTACAGCAAATATCCAACGTAGGATTCGAATAATAAGGGATTCGTTTTTGGTTTTTATAGGTAGGGGACGAATAGTTGGCATATTCATCACATGACTCCTTGTCTTGTTGTTTAAATCCTTTCTACATTATAGCGCTTTGTAGGGTAAATACTTTTGCAGTTGCTCGATCTGTTCATCAATCGCGGAGGTCTCTTCATCAATAAACTGCTGTACTGCTTTATTGAATCCAACCTCCTTAAGCCAGTGGACCGAATACGTCGGTACAGGGGTGAATCCTCGCTGTATTTTATGCTCTCCCTGAGCGCCAGAATCAAATCGCTTTAACCCCAGACTAATACAATACTCAATACCTTGGTAGTAGCAGGTTTCGAAATGAAGACTGTCGTATTCATCAAAACAACCCCAGTATCGCCCGTATAAGGTGGTGGAATCTTGTAGTGACAGTGCGCCTGCAACCGGTGTTTCGTCTTTGTAAGCTAAAACGAGTAAGAGGTTTTCAGGCATGGTCTGTTTTAATTGGGTGAAAAACGATTTACTGAGATAGGCTTCGCGTCCGCGTTTAAGATAGGTTAGGCGGTAAAAATCATAAAAAGTGTCAATCTCGTTATCGGTTATATCTTTGCCCTGAATTTGGCGATGAGTGATGCCTTGCTCATCGATCTTTTTGCGCTCTTTATTTAGGTTTTTACGCTTACGAGACGTTAGGTTTTGCAGAAAGTCATCGTAGGTCGAGTAGTCTTGATTAAACCACTGGTACTGACAGCCCTTACGGATCATGTAGTTTGCGCTATCCAGCGAGTCCGCTTCCTTCTTTGATGGGAAGAGTAGGTGCCAAGAGTTAGCTTTGAAATGTTGGCATAGCTGTGGAATGGCTTGGCTCAAACTTTCAAATAAAGGCTCTATAGGTTGTTTTGTTAATAACCTCGGACCACCCACAGGAGAGAATGGGATTGATGATACGAGTTTTGGGTAATAGTCCATGCCATAACGTTCGTAAGCTTCTGCCCAAGCCCAATCAAATACATATTCACCGTAGGAATGATTCTTAAGATAGAGCGGCACTATGGCTACAGTTATACCGTTATCTTGAAGTTGGATGTGAAGGGGCTGCCAGCCTGTTTTCGCACTTACGCTGCCTGATTCCTCAAGTGCGTGGAGGAATTCGTATCGGCAAAAAGGGTAATCAGAGGGAAGGAGGTTGTTCCAAGTGTCTGGGCCTATTTCACTGATTTTATGGCAAATTTTTATTTCTAACATATCGCGGCTTCGGTTTTGTGTTGCTAAGCTAAATAGTGTTGGGGCGACGCGTTATCTATTTGAATCGAGAAGGATGTCAGTGTCAAAGCCATTGTTTTGTATAAGGCCCCTAGAGAAGATGATAGGAGTATTGTAATGGACGAATTAGAGCTTGAGTTTGAACTTCACCCGCAGTTAGCCGCTGATTGTATAGTGTTAGGGGATTTTCCGATTAGTCGGCTCTTACTGTTAAACGATGCTAATTATCCTTGGTTTATTTTGGTGCCAAGGCGTGCAGGTGCAACAGAAATCTATCATCTTTCTGATGATGAGCAATGCGAGTTAATCAAGGAATCATCTTTCTTGGCATCTAACTTGGCAGATAGTTTTGCTGCTAGAAAAATGAATGTAGCGTCTTTGGGGAATATAGTGCCGCAATTACACCTTCATCATATCGTTCGTTATGAGACTGATAAGGCTTGGCCTGGGCCTGTTTGGGGTAAGGTGCCAGCGGAGCCGTATACAGCTGAACAGATTCATGAAATTAGACGAAAACTAGAAGCGTTAATGTCTGGTGAGCTGGAATTTGTACCGGAAGAATAAGCTTCATTTAGCTTCATTGAAAATTAGTCACCTGTATTTTAAATCTTTAGGGCCTCAATCCCATTTGGGGCCTGTTCCCTCTGCTTAAATAAGGTATAATCCGCCGTTTTTAAAATACGCTTCCTGCGTTTAGGAAGTTTCGATCGGGTTTATTTCCAATGCCAATCTTTGATTTTCAGTGTGACAGCTGTGGTCACGAGTTTGAAAAACTTGTTCTTAAAAGTGATGCGCCTGCGCCTGCATGTGTTTCCTGCGCAAGTGAGGAAGTGACCAAAAAAGTATCGGCTCCGGGTTTTCGCCTTTCTGGTTCCGGCTGGTACGAGACAGATTTTAAAACCGGCAAGAAGAAAAATCTTGCAGGTGGTTCCGGTGCTTCGTCAGGTACAGACAGCTAACTCCGGATAGATAAAGTATTAATTCATTGACCGTTTGGTGAAAACCAAACCGAGACAGTTAACAGGAACAGTAAATTATGCGCAGTCATTATTGCGGCGATCTCAGAAAAGAGCATATCGGCGAAGACATTACCCTTTGTGGTTGGGTTCATCGTCGTCGTGACCACGGTGGTGTTATCTTCCTAGACGTGCGTGACCGTGAAGGTCTAGCACAGGTTGTATTTGATCCAGATCGTGAAGAGAGCTTCGCGCTAGCAGATAGCTGCCGTAATGAATTCGTAGTTGAGATCAAAGGTACTGTTCGTGGTCGTCCAGAAGGCACGATCAACTCTGAAATGCCAACAGGTGAGATCGAAGTTCTAGGTAAAGAGCTTGTTATCCTAAACAAGTCTGAAACACCTCCGTTCCAGTTGGATGAGCACCAAAACGTTGGTGAAGATGTGCGTCTACGTAATCGTTACATCGATCTACGTCGTCCAGAAATGCAGGAAAAGCTACGTTTCCGTTCTAAAGTATCTAACGCGATCCGTAACTACCTAGATGATAATGGTTTCCTAGATATCGAAACGCCGATTCTAAACCGTGCTACACCTGAAGGTGCCCGTGACTACCTAGTGCCAAGCCGTGTTCATGATGGTCAGTTCTTCGCGCTGCCGCAGTCTCCACAGCTATTTAAACAGTTGTTGATGGTGTCTGGTTTCGACCGTTACTACCAGATCGCTAAATGCTTCCGTGATGAAGATTTGCGTGCTGACCGACAGCCTGAATTCACTCAGATCGATATCGAAACTTCGTTCATGGACGAAGAAGGTATCATGGGTCTGACTGAAACTATGATCCGCAAGCTGTTCCTTGAGCTGAAAGGTGTGGATTTGGGTGATTTCCCACGCATGCCTTACTCAGAAGCGATGCAGCGTTACGGTTCTGATAAGCCAGATCTTCGTTACCCAATGGAATTGGTTGACGTTGCTGACCTAATGGCGGATATCGAATTTAAAGTATTCGCAGGCCCAGCAAACGATCCTAAGTGCCGCGTAACTGCACTTAAAGTACCTAGTGGCGCTAAGCTGACTCGTAAGAATATTGATGATTACACTAAGTACGTAAGCATCTACGGTGCTAAAGGTCTTGCTTGGATCAAGGTTAACGAAATTGAAAACGGCGTTAACGGCCTACAGTCTCCAATTATCAAGTTCCTAGGTGATGAAGTGACTATGTCGATCATGGATCGTCTAGGCGTTGAAAATGGTGACATCGTATTCTTCGGTGCTGACAAAGCTAAGGTGGTTTCTGAAGCGCTTGGTGCTCTACGTATCAAAGTGGGTGAAGATCTTGAGATGGCTCAGTGTGAGTGGGCACCTCTATGGGTTGTTGATTTCCCAATGTTCGAAGAAACAGATGGCGGCCTAACAGCGCTTCATCACCCATTCACTGCGCCAAGCTGCTCTCCAGAAGAGCTTAAAGCGAATCCGCTAGAAGCGCTATCTCGTGCATACGACATGGTACTTAATGGCTGTGAGCTTGGTGGTGGTTCTGTTCGTATTCACGATCAGGCGATGCAAGCAACAGTACTGGAGATTCTAGGTATCTCTGATGAAGAAGCTGATGACAAGTTTGGCTTCCTACTAAACGCATTGCAGTACGGTGCGCCTCCGCACGGTGGTTTGGCGTTTGGTCTTGATCGTTTGATCATGCTGATGACTGGCACTGACTCTATCCGTGAAGTAATTGCTTTCCCTAAAACGCAAAGTGCATCTTGTATGATGACTGAAGCGCCAGGTGAAGTAAGTGCTGCACAACTACGCGAATTGAACATTAAGCTACGTAAAACACCTTAATAGCATCGCGTTGTCCTAGTTCAAGCTAGGGATCGGTTAAAACTAAAAAGCTGCCTTCGGGCGGCTTTTTTTGTTTATATTGGATAAAAAATAATAACGAAAGGGAGTAGGGGTTATGGCAGGTCACTCTAAATGGGCCAATATCAAACACCGTAAAGCGGCACAGGACGCAAAGCGCGGAAAGATTTTTACCAAGCTCATTCGAGAGCTGGTGGTTGCAGCAAAAGAAGGTGGTGGTAACCCAGACGATAATCCGCGGCTGCGCGCAGCGGTTGATAAAGCTCTTGGCGCTAATATGAAGCGCGACACTATCGATAAGGCAATTCACCGTGGTGCTGGTGGCGGTGAAGGTGAGCATTACGACGAGTTAACCTACGAGGGTTATGGTTCTAACGGTGTGGCCATCCTAGTTGAGTGTATGACAGATAACGTTAATCGGACTGTGGCGGCAGTGCGTGCTGCATTTAATAAGTACAACGGTAATCTTGGTACGAGTGGTTCAGTTGCCTATCTGTTCAATAAAAAAGGCCAGATCACCTTTGTAGAAATAGATGAAGAAACCATCATGGATGCAGCGCTAGAAGCGGGTGCGGATGATGTTGTTGCCAACGACGACGGCTTGATAGATGTATTCACTGATTGGCATGACTTTCTCGATGTTAAACAGGCTCTCGTAGATGCAGGTCTTGAGCCTGTGCATGCTGAAGTGGCGATGATTCCGTCAACAGCCGTTGAGCTTGATGTGGATACGGCGCGAAAAGTACTGAAGCTAATCGATGTATTGGATGATCTGGATGACTCCCAGAATGTATACCACAACGCGATTATTCCAGAAGAAGCAATGGAGGGCTGATTCGTAAAGTATTATGGCTGGTCGACGTCTCTATTTCTTCTGTGTTGTTTGCTTCAAAATCACTTTGTAAACCAAGACTAGTCCTGTATGCTTGCCTGTATAAATAACCAGTAAATGAGTTTGATGCTGATATTAGGAATAGACCCAGGATCCCGAATCACCGGTTACGGTGTAATTAACTGCGTTGGCAATAAAAATGAGTATGTTGCCAGTGGCTGTATTCGTATTAAAGGTGATGAATTACCTGAGCGATTACAGCAGGTGTATACGGGGGTATCGGAAGTGATCGAGCGCTATTGTCCGCAAGAGTTCGCTATTGAGCAGGTGTTTATGGCGCGTAATGCCGACTCTGCACTTAAGCTTGGTCAGGCGCGTGGTGTCGCTATTGTTGCAGGCACTAATGCTGAGTTGCCGGTATACGAATATGCTGCTCGTAAAGTTAAACAGTCGGTCGTAGGTAAAGGCTCGGCTGATAAATCACAAGTTCAGCATATGGTGGCGCATATTCTAAAATTACCAGGTTTACCGCAAGCGGATGCTGCCGATGCACTCGCAATTGCACTCTGTCATGCGCATACTCGTAATAGCTTAATTAAAACAGCAGGTTCTATGTCTAGTCGCAATGCCAGTTGGAGGCGTCAATAAACCTCATGAATGAGATGTCTTACGCTGATTTTATCTATATAGCTGATCTAATTGGAGTTGCAGTATTTGCAACTGCAGGGGCATTAGCAGCTCAAGGTAAGCAGTTGGATATTCTAGGAGTGGTTGTTTTAGCGATAGTGACGGCTTTAGGTGGCGGCACGATTCGCGATATTACCTTAGATATTCATCCTGTTGTGTGGGTGGCTGATACCTCTTATTTATGGACTGCAATTATATCTGCGGTCGTTGCTTTCTTTGTTTGTCGATATATTCAGTACCCTCGACGCACTTTGTTAGTGTTGGATGCTATGGGGCTGGCGTTGTTTGCCGTGTTAGGTGCCGAAAAAGCCTTAGGTCTTGGTTTGCCACCGATTATTGTTGTAATGATGGCCGTTATCACCGGTTGTGCTGGTGGTATGATCCGAGATCTTTTAACTGGGCAGATACCGCTGATTTTACAGCGAGATGGTGAGCTGTATGCGACCTGTGCATTAGCAGGCTCGGTATTTTTTGTGGTGTTTCAGTCGTATATTCCTGGGCAGCCAGTCGCGCTGATCTCTATGGTAATCATCTTTGTATTGCGTATGGCTGCGATGTTCGCAGATCTCAGGTTGCCTGAATTTATTGTGGCAGGTCATAAGCTCGAAAAATTGGATAAGGATAAAAAGTAAGTGATTGGTCGATTAAAAGGTGAGTTGTTAGAAAAGCAGCCTCCACAGTTAGTGATTGATGTAAATGGTGTGGGCTACGAAGTGGAAGCTTCTATGAACACATTTTATCGACTACCTGAAGTTGGATTACAGGTGACCCTCTTTACTCACTTTGTTGTACGAGAGGATGCGCAGTTACTTTATGGCTTTATCGATAAGCAAGAGCGTTCGCTTTTTAGAACCTTGATTAAGGCTAATGGTGTTGGGCCGAAATTGGCGATCACTATCCTGTCCGGTATTTCTACAACTGAGTTCGTGCGTTGCGTAAATGATGGTGATACCGCGTCTTTGATTAAGTTGCCGGGTGTTGGTAAGAAGACAGCTGAACGCTTAATTGTAGAGATGAAAGACAAGATTAAAGCGCTTGGGTTGGAATCTTCGGATGAGTTTCAGTTGTCGGCAGCAGATGGCCCCGATATGGCGTCATTCGAAACGGTTAGTGATAACCGCGCTGAAGCTGAAAGTGCATTGGTTGCGTTGGGCTATAAGCCGGTTCAGGCAACTAAGTCGATTGAGCAGGCGCATAAATCGCTTGGTTCTGGTGCGAGCTGTGAAGATCTTATTCGCGTTGCTTTACGCTCCATGGTTGGTTAATAGAGTAAAAAATTATGATTGAAGCTGATCGTTTTATCTCGCCTTTAAGTAACCCAGTAGAAGAAGCGCATGATCGCGCTATCCGCCCTAAAGCGTTGGAGGATTACGTTGGCCAGCCTGTTGTTCGTGAGCAGATGGAGATCTTCATCCAAGCGGCAAAGATGCGTAATGAGGCGTTAGATCATACTTTGATATTTGGCCCGCCAGGTTTGGGTAAAACAACTTTAGCGAACATCATTGCCAATGAAATGGGCTCGGAGATCAAAACTACTTCTGGCCCGGTGCTTGAAAAAGCAGGGGACCTTGCTGCGTTGTTGACCAATCTTGAGCCAAATGACGTTCTTTTTATCGATGAAATTCACCGTCTAAGCCCGAATGTTGAAGAGGTGCTCTATCCAGCAATGGAAGATTACCAGCTGGATATTATGATTGGTGAAGGCCCTGCAGCACGTTCTATCAAGTTAGAGCTACCTCCATTTACATTAGTAGGTGCGACAACACGCGCAGGTTTGCTGACCTCTCCGTTGCGTGATCGTTTCGGTATTGTGCAGCGCTTAGAGTTTTATAACGTTGAAGATCTGACCAGTATCGTTGCTCGATCAGCTGATCTTTCGGGTACTAAAATCGATACGCAAGGTGCGTGCGAAGTGGCAAAACGCTCTCGCGGTACGCCGCGTATTGCTAACCGTTTGTTACGCCGTGCCCGTGATTACGCAGAAGTAAAAGGTGATGGTGTAATTGATAGCGATATCGCCGATCGTGCACTGAATATGTTGAACGTCGATCACCATGGCTTCGATCATCTCGATCGTCGTATGTTGCTGACTATGATTGAAAAATTTGGTGGCGGTCCTGTCGGTGTAGAAAGCCTTGCTGCTGCAATTAGTGAGGAGCGTGACACCATTGAAGATGTGCTAGAGCCTTATCTAATTCAGCAAGGGTTTGTGATGCGCACGCCGCGTGGTCGTGTTGTAACTGATCATGCTTACCAGCACTTCGGAATCGCCAAGCCCGAAGAGGCTTAAAATACGATCTGGATCAATAAACCCTATAAAAAATAGGATTTGTTGGTTAATCTGACATCAATCAAGATACGACAGAAGAAAAGCCGTCTAATATGCCTGCCAAATAACTGAAAAAAATAACAGGTAACAATATGACGGCCATACTTCGTAATGCAGAGATTACTGCATTCCGACTTGAGCTTAATCGTTTACTTATTCAGCTGAAAGCCGAGCTCGAAGAGGAGTTGCGAGATCAAATCTCATCCACTTCTGTGTCCGAAGTGCGAGATATTGGTGAAGAAGTCGAGCATACTGTTGAATTGGAACGGCAGTTTGAAGCGCTCCAACGTCACCATGATGAAATAGCTGAATGCCAAGCTGCGCTTAAGCGTATTGAAGAGGGTAGTTTTGGAGAATGCATCAACTGTGGTGAAGAGATTGAGCTTACACGTCTTAAGGCTAATCCTACTGCATCACGCTGTATTCGCTGCCAATCTATTCACGAATCTGCGTTAAAGAAAATCGCCTAGATCTATTCGCCAGCTATCTAATCTGATGGCTGGCAACACCCTTACAAACAGCTAATTCAAACGCTGGTTTTTCCTTGTATTAATCGCCATGACTGTTATTGTTGTGCCTTCATTTTTTTATCTATTAAATGGATGGAACTTATTGGTTTTTGACGAATCACAAAGCCGGTAAATTATATCCTGTACCAAATTTTTAGAGGGAAGTGCTGTGGTCGAAAAAATGTCGATCTGGAGTCTGGTTGCCGACGCAAGTATCGTGGTTCAACTAGTAATGTTAATGCTTTTATTAGCGTCAGTACTTTCTTGGGTGATGATCTTTCAACGCCAATCGGTGTTAGGTAGTGCGCGTAAATCACTTCGTAACTTTGAAGATCGCTTCTGGTCTGGTGTCGATCTTGGCCAACTTTTCCGTGAAATTAATCACGAACCAAATTCTGACTGTGGTGCCGAGAATATCTTTCGTGCTGGTATCAAAGAATATACGCGTCTAACTCAGCAAGCGGGTTATGATCCCGATTCAGTAATGGACGGTGTACAGCGTAGTATGCGTGTAGCCCTAGCACGGGAAGAAGATAAGCTAGAAAAGCACCTGCCATTCCTTGCAACAGTAGGTTCTACCAGCCCTTATATCGGCCTTTTTGGTACCGTATGGGGGATTATGAACTCCTTCCGTGGTTTGGCGAATGTTCATCAAGCAACATTGTCCGCTGTAGCACCTGGTATCGCTGAAGCCTTGATCGCTACAGCGATTGGTCTATTTGCTGCGATTCCAGCCGTAATTGCTTATAACCGCTACTCTGCGCAGGTTGAGTATCTGTTAGGTAACTACGAAACCTTTGCTGACGAATTCTCTTCTATCTTGCATCGTCGTATGCACGCATCCAACTAAGCGGGTGTGATCGATGATCAGACGGCATAAGAAAAAACGTAAGTTAAACGCTGATATCAATGTAGTGCCTTACATTGATGTCATGATGGTGCTCTTGGTGATCTTTATGGTGACGGCACCCATGCTGACGCAAGGCGTTAATGTTGATCTGCCTAAAGCAGCGGCGGAGCCTGTCGATGACGAAGATAATGAACCGGTTATCGTGACGGTTAATTCAGAAGGTGAATACTTTATCGATATTGGTGGTGACCCTAAAGAAGCGGTTACGGCTGATGTTGTTCAGGATCGTGTGGCTAAAATTTTAGCAAGTAACCCCAAGAAAATGCTGCTGGTACGCGGTGATCGTAATGTAAATTACGATTCGGTTGTGCAGTTGATGGTTTTGCTACAGAAAGCAGGCGCGCCGAGCGTAGGCTTGGTGACGGAGTAGGGGTTGATTTTGCGACCGGGTAGTTATCTTCTTCCTACAGTCCTTGCTGTCATACTTCATATATTTGTTGTGGTTTTGTTGGCACAGAGCTGGTTTGAGCACAAAGAGGAGGAGCGTAAAGTCCCTCGTCATGTTCAGGCGCAGATTGTCGACCTGACCACGCTATCTGCTCAGCGTAAAAAAGCCTCTGAAGCTAAGGCCAAGCAGAAGGCGGATCAAATCCGCAAAGCTGAAGAAGATAAGAAGCGTAAAGCGGACGAAAAGCGTAGGCAGGAAAAAGCTAAGAAAGAAGCTGAAAAGAAAAAACAGCTAGAGAAAAAGAAAGCTGAGGCTGAAAAGAAGCGTAAAGCTGACGAAAAACGTAAAAAAGAAGCAGCTAAAAAGAAAGCTGAGCAAGATCGTTTAAAGAAAGCCGCAGCTGAAAAAAAGCGTAAAGCCGACGAAAAGAAACGTAAAGACGCTGAGAAAAAAGCGGCCGAAGAGAAGAAAAGAAACGCTGAAGCTGCAGCGAAAAAACAAGCAGAAGAAAAAGCACGTAACGAAGCACTAATGCAGGCGTTACAGGCTGAAGAGGCGGCTCTGCAAGCTGAAGAACAGCGTGCTGCTGCGATGAGTTATGAAGCGTATATAGTTTCACAGATTACCCGTAACTGGCGTCGATCACCGACTGCACGAAATGGTATGGTTGTAGAAATTACCGTACATTTCTTGCCATCAGGTCGTGTGAATGATCTGTATGTAAGTAAATCGAGTGGTGATGCTCGCTTCGATAACGATGCTTTACGTGCGATTGAGCGTGTACAAGTATTTGAAAAACTTCAGGAGATGGATTCGATTGTGTTTGATCGCTATTTCCGTAAGCGTGTATTGCGTTTCCGTCCTGAAGATCTACGGAATTAAGCCTGTTTTAAATTGGTATGGCGGCTATGTGTTTAAGGAGAACTAAATGAACAGAGTTTTACAGCGAGTATTAGCTACATTTGCGCTGTTGTTTTCGGTTTCCGTAATCGCTGAAGGTGATTTGGCTATCGAAATTACCCAAGGTATTGATGAGCCAACGCCGGTTGCTGTAGTGCCGTTTTCTTGGGATGGTAGTTTCGCTCTGCCAGAAGATATTGCGCAGATTGTATCTGATGACTTAGGCCGTACCGGTCTGTTCTCGATGATGGATCGCCGCAATATGCTGAGCTTTCCAAACAAACGTGATCAGGTTTACTTCCGCGATTGGCGCGTGAGCAAAACTGAGTTTCTATTAATTGGACGTCAGTTGCCATCAGAGGGTAAAGAGCTAAAAGTAGAGTTTGAGTTGTACGATGTACTGAAAGAGCAGCAGCTACTTGCGGAGCGTGTATCAGGTAACCAAGCGAATATGCGTGATATTGCTCACTATATCTCGGATATGGTGTACGAAAAGCTAACCGGTGTTCGCGGTGCATTCTCAACTCGTATCGTTTACGTAACAGCTCAGCAGTTTGGTGGTGGTAAAGGTCGCTATCGTTTGAAGATGGCTGATTCCGATGGTGCGCGTCCAATTACCATTCGTGAACAGAGCGAGCCGCTAATGTCTCCGGCTTGGTCTCGTGATGCGTCTAAATTGGCGTATGTGTCTTTTGAATCCGGTAAGCCTGCTATCTACATTCAGTATTTAGCAACAGGTAAGCGTGAAAAGGTTCAGTCGTTCCGAGGCTTGAATGGTGCGCCTGCTTGGTCACCTGACGGTAATAAACTTGCGATAGTGTTATCTAAAGATGGTAACCCTGAGGTTTATGTTCTAGACCTGCGTTCTCGTAGCCTGGCACGAATTACTCACCATTATGGCATCGATACGGAACCTTCTTGGTCGCCTGATGGTCAGTCACTTATCTTTACCTCTGACCGTGGTGGTCAGCCGCAGATCTATCGTATTCATCTGCCAACACGTCAGTTAGAGCGTGTAACTTATGAAGGTAACTATAACTCCCGTGGTCGTTTGACTCAGGATGGTCGTTTCTTGGCGATGGTTCACCGTGGCGTAGATAACGTATTCAGAATTGCAGTTCAGGATCTTAAAACGGGTCGTTTAGATATCCTGACCGATACATTTTTAGATGAGTCCCCAACCATTGCGCCTAATGGCAGCATTATTCTGTATGCTACGCAAAAAGGTGTAAGAGGGGTCTTGGGCGGCGTTACCTTAGATGGTGGTGTGCGCTTCATTTTACCGGCAAGTAGTGGTGACGTTAGGGAACCAGCATGGAGCCCCTACTTGCAATAAAAGTTTATAGACATTAACTTATGTTCAGATTTGGACATGGCGGCATTCAATAATATTTTGCTTGCTGGGAAGACCAGCAAATATACAGGAGTGATCAATGCGAGCTTCCAACGTAACTAAAGCAGCTGCACTAGCGCTATCCGTAGCATGGGTAGCAGGTTGTTCTACAGGTGGTTCATCTACTGAAGGTGGCGCAACTACAGGTACTGATACAGGCACTACACAAGGTGTTAATCAGGGTTCAGTTTCCGGCTCTTCTATGGATTCTGTTGCTAACCTACAAACTGTTTTCTACTTCGATTTCGATAAATCAGTAGTTAAAGCAGGCGGCTTTGCTGATCTAGAGAAGCATGCAGCTTACCTTGCTGCTAATCCATCAGTTCAGGTTGTGCTGGAAGGTCATGCCGATGAGCGTGGTACTCGTGAGTACAACATCGCATTAGGCGAGCGTCGTGCTAAGGCGGTTTCTCGTTTTATGCAGGTTAACGGTGCATCTGCTTCTCAGATCGAAACTGTTAGCTTTGGTGAAGAAAAGCCAGCGAATTTGGGCCACAGCGAATCTAGCTGGAGCCAGAACCGTCGTGTGGAACTGAAGTACGTATCTCGTTAATTTATGACTTCGAACTCTACCGTTCTTTCTACTGCATTAGCGCTGGCGATCAGCGCTAATGTTGTAGCAGAAGAAGTACCCGTTATTGAGTTGGGTGTTGGCGATTCGCCTGCCAATGTTCAACAACCTTCCTACAATGCTCACTCGGCTTCTAAAAACAGTGAACTGATACTTATTGTCCAGCAGTTGCAGGACGAAGTGCGTTCTCTACGTGGTCAAGTAGAGCAGCAAGATTACCGTCTAAAGCAGATGGAACGCCAGCAGCTAGAACGCTATCGTGATCTAGATGGTCGTATCACCGCTTTAAGAGATCCTGCTTTAACACCGCCAGCTACAACTGGTCAGTTAGGTGCTGATAACGCGCCTGTGTTAGAGGGCGATTCGTCGGTATCTAGACCGCAAGTGCCAGCAGATGTAGCGCCTCTAGCGCCATCAGCGGGTGATGCACAGGCCTACCGAGAAGCCTTTGGTCTGGTTAAGCTAAGAAACTTCCCAAAAGCTGCTGAAGCATTCTCTGCTTTTGTGAAGGATTACCCGCAAAGTGTACGTCTACCTAATGCTTATTACTGGTTGGGTGAGATTCATTTAGCTGAGCAAAAGCCTGAACAAGCGCGTGAATCATTCGTGCAGGTGTTAACCCAGTTCCCGGATAACCCTAAAGCACCGGATGCAGCGTATAAGCTTGGTATCATCTACAATCAGTTAGGTGACATGGCTAAGGCAACTGAATACCTTGATCTGGTAATCAATAAATACCCTGATTCTGATGCAGTTCGCTTAGCTAAAGAGTTTAAGCGTCAGCTCTAATCAATCTTTGGAATACACATGAATTCTTCTGCTTCAAAAAAAGCAGTGGTGTTGCTGTCTGGTGGTCTGGATTCGGCAACAGCGCTGGCAATGGCTGCTGAACGCGGCTACAGCTGTTATGTATTGAGCTTTGATTACGGTCAGCGCTCTTTAACTGAGTTAAACGCGGCTAAGAAAATTGCCAAGCAACTGAATACGGCCGAGCACCGTGTTATTCGTCTTCACTTAGAAGACTTTGGTGGCTCAGCACTAACAGACCACAGTATCGATGTTCCTGAAGAGGAAACCGACGAAATTCCGGTGACCTACGTTCCGGCACGAAATACGGTTTTCATGTCCTTGGCGTTAGGTTGGGCAGAAGTGCTAGAAGCTGATGCGATCTTTATTGGTGTAAACGCAGTCGATTACTCTGGTTACCCTGATTGCCGCCCAGAATATATCGCTGCCTTCGAAACCATGGCTAATCTTGCGACTAAGCGTGGTGTTAGCGGTGATCCAATCAAGATTGAAACACCACTAATCGACCTGACCAAAGAAGAGATCATCCAAGAGGGTACTCGTCTGGGTGTTGATTACGGTTTAACGGTTTCTTGCTACCAAGCAGACGATGAAGGCCAGGCGTGTGGTGCGTGTGACAGTTGTCGTTTACGTGCAAAAGGCTTTGTTGATGCTGGCTTGGAAGATCCAACCCGATATCAATAAAAAAGCCTTGCTTTTGCATTAAGGATACGTAAAATACGCGTCCTCTGTGTGGGTCGTTAGCTCAGTCGGTAGAGCAGTTGGCTTTTAACCAATTGGTCATAGGTTCGAATCCTATACGACCCACCACTTAAAATCTCCAGCCTATGTGCTGGTTTTTTTATGCCTAAAAGATACTCGTTGTATAGGATGAGAACCGTTAAAGGTTCGATTCGGAAGGCGAAGCCTGTAGAAAACAGCGGAGCTTGCGACGCTGGCCCGAAGGGCAAAGTAATCCTATACGACCCACCACTTAAAAACTTCAGCCTTCGAGCTGGTTTTTTTATGTCTGAAGATCAGCACGGCTTCGCCGTTTAGGACGCCACTTTGTGGCTAGAGGACGCAGCTGCGCTGCTAGAGATCGCTTCGCTTGTAGAAAAAGACTTAGCGTTGCGTTTAGCAACTCACTTGTTGCATTCTAGTTATCACTTTTTATCAGCCAGTAAGTAACTTCTAGCTACTAGTATCTCTATGTTATACTACGTCCCCTAATTTTTATCTGGGTGATCCTCAGGTAATAAAGCTACCTAGGTGAGCAGGTAGTCGATCAGTACAACTTATGAGTATTACGTCACATGTTGAGCCAACAGGATATTTCAGATCGCATCCTCGTGCAGGAGCACTTCGCTAAAGAACACTTGCCTCTAGATATGACCATAGAGCAAGTTGAAGAGTATAAGCAGAAGATCAAAAAACTGCTTAAAGAGAAAGATGCTTGTCTGGTAGCGCATTATTACACCTCAGCAGTTTTGCAGCAGTTAGCTGATGAAACGGGTGGCTGTGTATCTGACTCTTTAGAGATGGCGCGTTTTGGTAATGCTCATTCTGCTAGCACGTTGGTTGTTGCTGGTGTTAAATTTATGGGCGAAACGGCTAAGATCCTTACGCCTGAAAAGCGCGTAATTATGCCAACAATTGAAGCGACTTGTTCTCTTGATATTGGTTGTCCAATCGAAGAATTCTCCGCATTTTGTGATGCTCATCCGGACCACGAAGTGGTTGTTTATGCTAATACTTCTGCCGCAGTAAAAGCGCGTGCCGATTGGGTGGTGACTTCCAGTATTGCACTACAAGTTGTTGAGCACTTGGCGGATCAAGGTAAAAAGATTATCTGGGCGCCAGATAAGCACCTAGGCACTTACGTACAGCGTCAAACAGGTATTGAGATGCTGATGTGGGATGGCGCTTGTATCGTACACGAAGAGTTTAAAGCGCAGGGTATTCTAGATCTTAAAAAGGTTTACCCAGATGCTGCGGTACTGGTTCACCCAGAATCACCAGATTCGGTCGTAGAGATTGCGGATGCGGTCGGCTCTACTACGCAAATTATCAATGCTGCACGTGATCTGCCAAATGAGCAGTTTATCGTTGCGACGGATAAAGCGATCTTCTACAAAATGCAGCAAGCAGCGCCTGGTAAGCAGTTTATCGAAGCGCCTACCGGTGGTTCTGGTGCAACTTGCCGAAGCTGTGCCCACTGCCCTTGGATGGCGATGAACGGTCTAGAGAGCGTGCTTCACGCACTAGAAACAGGGCAAGATGAGATTCATGTCGATGAATCCTTAATCGTCGATGCGCGTAAGCCTCTACAGCGAATGCTCGATTTCTCGGCAGAGCTGAATAAGTAAATTAGAAACCCGCGAAAGCGGGTTTTTTTATTGCGTGCGTTTTGGGTGGGTGTATAAATCGGTAGTCCCTAAGGTTGGATCTGTCAAATCAAAAGTTGTAATTATTTTGGTGATTGCTTATCCTTGTTGATATAAATCAACAAGGATAAGTTGTCGCCAGTATGGAAACACAGGCAGAGTCTGTAGTAGACACAGGTCTACGTTCGCTAATTACCATTGCACGTTTTCACCAGTTACCCGCTGAAGAGCCTCAGATTCAGCATCAATTTGCTGTACCCGGCGAACACTTTAGCAGTACTGAAATTCTCCGTGCTGCAAAATCTTTAGGGTTTAAAACCCGTCAGTCCCAACTCACATTTAATAAACTCAATAACGCTGTTTTACCTGCTATCTTGCAAGGTAAAGATGGCCAGTATTTTGTTTTAGCCAAAGTTGCGCAAGCCTCCGAGTTAAGTGGTAATGAGGTCGATCAGCCTGACGGCGATCAATCTCAATTGGGGCAGGGCAAAGCGCTGGTCTTGTTTGCAGATAAAAACCAACCGGATTCATTGACTGAGGATGAGCTCAATGAGATCTGGAACGGAGAAGTGATTCTGATTAGTAAGCGGGAAGGCCTGCTTACCAGTTTTAAAGAGTTTGATATTAAGTGGTTCATACCGGCGTTATTAAAATATAAAAAGTTCTTTGCAGAAGTTTTTGTAATCTCCTTCTTCCTACAGTTGTTTGCGCTAGCAACACCGCTCTTATTTCAGGTGGTAATGGATAAAGTCCTAGTGCATAGAGGCTTTACCACGCTTGATGTATTGGCCTTTGGATTTGTCGCCATTGCTATATTTGACGCGATTTTGGGTGGTTTACGTAATTACGTATTTGCTCATACTACGAACCGAGTGGATGTAGAACTTGGAGCGCGGTTATTTAACCATCTTGTCTCTTTGCCGCTGTCCTACTTTGAATCACGACAGGTCGGTCAAAGTGTGGCGCGTGTGCGTGAACTGGATACTATCCGTAACTTTATTACCGGTACTGCGTTAACACTGGTGATCGATCTGTTTTTCACCATCGTGTTTTTTGCGGTGATGTGGTTTTACAGTCCTACCTTAACCATTATTGTTCTGCTGACGATTCCATTTTATATAGCACTTTCTATTTTTATCACGCCGATACTACGCCACCGTTTGGATGAAAAATTTAAGCATGGCGCAGAAAATCAGGCATTTCTGGTTGAGTCTGTTACCGGTGTGGAAACGCTTAAAGCGATGTCGGTTGAGCCGCAAATGCAGCGTAAGTGGGAAGATCAGCTGTCTAAATATGTCACCGCTTCCTTCCGTACCCAAAACCTCAATAACATCGCTAACCAGATTGCTGGTTTTATCAGTAAGGTCACTACGGTGTTGATTATTTGGTACGGTGCACATTTGGTAATTGATGGTCACCTTACCGTTGGTCAGCTTGTGGCCTTTAATATGATTGCTGGGCGTGTTTCTGGTCCGATTCTTAAGCTTGTTCAGCTTTGGCAGGATTTCCAGCAAGCGGGTATTTCAGTCAAACGCTTGGGTGATATTCTCAATACACCAACGGAGCCGGGGTATAACCCTAACCGCAGCACATTGCCACAACTACAAGGTAAGGTGAATTTCGAGCATATAAACTTCCGTTACCGTCCAGATGGGCCGCGTATACTGAATGATATCTCGCTACAGGTTAAACCGGGCGAGGTGATAGGTATTGTCGGCCGTTCTGGATCAGGTAAAAGTACCCTTACTAAGCTCATACAACGTATGTATGTGCCAGAAGGCGGTCGTGTGATGATTGATGGTGTAGATCTAGCAATGGTCGATACCGCATGGCTGCGTCGTAATATCGGTGTAGTTCTGCAAGAGAACTTCCTGTTTAACCGCAGTGTGCGTGAAAACATTGCCTTAGCTAACCCGGGGCTGCCAATGGAGGCCGTGGTGCAAGCGGCTAAGTTGGCGGGGGCGCATGAGTTTATCTTAGAGCTACCAGAAGGCTACGATAACTCTGTAGGTGAGCATGGCTGCAATTTGTCGGGTGGTCAACGCCAGCGTATAGCAATAGCTCGAGCATTGATTACTAATCCTCGTATCCTTATTTTTGATGAAGCGACCAGTGCGCTGGATTATGAATCCGAACGGATAATCCAGCACAACATGGCTTCAATCTGTAAAAACCGTACGGTATTTATCATTGCGCACCGCCTTAGTACGGTACGTCAATGTGATCGCATTATCGTGATGGATAAAGGTCGTATCGTAGAGAGTGGTAACCATGATGCCTTGATTAAACAACAAGGGTATTACCATCAGTTACATAGTATGCAAAGCGGTATAGGTAAGCCTTTAAGGCCGGTTGAAAGTACTTAGATCATCTAGAAGGTAATGCCTTTACTGTCATTTCAGCGAAAGCTGGAATCTATACCTAGAGAGTAAAGAGAAAGCTTCAAGCTTCTTAGGGCCTTGCGCAAAAGGCTGATAAAACGGATTAACGCTGTATCAGGGAATAAACAGCATGAAATGGATGAATTCACTAAAACAACGCTGGGAAGAGCGTTCTACCATGGGCGATAACGACCTAGCCCGTCAGGAACTGGCTTTCCTTCCAGCTGCGCTTGAGATCAAAGAGAAACCACCGCACCCGGCCAGCCGCATAACCGCATGGGTGCTACTGGCACTGTTCACGATTGGTCTTGTTTGGGCTTGTCTAGGTGAGGTCGATATTGTTGCGACAGCAGAAGGGAAAATTATTCCTTCAGGCCAAGTTAAACAGATCCAGCCGTATGAGCGTGGTGTTGTATCAAAAATATTAGTAAAAGACGGCCAAATTGTTAAAGCTGGTCAAGCACTGATCGAATTGGACCGAGGGCAAACCAGTGCAAACCAAAAGCGTTTTGAACAAGAAATTATTCAAAACCGTCTTAATCATCAGCGTTTAACTTACTTTAAAGCCTATTTGGATCAAGCCTTCGCTGCTGCGCAAAACTCCACTCAGCCACAGCAATTGGTACAAACTCCTGATCTTCTATCCATAGAAACTAAAATTTGGCCTGAAGCTCCGGAATACCAACAACAGCAGCAAGCGTTATTGCTCATTCAACAACAAGAAAACTATCGCGCAGAACAAGCGCGTATCGATCAGCTCCTGATTGATAAAAAGGCTGAACAGCAAGTTAACTTTGCGCTGATAAACAAGCTTAAAGGCACGCTTCCGCTCATTAGTCAGCGTGTATCTGCCCTTAAAAAAATGATGCAGAAAAAGATGGTGGCTAAGGTTCAGTACCTGGAGCTTGAGCAACAACGGGTAGAACAACGGCAAGACCTCATTGGTGCAAGAGCACGTAACCAACAGTTATTAGCCCAGATAGACGAACTCAAACAGCAGCGTAAAGGTTTAATTGCTCGCTACCGTAGTGAAAACTTGCAAGAGCTCCTACAAACAGACCGTGAATATCTAACCCTCCAAGAAGAGTTGAATAAAGCTAAAGATTTGAATAAGAAGCAGATTCTTACATCTCCGGTCGATGGCATTGTGCAAGAGTTGGCTATCCATACCATCGGTGGTGTTGTCACAGAAGCACAGCCGCTAATGAAAATCGTACCTGAAAACCAGCAGCTGGAAGTTGAAGCGTGGTTAGAAAATAAGGACATAGGTTTTGTTTATGCCGATCAAGTCGCAGAAGTAAAAGTTCACACTTTCCCATTTACCAAATACGGCGTAATTGATGGCCGTGTAGAAACTATCTCGACCGATGCCACTGTAGATGAGCAAAGAGGGCTTATATATAAAGCCAAGGTTTTGTTAGCGAAAAATAGTTTAAACGTTGATGGAAGAAATGTTGAGTTAGTGCCGGGGATGGGTGTAAGTGCGGAAATTAAAATAGGTAAGCGCTATTTGATTGAATATATTTTGGCACCTTTGTTGAGATATAAAGATGAAAGTTTGGTTGAAAGGTGATGGTTTACTTTATTTTTTTGGTTTTCTCTTTTGTGATTGCTCTTTATTTGTTAACAGAGCCAGTAAATTTAAAGAAGGTTAGTATAAATACATGGTTTGTACTTATTTCGGTATTAATTTTTTTGTTTTGTACTGTTGGGTATGAAATTTCATATTACAAAGGAATGAGTTCATCAGAAGGGTGTTTTGAAAGTAGGTCTGAGGGCCGTAATGTTGGAGTCTATTTTTTGATCGATGGTGAGCGCTATTTCTTTAAAACATCATCGAGAAGTAGATTTAATAGATTGAATATAGAAGTAAGCGAATGTTACGAACTTAAATATCATGAATTCATGAAAGTAAATTATTTAATTGACTATGAATTGATTAAGGAAGATTAAATGGCCAGTTCTATTGTTAGTGCTAATGCTGTAAAAGATGTGATGGTTGGAGCTGCAGAAGGTTCTGTTAAAAGTAGTCAATATATCGACTCGGTGATATTAGGTAGCCATAGTGATCCTTATCATGCTGCTCTTAATTATGCGACAGGAGCTGTTGTTATTGGGGAAACGGCATTAACCTCTATGAGCAGAGTGAATCCGGTTACTTCAATTGCTGTAGATGTTACGTCTTTAACAAATGGTATTCGAAACGCAAACGAAGAATTAAAGGACAAAAAAGCTATCCAATATAGTACTTTGCTATCTATCGAATCAGATGTGGCAGGGTTGTTGGCAGCTGGCGCAGTTGTCACTGCAGGGATAGTAACAGGACCTGCTTTGGTTGTGCTTGCTTTAGGAGTTGCTGTTGCAGCTACAACGGTAAGTTTAACATTAGCTGCGGGTTCTGTAGTGGTTGAAGGCTCAGTTCCTGATGGCTTTCAGTCGACAATAGCGTCGAGTATAGAATCTTTATTAGCCTTAATACATGAGATGGAATCTGTTGTTGGTGATTTCGAATCAGTATTAGAACAAATAGAGCAAGAGCGAGAGGAAATATTTGATGAATTTATTAATGAGACATTACCAGATATAAGAAATGATTCATTATTGAATTATGTGAATTCACTCAGAGAAGAAGCTGACTTAATTGGTGTTGATTATCAAGATTTAGAAATTGAGATTGAAAGCGCAGCATTGGATTTAGGTTATAAGAAAGGTCTATTTGAGCAACAATCTGTTGTTTTAATGGATGCTATAAATAAAGCTGAACTGTTTAAAAATAAAATGGTTGACGGTCTTGATGTTTATAATCAAAACTTTATAGATTATCTGGATGTTTTTTCAGGGTACTATGATCCGGAATTAGATTCTTATATTGATGGAGAAGTTAATGTTCAGCTTGAATCTATCTCCAATGATTATTTGATGTTGGCAAAGGAATATGTAGGAGCTGAGCTTTTATCTTTACATGAGGGCGACGTTGATGCGCTGATAGCTCAAAGTAAATTTGAATCATCAGTGTTTATCAATTCTGAACTTGAAATTATTGGTGAAACAGATGTGCTGGGTTTTGTAACTAAAGTATCGAAAGAAGTCGATGAGTTGAAATACCCCGAAATCAATAAGTCCAAAATAGCTTTCGATAATTCAGATAGTAATATAATCCTAAAAAATAAATTGGATACTTATAAGTCAAGTTTTGAAAGGTCTGTTCAGGAAATTGCGAATGTTACTAAAAATCAAGTTAGACTCTATGTGAGAAATAAACTTGAGTCTGATGCTAAGAACGATTTGTCTACAATTATTAATGGCCTTTTAGTGGTTGTTTCAAATGCTGTTGCTGCTGAAAAAACTGAAGTGGTTACCGACGATTCTTTGGTTAAAATCAATGATTGGGAGCGGGGAGCTTTATCACTGATTAATCTTGCTGCTCATAATGAATCTATCGATACCCTGTCTGATAGTGCGGTAGATAATGCCGATAGAGATATAAAACTCTCTGCCTATATAGAAAATGCAGAAACTAATCTTACTAATTTAATTAATCAAAAGATTGTAGAGCTAGATGCAATTTCAGATGGTGAGCAAGGGGATTCTCCAGCGCTAGCCGATTTAACTCACGACGATGATGAAGTTGAAGGCACTGATGAGCGTGATTTATTAAATGCTTTGGGTGGTAATGACTTAGTACATAGCTTGGGTGGCAATGATTATATTCAGCTTGGACAGGGAGATGATGAAGCCTACTCCGGTTCTGGGGATGATACAGTCGATGGTGGTAGTGGTAACGACTATATAGATACTGGGAGTGGTAACGATAGTGTTACTGGTGGTATTGGTCGTGATCAAATAAAAGGTGGAAGTGGTAACGACTACCTTAGTGGTGGTGATGACAACGATATCATTCATGCTGGTTCAGGCTTGGATACATTAGAAGGAGGAGTTGGTGCAGATGTTCTCTCTGGAGGGGAGGATGACGACGTTATCTATGCGAATACTCAATCAGATTTAACTTCGATACTACAAGCTAACGGACAAAATTCTGCTGCTGTAACAGATTGGCTTTCTGGTGGGGCTGGAAATGATTTATTAGTTGGCGATCAAGCAACAAATGGTATAGCTGGCGGCGAAGGTGATGACACTATCTACGGTGGTGGAGGTAGAGATTTTATTCACGCTGATTCAGGTGCGGTTGCATACGATGGTGACTGGTTAGTTGAAGATATTAATGGTTACACCTTAAGAACACAGGGATCTTGGAATGTTGTACAGTATGGAAACGATACAATTTTCGCTGGCTCTGGAGATGACTTCGTATCTGGACAAGGTGGAGATGATTTCATCAATGGTGGCGAAGGTAATGATGAATTACTAGGGGATGACCTTATAACCACGGCCTCTGGAAATATTGTCGAAGGCTCAGCCCATGGAGAGGATTACATTGTCGGTGGTGCAGGTGATGACAGTATCTATGGCGGTGGGCGTGCCGATACTCTGGAAGGTGGGGAAGGCGATGACTTTATCGCAGGTGACTCCAAATCTGTTGATGAGGTCTTTCATGCGGATGACTGGGTCTTTGGTGGTGACGGTAGTGACACTATCTTAGGACAAGGTGGAAGCGATTATCTTTATGGTGGTTCGGGAGACGATGTCATTTATGGTGATCATGATGGTCATTCTGAGAATAATATTGGTGACGACCAGCTTTATGGTGGTGCAGGTGACGATACACTCATTGGAGAATCCGGTGATGATGAGTTAACTGGCGGGACAGGTGTCGATTACCTTGAAGGTGGTTTGGGAGATGATACCTACCTTTTTGAGCTAGGTGATGCGCTACTTGTAGACGGTGTTGCTGACAGTGTAACGGACATCTACGGCGAAAATAACACGATTGTTTTTGGCTCCGGTATCAATTTTGATGATGTCTCTCTTGAGTTTCGAGACGAAGATCTATTACTTACCTATTTCAATGAAGCTATATGGATTAATAACGGTGCAAATGGTGTAGTTAGCTCCTTTAAATTTGCTGACCGCACGAACCCAATCGACTTTGAGAGCTTGGTAGAGGAGAAGCTATCTTTATCATCTCCTTCTCCCGATAGTGGCAGCGATTCAGGCAACGGTGATTCGAGTAGTACTGATTCTTCCAATAATTCCGATGGCAATGTAAGTGGCACTGTCACTGAACTTGGCTCCATTTTATTTGATGGGCATGATTTAGTTGCGACTTCTTACAATGATTTATTGGATTTACTAGCTCAGTATTCAGATGCAGAAATTAGCGGTTTAAAACTTGATTTTATATGGGGGGGGTTAAACTTTGGCGGCGTATTAGCTGGACATGGTAGCTCTACACTCGCTAGTGGTCAGCCAGTTATATCTTTAGATATACGTATGACAGACGGTCAATTCGCCGGTAACAAAATTAGATTGCGAGTGCGGTGTGCTGATACAGCTGAAAATGCAACAAATGAAACGGGTGATTCAGGAGCTGCTACTGGTGATTCGGGTACTACTTCAGATACAGATAATGATGGAACAGGGACGAGTACTAATGATTCTGAAACAGATGCTGAAGGTTCCCAAAGTTCAGGGACAGGTGAAGCGACTACTCCTACTGCTGGCAATGAAATTGACTTCGAATATGAAGACAGAGGCGACCTTCTCGAAGAGGCAGTTGACAAGCAGAACAATCTAGATCCTTCTGATGCTTTTGCTGAAGCCAAGACAAAAGGTTCTCCTATTGCGATTGACTTAGATCGCGATGGAGTTATTGAAACCCTTTCTCATAAACAAGGTATTCATTTTGATGTTGATGCCAACGGTTTTGCGGAACGCACAGGGTGGATCGATAGCGACGATGCTTTATTAGTCAGAGATCTAAACAATGATGGTCTGATAACGTCTGGTAGTGAACTCTTTGGTAATAATACAGTAATTGAGAGCGGTACTAAGGCTGCCAATGGTTATGAGGCACTTAAGGAGTTAGACCTCAATGATGATGGTGTAGTGGATTTGGATGAAGCCGCAGCTGCGGGTCTTAAGTTATGGCGTGACCTTAATAGCGATGGTAAAAGCCAAGAATGGGAAATGACCACGCTTGATAATGCCGGCATCCAGTCTTTAAACACCAATTATTCAGACATATTAATTGATGACGGCAAAGGCAATACACTAGAGCAAATAAGTACAGCAACAGCAGCTGATGGCAGTTCAGTTGATACTGCAGACGTTTGGTTTAGAGTGAATTTAACTGATACGGAAGAAGTTGATTTACTAGAGTTAAGTGATGAGATAAAAGCGCTTCCTGACGCACATGCGTTTGGTAATGTTCATAGCCTACAACAGGCAATGGCTAGAGATGACGTGCTTAAAAGTATGATCTTAGACTTCATCGAACTGTCGCCGGCTGAGCGTCTGTCATCGATGAATGACATAATTTACCAATGGACTGGTGTATCTGATGTCGACCCAAATAGTCGTGATGAATACGGCAGGGTTTATATGGATGGTAGGAAGGTTGCTGCCCTAGAAAAATTGATTGGTAGGCCTTACTCAAACAACATTGGTCAAGATCATGTTCAAGGCCCGCAAGCTGCTGGTGTTCTCTCGACTGAATTTAATCGATTCAAACAGTATGTCTATTCTCAAATTATAAGCCAGGTTGAGTACTCAGAGGCATTCGATAAAATTCAGCTCAATTTTAATAATGAAGCTCTTTCTTATAGTCCTAATTTTTCTCTTTTGCGTGAAGATCTTGTGAAGCATCATGAGCTGGGAGATGAGACGTACGTAAAAGGCGTAATTAAGACACTTATTGGTATTTCATCTTATTCCACGACTTTTGAAAACAGTTTAGACATTATCAAATTTGATCCTGTTTTATATGAATATTCTCATGAGTTAATTTTAGGTACGGATGAAAACGATATTCTTAAAGGTACATTTGGGAATGATTCTTTAAAGGGTAATGACGGCGACGATGTAATAAACGGAGGATCTGGAAACGATTACATTGTTGGCGGATTAGGTGATGATATTCTTAATGGTGATCATGGATCTGATATTTATATTTTCAATCGTGGTGATGGGCAAGATCAAATAAGTGATCCAACTAAAAGTAATAACGATAGGATTATATTAGGTGATGGTATTTTGCGTGAGCATGTATCAATTTACCGAAATGATGGGGATATCGTATTAGACATAGCTGACCCTGATGGTATCGCATCAGACAGACTCACATTGAAATATGCATTTTCTTCAAGTACCGAATTATATCGTATAGAACGAGTTGCTTTTGCTGACGGGTCATTGCTCACTCATGATGAGTTATATCGTGAAGCTCAGAACATGTACGGTACTGAAGGCAACGATAGTCTCGTTGGTTCAAATAAAGTTGATTATATCTATGGCTATGGTGGCAATGATGTTGTCCAAGCCGGTTCGGGTGGTGATTATCTCTACGGTCATGAAGGAGATGATACGCTGAAAGGTGAATCCGGAAACGATCGTATTACTGGCGGTGTCGGTAACGATAATCTTCAGGGTGGTGATGGTAGCGATACCTATTACTTTAACCGCGGAGATGGCCAAGATGTGATTAAAGATACTTCCACATCAGGCACAGATAAGATCATCTTCGGAGAAGGCATTCTTAGAGAGCATGTGACGATTACGCGTTCGGGCTACGATATTGTCCTAACGCTCACAGATCCTGCAGGCCTAGCAACGGATAGCCTTACCCTCAATAATGCTCATAACTCGACCAGTGCTGCTTACCGTATCGAGGAGGCTCATTTTGCTGATGGTACTGTTCTGACGCACGATGAAATGTATCGTGAAGCTCAGAACATGTACGGTACTGAAGGCAACGATAGCCTCGTTGGTTCAAATAAAGCTGATTATATCTATGGCTATGGTGGCAATGATGTTGTCCAAGCTGGTTCGGGTGGTGACTATCTCTACGGTCATGAAGGAGATGATACGCTGAAAGGTGAATCAGGAAACGATCGTATTACTGGTGGTGTTGGTAACGATAATCTTCAAGGTGGTGCTGATAGCGATACCTATTACTTTAACCGCGGAGATGGTCAAGATGTGATTAAAGATACTTCCACATCAGGCACAGATAAGATCATCTTCGGAGAAGGCATTCTTAGAGAGCACGTGACGATTACGCGTTCGGGCTACGATATTGTCCTAACGCTCACAGATCCTGCAGGCCTAGCAACGGATAGCCTTACCCTCAATAATGCTCATAACTCGACCAGTGCTGCTTACCGTATCGAGGAGGCTCATTTTGCTGATGGTACTGTTCTGACGCACGATGAAATGTATCGTGAAGCTCAGAACATGTACGGTACTGAAGGCAACGATAGCCTCGTTGGTTCAAATAAAGCTGATTATCTCTTTGGTTATTCTGGCGATGATACCTTGAAGGGTGAATCCGGAAATGATCGTATTACTGGTGGTGCCGGTAACGATAATCTTCAAGGTGGTGCTGATAGCGATACCTATTACTTCAACCGTGGTGACGGTCAAGATGTGATTAAAGATACTTCAACATCTGGTACGGATAAGATCGTATTTGGAGAAGGTATTCTGCAAGAACACATCAATATCCAGCGTTCAGGAAACGACATTCTTCTGACGATCACTGATCCAGAGGGTGTGGCGACAGACAGCATTAAGTTGATCAGTGCTTTCACATCGACTAGCGCAGCTTATCGAATTGAAAAGGTTCAATTTGCTGATGGTTCGTTGCTGACTCATGATGAGTTATATCGTGAAGCTCAGAACATGTATGGCACAGAAGGCGATAACAGTATGACAGGTTCTTCTGCGATTGATTATATGTATGGTTACGCGGGCAACGATACCCTGAAAGGCGGTAGTGGCTCAGACCGAATTACTGGCGGATTGGGTAACGATCATCTTGAAGGTAGCAGTGGTAGTGATACTTACTACTTCAACCGTGGTGACGGTCAAGATGTGATTAAAGATACTTCAACATCTGGTACGGATAAGATCGTATTTGGAGAAGGTATTCTGCAAGAACACATCAATATCCAGCGTTCAGGAAACGACATTCTTCTGACGATCACTGATCCAGAGGGTGTGGCGACAGACAGCATTAAGTTGATTAGTGCTTTCACATCGACTAGCGCAGCTTATCGAATTGAAAAGGTTCAATTTGCTGATGGTTCGTTGCTGACTCATGATGAGTTATATCGTGAAGCTCAGAACATGTATGGCACAGAAGGCGATAACAGTATGACAGGTTCTTCTGCGATTGATTATATGTATGGTTACGCGGGCAACGATACCCTGAAAGGCGGTAGTGGCTCAGACCGAATTACTGGCGGATTGGGTAACGATCATCTTGAAGGTAGCAGTGGTAGTGATATCTACTACTTCAACCGTGGTGACGGTCAAGATGTGATTAAAGATACTTCCACATCAGGCACAGATAAGATCATCTTCGGAGAAGGCATTCTTAGAGAGCATGTGACGATTACGCGTTCGGGCTACGATATTGTCCTAACGCTCACAGATCCTGCAGGCCTAGCAACGGATAGCCTTACCCTCAATAATGCTCATAACTCGACCAGTGCTGCTTACCGTATCGAGGAGGCTCATTTTGCTGACGGGACGGTGCTTACACACGATGATATGTATTTGGCTACTCAAAGTATGTATGGTACTGAGAGCAATGACACGCTAGTAGGATCCTCCGCAAAGGATTATATCTATGGCTATGGTGGCAATGATGTTGTCCAAGCTGGTTCGGGAGGTGACTATCTCTACGGTCATGAAGGAGATGATACGCTGAAAGGTGAATCAGGAAACGATCGTATTACTGGTGGTGTTGGTAACGATAATCTTCAAGGTGGTGCTGATAGCGATACCTATTACTTTAACCGCGGAGATGGTCAAGATGTGATTAAAGATACTTCCACATCAGGCACAGATAAGATCATCTTCGGAGAAGGCATTCTTAGAGAGCACGTGACGATTACGCGTTCGGGCTACGATATTGTCCTAACGCTCACAGATCCTGCAGGCCTAGCAACGGATAGCCTTACCCTCAATAATGCTCATAACTCGACCAGTGCTGCTTACCGTATCGAGGAGGCTCATTTTGCTGATGGTACTGTTCTGACGCACGATGAAATGTATCGTGAAGCTCAGAACATGTACGGTACTGAAGGCAACGATAGCCTCGTTGGTTCAAATAAAGCTGATTATCTCTTTGGTTATTCTGGCGATGATACCTTGAAGGGTGAATCCGGAAATGATCGTATTACTGGTGGTGCCGGTAACGATAATCTTCAAGGTGGTGCTGATAGCGATACCTATTACTTCAACCGTGGTGACGGTCAAGATGTGATTAAAGATACTTCAACATCTGGTACGGATAAGATCGTATTTGGAGAAGGTATTCTGCAAGAACACATCAATATCCAGCGTTCAGGAAACGACATTCTTCTGACGATCACTGATCCAGAGGGTGTGGCGACAGACAGCATTAAGTTGATCAGTGCTTTCACATCGACTAGCGCAGCTTATCGAATTGAAAAGGTTCAATTTGCTGATGGTTCGTTGCTGACTCATGATGAGTTATATCGTGAAGCTCAGAACATGTATGGCACAGAAGGCGATAACAGTATGACAGGTTCTTCTGCGATTGATTATATGTATGGTTACGCGGGCAACGATACCCTGAAAGGCGGTAGTGGCTCAGACCGAATTACTGGCGGATTGGGTAACGATCATCTTGAAGGTAGCAGTGGTAGTGATATCTACTACTTCAACCGTGGTGACGGTCAAGATGTGATTAAAGATACTTCAACATCTGGTACGGATAAGATCGTATTTGGAGAAGGTATTCTGCAAGAACACATCAATATCCAGCGTTCAGGAAACGACATTCTTCTGACGATCACTGATCCAGAGGGTGTGGCGACAGACAGCATTAAGTTGATTAGTGCTTTCACATCGACTAGCGCAGCTTATCGAATTGAAAAGGTTCAATTTGCTGATGGTTCGTTGCTGACTCATGATGAGTTATATCGTGAAGCTCAGAACATGTATGGCACAGAAGGCGATAACAGTATGACAGGTTCTTCTGCGATTGATTATATGTATGGTTACGCGGGCAACGATACCCTGAAAGGCGGTAGTGGCTCAGACCGAATTACTGGCGGATTGGGTAACGATCATCTTGAAGGTAGCAGTGGTAGTGATATCTACTACTTCAACCGTGGTGACGGTCAAGATGTGATTAAAGATACTTCCACATCAGGCACAGATAAGATCATCTTCGGAGAAGGCATTCTTAGAGAGCATGTGACGATTACGCGTTCGGGCTACGATATTGTCCTAACGCTCACAGATCCTGCAGGCCTAGCAACGGATAGCCTTACCCTCAATAATGCTCATAACTCGACCAGTGCTGCTTACCGTATCGAGGAGGCTCATTTTGCTGACGGGACGGTGCTTACACACGATGATATGTATTTGGCTACTCAAAGTATGTATGGTACTGAGAGCAATGACACGCTAGTAGGATCCTCCGCAAAGGATTATATCTATGGCTATGGTGGCAATGATGTTGTCCAAGCTGGTTCGGGAGGTGACTATCTCTACGGTCATGAAGGAGATGATACGCTGAAAGGTGAATCAGGAAACGATCGTATTACTGGTGGTGTTGGTAACGATAATCTTCAAGGTGGTGCTGATAGCGATACCTATTACTTTAACCGCGGAGATGGTCAAGATGTGATTAAAGATACTTCCACATCAGGCACAGATAAGATCATCTTCGGAGAAGGCATTCTTAGAGAGCACGTGACGATTACGCGTTCGGGCTACGATATTGTCCTAACGCTCACAGATCCTGCAGGCCTAGCAACGGATAGCCTTACCCTCAATAATGCTCATAACTCGACCAGTGCTGCTTACCGTATCGAGGAGGCTCATTTTGCTGATGGTACTGTTCTGACGCACGATGAAATGTATCGTGAAGCTCAGAACATGTACGGTACTGAAGGCAACGATAGCCTCGTTGGTTCAAATAAAGCTGATTATCTCTTTGGTTATTCTGGCGATGATACCTTGAAGGGTGAATCCGGAAATGATCGTATTACTGGTGGTGCCGGTAACGATAATCTTCAAGGTGGTGCTGATAGCGATACCTATTACTTCAACCGTGGTGACGGTCAAGATGTGATTAAAGATACTTCAACATCTGGTACGGATAAGATCGTATTTGGAGAAGGTATTCTGCAAGAACACATCAATATCCAGCGTTCAGGAAACGACATTCTTCTGACGATCACTGATCCAGAGGGTGTGGCGACAGACAGCATTAAGTTGATCAGTGCTTTCACATCGACTAGCGCAGCTTATCGAATTGAAAAGGTTCAATTTGCTGATGGTTCGTTGCTGACTCATGATGAGTTATATCGTGAAGCTCAGAACATGTATGGCACAGAAGGCGATAACAGTATGACAGGTTCTTCTGCGATTGATTATATGTATGGTTACGCGGGCAACGATACCCTGAAAGGCGGTAGTGGCTCAGACCGAATTACTGGCGGATTGGGTAACGATCATCTTGAAGGTAGCAGTGGTAGTGATATCTACTACTTCAACCGTGGTGACGGTCAAGATGTGATTAAAGATACTTCAACATCTGGTACGGATAAGATCGTATTTGGAGAAGGTATTCTGCAAGAACACATCAATATCCAGCGTTCAGGAAACGACATTCTTCTGACGATCACTGATCCAGAGGGTGTGGCGACAGACAGCATTAAGTTGATTAGTGCTTTCACATCGACTAGCGCAGCTTATCGAATTGAAAAGGTTCAATTTGCTGATGGTTCGTTGCTGACTCATGATGAGTTATATCGTGAAGCTCAGAACATGTATGGCACAGAAGGCGATAACAGTATGACAGGTTCTTCTGCGATTGATTATATGTATGGTTACGCGGGCAACGATACCCTGAAAGGCGGTAGTGGCTCAGACCGAATTACTGGCGGATTGGGTAACGATCATCTTGAAGGTAGCAGTGGTAGTGATACTTACTACTTCAACCGTGGTGACGGTCAAGATGTGATTAAAGATACTTCAACATCTGGTACGGATAAGATCGTATTTGGAGAAGGTATTCTGCAAGAACACATCAATATCCAGCGTTCAGGAAACGACATTCTTCTGACGATCACTGATCCAGAGGGTGTGGCGACAGACAGCATTAAGTTGATCAGTGCTTTCACATCGACTAGCGCAGCTTATCGAATTGAAAAGGTTCAATTTGCTGATGGTTCGTTGCTGACTCATGATGAGTTATATCGTGAAGCTCAGAACATGTATGGCACAGAAGGCGATAACAGTATGACAGGTTCTTCTGCGATTGATTATATGTATGGTTACGCGGGCAACGATACCCTGAAAGGCGGTAGTGGCTCAGACCGAATTACTGGCGGATTGGGTAACGATCATCTTGAAGGTAGCAGTGGTAGTGATACTTACTACTTCAACCGTGGTGACGGTCAAGATGTGATTAAAGATACTTCAACATCTGGTACGGATAAGATCGTATTTGGAGAAGGTATTCTGCAAGAACACATCAATATCCAGCGTTCAGGAAACGACATTCTTCTGACGATCACTGATCCAGAGGGTGTGGCGACAGACAGCATTAAGTTGATCAGTGCTTTCACATCGACTAGCGCAGCTTATCGAATTGAAAAGGTTCAATTTGCTGATGGTTCGTTGCTGACTCATGATGAGTTATATCGTGAAGCTCAGAACATGTATGGCACAGAAGGCGATAACAGTATGACAGGTTCTTCTGCGATTGATTATATGTATGGTTACGCGGGCAACGATACCCTGAAAGGCGGTAGTGGCTCAGACCGAATTACTGGCGGATTGGGTAACGATCATCTTGAAGGTAGCAGTGGTAGTGATACTTACTACTTCAACCGTGGTGACGGTCAAGATGTGATTAAAGATACTTCAACATCTGGTACGGATAAGATCGTATTTGGAGAAGGTATTCTGCAAGAACACATCAATATCCAGCGTTCAGGAAACGACATTCTTCTGACGATCACTGATCCAGAGGGTGTGGCGACAGACAGCATTAAGTTGATTAGTGCTTTCACATCGACTAGCGCAGCTTATCGAATTGAAAAGGTTCAATTTGCTGATGGTTCGTTGCTGACTCATGATGAGTTATATCGTGAAGCTCAGAACATGTATGGCACAGAAGGCGATAACAGTATGACAGGTTCTTCTGCGATTGATTATATGTATGGTTACGCGGGCAACGATACCCTGAAAGGCGGTAGTGGCTCTGATCGAATTACCGGTGGGTTGGGTAATGATTATCTTGAAGGTGGCAGTGGTAGCGACATTTACTACTTCAATCAAGGTGATGGTCAGGACACCGTCAAGGAAAGTTCTAGTAGTTCAAACGATCAACTAGTGTTGGGAGAATCAATCTCTTATGACAACGTTTGGTTTAGTCGTTCTGGGAATGATTTGGTGATTGATTTCAACTCTTCGACTGATCAGGTGAAAATACAGAGTTGGTACTCTAGCAGTAGCTATGAGGTTGAACAGATCAAAGCTTCAGGGAATGTGCTGGATCATTCCAAAGTAGATGCTCTGGTTCAAGCCATGGCTCAATTTGATGCACCGAATGGCGTTGGTGAGGAGATTCCTCAGAATGTTAAGGATCAATTGCAGCCGGTATTAGCGTCTAGTTGGCAGCCGGTTAGCTAATTGCTAAATGAGCTAGATTAAAAAGCGGGACTCATCAGTCCCGTTTTTCTTTTTTAATAATCCAACTTCAATGATTCCCTGATCTCTTTAGCATCTTCCTGTCTTTGCTCTAATCGCGCACGTTCTGTATTGCTAATGGTCGGTTCTCTTAGTGCATAATCTATCTGCCTTAAGGCTCTATCTACATTGGCGGTTAACAAGAAATATTCAATTCGGGCTTCGTGCACGCCGACTATATCACCAGCTAACCCGTAGGCTTCTGCCAGTAGGTACCATGCACGGCTGTCATTTGGGTCTTTTTCGACCAAGTCTTCATAAGCTTGTACCGCTAGGTGCGGCTGGTTTAGCTTTATTTGTGTATCGGCGTAAATAAAAGATACCGCTTGGCTGCCCGGGAATAGGTTTCTTAGATGTTGCAGTTGCCTCGCGGCCTCTGGGTAGTTCTCTTTACCGAGTTCAAGTTCTGCTTTGATTAAACGAGCGCTTAGGCGGCTTTTAAAGCTTTTACTAAAGCGGTTGATGTTCTTTTGTGCAAGCTCAAAGTCTTTAACCGCTATTGCAGTATGGGCAATAGCGTATCTTAGGCTGTCGTTGTCCTGCTGTTTTTGCGTGTTTAGGTATTTCTCTAATAGCTGTTTTTGATCTTTAGCGTATCCGGTGCGAATACGTGCACTAGCGATATTAAAGTGGATGCTGTTTTCTTTGGCGTTAATCACATTGATTGTTTCAGCACGGTTTAGTGCGTCAGATACACGTGACTGTGTGACTGGGTGAGTTAGCAAAAATTCAGGCGGTATACGGCTAAAGCGCGCTTGTTGCTGTAGCTGACTGAACATATCGGCCATGGATTTTGGATCGTAGCCTGCTTGCGTCAGGGTTTGCATGCCAATGTAATCGGCTTCACGTTCATTCTGGCGACTAAAAGAGAGGCGGGAGGAGGCGGAGGCTGCCATAGACGATTGCATGCCGACAACGCCGGCTTCAGGATCTGCTGCGGCTAATAAGATACTGCCTAATAAACTGGCTATAAAAAATGGCTTATTGCGGCGTTGTTCTTCTAGTTGTGAAGCAAAATGGCGTTGGCTTAAGTGAGCTAGCTCATGTGCGAGTACTGAGGCTAACTGCGCTTCATTTTGTGCTGTAAGGAGTAGACCGGTGTGAACACCGATAATGCCACCCGGTGCTGCAAACGCGTTAACGGTAGGATTATCTAGCACTAAAATTTCTAAGCGGCGATCCGTGAGTTGGCTATATGTGACTAGATTCCAAGTGAGTTCTTCGACGTATTGGCTGACAACGGCATCCTTATATAAGCGCGAGCTGCCGCGAAGCATGCGCACCCAAGCGCGACCCAAAAGGTACTCTTGTTGCTGAGAGATAATGCTGTAGCCACTGCCACCGATATCGGGTAGTTGGGTATCTGCTTTCAGGCTTAAAGGTGAAACACTTAACAAAATTGTTAAGAGGAAAGCAATAAGTCCATTGTGCATACTGGTATCCGAAAAAGCCCGTGCTAATACAAACAAGAATGGTATATAGTGCTGAACTTAATTGATAACGACAACAAAAATTACGTTAAGAAAAGTTAATGACTACACATTCGTTCGACGAGACATTAGACGCGTCTGGATTAAATTGTCCTTTGCCGCTCCTGAAAGCTAAACAAGCGCTAAATAAATTAGAAGCGGGAAAGGTGTTAAAAGTTATCGCTACTGATAGTGGTTCTATCAGAGATTTTAAAGCCTATACCGATCAATCTGACCATGAATTGTTGGAATCGTTCACTGATCAGGAACCTTATGTTTATTTGATTCGTCGAGGCTAAGCAGAGTTTCTTATGCGCAAGATATTTAGTAAATGGATAGAGCGCTACTTTTCTGACGAAGAGGCGTTGTTGCTCTTTGTTTTGTTAGGTGCTGCATTGCTGGTGATCCTTACCTTAGGTCAGGCTTTAGCGCCGGTTTTTGCGGGTATTATCCTAGCGTTTTTGATGCAGGGTGGGGTTAACCGCTTAAAGCAGTTAAATGTTCCACATCTGCTTTCGGTCATATTGGTCTTTTTAGCTTTTGTTGGTGGTTTGGCTGCGCTGTTCTTGATCGTTATGCCGCTGGCTTGGCGTCAGGCGGTAAATCTGTTTAATGAACTCCCCGGCATCTTGTCGGAAATACAAACTGTATTACTTCTGTTGCCGCAAAAATACCCAGAGTTTATATCGGAGGCTCGTATTCTAGAGCTGATCGACCTGGCTGCTGCTGAGCTATCGCAGATGGGGCAGTTGGTGGTGACCTTCTCTTTAAACTCGATTACTGGGGTGATGGCGCTACTGATCTATCTCGTATTGGTGCCTATACTAGTCTTCTTCTTCCTCAAAGATGGCGCAGTTATGACTAAGTGGTGGGTATCATTTTTGCCTGAGAAGCGCGATATGATGACCAGCGTTTGGACTGAAATGGATGATCAGATTGCCAACTATATTCGTGGTAAGGCTATTGAGATCATCGTAGTAGGTACTGTGACCTATATTACCTTTATCTTCTTGGGCATTAACTATGCTGCGCTACTGGGGATTTTGGTCGGATTATCTGTACTGATCCCATATATTGGTGCTGCACTGGTAACGATTCCAGTAGCGTTGATTGCTTTCTTCCAGTGGGGCTGGAGTAGTGAGTTTATGACCCTGATGGTGGCGTACGGCATCATCCAGGCGTTGGATGGTAACGCACTTGTTCCATTGTTGTTCTCTGAAGCGGTAAACCTGCATCCGGTTGCTATTATCGTAGCGGTGTTGGTCTTTGGTGGGCTTTGGGGATTCTGGGGGTTGTTCTTTGCGATTCCGCTAGCGACTTTGATCAAAGCTATTTTGAGTTCTTGGCCAAAGGCGAAGCAACATCCTGTAGAATTAGAAGAAAGCGGTGTTTAAACACCGCTTTTTTTGTGTCTGTTATTCTGATTTATAGTGCTTGAGCCGCAGCGAGTACTTCATCGACATGGCCTTTAACTTTTACAGTGCGCCACTCCTGTTGTAATACGCCTTCAGCATCAATCAAGAACGTAGAGCGGTCGATGCCCATGTACTCGCGACCGTAGTTCTTTTTCAGCTTGATTACGTCAAATAGTTTGCACAGTTCTTCATCTGGGTCGCTGATCAGCTCGAATGGAAACTCTTGTTTTGCTTTGAAGTTTTCATGAGCGCGCATGCCGTCACGAGAAACACCGAAAATCACGGTGTTTGCTGCTTCAAACTGATCGATAGCGTCGCGGAAGTTTTGACCTTCGGTTGTGCAGCCAGGGGTGCTGTCTTTAGGGTAAAAATAGATAACAATGTTTTTGCCCTTCAGTGCATCTAGTTCAACAGTCTGCTCGCTAGTGGCTTGAGCGGTAAAAGATGGGACTTTTTGATCAATAGCAACGTTGCTCATAGTAAATCCTTAGTGATGATGGCTACTCAACAAAGTATAAAATCGTATAGAATACGTCTCTTAATACGATACCAGATATGGTTTAGATTATAAGTGATCTATTTCACGAGTAATTGGCAATCTTTTGTGAGTGAAAGTAGAAATATCCCTTCTTAGCCCTCTATTTGGATCGACCTTAGGAAAAATTGAATCTTTTCAGCCGCCTAGGGTCGATTAGTCAAGTTTTAAGGTTGTAATACGCACTAGGGCAGAGTAGTTTTGTCCTTTGCAAAACCTGATATAAATCTCATGGAGAAAAAAATGATTACTGGCAGCATTGTTGCTCTTGTTACCCCTATGCTTTCTAACGGAGACGTCGATTGGGATTCCCTTGACAAACTGGTAGATTGGCATCTGGATAAGGGCACTGATTCCATCGTCGCTGTGGGCACTACTGGTGAGTCCGCTACACTAAACTGCGATGAGCATTGCCAAGTGATTAAACGTGTAGTTGAACGTGTTGCAGGCCGCATCCCAGTGATTGCAGGCACAGGTGCAAACTCAACTTCCGAAGCAATCGAGCTAACTGCTGAAGCTAAAAACGCGGGTGCAGATGCGTGTTTGCTTGTGACTCCTTACTACAACAAACCGACTCAAGAAGGTTTGTACCAGCATTACAAAGCTATTGCTGAAGCGGTAGATATCCCACAGATCCTTTACAACGTACCAGGCCGTACTGCTTGCGATATGCAGACTGAAACTGTGCTGCGTCTTGCTGAGATCAGCAACATTGTTGGTGTTAAAGAAGCAACAGGTGACGTGCCTCGCGGTATCGATTTAATCTCTAAAGCACCGGCTGATTTTGCTGTTTATTCTGGTGATGATGCTACTGCGGTAGAGCTAATGCTCGAGGGTGGTAAAGGTAACATCTCTGTGACTGCAAACGTTGCACCTGCTGAGATGGCTGAAATGTGTGCTTTGGCGATGTCTGGTAAAGCAGAAGAAGCGCGTACGCTAAATAACAGCCTAATGCCACTTCACGAGAAGCTGTTTGTTGAAGCTAACCCAATTCCGGTTAAATGGGCGCTAGCTGAAATGGGCTACATGGGACTTGGGATTCGTTTGCCACTAACTGTATTGGCAGATGAGTGTCACGACACTGTTCGTGAAGCGATGCGTAGCACTAACATTATCTAAACGGCTATATTCATGAAGAAAATTGTATCTGTAACAGTGGTTACTGGAGCGCTGCTTTCTGGCTGCAGTATGTTGGATGATAACCCGATCTACGGTGACAATGGCATAGTCCGTGACCGTAGTCAGGATTACGAATTGGCGCAAACGAGCCAGCGTCTAGAGTTGCCTGCTCACCTCAAGGCAAAGCAGACAGCAGATACATTGACTATTCCTGAAATTAGTAATGTTGCTACGGCTCGTACGGGGGACTTTATAGTTCCTCGCCCTGAATTTTTCTACGCAGAAGCGGGCAGTGAATCTGTTAACCTGAAACGTGAAAACGGTCAAAAGCTAATCATTGTTGATGAAGGAATCACCAGTGTTTGGGTTAAGTTACAAGAATTCTGGCAATTTAATGGTATTGATATAGCGAAGTCAGATCCACGTCAGGGTCGTATGGAAACACAATGGATCCATCACGATGCTAAAGAGTTTGGTTTGGTTGATACTTGGGTTAAGCGTTTAACCTTCCAGGATATACCTGGCGATACTAAAGATAAGTTACGTGTTAGTTTGAAGCCAGTTGCTGGTGATCCGTCTAGAACCACTATTGGCATGGAGCACGTTCGTTTTGCTGCCGATGAAGAGGTATCCAGTATTGATTGGGCGACTCAAGCTAAGGGTGTAACTTTTAAATCAGATATGATGTTTGAGATGCTGCGTTACCTGGGTAAAGCTTCAGGTCAGCGTAATGCCCAAACACTTATTGCATTCAATGAAAAACGTCGTGTTGGAACGCAGCTAGGTCGTGATTCCCGTGGTAATCCAGTTCTGAAGATGAACACCGATTCAGGTACTGCATGGAGTGAAATTAGTAGTGCTTTAGATAAGGCGGATATGGATGTAGGTACTCGTGATTCAGATACGGGGTACTTTTATATGACCTATACGACTTCTACTCCATTTGAAAATATCGAAGAACAAGGTTTCTTCGAATGGTTACACTCTGATCGTGAAGAGATTAAGTTAGATACTAGCTCAATTTCTGCTGCGTTAGGTTTTGATGGAGAAGAAGAGGGCGGCATTAGCTATACAACGGGTAAAACCGCAGCATACCTTCAAGGTGTCAAAGAGGGTGAAGCCAAAGACACCTTGGTGGACCCAGAAGATGAAGGCAACAAAAAAGGTTATAAAATCTGGTTTGCTGGTAAGCCGATCTACGTCTTCGGCGGTGAAGAGTCAGGTATCTTCAATGAGTCTACAGGAAAATTTGAACATACAGGTCAGTATCAGTTAAAACTAATTCGTACTCGTTCAGGTGTCTTCCTGAGCGTATTAACTTCGGAAGGTCTATCGGCTCCTGCTATTGTTGCGGAAGAGATTCTTTGGGAAATTAAAGAGAATTTACCTAAAGCATAAAAGATGATGTTGTGAGCAATATTGTCATTATAAAAAGGGCCACGAGGCCCTTTTTTTGTGGTTATTTATATCAATAGGAGAGATTCATGCGTGCTGTAATTTTGGATTTAAAAGGGTTGGAGGCGATAGATCTTTCTCCTATTAAAGAGCATGTTTCAGAATTACTTTGCTACGAATTGACTCGGCCTGATCAAGTGTTAGAGCGAGTTAAAGATGCAGATGTTCTGATAACTAATAAAACTGCGATTACGGCTGAAGTAATGGATGCCGCTGGGCAGCTTGAATATATTTGTGTGCTTGCAACCGGTACCAACGTCGTTGATAAAGCCGAAGCTGCTGAGCGAGGTATTCCAGTGTCTAATTGTGTTGCCTATGGTGTTAGTTCCGTTGTTCAGCATGTATGGTCAATGATTTTAGCTTTGCACACTAATTTAGTTTCTTACGCTAATGATGTGCAAAAAGGTCAATGGCAGCGTTCGGATCAATTCTGTTTTCTGGATTACCCGATTGTGGAACTTGAAGGGAAGACGCTAGGTATCATTGGTTATGGCAATTTAGGTCAGGGGGTGGCGAGCGTGGCGTCTGCTTTTGGAATGAAAGTGATTGTGGCGCAAAGTTTGAGCGGTAATGTGCAAGATCCAGCTAGAGTAAGCCTAGATGAGTTGATTGCGACATCTGATGTAATTAGCATTCATTGCCCATTAACAGATGATACGGAAAACTTATTTGATCATTCTGTCTTCAAGCAGATGAAAAACACGGCGTTTTTAGTTAATGCTGCTCGTGGCGGAATTGTAAATGAACAAGACCTTGTGGATGCGTTAAAGTCTGCTTAGATCGCGGGGGCGGCAACTGATGTGCTCACCGTCGAGCCACCAAAAGATGGAAATCCTCTGTTAGATCCTTCTATTCCAAACTTACTGGTGACGCCGCATATCGCTTGGGGAACCCTAGAAGCTCGTACCCGCATTATTCAGCAAACAGCAGACAATATTCAGGCGTTCTTACGTGGTGAACACGCTAATCCAGTTTAATTCTTGAGATGCTTAGAATGGGCAGGGTGCGAAAAATTCGACCTGCTCATCAGTATCTGGGTGTGGAAAGGCTAAGTACTCGGCATGAAGAAGTAGTCGCTCTGAAGCGGCTATGCCTTCTTCGGTTGCGTAGAAGCGATCGCCAACGATTGGATGACCCATGGCTTGCATATGTACCCTAAGTTGGTGCGAGCGGCCAGTGATTGGTTTTAGTGCGACTCTTGTACCAAGCGACTCTTTCGAAAGTTGTTCCCACTGAGTATGAGCGCTTTTGCCCTGCTCAAAATCTACAATCTGCAATGGACGATTTTCCCAATCGCATCGAAGAGGTAGCTTTACTTCACCCGCTGTTTCGCTTGGCTCTCCACAGATAATCGCTTGGTAGCGTTTACTGGTCAGTCTCTCTTGAAAACTGCGACTGAGGTGACGTTGTGCTTCAAGGGTTAGGGCTAATACCATCAAGCCAGATGTGGCGTAATCCAAACGGTGAACGACCCGTGCTGTGGGGAATTGTTCTTGTACTCTGCGCCATAAGCAATCTTGTTTATCTTCCCCTCGACCGGGAACAGATAGCATGTCATAAGGTTTATTAGCTATGACGAGTGAGTCATCGCTATAAATGATTTCAATCACGCGGTTTTCCGTTCGAATAAGACCATGGATTCAACATGGGACGTGTGAGGGAACATATCCATGACACAGAAGCGGCTTGCTACATAGCCTTGCTCAATCAATTCGGCTCCATCTCTCGATAGGGCGGCTGGGTTGCAAGATACATAAAGAATCATCTCTGGCTGGTGATTCTTAAGCTGCTTAATTATCTCTAAGGCGCCCGTTCTTGGAGGGTCTAGTAGGATTTTATTAAAGCCTTGTTTGTACCATGGCATAGCTCGTAGATCTTTGCTTAGATCAGCTCGATAAAATTCACAGTTGTCTAGATCATTATTAGCTGCATTTGTATTAGCGCGGGCAACCATATCTTCAACACCTTCAATGCCAACAACATGCGCTGCTGTTTTCGCTAACGGGAGACTGAAGTTACCTATGCCACAAAAGAGATCTAATACTCTATCGTTAGCTTCTAAGTTAAGCCAAGAGATCGCTCGATCAATCATCTGTTGGTTAACTTGGTTGTTTACCTGAATAAAGTCGCCCGGCTCAAATTCGATGTTTGTGGCGGTTGGCTGATGTTCATAGCTTAAAACCGCCTTGTCAGAATGGGGTTCTATCTTATCGCCGTGATCAAAATAGAGTTTAAAGTTCTGTTGTTCAGCTAAATCGCTTAGCGCTTGGCAAAGCGCTTCACTCGGGCGTTTTTTTACGCGAAGCGTTAATGCGCCTTGGTTGTCTCCCAGAGTTAATTCGCCGTGTGTTATCTCTTTGAACTGTTCTTCTGCTTCCAGTGCTTTTGGTAGCGCCGACAAGATCTTATCTAGAGGTTCCGCGAGGACGGGGCAATGATTTATTTGGGTCAGCTTGCTGCTGCCACGGCGTCTAAAGCCAACCAGTGCACTGCCATCTCGCATCATCTGGTTGATGCCTATTCGGCAGCTACGGCGATAGTTCCATTCTGCACTTGTAATGGGTGCTTCAACTTTTTCAGGCGCAAATTTACCTAAACGACTGAGTTGATCTAAAACCAATGTTTGTTTGGTTGGGATTTGGTGTTCGTGAGCAAGGTGTTGTAGATCGCAACCACCGCAAGTACCGAAATGCTCGCACTTTGGCGACGTGCGTTGCGAGGATTCAGTTAGCACTTGAGTGCAGTTAGCTTCATCGTAGCGGCGATGTTTGCTGGTAATCTCGTATTTAACTTCTTCATTTGGAAGCGCGCCAGCTACAAATATAGTTTTACCATCATGTTTGGTGATACCTCGGCCTTCATGGCTTAGTCCTTCAATTTTCAGAGTATCTGGATAAGGCGTGGCTGCCTTAGGCTTCTTTTTCTGAGGAATTGGTTTGGCAAAAAGGCTTTGTTTACGTTTCATGATGAGTACCGGCTTAAGAAGGCGGCGATTCTATCAGAAAGCGACCTGCACGTCCTATGACTTGTAGGAAAGTGATCTGTCACATGTGTTGATCGATATTAGTCAGATAAGAAAGATCGGTATACACAGCCAGAGATAGATCAATAATTCATTGACTTGCTGACAGCAGCCTAAGCAATCACCATTATAGCCGTCGATCCAATGTTTGAAGAAATGGATCATACAAGCGGTAGCGATAAGGGTTGGGGCTAAAACGCTAAGATAGCTGAGTGGTAAAAAGATAAAACATGCCGCAACTGGCAGGGCAGCAATAAGCAGATCCATTTTACTCAAGGGGCTTAGCATCTGTTTGGATTTGCTAGTCTCTTCATCACTAACGTATTTTTCACGATAGATGATGATGAGCGGGAATAAGCGACTGAGACAGTGGCCTAACACAATGAGGGCAATGGTATGCTGGACTTCTAGTAGGGCGTTGAATTTAAGTAATAAGACAACGATCAAGCCAATCACACCGTAGCTGCCCACTCTGGAGTCTTTCATGATGCGAAGGATCTGTTCTTTATCCCAGCCTCCGCCAAACCCGTCACAACAATCCGCTAAGCCATCTTCATGGAGTGCTCCTGTCATCCAAATACTGGATAACATCGATAGAATTACAGCTATGCTATCTGTGAAGATAAAACTAGAAAGCCAATAGATCAGAGCGGCGTAAAATCCAATTAGAAGGCCTACCCATGGCAAGTACTTAGTCGATTTTGCTTGTGTTTCTTTTGTGTAATGCACCCAGGATGGCGAAGTGAATCGGGTAAAATAGGTTAGGGCATTAAAAAAAAGATGTAGCTGCTCGGGGTAAGATTTCATTAAACTTGGGGCCTGTGAAAAAGAGTCCATACTTTAGTAATTCCTTTAACTAAGGACAAGGTTTAAACGACTGATGATCGAAGAACACAAGTTTGCTCCCTTTGTTCGTATTTTGGGCAAAGGCAAAAATGGTACTAGATCGCTTAGCCGCGAAGAGGCTGAAGCTGCAATGGCCATGATCTTGGATGGAGAGGTAACGCCTGAACAGCTCGGAGCCTTTTTGATGTTGTTGCGAGTAAAGGAGGAGGCGCCAGAGGAGCTTGCGGGGTTTGCCGATGCTGTGCGCAGTCGTTATTCGGTTGGTCGTGAAATGCAAGTCGATCTTGATTGGTCGACTTATGCAGGTAAAAAGAGACGTCACACTTGGTATCTGCTGGTTGCTTTATGTCTAGCAAGCCATGGCTATCGTGTTTTTATGCATGGTTCAAAAGGTCACACGCCGGGGCGTATCTATGTAGAAGATATGCTGAGTTTGTTTAACTTAAATCCCTGCCAGGATTGGTCTGAGACCGAGGCTGAGTTAGACCGAGTTAACTTTGCGTATATGTCTGTGGATCAGTTTTGCCCTCCGCTCGGGAAAATTATTCAACTGCGCCCAATTCTTGGACTGCGTTCTCCGGTTCATACCTTATGTCGCATGCTCAATCCTGCTGATGCGCCAGCAAGTATCGATGGCGTTTTTCATCCCGCTTACGGCCCTATGCATCAAAAAACTGCCCAGCTCTTAGGTGTTAAACGCAACGTCACTATGCGTGGTGATGGTGGTGAGGCCGAGATTAGACCGGATACAGAGTGTTTGCTGCAGTGGTCAGACAGCGGTGAGTTAACGGAATACGACTGGCCTCGTATCGTTGAAAAACGCTTTATCAAAGAGGATGAGCTTCCTGCGCAAACCTTATTAGATGTTTGGAAAGGCGCAGGTGAGCATGAATACGGCCATAAGGCGATCATCTCATCTATGGCTGTAGTTTTGAGGTTGTTAGGCGAGTCAGCGGAAATGCCTGAACTATTAGATAAAGCTGAGCAGCTGTGGCAGAGCCGTAATATCTCTCAATTTGCTTGAACGAGTAGCTTCGCCGGTTAATCTCGGCGAAGCTTATCTGAAACTGCGATCGGTGATGGGAAGTTGAAGATCACCACATAACTGGATAACAAGAAGGTTAAGATCGCAGTTGCCTGAATAACATGAGAGGCTTCTTCGCCAATCATCATACTTCCCGCCGCGATATAAGCTATCAACAGTGAAAACTCACTTATCTGGCCCAAGCGAAAACCCACTTCCCAGCCAAGTTGCTTCGATTCACTAATACGGCTTAGTAAAAAGCGGAAAACTACTGGCTTAATCGCAAGGACCAAAATTGCCAGAATAATTGCTGGAATCGCAATCGTGCTAACTAAGGTAAGATTAAAGCTTGCTCCAATTGAGAAGAAGAATAGGATCAAGAAAAAGTCACGTAGTGGCTTTAGGCTTGTAGCGATGTATTGAGCAATTGGGCTGGTGGCTATGGAGACGCCAGCAACAAATGCACCAATCTCTGCAGATAGGCCTGCCAAATGTGCCATTTCTGCTAGGCCAAGACACCAGCCGATCGCAAGTAGAAAAATGTATTCATGAAAGCGATCAAATTTCTGGATCAGTTTTAGCAGCACGTATTTTACAAAGACAAATGCGCCAATGATCAAGAGAGGTAATGCGGCGAGCGTTGTGGCGAATTGAGCCATAGTATCGCTACTTGTACCGCCGTTTGTGCCACTGTAAAGAAACAGTAAGACCATAATTGCGATAACGTCTTGTAGCAGCAGAAGGCCTACGACGAGTTCACCAGTATGGCGGTGGTGAAGTACTGTTGTAGGTAATAGCTTGATGCCTATGATCGTACTCGAAAACATCACAGCGGCGCCGATGATTAGGTTTTCTGTTTGGGTGTAACCGAAGGCGTATCCCACGCTGTAGCCTAGGGCAAAGAAGATCAATGAGCTTCCTATGGCGACCAAGGTGGCTTTACGTAACATCTGCAATAGATGTGAGGGCTGCATGTCTAGGCCAAGAAGAAATAGCAGGAAGATGATACCGACGTGGGATATATCAGATAGCAGTTTAGTATCAGTCACCATGCTCATGCCGTATGGACCTAAAATGGCTCCCAAAACGATATAGGCCACGAGTAAAGGCTGACGGGTGTAGAGCGCCAAAGACGCAACAATGGCAGCACCCGTAAAAATTAAGAAGAACGAAAAAACCAGTGACTGATCAGTCATTTACATATCCCTAAATGTGGTTTTTAAACTATAGCAAGATGAAACAGCGCGGTTCAAACAATCAAGCTGCTTGGGGGGTTAAATTTTGACTTTTTGCCAATGCTGTTGAGACCAGATGCGGATAAAGATTGCTGACGAAAGCAATCGATGAACAATCTGTACAATCCAGATGCCTAACAATCCGAAGCCTAAAATAGGTCCAAATAGCCAAGCTAGCGGTAAAAAGAAGCACCACTGGCCAAATGTAGATATAAGTAAAACTGAGCGATTGGCACCAACGCCGAGTAGCGCTTGGGTTAATACAATTGCAGCAGCATCTAAACAGATTGCTAGCGCAGTTAGTTGTAAGGGCAGTACAGCGATATCGATCAGTTGCTCTGATTGTAAAAACGCAGAAAGAACTGCTTCAGGAAAGATTGCAAGTGGAATGCTTAGTAGGCTGATGCAAACCAGCGCCGTGACAATCACATCCCATCCCCAGCGAGCTGCTTCTTGATAGTTATCTTCACCAATTGAATGGCTCACAAGCGAAGTGCATGCAACGCCAAAACCTACCGCAGGAAGGATCAAGAAAAGAGAGAGGTTAATCAGTACATGTGCGATTGCTTGTTCGCTGGTGCCCAGCTGACCAATGATCCAGATAAGAATGCAAATAGCCAAAGCCAAAAAGAACTGTTGTATTGAATGAGGGATTGCGAGCTTGATCACTCTATAAATTGAGGATGCTTGCTGAGTGCTGAATTTAAATAACCCGTTAGTTTTGGCGTCCTTGTAGACCATTACAGCGTTTAATAGAGCGCCTATATACAATGCTATAGCGGTGCCTAAACCTGCTCCTGGTGCGCCAAGTCTTGGTAAGCCCAGTTCACCAAAGATTAAACAGTAACTAATAATCACGTTCAGTAGATGAGTGGCTATCAGAACTTTAAAGTAGGTCGCAGGCCGCTTGGTGCCGTTCCACCAACCACGGAAAGAGAGGTTGAGCCCAATAGCAAGCATGGCTGCAGTTCTGTAATCAAAATAGGCTTCAGAGATATCTTGTACCGCTGAATCCTCAGTCATCAGTGAGACTATGGAGCCTGAGTAATAGATCAATACACAACTGACAGGTAGTGCAAAAATAAGTGAGATCATTAGCCCCCAGTGAACTGGGGAGGCGGCATGATCGTTCTGACCTTCGCCTTGATGGCGGGCCACTAGGGTCTGTACTCCAGAAGACAAGCCAAGAATAAGGCTGATTGCCACGAAATTGGCATAACCTCCTATGCCTACGCCGGCGAGAGATGCTTCACCGAGCTGACCGACAAGTACGGCATCTACAAGGTTTAGTAGGCTTTGGGAAAGCATTCCTGCGATAATCGGCAGCCCTAAACCTATTATTATTTTTTGTCGGTTGAAGAATGTCATAGGGGTCAAAATAGGAAAAAAGCAATTCTATCAGATTCTCTTTGAAATAAGCGCTTTCTATTTGTGCAAATAAAAGGATCTGTATATCAATGCCTAAAGGATAAGACGGTTTTGGTAGCAGAATTAAACAAGGATACGATAGAATTCCCCACCTATTGATTAATAGTTGATCAATTTACTCGGGTTTACTTTGAGTGTATCCTAGAGCTTAAGAATTGATTGGTTCAACATACAGGACACCGTATGAATATCACCGTCACAGAAACGGCAGAAGAATACTTAAAAGAGCTACTTTCTAAACAGGATGTTGAGGGTATGGCTGTGCGCATGTTCGTTACACAGCCAGGAACATCTTATGCAGAAACTTGCCTAGCTTATTGTCGTCCAGATGAAGTTATCGAAGATGATGAAATTCTGGAGCTTACACAGCTGCGATTCTACATTGAAAAGAACAGTGTTCCTTATCTTGATGAAGCGCATGTGGACTTCGCGAAAGATCGTATGGGGGGTCAGTTAACGATCAAGGCGCCGAATGCCAAAGTGCCTAAGGTTTCACCTGATAGCCCGATATCAGAGCAGATTAACTACATTCTCTATTCAGAAATTAATCCAGGTTTGGCTTCCCATGGTGGTGAAGTAAAACTGATGGAAGTGGTTGAGGAAGAGGAAGGACATATTGCTGTACTTCAATTTGGCGGTGGTTGCCAGGGTTGTAGTGCAGTTGATATGACATTGAAAGATGGCGTAGAAGCGACATTGGTAGAGCGTATAGCAACGTTGGTTGGTGTGCGTGACATAACAGACCACAGTGTTACTGATAAAGCCTATTACAAGTAAGTGTTACAAACTGTGAAAAAAGGGGATTAAATTCCCCTTTTTTGATTGTCTCCATAAAGGGATACTGCTATAAGATTTAGTATCCCGGTTCTCTTACCTCGATATATTCCCAACGCGTTGTTTTTTGTATCTAATTGGTTGCATTTGAAATTTTGACCCCCATGTAACCCTAAGACACGCTTTTTTAGAATTTCTCCGCAATACATCGCGGACTGGTTGATGAGGCTTTTGCTCATGACACAACATGACGACATTCAGGAACAACTAATCGAATTGCCGGTGCTCCCGTTAAGGGATGTAGTGGTATATCCGCATATGGTTATCCCATTATTCGTGGGAAGGGAAAAATCAATCGAAGCCCTAGAAGCTGCAATGTCTGGGGAAAAAGAAATTCTTCTTGTTGCACAAAAAAACGCATCAGATGATGAGCCGTTAGCTGAAGACCTATTTGAAGTGGGTACCGTTGCTAGCGTATTACAAATGCTTAAATTGCCTGACGGAACTGTAAAGGTGCTGGTGGAAGGTGATTACCGCGCAACCATTCACGCATTGAGTGAAGACGAAGGCTTCTTTACTGCTCAAGCAAATATGCTTGCAATTGAAGAGCTGACGGAAGCTGAAAGCGAGCTATACAAGCGTACAGTTTTAGAGCAATTTGAACGATTCGTTCAAGTAAATAAGAAAATTCCATCTGAAGTGCTTTCTTCTCTCCAGAATATCGACGATGTAGGGCGTTTGGCAGATACCATTGCAGCCCACATGTCGCTTAAGTTAGAAGAGAAGCAGCAGATTTTAGAGATGCTTAGCAATAAAGAGCGCCTAGAGCATCTAATGGCGTTGATGGAATCTGAAATTGACCTGGTTGAAGTGGAAAAGCGTATCCGCGGACGGGTTAAAAAGCAGATGGAGAAAAGTCAACGCGAGTACTATCTGAATGAACAGATGAAAGCTATCCAAAAAGAGTTAGGTGATCTGGATGAGTCCGGTACTAACGATATGGATGAGCTGAAAAATCGAATTGCTGAAGCAAAAATGCCACAAGAAGCTTTCGATAAAACCATGAGTGAATACAACAAGTTGAAGATGATGTCGCCAATGTCGGCTGAAGCAACAGTTGTTCGTGGTTACATCGATTGGATGATCCAGATTCCTTGGGCTAAGCGCTCTAAAGTTCGCCATGATATGAAGCGAGCAGAGAAGGTACTTAATCAAGATCACTTCGGTCTTGAAGAAGTTAAAGACCGAATTTTGGAATACTTGGCGGTTCAGAAACGAGTTAAGAAACTTAAAGGCCCGATCCTTTGTTTGGTTGGTCCTCCAGGTGTAGGTAAAACATCTCTAGGCCGTTCAATCGCTCGTGCTACGAATCGTGAATACGTGCGTATGGCGCTAGGCGGCGTGCGTGATGAAGCAGAGATTCGTGGTCACCGCCGTACATACATCGGCTCTATGCCAGGTAAGCTGTTGCAGAAGATGTCGAAAGTAGGTGTGAAAAACCCGCTGTTTTTGTTGGATGAGATCGACAAAATGGGTATGGATCAGCGTGGAGATCCAGCATCGGCTCTTCTTGAAGTACTAGATCCAGAACAAAACAACAGTTTTAACGATCACTACCTAGAGGTGGATTACGATCTGTCTGATGTAATGTTTGTATGTACTTCCAACTCTATGAATATTCCGGGTCCTTTGTTGGATCGTATGGAGATCATTCGCATCCCGGGTTACACCGAAGATGAGAAGTTGAATATTGCTCGAAATTACCTTGTTGAGAAGCAGTTTAAGAATAATGGCTTGAAAAAAGGTGAAGTGGAGATAAAGGATAGTGCCATTACTGGTTTGATCCGTTACTATACCCGCGAAGCTGGTGTGCGTGGCCTTGAGCGAGAGATCGCTAAGCTTTGTCGTAAGGTAGTTAAAGAGCTTGCCTTGGCTGATAAGAAAGATCTGCCAGTGGTTATTGAAGAAGCTGAGTTGGAGCACTACAGTGGTGTTCGTAAACATAACTTCGGTATCGCTGAAGAGCAAGATCAGGTTGGCCTAGTCACAGGTCTAGCTTGGACCCAAGTGGGTGGCGATATCCTTAGCATCGAAACGGCAGTGGTACCAGGTAAAGGTCGTCAGGTGACTACAGGTAGCTTAGGGGATGTGATGAAAGAGTCCATCCAAGCTGCGCTGACTGTTGTAAGAAACCGTGCTGAAGCCCTAGGTATTGCGTCTGACTTCCATGAGAAACAAGACGTTCATATTCACGTTCCAGAAGGGGCTACACCAAAAGATGGCCCAAGTGCCGGTATTGGAATGTGTACGGCTTTAGTATCGGTTTTAACCAATATTCCGGTTAAGGCTGACGTAGCAATGACAGGTGAAATCACCCTAAGAGGGCAGGTTTTACCTATTGGCGGATTGAAAGAAAAACTGCTCGCAGCACACCGCGGGGGAATTAAAACGGTCATTATTCCAAAGGAAAATGAGCGCGATTTAAAGGAAATTCCCGACAATATCAAAGCAGATATCGATATTAAGGCGGTTAAATGGATTGATGAGGTGCTGGACATCGCACTAAAGTATCAACCAAAACCTGTAGAGAAAAGCGAGAAAGAAGTGGTAGCGGCAAAGGAAAAGGCTACAAAAGCTGAGCCGGAGCAAATAAAGCCACATTAGTATTCATCAGGGGTAGAAAGGTGTTCTAGGTGTCTTGACACTCCTTTCTGCACCTTGGTATAAATGCCTGACCATCTTGCTGGGCATGGATAACGGAACAATTAAAAATAACGATCTATTTAAAGGGGAACAACGTGAATAAGTCTGAACTGATCGACGCTATCGCAGCTTCAGCCGACATTCCTAAAGCAGCTGCGGGTCGCGCGCTGGATGCTACACTGGAAGCGGTTACTGGTGCACTTCAAAACGGTGATTCTGTTGCACTTGTAGGTTTCGGTACATTTTCTGTGAAAGAGCGTGCTGCTCGTACGGGCCGTAACCCACAGACAGGCAAGCCAATTGAAATTGCTGCCGCTACACTGCCAACTTTCAAGCCTGGTAAGGCTCTGAAAGACGCAGTAAACAAGTAAGATCTGATCGCGTCACGATCTTACTTAGGGGAGGTAGCTCATTAGTTTAGTGAGTTACCCAGCCTGAAGCACTGATAAAGTACTTTAGGTGCGGGTTAAAGACCCGCGAAAGGAGCGGTAGTTCAGTTGGTTAGAATACCTGCCTGTCACGCAGGGGGTCGCGGGTTCGAGTCCCGTCCGTTCCGCCAACTTTGTTTAACAGACGATCTCTGTTCTACATAGAATGACGAGCTAAATCATATTAGTGAGTCAGGTACAAAATTCTTGAAAGGCGCATTTGTAAGAATGCGCCTTTTTTATGTGTTAAAGATTTTGCCAGGGGTTTAGAGGCATAATGCTACAGTCCATTCGTGATAACTCTCAGGGAATCATTGCCAAGATTATTGTTGGCTTGATTGCAGTTACTTTTGCATTATTTGGTGTTGAATCGCTGGTTAGTTTAACTGCTGGCAGTAATGCTCCTGCGACCGTTAATGGTGAAGAGATCAGTCAGCAAGATCTCTATCAAGGTGTTCAATTGCAACGTCGTCAAATGTTGTCGCAGATGGGGGAGGATGCTGATCCTTCGCTACTGGATGACGGTTTGATCAGCAATATGGTTTTGGAAGGCCTGATTGAGCAATCTGTTTTAGTTCAATCTGCACAAAATCAAGGTCTGACATTCTCTGATGCAATGATTGATCAACTGATCCTTTCTACGAAAGAGTTTCATTTAGACGGTAAGTTTGATCGTGCTCAATTTGAAGCGACGTTACGTAACGCTGGTCTTACGCCGTTGATGTATCGTGATATCGTGCGTAAAGAGAAGGTGACTGAGCAAGAGCGTATAGCGTTCATGTTATCTGCATTTACTCTGCCAAATGAACTGAATTCTCTAAACGTTCTACAGAATCAAACGCGTGATCTTCGCTACTTCACACTGCCTGCGGACAATGTTCGTGCTGAAATTACGGTTTCTGATGAGCAGATTGCCGATTACTATGCAGAGAACAGTTCACAGTTTATGACTGAAGAGCAGGTAGCGATTGAATACCTTCTTTTAGAAAGAAGTGCTTTAGAAGCAGGTATTGAAGTTTCTAATGATGAACTTCAAGCAGCCTACCAGCAGCTTGTTGATACATTCCAAGCACAAGAGCAGCGTCATTCAGCACATATCTTTATCGAGATTTCTGAACAGCAAGACGATGCTGCTGCAAAAGCTAAGATTGATGCAATTGCTGAGCGCCTAAAAGCAGGTGAAGTATTTGAAGAGTTGGCTAAGTCAGAATCTCAAGACCCAGCATCTGCTGAGATGGGTGGTGATTTAGGTATTAATGAGAAAGGTGTTTTCTCAACTGACTTTGAAGACGCTTTGTATGCTCTAGAAAAAGGTGCTGTTTCAGAGCCAGTTCGTTCAGAATTTGGTTATCACTTAATTAAACTAGTTGATGTTGTTGAGTCTGAAGTGCCTGTTTTTGCAAAAGCTGAAGCAGAGCTTCGTTCTGATCTCCTAAATCAGAAGGCTGAAGAAGAGTATGTTGAGCAGTTAGAGCGTTTAGCTGATGTGTCTTTCTCTTCTGGTGATCTGGTAGAGCCATCTGAAGAGCTAGAACTAGAGATTCAGAAAACTGAGCTATTTGCGCGTTCTGGTAACGAAGATGCGATTACTTCCAACGCGAAGATTCTTGCTGTTGCTTTCGATCAGGAGCTGATCAATGAAGGTTTGAACAGCACGCCAGTAGAATTGGATTCTGGTCGCTCTGTTGTTTTACGTGTAGTTGAACATCAACTACCTCGTGAAAAGGCACAAGACGAAGTGGCTGATCAGATCCGCGCTATTCTGGTTGAGCAGCAAGTTGCTGCAGCGATGACTGAAAAAGCGAACGCTATTGTTGCTCAGCTTACTGAAGGTGCAGATCTAGCAACTGTTGCAGAAGGTAATGAAGTAGTAGCGCAGCCTGCAGTTAATCGTAGCCAGAGAGAGCTTCCACAAGAGCTTCTTACCGCCGCATTCAAAATGGTAAAACCGCAAAGTGGTTCTACCTATGCAGCAGTTGATACTGTAGATGGCAGCAAAATGATTATCGCGCTAGACGCAATCGGTCAGCAAGATATTGAGCTGCAAGAAGACGAGATTCGCTTTATGGGTATGATGCTTAATAACCGTCAAGGTCAGCAGGATTACCAAGATCACCTTGCTCAGTTAAAAGCTAAAGCTGAAATTGAAAAGCTTTAAGCTAATTTGATCTATTTTAAAACCACCTTCGGGTGGTTTTTTTATATTGGCTGTTTTAGCAGCTTTAGGGGGGAATATGAAAAAATTAATGTTACTGATTAGTCATGGCCTAGTTGGCTTTGCTGGCTTTGCCTTAGGCGTATACCTGTTACCTATCCTAATTCAGCCACAGGGACCTTCTGAGCAAGAGATCTCTTCGGCTGTAGCTCAGGCGCAGTTTGAAGGGCAATTTGTGAAAGAGTTAAAAGGCAGTGACTTTTTGCATTGGGGAGAAGGCTCAGTGATGTTGGGTGGCGGTGTTGCAGCATTCAAAGGTAAATTAGCTCCTGGTCCTGATTATAAGCTTTACCTTTCTCCTGTATTTGTAGATGACGAGATGAGTTTTCTTGAGAATAAGCGAGATATGGTACAAGTTGCAGAAATCAAAACATTTGATGGCTTTGTGGTTAACTTACCAGAAGGGGTAGATCCGGCTAAATATTCTACGGCTGTGATTTGGTGTGAAACCTTCTCTGAATTTATCAGTGCTGCTCGTTATAACTCTTTGTAAGAAACAGTCCTGACTGTCAGTGTTTGGGAATCTGCGAATAAGTCCAATGCTTTCTCAGTGGGTTCTAAAGCGGCCAGATACGCGAAAGTCAGTGCAGTGAAATGTCTGGACCTTTTCAAGCTGGCTGACAAAGTAGATGGTCGCTTTAGAGCTCACCCTACGGGGCTTACATAGCAACTGAATCACTTTGTTAATGATTTTCGACAGGCAACCAGCATGCCTGTAATCATTGCCTCGTGCTTCAATTGCTCTGTAAGCCTGAGTCGCATAAGACTTGTTCTTTGGTTCCCTGACTGACAGTCGTATAGATCGTTTCGAGTTGCGGGTCATTCAATTGACTGGCAGGCGTAATTGTCTTTCGTTGCCAAGGTACAAAACCAAAGTACCAGCAGCGCCAAAAGTTAACGCTGGCTTGTGGGTTTTCATCCAATAGTTCAGCTAGCGTTTGTACTTTACCTAACTCTATCCCTAACGCCTCCTTAAAGGTTAAATAAACAAATTTCGAACAAAACTGTCGCTTGGAATCGAATTTAAAGCCTAAGTGATAAAAGCGCCCCATACGTTTCTCAGCGGTTTGTTTTAATTTGCTTATGTCTCTACCGGCTAGAGGCTGTTTGAGTCGTAATATGCTCACTTCATCGTTTGTTGTGCGCGATACAAAATCTTTTAGAGTCGTGCGTCTAACACAGGGAACAGCGCTTTCTAGAACAAACCATTCATCATTTTCTTTAACGACAAAGCCAACATGCGAAGTCCAGCTGCCAGTGCCTTTTGCGACCTGGCGGTAAAGAAAACTATTGATGGAGATAAAAATAATGTCTCCTTCTTGTACGCAGTTTTCTAGGTCATTGATTACGCTGTTGAACTTTGTCATTTTCATTACGGTTTCCTCAAAAGTTGATACGTAAAGTATGTGGAGTTTGAGGATATAGGGCTAAAGATTCAAAGAAGGTATCGTATTTCGATACTTTTGGTTTTGTTGCTCTGTTTTAAGTGTAATAGGACAAAGCAAAATTTGGCTGATACACTAGCGCTTTTTTCAATGGCGGCTTTATGCGAATACTCCTTCTCTCAGCTTATGATGCGGATAGTCATGTTTATTGGCGTAAAGGGCTTGTTGAGCACTTAAATGAACACGAATGGACTGTTTTGTCTCTGCCGGGCCGCTATTTCAGTTGGCGTATGAGAGGGAACAGTCTTAGTTGGGCGTTTAACGAAAGGGAAGTATTAAGCCAGCCTTATGATCTAGTCGTTGCGACCTCTATGACAGACCTATCTGCCTTGCGTGGTTTTGTTCCATCTTTAGCCCAAATTCCAACACTGGTGTACTTCCACGAAAACCAATTCGCTTATCCTGAGTCTGGTAAAGCATTTAAAACCGTTGAGCCATGCATTCTGAACCTTTATACCGCGCTGGCTGCGGATTATTGTTTATTTAACAGTGAATATAATCGACAGACGCTTTTGGATGGCGCGAAAGCTCTCTTGAAAAAGATGCCCGATCAAGTACCAGCAAATTTGATCGAACGGATTAGAGATAATTCATCGGTGCTGTCTGTTCCTATCAAGTCTGATAGCTACCAAATACATTCTCCTGTATCTGATGAAGTTCATATCGTTTGGAATCACCGTTGGGAATACGATAAAAACCCTCAACTGCTACTTGATGCAGTTGAACAGCTTATCCAGAAACGCAAGGACTTTAAGCTCCATGTGGTCGGGCAGCAGTTTAGAAAGGTGCCAGAGCAATTTGAACAACTCCGTGTGCTACTCGGTGATTGCGCTGGAGAGTGGGGTTATCTTTCGTCGCGTGAGGATTATCTGGCTCTACTGCGTAAAGCGGATGTTGTGCTTTCAACGGCTGTACATGATTACCAAGGGATAGCTGTTCTAGAAGGGGTTGCGTCTGGGGCGGAGCCCTTAGTCCCTGAAAGGTTAGCGTATAGAGAATTGTTCCCTGAAGCCTGCCGGTATAAAGAAGAAAGCGAAGCTGAAGTCTTGGCTGAACGATTAGATCAGTTAGTAGAAAGAAAGTACGCAGGTGAGTGGGGGGAGCAAGTGAATGTCGATCGGTTTAAATGGGCGATACTGGCAGACCAGTATCGCCGTCACTTTGAGCGTTTAGCCCGTAAAAAAGGTTAAAGACGACGGACCTTAAACTTGCGGCCTTTAATTTTACCTTGGCTCAAGCGCTCGGCTGCCTTTCGTGCAACTTTGCGTTCAACGGCAACGTAAGCAGCAAAATCATACACATTAATCTTGCCTACTTGGCTGCCTTGTATTCCAGCATCGCCTGTTAATGCACCTAAGATATCGCCAGGGCGAACTTTGTTCTTCTTACCTCCAGCAATCGCAAGCGTAGCCATTGGTGGGTTATTCGGCTGATAGTTCGGATCTGCGTCTGGTAGTTCAGTCACGGGGAACTCTGTATCCAAATACTTTTCAATGGAAGCCACTTTATAAGCTTCTGATGGCTGATAAAGATTTAGTGCCATGCCTTGCTTACCTGCACGGCCTGTACGACCGATACGGTGAGTATGAACTTCAGCGTCGCGAGTAAGATCGTAGTTGATGACACAAGGGAGGTCATCAATATCTAATCCACGCGCTGCTACATCAGTCGCGATAAGGATAGAGCAACTGCGGTTGGCGAATTGCACTAGTATTTGGTCACGATCGCGTTGTTCTAAATCGCCGTGTATCGCTTTTGCGCTATAGCCCAAGGATTTTAGGTGCTGCTGAACATCATTACAGGTTTGCTTCATGTTGCAGAAAATCACTGCAAACTCTGGTTTGAACTGAGCTAAAATCGCGCTCAAATTCTCTAGCTTATTTTCTTTTTCGATCTCAAAGAAATGTTGTTCAATCTGAGATTGTTGGTGAGTGGATTCTACCTCTACCGTAATTGGCTGATTGAGAATGTCTGCACTCAGGCTCGCAATGGTCTTTGGGTAAGTAGCAGAAAATAGCAGTGTTTGGCGTTTCTTTGGGGTCTGCCCTATGATGTCACGAATGTCATCAGAAAAACCCATATCAAGCATGCGATCCGCTTCATCAAGCACTACGGTAGTGGCTTTATCTAAGCGCAGAGTTTTCTTACGTAGATGGTCTTTGATACGACCCGGTGTACCTACAACAATATGTGCGCCATGCTCCAAAGAGCCAATCTGAGGCCCAATTGATTGGCCACCACAGAGAGTAAGAATCTTCACGTTTTCAGTAAAGCGAGCAAGCTTTCTTAGCTCATTAGCAACTTGTGTTGCTAATTCACGTGTAGGGCAAAGTACTAAGGCTTGTGTGGCAAAACTACGAAGGTTTAAATTCAGCAGTGTACCTATACCAAACGCAGCTGTTTTGCCGCTGCCTGTTTTTGCTTTCGCAATGAGGTCATTACCTCGCAAAACCTCGGGTAGGGCCTTCTCTTGGATAGCCGTCATCTGCTTATAGCCTAGATGATCCAGGTTCTTTAGCATCGGTTTTGGAAGATTGAGATTTGAGAAGCAGGTATCAGACACAGGGCACTCGGTAAAAGTAAAGTTGGTTAGGTTTTGTTGCAAAGCTGCATTATAGAGCAAACCGCTTTGGGAGAATATGAATACCCTGAAGAATCACTCGCTAATCAAAGCGCGTTAACAATTGTTGATCTTTCTCAAGATGTTGGCAGGCTCTTTGGGTATACTTCGGGACAGTCAAAAATAAGTAAGTTGGTTGGGAATTATGAATACGCGTTACGATGTCGTCATTGTCGGTGGTGGTATGGTGGGTGCAACGATCGCTTGTGCTCTTGGAAACAGCCCGTTATCAGTTGCCGTCTTGGAAAGTCGATATCCTGCGGAATATGAAGCTTCCCAACCAAATGATTTGCGTGTTTCTGCTATCAGCGTTGCTTCGGAGAATATTCTTCAGAGAGTAGGTGCATGGGAGGGGATTCTATCTCGTCGTAGTTGCCCTTACCGACGTATGAAGGTTTGGGAAGCAAGCGAAGAAAAGGCATCTACCGAATTTGTTTCCGATAATATTGGCCGTGATCACCTTGGTCATATTGTCGAAAACCGTGTGATTCAGCTAGCACTTTTAGAGCGTTTACAGACATTTGAAAATGTTGATCTGATCTGTCCCGCTGAAGTTGAGGCTATCGATTATTCTCCTGGTAGCAGCATCGTTAGATTGAAAGATGATCGCGAAATAATAGGGCGCCTACTGATCGCTGCGGATGGTGGTGAGTCTCGTGTTCGTCAAGCAGCAGGTATTGGTGTTACTCGTTGGGATTACGAGCAGCATGCACTGGTTGCTTCTGTGACGACTAAATTTGCTCAAGAAGATATCACTTGGCAGCAGTTTACACCGACAGGTCCGCTTGCCTTTCTACCTCTTTCAGGCAATAACGCTTCTCTGGTTTGGTATAACACACCGGATAACGTAAAGCGTCTCTTAGCTCAGGATGATGAAAGCTTTATGCAAGAGCTTAAATCTACCTTCCCTGATGCGTTGGGCGAAATTGATCAGTTACTTAGCCGAGGAGCTTTCCCGCTTCGTCGCCAACATGCGCAGGAATATGTCTTAGAAGGTCTAGCTTTAGCAGGTGACGCTGCACATATGATTCATCCTCTAGCTGGACAGGGTGTTAATATAGGCCTGCTTGATGCAGCTGCTCTCTCTGAAGTGATTTTAGCGGCTGCTAATACAGGTGAAGATATTACTGAATTGGCGTTGCTGAAGGAGTATGAAAAGCAGCGCCGTAAGCATAATTTATTGATGATGCAGACAATGGATGCGTTCTACCGAGTATTTAGTAATCAGAACGGTCCACTAAAAGTTTTGCGCAATATTGGTTTGGGTTTGGCAGGTCGTGTAACGCCAGCTAAAAACAAAGTTATGCAGTTCGCGATGGGCTTGGAAGGGCCTTTGCCTGAAATGGCCAAAGAGCAATAATCAAAGGCTTAAATAAAAAAAGCCGGTCTGGGAGACCGGCAAAGAAATACGGCTGATTAAACCAGCCAGAGTAGAGAAGTGGGGTCGTTACGTGACCCCCAACGATGAATTACTCAGCAGTCGCTGCTTTTTTCGCAGGTGCTTTCTTTGCAGGAGCTTTTTTCGCAGGTGCTTTCTTAGCTGGAGCCGCTGCTTGTTCAGCTGGTGCTGCTTCAGTTTTAGTTGCGTTAGCTACTACAGCAGAAGTTGCTTCAGCTGCTTCAGTTAGAAACTTGTTGAAATCAGATACGTAAGGCATCTCACGAATTTCGCTAAGGCTCTTTTCTACGATCTCAGAGATCTCTTCTTTTGCAGAGTTTAGAGCAGCTAGCTCTTTTTCTGCAGTCGCAGTAGTTTTGGTTTCTAGAGCTTTGAAAAACTCAACTTGTAGTTCAATAGCTTCTTTAGGCTCTTTTACTTCAGATAGAGCTTTAAGCTGAGCTACGCTTGAATCTACGAAATCAGTTACATATTCAGACTGCAAAGAGAACAGAGTTTCTAGTGCTTTTTTGTTCACTTCAGCAACGTCGATTGCTGGTTGCATTTTTTCCTGAACATCTTTCATTAGATCATCGTACATTTTCCATTCCTCTGAGAATCTTTAATAAAGTGTTTTTGTGCGTTGCAGCATTTGAGATAAATATAGTGGTTAATAAATAACCTGTCAAATATTTTTTTGTGCATTGCACAAAAATATTTATATGCATTGCTTTAGATGATTAAACACCTATATAACAATGAGTTAGAGTGATTGGTATAAAAGAGTTAAGTTCTACTCAAATCAGCTTTTTGAGCTGTTTTTGGAGAAAAATAAAAATTCTTGAAGTCAAATTGCACCCGCTTTGTGCCTATATTGGCCGATAGGTTGTTCATATAACCAAATAGCTATTACAATCAGGTGATACTCTTTAGCCCAAAAACAGGGCTTATATGGGAGGGGTTGGCTATAGCGGGATTGGCTATCTGCTTGAAAGCTTTCTTCACCTCAATACCTCGGGACAGCTAACTAACGTTTAGCTTTGGTAGAGTCCCTTTAGTAACAGGATCAAGTATTTTCATGACGCAATCGAATACAGTCGTAGAATCACACTCATCTTTTGAATTTGTTAGATCAGAAAAGATTGAGTCTTTAGGAATTGATGTAACGGAATACGAGCATAAAAAGACTGGCCTTTCTCATTTCCATATAGCGGCTGATCATACTGAGAATGTTTTCCTTGTCGGTCTAAGGACTGTGCCGGAAGACTCAAAAGGCGTTGCGCATATTCTAGAGCACACAGCGTTGTGTGGTAGTGAACGTTTCCCGGTACGTGATCCATTCTTTATGATGACGCGCCGTTCACTTAATACATTTATGAACGCAATGACGAGCAGTGACTGGACCTCTTATCCATTTGCTAGCCAAAACCGCAAAGATTTCTTCAACCTTTTAGATGTCTATCTTGATGCTGTTTTCTTCAGTCGTTTAGATCCTCTGGATTTTGAACAAGAAGGGCATCGTATCGAGTTTTCTGAAACAGGTGATGTTGAATCCGATTTAGAATACAAAGGTGTTGTTTACAACGAGATGAAAGGTGCGATGAGTTCGCCGGTTTCTCGTTTGTGGCAGTCAGTGACGAAATACCTGTTCCCGACAACAACCTATCATCACAACAGCGGCGGTGAGCCAGAGAGCATCCCTGACCTAAGTTATGATGAGCTAATTGAATTTTATAAAACCCATTACCACCCGAGTAATGCGGTCATTATGACTTTTGGTGATATTCCTGCTGCTGAACTTCAGGGCTTCTTTGAAGAGAAAGCGCTAAGCCGTTTTGAAAAGCTGGGCACTTCTATCGAAATTCATGATGAGAAACGCTACCACTCGCCATTGCGGGTGGAAGAAGGTTATGACCTTGACCAAGTGGATCTAAGTGGCAAAACACACCATGTTTTAGCTTGGCTTCTGGGTCATTCCAATGATTTAGAAGCACAACTTAAAGCACACCTTATGTCACGTGTGTTACTGGATAATAGTGCTTCTCCGCTACGTTATGCGCTTGAATCAACTGATTTAGGCAGCGCTCCTTCGCCATTATGTGGTTTAGAAGATTCCAATCGTGAAATGAGCTTCATGTGCGGTATTGAAGGCAGTGAGCCCGAATCTGCGGCAGAATTTGAAAAATTGGTATTGAATACCTTGCATAAGGTTGCTGAAGGGGGTGTACCTCAAGCTATGCTGGAAGCCCAGTTGCATCAGTTAGAACTGCAACAGCGCGAAATTAATGGTGATGGCTATCCTTATGGCCTGAGTTTGATCATGTCTTCGCTCGGGGCAGCCGTTAACAAAGGCGATCCAATCGCTATTCTGAACCTTGATCCAGTGCTAGAAAAGCTGCGTGAAGCGATCAAACAGCCTGACTTTGTGCAGTCCATGGTTAAGGAGCTGTTAGATAACCCGCATCGCGTTCGTTTGACTTTACGCCCAGACAACAAACTAGCAGCTAGTCGTGATGCTGCAGAGAAAGCGCAGTTAGCTCAAATTAAAGCGGGTTTATCGGATGCAGATAAACAGCAGCTAATTGATCGTGCAGCTGAGTTAGCCGAGCGTCAAGAACAGGTCGATGATGAATCGATTCTACCTAAAGTGACATTGACCGATGTACCGGATGAGATGTCTGTGCCTGAAAATGTGGCGGTTGAGTCTACGCTACCTTTGACCCGTTATGATCGAGGCACCAACGGTATTGTTTATCAGCAGGTAATTATGCAGCTTCCGCAGTTAACGGAAGATGAGCAGCACATATTGCCGCTATACAGCTATCTTCTTACTGAATTGGGCTGTGGTGATCGCACTTATCAAGAAAATCAGCAGTATCAAACTGAAGTGACCGGTGGCGTTCATGGTTTTGCTTCGGTAAGAGGTGCGCCTGATAATGAACAGGATGTAAAAGGTTACTTCACATTAACCGGTAAAGCCTTAGTGTCTAAACATGAGGCGTTGTTGGATCTGCTGAAAGAGACGCTGCAATTTGCACGCTTTGATGAATTGCCTCGTATTCGTGAAGTGGTATCTCAACAACGTACTCGTAAAGAACAAGGTATCACCGGGCAAGGCCATGCATTCGCAATGATGGCTGCAGCAGCGAAGATGAGCCCGGCTGCAGCACTGTCTCATGCAACAAAAGGTCTTGATTCTATCTGCTATTACAAGCAGCTGGATGATCAGCTAGAGAATGAAGATGCTCTTAAACAGCTTTCACAACGTCTCCAAGAGTTGCATAGCAAGATCCAGCTTGCCCCACGTCAATACCTAGTAGTGGCTGAAGATGAGTATCAGGCTAGTGTTCAGAGCTACTTAGAGTCTATCTGGGCAGATGTGCCGAGTGAAACCTCTGCAGGGTTCTTACTGCCAGAATTACGTAGTAAGGTGAAACAAGCTTGGGTTACCAGTACACAGGTAAGCTTCTGTGCTAAAGCATTCCCTACCGTGGCGGTAGATCACCCTGATTCTGCGCCACTTACAATTTTGGGGGACTTTCTGCGTAATGGCTATCTACACCGAGTTATTCGCGAAAAAGGCGGTGCTTACGGCTCTGGCGCTGGTCAGGATTCAGGTGATGCAGCTTTCCGTTTCTTCTCTTACCGTGATCCTCGTTTATCTGAAACCTTGGATGACTTTGATGGTGCGGTGAAATGGCTTCTGGAGACTGATCATGATGCTCAGAAATTAGAAGAAGCGATTCTGGGTGTTGTCAGCTCGATTGATAAGCCAGGATCACCGGCTGGTGAAGCTAAGCAGGCATTCCACAGCGCTTTGTTTGGACGTACGCCTGAGCAGCGTAAAGCGTTTCGTGCGCGTATCTTGAATGTGACATTGGATGATCTAAAGCGTGTTGCCAAAACTTATCTTTTGGATAAAGAAGGCAGTGTGGCAGTGATCACCAGTAAAGAGCAGGCAGACAGTCTATCCGACGACTTTGAAGTAATTGAAGTCTAATTAAGGTAAAATTCGACTAGCGATCAAGGTAGACTTTGATTGCTAGTCATTTATTCCTTAATAATCCTCAAGCCTCTATGCCCACACAAGCGCTTTATCAAGGTGCGCTGTTTATCATTCTGTCAGAACTGTTTTTGGTCTGTTCTGGCATGGTCGTAAAGCAGATCACTCATCAGCTACCCACTGAGATTATCGTATTTGCCCGTAACCTCTTTGCGTTAATTCTATTGATGCCTTGGTTATTGCGAAATGGGATCTCCTCGATAAAAACGAGCTCTCTTCGATTTCATATTGCGCGTGCGGCGGTCGGTGTGACTGCCATGATGTGTCTTTACTATTCATGGGGACACTTGCCTTTAGCAGAGGCGGCGTTGATCAAACAAACAGCTCCATTCTTTATTCCATTATTCGCCTTATGGTGGTTAGGTGAAAAGATTTCTGGGGTAGTGAAACTGGCAATATGTGTTGGTTTCTTTGGTGTTTTTCTAGTGTTGAATCCCGGGCAGGGAACACTCAATGTTGCTGTGCTAATTGCGCTTTTTGGTGCAATGCTGGGGGCGCTAGCAAAAGTTATTATCCGTAGGATGAGCGATACAGAACCAGCCAGTCGCATCGTTTTTTATTTCGCTTTGTTTAGTACCGTTTTAGCTTTGCCGCCAGCGATGCTTAATTGGGTTACGCCCAATTTAGTTGAATTGGGTTGGTTATTGCTGATGGCCATTACCTCAACAGTTGCCCAGCTGTTATTGAGTAAAGGCTATGGTCTTGCACCAGCAGGACAGTTGGGGCCGTACACATACGCTTCGGTAGTCTTTGCTGCACTGTTTGGTTGGTTATTATGGGATGAAGTATTAGGCGTCTACAGCTTAATAGGTTTGTGCTTGATCTTCTCGGCTGGATTGTTGTCCCTTTCTTCCCGTAAAACGGCTAAATCCTAGTAACAACTGTTTGGTGTTTGAACAGTTTTGCCTGTCAGCTATCAATTTTTCTTCATGAAGCGAAAAAAGTACTTGTAATCCATTGTCAGAATGGTACTACTGTAAGTGTACAGGGGCGCACAAAAACATTAATTCATAGCGCTCTCACTGCAACAAGGCATTAAGGATTTGCACATGAATATCAAAATTACTCACCGCAATGCTAAAGTTTCTGACAGTGTAAAAGAGAAAGTAGAGGAATGGCTGAACAGCAGCCAAGAACGTTACGAAGTTATTACTAGTGCTCACGTTATTATTGAAAAAAATGATCGTGAGGACGTTGCTGAAGCAACAATTCACGTAGCAGGTAAAGATATCTTTGCGAAAGCATCCGCTGATAACTTGTATGCTGCTCTGGATGCGATGGCTGATAAAATTGATCGTCAGCTAGATAAGATTCACCAGAAAAACGTGAATAAAAAAGGAAATCAGAGACCCGCTGCAACAGTTGAAATGGCAGCGGATGAGGAACTCAGCTTAGCCTGATCTAGGATATAAAGTTTCTAAAGCCCAGCTATATGCTGGGCTTTTTTATTTCTAGAACAAAATTTTATATGCATCAGGCTTGCATAAGTGTCGTTATTAGATGGATAATGATAAGTGTTATCATTAGCGTGTAGGTATTGGAGTAGGTAGTGAAGGCAGCGTTATTTTACGGCACCACAACAGGTAATACTGGCGATATTGCAGATAAGATAAAAGGTAGTTGGGATGCCGGCGAACTAGAGTTATTTGATGTCGCAGACAGTTCACTCTCTGCAGCAAAAGATTTTGATATTCTTATTTTTGCTATACCTACGTGGGATTATGGTGAAGTACAGGAAGATTGGCTGGAAGTATGGGATGAAGTGGACCAGTTGGATTTCAGTGGTAAACAGGCTGCCTTTATCGGTCTTGGTGATCAGTTTGGCTATCCTGAATGGTTTGTCGATGCAATGGGTATGCTACATGATAAAATCGTAGCCAAAGGTGCAGAAATTGTTGGTCACTGGTCTGTAGAAGGTTATGAATTTGAAGAATCTAAAGCACTAACAGACGATAAAAAACATTTTATCGGCTTAGCTCTAGATGAAGATTGGCAGCGTGATCAAACCGATGAGCGCCTTTCTGATTGGTTAGATCAGGTTAAATTGGAATTAGGCGTTTTCTAATCTAACTAACTGAATTTTTAGAGCCCTGTTTTTACGGGGCTTTTTTGTGTCTGTCGTTCTCTGGCCTATGCTGTATTAAAGCTACTTTCTATAAGGTAGTAACAAACTAGGTCAGATAAGGATGGCTATGCCCGCCAGCAAACTCCTCTCGGAAATTAAAGCGATCTCAGTGCTGAGTATTTTATTTTGCTTATTTGCTGCCTTTAATTTCCATTCACCACTGCTTCCACCGCTCGAAAACTACTGGCTTGATTTAACGCTTCAACAGCGAGCAGACAAAAGAGTCGCAAGTGAGCATATCGTGGTTATCGATATAGATGATTCGAGCCTGAATAATCTTGCGCCTATTGCGGGTGGTTGGCCTTGGCCAAGGGCTGTACATGCCGAGCTGGTCGAGTTGTTGCAGTTACAGAAGCCTGCAGCAGTGGTGTTTGATGTTCTGTTTGCTGATAGAGATATTTTTAACCCAGAAAGTGATCAGTATTTTAGCGAGGTGTTGGCTACATCGGATAATGTTTATCTACCTTTCTTACATCTGCAAACCTATTCTGATCATCTGTTTCCGCGTTTAGATCAATATCCAGAAACCGTCCCCATTCGAAAGCCGGATACAGTTTCATCTATTCCTCATGCAAGTTTGGTCTTACCTAATGCGGTTGACGCGAGTGTTTGGCGTTTAGGCAGTATTAATTTCCATCCTGATGATGATGGTGTCGGGCGCAAGTACGCTGCAATTCATCCAATATCTGATTGGGGGATTATGACGATGCCTGCGCGAATCGCTGTTGACCTTAATGGTTTTGAAATTGAAGAGCAGTCAATCTGGATCGATTGGTATCAAGGCAAAGGTGAGCCCTATCCTAGACTTTCTTATAGCGAAGTATATAAGCAGTTGACCCAAGGAGATGATTTCAAAGAGGTAAACTATTTTAAGGACAAAATTATTGTTATCGGTTCAACTGCTGCGGGTTTACATGATATCCAAGTCACACCGATTAGTAGTACTTACCCCGGTGTTTTTATCTTAGCTACGGCTATTAATAACTTTATTGATCAGAGCTTTCTTCAACCAGTAGACACTTTGCTGGCTTTGGTGATTGTGGGCGTAAGCTTTGGTGTTTTAGTGCTATTGCTGGTTCGTGTGGGAAGTTTCTATTACGCACTCATCGGAATAGGCATTTTAATCGGAGTAAACGTGCTGTTCAGTTATCTGCTTTTGATCATGGAAGGGATGATGTTCCCTGTTATGACTTGGCTGGTCGCGTATATTTTTATTGCGGTTTCTTTTTACGCATTCCGTTTATTGCAGCAACAGAGAGAGATGAGAAAAACGGTCGATATTTTTGGCCGTTTTTTGGACCCGAAAGTAGTGAATATTTTGCTTGAACAAGGTATCACCGATCAAGCTTTGGCAGGAAAGAGCACGCGGGTAACCATCTTATTTACCGATATTCGTGAGTTTACTCATCTTTCTGAATATCGCAGTGCTACCGAAATTGTCGATCTGCTTAATCATTACTTTTCTCGTCAAGTTGAAGTTATTTTTCAGTATAAAGGTACCCTCGATAAATTTATTGGTGATGCCATTATGGCATTTTGGGGTGAGCCCATTGAAAATCCCGGACAAGAGATTGCTGCTGTAAACGCGGCTTTGGATATGGTGGATCAAATGCTCGGCTTCAGACGGGAGTTTGGTTTGTTTGATTTCGATATCGGCATTGGCCTCCATACAGGGGAAGTAGTTGTTGGGGCTATAGGCACGCAAAGTCGCTATGATTACACTGCCATTGGTGATGCGGTAAACGTAGCCAGTCGTATTGAAGGGCTGACTAAAGAAACGGGACGAAGAATTTTAGTTTCTGAAGAAACTCGGCAGGCATGTGGGGATGCTTTTGACTTCGAGCTGATTGGTGACTATAAGGTTAAAGGCCGGGAAAAATTGGTAACCGTCTATCAGCCAAGGAGGTTGAGTGATGAACCTTAAATTACTAATTATCGGTCTTCCATTTATGTGCTCCACTTGGGTGACTGCTCAAACTGCCTACACAGTCAGAGATATCTCTGTCTATCAAACGCCCTCAATTTCTAGCACTGTCGTTACGAAACTCTCTGAAAAATCCTCTGTAAATATTCTGCGACGAAGCGGTGGTTGGTACGAAGTACGAACGGGGAACGCCCACTCCGGTTGGGTGAAAATGATAAACCTTCGGTATGTGAGTGAGCCTAGCACGCAGCAAGTTGCGGGCAATATGCAATATCGCTCCAAAACAACGCTGACCACGGGTGTTAGGGGGTTGGATGAAGGTGGGATTATATCGAGTGGGTCAGGTGTCTCCCTTAGCAAAGTAAAAGGTTATAAAGTGAGTGCAGATGTGGCTACCAAGTTTGCACGGGAAGGGGGGTTGAAAGCACGAAGCATGAATTATGTGGAGTAGCTTATGTCTATATTGAAAATAAACGCTATCAAAGGGGTTGTTGCTGGTTTTCTTTTGCTGGGTTTAAGCGGCTGTCAGGTCAATAACATCAATCTGACCCCATTAATGGAAGCAGGAAAAAAATCGACCGATCTATTTGAGAAAAGCTTGGCTGAAGAAGTTGAGATCGGTGAGGAAGTGAGTGCTGTTCTGCTTCAAAAAGCCTCTATATATAACGTCCGAGATGTTCAAAAGTATGTGAATTCAGTGGGAATGTGGCTCGCTCAACAAACTGAACGATCTGATATCCCTTGGACCTTTTCAGTGTTACGAGATGATAGTTTTAATGCTTTCGCCACGCCCGGTGGATTTATCTATATTACAACGGGGACTTTAGAGCAGTTGGAGAGCGAAGCTGAGCTTGCAGGTGTGCTAGCTCATGAAATTGCACATGTGGTTCAAAAGCACCATCTCCGTGCTATTCAGAAGGAAGCTAAGATCGGTATTGCAGCAGATCTTGCTCGGTTCTTGCGTGACAGTCAAAGCGATTCGGATAGCAGTGGAGCTACGGTATTTGGTGACCACTCAGTTGAAAATAAACTGCTGAATACCATTCAGGATGTTTACAGTGATGGTTTGGCTCGAAGTGATGAATTAGAAGCGGATAAGATGGGCATGGTGATCGCAGCCAGAGCTGGCTATGATCCCATGGCTTATATCGCTGTATTGCAAAAGATAGATGCTCAACAGGATGATAGTTCCTTTTGGCAGGCTTTTAGTAAGCGTCACCCAAGCGCTGAAGATCGTTTGTCAGAACTGTATAAGTTAGCGGATAAGATGACTTATATAGAAGGTAAAGAACTTAATAATCGTTATTCCAAAATGATAAAGTAGTTGTACATGGAATATCGGAATAAATGTAATGGATCTTTCTAATAAAGAGTCTTTTCTAATCAGCGTGTGTGGGCCTGATCGAATAGATGTTGTGCTTAAACAGTGGCAGCAACTTACATCGTATCTGCCTATTCATCATGCTAAGCCATTTGGTATGCCTATTCCTGAACATCTTGAAAATCAGCTCCGTCACACGCTTGAGCAATGTATTGAAAGAGATGATGCTATGGTATTTATAGCTGAGGGCGAAAAGGTTTATGGGACGATTGCCGTCATTCTGAATCAGCAAACAGCTTATACTCAGCCTAATAGCAGTGTTTTGTTTAATTTATGGGTCGAACCTGATCAGCGTAGAAAAGGGATAGGGCAAGCATTGGTCGCGGATGCTAAACAGTGGCTTAAAGCTCAAGGGGTGACCTCTGTTCAGGCTGGATGGCACCCAGGAAATACAGAGGCTGATGATTTTTGGTTGAAACAAGGCTTTTCACCTTACGAAACAATTGGCTCTGCATTTTTATAGCTAAGCAATCATTGTTAATTAACCTTCTTCTGCACATATCTATTCTTAAGGATTTCAATGAGCAAAGCACAGCAAAAATGGGATCAAAGATACTTGGCGAAAAGCCAAGGCCTAGAATCGGAGCCTGTTGCACCAGAATATCTACAACGTCAGTGGCGTTTTTTAAAAACAGGTCGTGTATTAGATCTGGCAGCAGGAGATGGGGCTGCCTCTATTTTTCTGGCCAAACAAGGCTTTAGCCCGGTAGCAACAGATATCTCTCAAGTAGGTTTGGATCGTTTGTCTGAGGCTATGACTAAGTTGGGTTTGGAAGTGGAAACACATCAGATGGATCTAGAAGAGGCATCGGTTGATTTGTCAGATCTGGGATTGTTCGATTCGATAGTTGTCTCCAGATATAAACCTGCTGATGGATTCTGGGAAAAACTGTTAAGTCTATTGAAGCCAGAAGGTACTTTATTAATGACTACGTTCAATCTGCTCCAGCATGAACGTACCGGTTTTTCGAAGCGATTTTGCTTAAGAGAAAATGAACTTTTAGGTCATTGTGCCGAATTGACTTTAGTGGATTTTGAATCGGACCGAATTGAGTCGGGAATGGACTCATATATTTTTAGGAAAGATGTGAACAAATAGATCGTAATTAAACCTTATTAGCTTTATGTATATACATTGTGATGCAACGGATTTACAAGGCATATTCGCAGTACATCATTTGTCTGCCTTGCATCAAATATTTCAGTTTTTTTACTGAAAAATGACGGTTTTGTAACAAAACTGTAATTACTCTACGCAATAATTCCGTCATAATTCGCGCGCCTGAACACAGGTGTGTTCAATTTATTTTTTGACTTTTAAGGTGCGTTGTATGGTAGCAACCAGTACCCCATTCTTGCAGATGTTTGCGCGTTCACCGTTCAAACCAATGCAGGATCACATTGCAAAAGCGCAAGAGTGTGCTGTTGAGCTTATTCCATTTTTTGATGCGGTGATCGCAGATGATTGGAATGAGGCTGATAAAGTACAAGCACGTATCGCCGTTTTAGAAGGCGAAGCGGATGCTATGAAAAAAGAGATTCGCCAGAATCTGCCTAAAAGTATTTTCCTTCCAGTTCCTCGTACAGATCTCTTAGAAGTTGTACGTATGCAGGACAAAATTGCTAATCGTGCGAAAGATATCGCAGGCATTATGCTTGGCCGTCAAATGAAAGTGCCAGCAGAGATGCAACAAGATATGAAAGACTACGTTCGCGTCGCTTTGCAAACGTCTGAGCAAGCATTGACTGCACTTAAAGAACTGGACGAACTTGTAAATAGCGGTTTCGGTGGTCATGAGATCGACGTCATCGAAAAAATGCTAGAAAAATTGGATGCCCTAGAGCACAACACGGATGAGCACGAACGTGCTATTCGCCTGAAACTGTTTAGCATCGAGAAAGAACTTCCGCCGGTAGATGTTATGTTCCTCTATCAGGTTATTAGTTCAATCGGTGACCTGGCAGATCGCGCACAACAGGTTGGTAGTCGTTTACAGCTATTAGTTGCTCGTTAATTCATTCGGTAAGTAAAGATGGAAATCATTTCTCAATACGGCCATATCCTTGTAATTATGGCATGTGTGTTTGGCTTCTTTATGGCTTGGGGCGTTGGTGCAAACGATGTTGCCAATGCCATGGGTACTTCGGTTGGTTCAAAGGCATTGACTTTGAAACAAGCGATTATGATCGCAATTATTTTCGAATTTCTTGGGGCTTATCTTGCGGGTGGTGCGGTAACAGCAACAATTCGTAAGGGTATTATAGACCCGGCGATCTTGTCTGGAACGCCTGATTTGCTCGTGTTTGGTATGTTATCTGCGCTATTAGCTGCGGGTATCTGGTTGTTAATTGCTACTCACTTTGGCTGGCCTGTATCTACTACACACTCTATCGTAGGTGCGATTGTTGGCTTCGCAGCAGTTGGTATCTCTGTTGATGCGGTTAACTGGGGTAAAGTATCTAAGATCGTAGCAAGTTGGGTCGTATCGCCGGTTACGGCCGGGCTGATAGCCTTCTTCTTATTTAGAAGCGTACAAAAGTTGATACTCGATACTGATAATCCTTTTGCTAACGCTAAAAAATATATCCCAGGTTATATCTTCCTAGTAGGCTTCATGGTTTCCATGGTGACCTTCACTAAAGGTCTTAAACACGTTGGTTTAGATCTTAGCTGGGGTCAAAGCGCATTAGCATCAATTGGTATTGCTGTAATCATCATGTTGATCGGTATGAAGATGCAAAAACGCATCACGCCTGATCCAGAAGCTGATCGCGAACATCACTTTACTAGTGTAGAGAAGCTATTTGGTATCTTGATGATGTTCACTGCCTGCGCAATGGCTTTTGCCCACGGTTCTAACGATGTTGCAAACGCGGTAGGCCCTCTAGCTGCTGTAGTAGGTGTTGTATCAGCTGGTGGTGAAGTGGCGCAGAAATCTGCAATGCCTGTATGGATCTTGCTACTTGGTGGTGGCGGTATCGTTGCTGGTCTTGTTATGTACGGCCATAAGGTAATCGCTACGGTAGGTAACAACATTACTGAGCTTACGCCAAGCCGTGGCTTCGCTGCGACACTTGCTGCTGCAACAACAGTTGTATTTGCGTCGGGTACTGGTTTGCCGATCTCTACTACTCACACATTGGTTGGTGCTGTATTGGGCGTAGGTCTTGCGCGAGGTATGGCTGCACTTAACCTACGTATTGTAGGTACGATCTTTGTATCTTGGGTGGTGACACTGCCTGCAGGTGCCGGTCTAGCGATTATGTTCTTCTTTATGTTTAAAGGTATGTTTACCTAAACATAGAATAGCTTTAAGCAGAAAAGCCCTGTATTCGCGAGAATACGGGGCTTTTTTCTGTCTGAAGGCAATTAAATGATCACAAATCCATCATATTGATGTAAAATTTGGGCCCAATTTTTTTTGCTTTGGGAGTAAATCCCTAAGCTAGAACCAGAAATATCCGGAAAGAAGATGCATACAGTTGAGAAGATCGGCGGCACTTCCATGAGCCGCTTTGAGGAATTGATGGACACCATTTTGGTGGGTAAGCGCACCACACCAGAGGAACTGTATAACCGAATTTTTGTTGTGTCAGCTTATGGCGGTATTACCAACTATCTTCTTGAACACAAGAAAACCGGTGAGCCTGGTGTTTATGCACGTTTTGCTAACGCAGAAAGTGAGCAGGCATGGATCGATGAGCTGAGTAAAGTTCAGGCGAAAATGGAAGAGATCAACGCTGAACTTTTCGCTGATATGGAATTTGAGCGAAACGCTGCGGATGCTTTTGTAATCGAGCGTTTGAATGACGTTCGCGATTGCATGAAGAGCCTGCACCACCTTTGTACTTACGGTCACTTCCAGTTGGAAGAACACCTGATGAAAGTACGTGAGATGCTAGCATCTATCGGTGAGGCGCACAGTGCATACAACTCTGTACTTGTTCTACGTAATTCTGGCATCAATGCACGTTTTGTTGATCTGACAGGTTGGCACCTAGATCAGCCTCTACCGTTTGAAGAGATGGTTAAGACTCAGTTTGCCGATGTTCAGATCGACAAAGAGATGGTTATTGCTACGGGCTATACGCACTGTGAAGAAGGTCTGATGAAGACTTTTGACCGTGGTTACAGCGAGATGACTTTTAGCACGATTGCGACTGTAACAGGTGCTGATGAGGCGATTATCCATAAGGAATATCACCTGAGTTCTGCAGATCCAATGCTCGTTGGAACTGATAACGTAGTAACTATCGGTGCGACTAATTACGATGTAGCCGATCAGCTTTCTAACTTAGGTATGGAAGCTATCCATCCTAAAGCTGCGAAAGGTTTGCGTCGTAACGGTGTTAAATTGCGCATTAAAAACGCATTTGAGCCAGAGCACGAAGGTACGGTTATTAGTCAGGATTACCACAGCAATGCACCTCGTGTTGAGATCATTGCAGGTCGTAATGATGTATTTGGTATCGAAATCTTTGACCAAGAGATGCTTGGTGATGCGGCGTATGATATTGAAATCTCTAAGCTGCTAGCTCAGTTGAAGCTTTACGTGATTAACAAAGATGCTGATGCGAACAGTATCACGTACTATGTTGGCGGTTCTCGTAAGATGGTAAACCGTGCAACGCGCCTAATGGAAGAGATGTATCCAGAAGGCCAGATTCGTTTGCACAATCTTGCGATCGTTTCTGCTATCGGTTCACATATGAAGGTTAAAGGCATCCTTGCTCGTACAGTAAGTGCTTTGGCTGAAGCTGATATCAACGTAATGGCGCTTCACCAGTCTATCCGTCAGGTAGAGATGCAGTGTGTTGTCTCTGAAGATGACTACGAGAAGGCGATCATTGCATTGCATGCCGCTCTGATTGAGCAGAGCCCGCAGAACGTAAATACTGCGGCTTAATCGCAAACTTCTGTAAAGCCCGCGCAAGCGGGCTTTTTTATTAAACATATTTAAATTAATTTGAACGTTTTTTGACCCTGTCTTTCTATAGATGTATGTTTAATACATTTATATAGGTGTGGGTTGAGATATGTTGAGTAATAACAGAGTAGAGTTAAGTCTAGTAGAAAAGCGTTATTTAACACCTCGCTCGATTGAATTAACTTACAAGGGCGAAGGTCCGATTCGTTATATCCCCGGTCAATTTTTTTCGATTGAGTTCACCTACCAAGGTCAGACAAAGGCGAGAAGTTACAGTGTGGCAAATGGGGATTTACCCAGTGTAGATAACAGATTACTCACTTTTGTCATTACTTTGGTCCCTGATGGTGCTGCCAGCGAATATTTTAGAGCTGCAGAACTTGGTAGCACCGTTGCTGTTAATGGGCCTTTTGGCAATTTGATCTTACCTAAAGTCTCCCCCAAGAGGTTTGTCTTTATCGCAACAGGTGCGGGAGTGACGCCGTTTAGGTCTATGTTGCCGGAGCTTCGATCCCGTATCTCTGAAAATCCTGAGTTGAAAATGGTTGTTATCCAAGGGGTGAGGAATAGGGGTGAGTTGCTCTACGCCGATGAGTTTTTCGAGCTTACTCAATTTACTGCCCATGCTAAGTTTATTGCCTGCTTTAGCCGAGAGGAGAGTGAGGCCTTGTCCGAGAATGAAGCATCTGGTTATGTGTCTGACTTATATGTGGATTTGAACGCAAATCCTGATCAGGACATAGTCTATCTCTGTGGTCATCCGGACATGATTGATCAAGCAGTCAGTTATTTTGATCAGCACGGGTTTAACCCCGCCAATCTTAAGCGCGAGAAGTACCAATTCTCTTTACTATAAATGTTTTTCTAGAGGTTAACGAAGCTGGTGATTCAATAGGCGGTAAAATGGAAGCTATGTACTATTCTGATTACAGAGGCAAATCAGAGAGGGAACAGTATGCTTCAGGAATTTCGGCACATCCGATTACAAACAACGACTGATATCGATTACATTTTATCGCCAGATAAAACCGCAACACCTGCTAGCTTGTATAGTCCAGCCTTTGAAGTATTCACCGACTTTACTGAAGTAAAGCCTGTAACAATTCCTGAGTCTTTACCTATTCAAGAAGCGCTTGAGTATATGAAGAGTCAGCACGTGCGGTTGCTCTTTGTCTTGGATAACCAAGATAATTTTACCGGTATTATCACTGCGTCAGATGCCGCAGGTCGAAAAGTCATGGCCTTTATGCAGCGTGATGGGGTTAGTCGAGATCAGGTTCAAGTAAGACATATTATGTTGAGTAAATTGAATATGAATGCGCTTACATATGAGCAACTTAAGGATGCAAGGGTAGGGGATATTATGTTGACCCTTAAAGGGTCTGGAGATCAGCATGTAGTGGTCATTGATGAAAGTTCAGCGGGAGTCCTGAGAATTAGAGGGATAATCTCGGCAAGTGATATCTCAAGGCGCCTGAAAATTGGCTTTGATGTGATGTACGAATCTAAAAGTTTTGCGGAAATAGAACGGGTGATTCGTAGTGGTGAAGGGGCTTAGTTTTAAAGCATAAATCTAATGCTGGACTTGGAATTCTATTACTGACTATACTTCGCGCCTTTACTGTACTAGGCACTGCTAGAGTACTTTGTCTAACCCAATTGTGTGGTGCAATTGCGCATGATTTTACCAAACCAATTTAGTCCCGATGTTCCTAATAAGTTAGAAGCATTAACTCAGACTAAACCTACACCTTTTTTAGCTTTAGACCTTTCAGTTATCGAAACTCGTTTTGCTGAATTGAGTAAGGGGTTTCCTAAAGCTGATGTGTATTACGCAGTAAAAGCAAACCCCGCTAATGAGGTGATTGAGCTATTAGTGAAAGAGGGGGCTAGCTTTGATATCGCTTCCCCGCAGGAGTTAGATAAAGTACTGCAATTTGATGTTGCGCCAGAGCGTATAAGCTACGGAAATACGATTAAGAAGTGCTCTGCAATTAAATACTTCTATGATCACGGTGTACGCCTGTTTGCGACCGACTCTGAGGCCGATCTACGCAATATAGCGGAGTATGCGCCAGGTTCTGATGTCTATATCCGTGTGCTCACTGATGGCTCAGAAGGTGCTGATTGGCCTTTGTCGCGTAAGTTTGGCTGTAACCCAGAAATGGCAATTGAACTTGCTGTGCTTGCGCGTGATTTGGGTTTAAACCCTTATGGGGTTTCCTTCCATGTGGGTTCTCAACAGCGTGATATCGATGTTTGGGATGGTGCGATTGCCAAGGTCAAAGTGATCTTTGAGCGTTTGGTTGAAGAGCATGGCATCCGTTTGCAAATGATTAATATGGGCGGTGGTTTTCCTGCGACCTATTTACAGAAGACCAATGAATTTGAAACCTATGCGGAAGAGATTACGCGCTTTCTAAAAGAAGATTTTGGTGAAGAGCTACCAAGAATTATCCTTGAGCCTGGCCGCTCGTTGGTTGGCGATGCTGGAATCATCGTATCAGAAGTGGTGTTGATCTCTCGAAAATCTTCTACAGCGTTGGAACGTTGGGTCTATACCGATGTAGGCATGTTTAACGGTTTGATTGAAACTTTGGGTGAGGCAATTAAATATCCGCTATCTACTTCAAAGTCAGGGCCTGAAGAGGAGGTGATTCTTGCCGGCCCTACCTGTGATAGTCTAGATATCATGTATGAGCAGCATAAATATGAGTTGCCGCTATCTCTAGAGATCGGTGATCATATCTATTGGTTCTCTACCGGTGCTTACACCACCAGTTATAGCTCGATCGAGTTTAACGGTTTCCCCCCTCTGGATTACTATATTTTGTAATCTTGGTCGCAGTATTTCGGTACTGCGACTAAAAATATCCTTTTTGAATCAAGCTTCTGCGCATAAAAACTGCAAAACAGGTTGTTCATCCTGCCTCAAACAGCTATCTTTTTGGTATGCCAATTTTTATCGTCTGGTTGAGTGGAGAGTAGTGGATGTCGGATAAACAGATTCAAGCTCGCTATGGTGCTGTTCTGGAAGCAACAGCGGATGTAGTGATGGTACTTGAACCAACAGGTTTGATCATGGCGTGTTCTGCAGGTGACGCAGGTTGGTTGGATGCCGATGCGATCATGGGACGTAAACTCGAAGATATTTTCCCTGCTGATATTAGCGGTAATATTACTGCTGCTGGGGTTAAGTCTATTGAGAAGAATACAGCGATTAAGACTTACATTCAGTTAAGACCTGAACACGTACCTGTGTTGAAAGACCAAGGTTTAAGTGAAACAAAATGGATGGAGCTGCGTTGTTCTGCTGCAGGTGATGAGGTTGTAGCGGTTTTTCGAGACATCTCTGCCCAACGAAGACTTGAAAGGCAGGTCACGAATCAGGCCCAGCGTGACCCTCTGACAGGTGCTTATAACCGTCGCGCACTAAGACCTGTATTAGAACAGGCTATCGCACAAGCGCAGCGTTACGATTGGGTCTGCAGCTTGATGGTTATTGATGTTGATGATTTTAGCGACCTTAATGACAGATACTCTTGGGATTGTGGTGATCAAGTTCTACAACAGTTAGTTACCTCTATCCATGGTATGAAGCGTACTTCAGATTTCCTTGCACGTTACGGTGACGATCAGTTTGTAATGTTTATGCCGGAAACGAACCATGAACAGGGTATGGCTGCTGGTAATCGTGTGCGCAAAATGATGGAAGAGATGGAAATCCCTTACGCAGCTGGCGATGTTAAATTTACTGTCAGTGTTGGTGTTGCAGCGCTAGATGGCCTGGAAGACGATCCTGATAACATGTTGAGACGCGCCAACGAGAACCTATTCGTAGCTAAGCAAAGCGGTTGTAACCGTGTTGAAGGTGAAGGATAACCATAGTCCGCTTTCTTTTAAAAAGGGAGCTATTCAGCTCCCTTTTTCTTTTTTTGTGAATCTTAGAAAATTTTGAGTAAACAATGAAATATATTCCGTTGGAAGAGTACACCAAGGCTTGGATCTTTCGTCACAGGGATTTGCCTGTTTCTGAAGAAGATCTTGCGCAGATCAATCCTTTGACGGAAAGTCGTGCGGAGCAGATTTGGTCAGAGCATATAAGCAGAGGTTGCTCTCATCCAGAACACTTTGGAGAAGGTGATTGGGCCGCCAAAGATAAAAACTGGTTTGAGAAAGATTTTTGGCAGAGTGCTTGGGATGCGCAATCAAGTCAAATGCCGGAGCTACTGACAGCCCATATGGCTGAGTGGGATGATAACATCACAGTGTATTTCTGTTACCAAAGTGATCATATTATTGAGACTAAGTGGGGTGTTTTTCGCCGTAATTGGAAGAACTTTCTCTTTTTTGACAATGGGCCTGTATTATTAGGCCGAAAACGTCAGCAGGTTGCTCAGTTTTTCGATAATGGAAGTTATCGCTTAGGTATGCGTACCTAATGAATGCACTTTAGTGGGGGGTAGGCACGATACTGATTGTGCCTCTATTCCTTTCTTATCGCTAAGCTCATTTCTTGATAGCTGTTCACTAGTTTCTAACTTTCTAACGCATAAGCTTAATGAAAATTAATTGCAATATTATTAAGTGAATGTTCAGTATCTATAGATAAATATACAAAACTCCTCTCTAAACAAGTCGTATTTCTTATTAAAAATCTAAAAGAATGCGATGTAATAAATTTGTAATTTGATTTAGCTTAAGTATTGTTTGTTTTTACAAATCTTTGTTTGAATTTTTTATCTTTATATGTCAAAAATAGACTCTTAATATGTTTACTTGTTGTTGCCTTATTCCTTACGAGTTGTGTGTGATATGGGGTCGGTAGTAGTACTAAAGTTCTGATTTTACCATATATATCAGAGTGATTTAGTACAGTATTAGAGAAATTTAAATCAGCTGGAAGGCAAAGAATTCAATGAGCCTACGGCTTTAGTCCATGAAAAATTGACCTGAGAGCGAAAAACACCCTCGATACTATATTTTTTGGTACTTCTTCCATTTTGGAATACGCTTATCATTAACATATGGATTGGGGAATCTATGTTTTTAGGAGTCATAGGTTAATTTTTGTTAAAGCCCCTTTTGTTTGAATTTATGTAATTTGGTCATACCTCTTGGGTGTTTATCTTTAACAAGAATTATTTCCCCTTTAGGTATCAGGACTCACTTTTCAACGGAGTGTTTTAGTGCAAGATATGGAAAGCCTGATTCTACAGCTAAAACAACAGCCAGCACTTCAAGAAAAAACAGTGTTAGCTATTGAATGTACTTGGGATAGGCTATTACAGGAACTAGACGAGTTACTATGCCAGCTTGGTTTTACTTCCTTCACATACTCAGTGCTGACGCGTCAGCATATTGAAGGTTTGTCAGATCATCAGAGGCAGCGTTGGGAAAATGGTTTTGATATTGTCGGTTCGTTACCGGATGCAGTTGTTAAAGCTTATTATCGAGACGTTGCTCATGCTGACCCGTTATGGAAAGTGTTACCAGAAGCGCGTTCTCCACTCGTCGTTAAGAATACCGATAGTAGTGTTGGTTCACAGGCAGAATCGTTTTGGAAACAAAATAATATAGCGTCTCGTGTCTATGTACCTATGACGGGTGCGAGTGATAATTATTGGTTTCATTACTTTGGTCTTTTTCATAGTTTGCCAGCTGGCGAATTTGAAGAGTTTTTCGAGTCAGTAAAGGAGTGGCTGGTACCTATTTTAGCTCGTTATCACTCATTACTGCAGGTTGTTTGTGAGAAAGAGCAAAACCCTTTCCTTAAGCAGGAGCTGTTATCGCATACTTGCCGTCAGATTATTCAGATGACAGCTGAGGGCATGGCGGTAAAAAGAATCGCTGATAAGCTGGCGTTAACTGAGGAAGGAATTACGTATCATATTACTCGAGCCAAACGTGTGTTTGGTGCGCGTAATAAAACTCAGCTTGTTGCGATTTTGTATGAAGTAGGTCTTTTGTAACCATAAGCTATCAATTACGGTTGATAGCTTATGCGTTTGCCGAAACTTAGATTCTCAGTTTCGTACTCTGTAGATTGACTCTCAGTTTCAACCTGATCGACAGGCTTGCCGCTAAAGTCTCCACCACTGATTATTTCCCACTCGTTGTCATGCTTGTGTAAGTAGGCGTAACAGCAACAGCATTTATACAACTCACTACCTTTCAATTCACTAATCTTTTTTAGTGCTGAGTGTGGTTTGTGATGCAATACAAGGCTGTAGCATAGCGTACATGCCTTTTCCATTAGCTTGATCCTCCATGATAAGGCTATCAATAGATACAAATTAGCACAGGGATCTAGATTTGGAGCTAAGAAAAATTCCTATTTTCTAGTGAAGGTGTAATTTCTTTGTGTGATAGATAGCTAGAACTAGCAGCATTTTGGTGCAATCTGTATGATTGACTTAACTAAGTTTTTACTTGTGGTTGGACCTTTAGCTAGGTTTCCAAATCCTAATCAGGGTGATGGTTTATTGCAGTGTTAATTTCATCTGCAGCTTAAGTGTATCTCCCTCTAAATAGAGAATTCTTTGTATGCAAATTGCTGAAAATCTAGTTGGTTACATCCACTACACACTAAAAAATGAAGAAGGTGAAGTTCTAGATTCTTCTCAGGGCCAAGAGCCATTACCATTCGTTTGTGGCGCTAACAATATTGTTCCTGGTTTGGAAAAAGCGCTGATTGGCAAAACGGTTGGTGATAAGTTAGATGTTGTTGTGACACCTGAAGAAGGTTACGGCGATGTGCGTGAAGAGCTAGTGCAGACAGTTGATCGTGCTAATTTTCAAGGTATTGATGACATTCAGGTTGGTATGCAGTTTATGGCTGAAGCACCTTGGGGGCAGCAGCCAGTTACAGTTGTAGCTCTTGAAGAAGATGGCGTTATCCTTGATGGTAACCACCCTCTAGCGGGCCAAACACTGACTTTTAATGTCGAAGTGACTAATGTTCGTGAAGCGACAGAAGAAGAGTTATCTCATGGCCACGTACACGAAGGTGGTGAAAGCTGCTGTGATAGTGGTGATTCTTGCTGTGACTAATATGTCTGATCTGTAATTATAAAAGCCCGGTTTATACCGGGTTTTTTTGTGACTATCTATGCCCTCTAGCCTTCGTAATACCTGATCTTTGACTATTATTAATCTAAACGTTTCGGTGTTACGTACAATGCTCATCTCTTTTTAAATTATCCGCAAGCATAGTTCTGGAGGCTTTTTATGAACATAGAGCAAATGGGTATGCTAAAGCAGCAGGCAAGAATCAAGGGTGTTAATTTTATCGAATCTGGGTGTGGCCCTATGGTTATCGAGGTGGAATTCGATGATCATGATCATTTACACAAAGAGTTGATCAAAGATCAGGAAGGTAAGGTTGTTACCTGTCACAATGTAAAAGAGGGTTATGATATCTGCCTTAAAGCCGGCATTCATGAGGCCAACCTTGTTCAGATCGAGACTCATGATGAAGCGTGCCGTTCTGATTTTGCGGATTATCACCAAGATTCAATCCCTCTTAAATTTTAACAGTAAGATGGGATAAGCTCGTGCAGGAGCTAAACCAAACTGGCATAGTAATTACTCAGGGATATGGAGTAAGGTGTTCATGCGCGAAAAGCTAGATCAGATTGTTGAGGCAGTTGGCCAGGTTTTATATGGGAAAGAAGTTCAAATCAGGCAGGCGCTTACTTGTTTGATTACTGGGGGGCATCTATTAATTGAAGATCTGCCTGGGATGGGGAAAACGACTTTATCCCATGCCTTGGCTAAAGTGCTTGGGCTAGATTATCAACGAATTCAATTTACTAGTGATATGTTGCCCGCTGATATTTTAGGGGCATCTATTTTTGATTCTGCTAACGGTCAGTTTATTTTTCATAAAGGGCCTGTTTTTGCCCAGCTCATATTAGCTGACGAAATTAATCGTACAACACCAAAAACACAAAGCGCACTGCTAGAGGCGATGGAAGAAAGGCAGGTAACGGTTGAAGGGCGTAGTTACGATTTACCTCAACCTTTCTTTGTTATTGCCACCCAAAACCCAATTTCCCAATATGGTACTTTTCCACTGCCTGAATCTCAGCTCGATCGTTTCTTAATGCGTATTCATCTTGGTTACCCTTCATTAGAAGCTGAAAGGGAGCTTTTATTAGGTGGGGATGCCCGTAAGAAAATCCCGGACCTTAATGAGCAGCTTGAGCTTATCGAGCTTGATCAGATTCGAGGTGAGTGTGCTCAGGTTTCTGTATCAGGTAGTGTGCTGGATTATATTCAGAGGCTGGTTAAGTACAGTCGCGAATCAACAGAATTTGAATATGGCATATCTCCGCGAGGGAGTTTGGCGTTACTAAATACAGCTAAAACCTGGGCCTATATTAGTGGTAGAGAGTATGTGATTCCTGAAGATATACAATCTTTGCTAGGACCTGTATTTGCACACCGTCTACGTTCATCGGAGGATTACATGGATCAGAGTGGTACTGCGCTGGTTCGTAAATTGCTGAGTGAAGTTGATGTGGTTGGTTGATCAAGTCGGTGGCCGGTTTCAAGTATGGGTTGATAAGGTTATCAGTTCTAGGCGGCCTAAAGGTCATTCCATCCTTTTAAATCAAAAACGTATCTATATTTTTCCGACTGCTTCAGGTTGGAGTTTTCTCTTTCTTTGTATCCTTCTTTTTTTTATCGCAACGAATTATCAAAACAACCTTATCCATGCGGTAGCTTACTTGTTGGTAGCCCTTGGAGTGCTAACTATACATTTTACCTATCTAAACCTATCAGGTTTAAGAATCACTGCGCTAAGAGGTAAAAACTGTTTTGCAGGTGATTCAACTTACCTTTCGGTGCTGTTGGAATCTGAAAATAATCGGAACTACGAAACTATTCAGTTGAACTGGAAGGGGCAACCTGAAGAAACGGTCCACCTTGAGAAAGAACAAGCGCGAGATGTAGAACTGAATCTGACTACCCATAAACGAGGTCGTTTAAAGCCGGGTCCACTGAAGATAGAAACCACTTATCCATTTGGTTTATTAAGGGCTTGGAGTTGGGTTGAGTTAGATTTAGATATAGTCGTATTTCCAAAACCTCAAAAAGGACCGCGGCCTGATTTAAATAGTGGTGATCAAGATAGTTATTCTGGGGATAAAAGGGCTGGTGATGATTTTTTTGGTTTGGAAGAGTATCAGCCGGGACAGTCAACTAAACATATCGCTTGGAAGCAATTTGCGCAGGGGCGAGGGTTGTTAGTAAAGCGCTATGTCGGACAGCAAAGTCGTCAGGTGTGGTTGAATTGGGAGTCGTGGCCAGATCTTCCAATGGAGCCTAGGCTCAGTGTTATCTGTTATTGGGCAATTCAATTAGAGCATGAAGGAATAGATTTTGGATTGATGTTGCCCAATAACCGAATTCAACCTTCATCAGGCCCGGATCATTTAGAAAAGGTTTTAACGGTGCTAGCGGTATTTGGAGGTGCGAATGGCAACACTGGCCATGCATAACCAGCAGCTAAGCCGTACGGCACTACTATGGCAGTTGATTAGTGTGTTTGTGGTTGTTCTGCCTCACGTTAGCCATCTGCCTGTTTGGGTGCCAGGTATAGTGCTGTTCACATTAAGCTGGCGAGTGATGGTCTTTATTGGTCGTTGGTCGTTTCCTGCTAAATGGTTTAAATCTGTTTTGGTTTTTGTCGCAGGAGCATCCGTTCTGCTCAGTTATCAAGAGGGAGGGGGGATTAGCTCTACCGTTTCCTTATTAGTTGTTGCCTTCTCCTTAAAACTGTTGGAAATCTACAAGCGGCGTGATGCTTTGGTTGTTCTCTATGTGGCATATCTTATCGCTGCATCTATTTTTCTTTTCACGCAAACAATATGGATGGCAATTTACACATTATTCTGTTTGTTGGTTGTAAGTACTGCTTTACAGGCGATACATATTCATCGTGCAGTGCCATTCTTTCAGCCGTTTAAGCGAACCTGCTTGATGTTTATTCCGGTGTTCCCATTAATGATTGTCTTATTTATGGGCATGCCGCGAATAGATCCACTCTGGCAGATTAGTTTTGATAAAAGTGCGGCCAAAACCGGTTTGTCTGACACCATGACTCCAGGCGATATCACACGATTGACTCGCTCAGCAGAGGTGGCTTTTAGAGCGACTTTTGAGGGAGTAAAGCCGCCGCAATCAAGCTTATATTGGCGCGCGATTGTTCTTCATGACTTTGATGGTCGTAGTTGGAGTAATCTAGAAAGTAGTTTGGTAAATAGAGATAAAGCGACAGAGTCAGAGCGTTCTGGTGCAAAAATTGGTTATGAGCTCATTTTAGAGCCTACTCAGGCGACTTATGTTCCCGCATTAGATTATGTAAGCAAAACCCCCAGTGAATTAGAGTTCCGTGCTGGGCGAGTATTAGAAACACGTAGCCCATTAATTCAGCGGAAACAATTTTCATTAGTTGCAAGGCCTGCTTTGTCTATAGGCTCTGAGCGAAGCTATCAGAGCTTTACCCGAGAAATTTATTTGCCCGAAGGCAATCCTGTGACAATGGAATTAGCTCGACAATGGTGGCGAGAAACCGGAACTGAAGAGGCGTTTATTCGGCGAATACTTGAATTTTTCAATAAAAACTTCAGCTATACACTCTCCCCGCCACCGCTGGGGGTGAATACTGTGGATGATTTTCTCTTCAAAACACAAAGGGGGTTCTGTGGCCATTACTCAAGCGCTACGGCATTTATGCTTCGTTCGGTGGGTATTCCAGCAAGGATTGTCACTGGCTATCAAGGCGGAGAGTGGAATCATTATGAAAATTATCTATTAGTAAGGCAGTATGATGCTCATGCTTGGGTGGAAGCATGGCTTCCGAATAAGGGCTGGGTGCGGATTGATCCAACAGCAGCAGTCTCTCCCGATCGTATTGAAGAGGCGTCGAGTGAAGTGTTATCCCGTGAGCCCGAGTTTTTAAACGAAAGCCCTGTGCAAAGTTTAGGTATTAAGGGCGATGGTTTTTTATCAGAATTAAGGCTGCGTATAGAAGGGTTTAACTATGCTTGGCATCGTTGGGTTTTACACTATCATCATCGACAGATAGATCTGCTTCGTGATCTCTTAGGAGAGGTAACTGCGTGGCGTTTAGTCATATTCCTACTCGTCCCGTTTGCTATAGTGATAACCATCACAATGCTGTTAATGGCTCGGTCTAGTGCTGCGCCACCACAAGATCCCTTTGACTCAAACATTATTCGTTTATCTAATGGTTTAAAGCCGAAGGGCTTACAGAGATCAAAAGGTGAAACGGTAGGTGATTACTGTGCGAGATTAGCTAATGTGCGGCCTGATTTAGCCGAGGTTTGTGGTCAAATTGCTCTGCAATATGAATGTGTTAAATATGCTGCAAATGATGACGGTCCAACAGTTACAGAATTTTCAAAAACTATAGATCAATGCATAGTTTCATTTAGATGATTTAAAGATTGATCATAGCTAATTTTTTTCTTAACAGCGGTAGCGTTTCCGCTTCAAACCAAGGGTTTTTCTTCAACCATAGCTGATTTCTCGGTGAGGGGTGAGGTAAAGGGAAGATAGCTGTAGGTGCTTTATAAGCATTTTTTACACGTTCGGTGAGAGTTTTGTAATTAGCTAAGACTTGATCCTGATTTAGGTAATAACGCTGAGCATACTGTCCAATTAAAAGAGTTAATTGGATGGAAGGCATCTCATTCAATAGGCGCTCGTGCCATGTGGGGGCGCATTCAGGTCTGGGTGGGTTGTCACCTGATCGTCCTTTACCTGGATAACAAAACCCCATAGGCATAATTGCAATCTTGTTATCATTGTAAAAAGTTTCTTTGTCTAATTTTAGCCATTCTCGTAATCTATCGCCGCTGGGGTTGTCCCAAGGGATACCTGAATGATGAACTTTGCTACCTGGGGCTTGGCCGATAATTATAAGCTTAGAATCAGCAGAAGCTTGTACTATTGGGCGAGGCCCTAAAGGGAGTGCTTTTTCACAGAGTCTGCAGCTTCTTATTTGATCAAGAAGTTCGATCAATTTTGAATCCCTCCTAGTAAAAAATTATTTAGCAGTTTTTCTAAACAAGCAGTTATAACCTAATGAATGAAACTATAGAGCAGTACACAATAATTAGAAGTGCGCGTAGAAAAACAGCGGCTATTCAGGTGGATGAAAAAGGCGTCTCAATTCGGGTTCCTGAATGGGTAACTGATCAGTGGATAGAGGCTTGGATTTCTAAGAAACAGGGATGGATATCGCAAAAACAGGCAGTTATGTCACAAAATCTTAAAACGTTTTGTTTGAAAACTGAAAAAGGTGCTTTGTTTCCATTCCTAGGTAACGAATATGTTCTGGATTGGTGTCATGGGGATCGATGGGGTGTTGTATTCGAGGGTGCCAAGCTATTAGTGGTTATGGGTAAACGTCGTTCAAATACGAAGAGTGATTCAGAGCGTGTTGAGGCATTTTTGAAAAAATGGTTTAAAGAGCAGGCTGAACAGGTTATAGCTGAACGAGTTAAACATTGGGCTGATAAAAAAAATGTAAAATATAACTCATTGAAATGTAAGAGTTTTAAGCGTAGGTGGGGCAGCTGTTCGGCGCAAGGTGAAATTACCTTTAACTGGCGACTAGTATTTGCGGATAAAAATATTATAGATTATGTGGTTATTCATGAGTTATCACACCTGACTCATTTAAATCACAGTCCTAAATTTTGGGCGCTTGTTGAGAGGCACTGCCCGGATTGGAAAGAAAAGCGTTCTTATCTTCAATCAAAAAATGCTTGGGTTCTTTGGTGACTGTTTGTTTGAATTGCTGAATGGTTGTGTTATTTTTGATGTGTTTTCATAGTGTTAACAAATAACGCATCGCTATATAAATAGTCTATGCTGTTTGGAAAAGGAGTTTTAGCACTATTCGCCAAATGAGATGGCACAGGCAGCGATAAAAATAATGAGAGCGAAAATGAGCCTATACAAGAGTATCGAGAAATCCTTATTCAATACGTTAACTAAGAAGATCTTGGGTAACGTCCTATTCCTACTTTTACCCCATATCGTTTTACTGCTTATTGGTTACTATCACTTTGAGAAGCTTGAGCAAGGCCTCTCAGGAGTTGAGGCCGCTTCTGTACCTGTAGAGCTTATTCAGTCCCATCTGGATTCCTTTGGCTTTTACGGTGCTTTAACGGTTGGATTCGCTCTTATTACAGGTATTGGTACCATCTTCTTTATGCGTCACCTATTCCTGCGTCCAATTAATGAAATGACAGACATTTTGAAGGCGATTAAGGATAAGGATGGTGATATTTCAGCGACGCTACCTGAGTATACTTACGATGAGATCTCAGAGATGGCAGAAAGCTATAATGGATTCTCTTCTAGCTTAAAAGCAATGATTGCGGAAAGCCGTCGTCGTAGTGTAAGCGTTGCACTTAGCTCAACTCGCTTGCAGAAAGTTCTTATCGAAGCGCAAGGTTCAGCCTCTCAACAAGAAGAGCAGGCACAGAAAGTCTTCCAATCATCTCAAGAGGCCACCCAAGCCATTGATAATATTGCCGGCAGTACTCTTGAGATCTCTGAACGTAACACGCGCAATCTTGATGAAATTCGCACTTCAAGTAACGAACTTGGACGGGTACAGAATCAGGTTGAAGCGATTAGAGAGCAGGTGACTGATTTTCAAGAGACGGTTCATCAGCTTGAGATTAATTCCCGTAACATCACTGAGATCCTGGGCATGGTTAAGGATTTCTCAGATCAAACTAACCTGTTGGCGCTTAATGCATCGATTGAGGCAGCTCGTGCAGGTGAAGCAGGTCGTGGTTTCTCGGTCGTAGCCGATGAAGTACGTAATCTGTCTCAGAAAGTTAGCACAGCTACAAGCGAGATTGATCAAAACATTAGTCAGATGTCTTCTTTAGTAGGTAGTACACGAAACAGTGCTTCTACGATTTTGGAGTATGTTGGCTCTACAGAAGAGTTTATCGGTAGCACAAATGATCAATTCCACGGATTGGTCAGTGACTTTGAAGAATTAAACAGTCAGTTAAGTAGTATTAGTGCTGCCATTGACGAGCTGGCTTATACAAACCGTGAATCGCATAATCATGTTTCAGAAATTACCAACATCTCTACATCAATGCATGGAGAGATTGAGCAATCACGTCGCTTCTCTGAAGAGCTAGAGCACTCGACTGAGGAAACACAGGAACTGCTTTCTCGCTTCATCATCGGTTACGGTGGTTTTGAGGGCATGATCCAAACGGGTCGTCAGTGGAGTCAGCAGGTTCAAGATGCTTTGGAAGAGTTAAGCAATCGTGGTTGTAACATGTTTGATACTAACTACGTCCGTACAAATGATGGTCAGATGCCGGAGAAGTACGACACAAGTTATGCTGATCAATACGAAGCGATGATGCGTCCGTTATTCGATAGCTTTATCAATCAGCGTTCTGAGTTTATCTATGCTATTGCAGTAGATCGTAATGGTTATGCAGCAGCTCACCACACTAAAGTGTCGGAGCGCATTACGGGTAATTTTGAGGTAGATAACTTGAAGAGCCGTAACCGTCGAATCTTTGCCGGTAATCGTGCGGAAGTTCGTCGTGCATCTTCTACAGCACCATTCTTACTGCAGACCTTCATCCGCGATACTGGGGAAATCTTGAATGACCTATCGATTCCTCTGTATATTAATGGTCAGCACTGGGGGGCTTTGATCATGGGCTTTGCCCCAGAAAACTTGCTTGATGATAAAAGTTAAATGATTAAAGACATAAAAAAACGCGGTTAATACCGCGTTTTTTTATGTCTACTTGTATGTCTCTTACATATCAAAGTCTGTAACAAGCTGTTCCACGAGCTGCTTTACGGTGTCGTAAGAAAGAGGTTTGCTACAAATAGCTGAGACACCAGCGCTTTGCACAGCTGCTAAACGGCTCTCGTTTTGCTCACTTGTTACCATCAAAATAGGGACAGTAGGCTGTTCACTATGGCTTCTAATGTGCTCTACAAGTTCTTTACCGTCGACATTAGGCATATTGTAGTCAGTAATGATTAGGTCATATCGACTGCCGTTAGCGATGAATTCAAGGGCTTCAGAGCCGTCTTTGGCTGTATCAACTGAGTGGATTGACAGCGAATCGAGCATTTGCTTTATGTAGTTGCGCGACATTTTGCTGTCATCAACGATCAAAACTCTCAAAGCATCATATTCTTCTCTGTCGCTGTCCGATTCAAAGTCAGTGATGTAATCAAGTGTACTTCTTAATGCCATGCCCATCTCTTCACGGCTAAATGGTTTGGGCAGGATCGCTATGGCACCAGCTTGGCGAATAGGCTCAAGATAACGATAGTGTGTTTCAGAAGATATTAAGAGAAAGGTTATGTGCTCTAAAGCACCTAAACCACGCATCTGGGTAACTAAGTCAGTACCAGTCATATCTGGTAGATGCATAGATGAAAGCACCAAATCCGGAGGAGAGGAAAGCATATGCTCAAGAGCTGGCTTTGCTTCGGAGAATTCTTCGATATTATTTATGCCGAAACTGTTTAAGTGGCCGATGATGATGTGGCGCTGAACTTTAGAAGGCTCGATTACAGTGACATATATACTACTTAATTCCATATCCTAATCCATTGGCTGGTAACTTAGCTGAGTTCGCTAAGGGATAGATAGTTAATTAAAGTTTAGATCATGACAGAGATAACCCTAGCAGAAAAGTGGTGAATAGCGCTTTATATGATTAAAAATACAAGTTTTTGAGTGTTTGGTCTTAAAAGATAAAAATCCACTTACATTTGGTTGTTATTTGACCGATTAAGTTTATGTTTTTGTTTGAATTTTGTTCGATTTTTGAAGATGAGTTTTATGCTTCTTCAGCGATAGACTTATTGATTTGGAACTTTTTGTCATTAAATTGATAGTTTTTGTAACTCTTATCTTATAGGTGCATAGGAAAAGCAAATTCCTGTAGGAAATTGAATTTATAATTTCCCTATAGTCTGTGTATAACTCATTGATATTAAATGGATATGTTTGAAGTTTTAAGGTGGTTTGACTGTTCATTCAAGTGGGTATTTTCTTTAAAACTATAAGGTATCTTATAAATTTCACTATGATGAAATTTTGCCATTAAATTTTGGATTTATTGGTTATATTGATAAGCTAATGCAGCTTGATCTAAATCAGTAAATTCTTATGTTTTGATGTTGTTTGTATAACTAGAGGCGTAGCATAGGAAAAGAGAGGTGGAAAAGCTGATTTATTTTCTGGCGTTTTACCTCATGTGTTCCAAGCAAAAAAGGTCAAAGTGATGTGCCCAAATGGAAACGCCGATCTAACTAGGAGTTTGATTCTTAATGCTGCAACTCGCATCATCAGTCAAGATGGATTACAAGCGCTGACGGCGGGTAGGTTGATTGAAGAGGCAGGGGTTAGCAAAGGAGGACTCTATCATCATTTCCGAACAATGACGGAAGTTGAGATTGAGGTGCTCCAATTACTTTCCAGTAGGATGCTCTTAACATTACAAGGTTACAAAACCCCGAAAACTAAGGAAGAGTTTCTAGATCGAATAGAATCCGAGCTATTTGATTGTTTGATTACCCATGATGAGACAGCGCGAGCACTGTTCGGATATGTGTCATCATCTACATATAATCAACAAGTTCAGGTGTTACTGCGTCAATTAAATGATGATATCTCGCTGCAACGGCTACTCATTCTTCAAAAGATCAATGGTGGGGTGTCTACTGCATCATTGCAGAATACTGTGCAGATGATTTCTACGATTCAAGCTGGTTTGATGATGCGGTTTTACGTTTCAGAAGATCCAGTTAGTGTGAGGAATTACTGGCGCCCCTGCCGATCCTCATTACAGGAGCTGTTGGGTATCAAAGATCAGGCTGATATCAATTGGGAGGTCGTGCAGGCTCCGCCAACACCAGTTTCTTCAATCTGTTCTTAGTTAAGATAAGTGGCCTTGTAGAGATTTCTGCAAGGCCATATATATGTTTATTGATCTGAAAGTTGCTCAGCCATTTGAGTTTTCAAAGTCGAAACGAACTTGTCGCTGTCTTTAAGTGCTTTAATCTCAAGCTTATCTTCATTCTCTTTGAGGTAAAGCGTGATGATCTGCACCATGTTCTCTTTGTGTTGGTTAATCTCTTCGATCTCGCGAAATGTCACGCGTGTTTCTGTCTCTTCAGAAGGTAGCTTTAACAGGATTGATTTAGGTGCAATCTCCACAGACATATTTTTCATTTGATCTTTGGTTTGTTCTAGGTGGTGTTTGTACCAACTAGCTAAGATCAAGCCTACGCCGAGAGGTGCGAGAAGATAGATCTTGGAAAGGTTCATCATCATCAACATGAGCGCAGCGCCAACAAAGCCTAACTGGCAGTTTGTTAGTAGTGATATTTTTTTCTCAAAGAACTCTTTGTCCCAGTGATAAATAGAATCTGATTTGTCCACGCTATTACCTCTCAATAATCAGGCATGAGTCTCGCTTTAAAGGTAATCTTTTGCAAGTATGAAAAGCAGGACAAAAGTCGTGTAACTTGATGTACTATCAAATAGTCTTCGAAGCTTAGATAAAAAGCTCAAATCTGCCCTACAAAATGTAAAGGAGTACTGAATGTCACGTTCTAAATTGCTGGGGTCTGTACTGGTTACCTGTGCGCTGATAGCGGGATGTGATGATAATAAGGACGTTGTAAATGCTGCTAAAAAAGATGCGGCAAGTGATAAGGTTCAAAATGCTGTTGCTGAAGCCTTAGGTGTTCTAGATATATCAGAACGTGAATACGGTGATGTTAATGCGCTAACACTCCTGTTTAATTCTCCTTTAGATCCGGATCAAAAGTTTGAACGTCATGTGGTGATTTCACCAGATCTGGGTACGCCGGTGCTCAGTAAAGATGGACGTTCTCTTAGATTTATTGGTCCAGAGCCGCTTCAAAAATATGATATTCAAATTAAACAAGGCCTAAAAAGCGCTACAGGGGCAGTGCTTGAAACAGGCGTAAGCAAATCGTTAAAGGCTAGAGATTTACCTAAGCTAGTCGCGTTCGAAGCGGGTGGTGCCGTAATGATTCCAGGTAAGGTGGAATCCTTACCTCTGATTGCAGTCAATGTGCCGGAAGCAGAGATCAATATTTATCGGGTAAAGCCGGAAAGTAGCGTTCAGTTTTTTGATGAATATCAATCACTGAAAAGTGGCGATCGATGGTATTTCGACGAAGATGCCCTGGCACGTTCAGTCGATCACGTTTACACAGCACGTATTCGGATTGGAGAAGATAGAAACAAGCGTAATAGAGCCGGATTTGCCGTTGCCTCTGTCCCTAATATTGATCAAGGCGGTGTTTATTTAGCAACGGTTCGTGAGCCCGGTGGGTTTAGTTATCAAGCAACCTGGTTTAGCGTTTCTGCTATAGGCCTGCAAGCCAGAGACTATGGAAAGAGTACGACCTATATTGCCCAAAATGCTGCAACCGGAGATCTACTTAAAGGCGTAACCCTTAATATCCTTGATCGTAATAGTAAGGTGATCGCAACGGGTGAAACAGATGAACAAGGTAGCTGGCAAGTTGATAATGAGTGGCAACGAAAGAGCCCTCGCTTGATCCTAGCGCAACATAATCAGCAGGTGAGCGTTCTCAAATACCACGCACCTTCTCTAGATCTGTCTGATTATCCTGTTCATGGCAGGCCGACTAAAGAAGTAGAAATTTTTACCTTCGCCCCTCGTAATATCTACCGTCCCGGTGAGGAGTTAGTCTTTGGTTCACTTATGCGTGATCAAGACGGCAACTTACTTTCAGGGCCTTTAAAAATAGAGTTAATTAAACCCGATGCAGATTCAGCAGGAACATGGCGAATTGAGCCTTCAAAGCCAGGTTACTATGAGTTCCGATATGATTTTCCAAGTAATGCGATCTTAGGCGGTTGGCAGGCTAAAGTATTTAGCCCAGCAAGTAAGAAAAATGCGGCTTATTTTGATTTCAAAGTAGAGGCCTTTTTACCAGAGCGCCTTCGTCTGGTATTTGATCAAGCAGCATCACCGCTAAGTTTTGATCTGAACGATAAAATCAAAATACCTGTAAAAGGGGAGTACCTGTACGGTGCTGTTGCTGCTGGAAACCGTCTTGATACACAGGTGACATTAAATGCGTGGGCGGAACCGTTTGAAAACCTAAAAGGTTTTAAGTTTGGCGTTCCTTCTACAGTTGATTGGCAGCAGTTTAGTCTACCGTCTGTAAATCTGAATGATGCAGGTGAAACCTCAACTGAATTCAATCTATCTCAATATAATCCACAATCTTTTGAAAGCCCGGCTCGTATTAATGTGCGTTATAGCTTGTTCGAAAGCGGTGGCCGCGCTATTAACCGTTCTCGCTCAGCACTTTTCTGGCCTAAAGATAGTTTTGTCGGTGTGAAGCCTTCTTTCGAAAATGACCAATCTGGAAAAGATGAGAAGGTTAATTTTGAATTAATTAGAGCTGATAAGCAGGGGCAACTACTGAGCTCTGGAGAGATCAGGGCTACGCTCTATCGATTGGAAGAGAAGTATTTCTGGAGTCATACCCCTGAGCGCGGTTGGCACTATCAAATCGAGAAAAATGAATACCCTGTAGCGACTGACTTTATTCAGTTAGCTTCCGGTCAACCTCAGCAATTGTCTATGCCAGTCGAATGGGGCCCATACCGTTTAGAACTAGATGATATTACTGGTAAGAGTAAAACTGTCTATACCTTCCAAGCGGGTGAGCCTTGGTATTACAGCTGGCAAACAGCTTCGGATCGTATCCGCCCCGATCTGGTGACTTTGGCTTTAGACAAAGAGTCATATGAAGCGGGAGACCGCGTTAAAGTAAAACTGGCTTCGCCAACCGAGGGTAAAGCGGTGGTACTTCTTGAAACCGATCAGGTTCTGCATTCCCAAGAAGTTTTGTTAAAGAATCGTGAAGCTGAGGTGGAGATTCCTCTACCTGCAGATCTAAATCGTCACGATGTTTATATCAGTGCCTTTGTCGTAGCGCCAACGGAGCATAAAGACAAAGTAAGTAAGCGTAGTATCGGTATTGTGCATCTGCCTTTGGGTCGTGCTGATCGTGAACTCGATGTAACTATTGACGTTGCTGAATCACTACTTCCAGAAACCAAAGCTAATTTGAACCTTAAAGTCACTGACAAAGCAGGTAAGCCAGTCGAGGGTGATTACTACATCAGCCTAACAGCAGTCGATAGTGGTGTGTTAAGTGTGACGGGCTATAAGCAAGCCGATCCTTTTAACTTCTTCTACGGCCGTCGTGCTTACAACCCGAAAATCAGCGATATGTACAATGATTTAATTGAGCCTCATATGTATAAGGACGCTCAGATTCGCTGGGGCGGTGATGGTGAGCTAGAGCGTGGTGGCGAAGTGCCTCCGACTGAAGTACAGATTTTGAGCCTATACCACTCTCCAATATCTTTAGAAAATGGAGAAGCGACGGTTGAACTTGATCTGCCAGCATTTGATGGTGAGCTGACGTTAACTGCGTTGGCGATGTCAGACAGTACCTTTGGTTTAGAGAGTGAAACAACCAAAGTAGCTTCTCCCGTTGTGGCTCTGTTATCCATGCCTCGTTTCTTAGCTGTCGGTGATCAAACGACCTTGGCGTTGGATTTAGCCAATGTGTCTGGTGAAGCTCAAAATGTATCTGTTAAGTTAACAGATCAGGGGGCTGTGAGTTTAAGGCAAGATAGCTTTGAACTGTCACTCGATAAAGGCGAGAAACAGGTGTTGCCTTTGATTGCCGATGCAGTTGAGTTGGGTGAAGGGTTAATCAGTGCCGAGATTACTTTCGGTGATGTTCAGTTACACCGTGAATGGGTGCTGGGCGTACGTTCAGCGTATCCGGCGGTTTACGGCTCAACTATGCGTGTATTGGCAGAAGGGGAAAGCATTCAATTTCCTGCCGGAGCTATTCAAGATCTCACCAAGCTACAATCGCAGTTGCGTGTAGCGAATACGCCAGATCTAAATGCTCAGCAGCATTTTAAAACTCTGATGAGTTACCCGTACGGTTGTTTAGAGCAAACTACCAGTAAGTCGCAACCTTTGGTGTTGTTATTGGCGGGGGATAGAGCCCCGGCTTACACCCGCTCAGTCACTAATCAACAATTTGAGAATGGTATAAATGCTGCGATCAGTCGATACAGCGAGTTGCAATTAGGTAATGGTGGTTTTGGCTTATGGGATAAATTCTCACCAGAAGAGCATTGGTTAACGGCTTATGCGACGGATTTCTTGCTGCATTTAGATCGTTCAGGTTTTGCTGTACCTAATGCCATGCTGACTAATTCTGTAGGTCGTCTACGCGCTTACGTACATAACCGTAAAGCGATTTCGGTTAGAACTTGGTCAGATATTCCTTCCCATTACGAAATATCTTACAAAGCTTATGCTGCTTATGTTTTGGCTAAGCAGGGTGAAGTGACCTTAGGGCCATTGCGCGATCTGGCAGAGCAGCAACTTAACGACTCTCGTGGTGTGCTGCCGGGGGTGCACTTAGGATTAGCGATTATTGAAACCGGTAGCCTGCAAGAAGGTGAAGTCCTAGTGGAGCAGGCTCTGTCAAAAGAAAGGGCGGAGGGTTATCTAGGAGATTATGGCACGGTCATTCGCGATAAAGCGATGGCGATCCATACCATTTTGGAACAGCCTAATGCCCGTTCATTACACAGCGTTGCCTTGCAACATATCCCCGACCTACTTTCTCTTTTGAAGCAGCAGCGTTGGTTAAGTACACAGGAAAAGGCCGCCTTACTGCACTTGTCGAATGCGCTTAATCAAATGGATAAAGAGGGAGAATGGCAGGGGAAATTACTTCAAGGTGAAATTGAGACGTTGCTGGAAGCTACGACCGAGCTAGGTCGTAATCTTGATAGTTCAGAACTAGCTTCTACTGTGTTCACCAATACAAAAGACAAACCGGCTTATGCAAGTTTCCATTGGACGGGTATCCCGAAACAGATGCCTAAAGAAGTGAATGAAGGGATCAATTTAGATATAGATCAATTCCGTGTCTTGGATGGCAATGCGCAATTACTGAAGAAGAATCAAGTATTAAAAACTGGCGATCTGCTGTTAACGCGTGTGAGGCTTTATAGCGAAAAACGTGTGCCAGATGGTTTATTGGTAAGTTTGTTGCCTGCTGGGGTAGAGCTTGAAAATCAGAACCTACAGCATGCGCTTAAGTTAAAAGATATTCGTATTGACGGAGAGGCCGTGTCTCAGAGGGCGATGATCTCCTATCAGGCATTTAAAGATGATCGTTATGTTGCCGCCGTTGATATTCCAGAAAAACGCGAGCAGGTGGTTTATTTCTTAAGCCGAGCTGTAACGCCAGGGCATTACTTAGTACCACCTGTACAGGCTGAGTCAATGTACAAACCGGCCCACCGGGGTGTTGCTAATAGTATTGAGTACTTAACAGTTATCCCTTAAACGAGGGCGCCTTAAACATGGGCTCCTTGAATCTATGTACCTAAACGTATACACCTTAAGCGTTTGATGTGAGGAAAGATGCGATCTGTTGTTAAATTTACCTGTTGTGTGCTTTGCCTTATTGCAGCAGGTTTATGGATTGCAGATCGTGCATTCCCCTTACATGACAATTCAGAAGGGGGAGCAGCAACGGTGGTTCTTGACCGTAATGGCGAACCCTTACGAACCTTCTCTGATCACAATGGCGTTTGGCGATACCCCGTCTCTATTGATCAAGTTTCGCCTCGGTATATAGAGGCGCTCCTTAATTACGAAGATCGTTATTTTTACCAACACCCCGGTGTCAATCCATTGAGTTTGATGCGAGCGGGTTGGCAGTGGATTACAGAGGGTAGAATTATCTCTGGTGGTTCTACGCTGACCATGCAAGTGGCGCGCTTGCACTATCCGAGCCCGCGTAGTGTAAGGGGGAAATTGCAGCAGATATTAAGAGCATTGCAGTTGGAATGGCATCTGTCTAAAGATGAAATTCTAACCCTGTATCTTAATAAGGCGCCCTTTGGTGGAACCATCGAAGGGGTGCAAGCTGCTAGCTTACAATATCTGCAAAAACCAGCTTCACAACTACGCTTTTCTGAAGCTGCTCTATTAGCTGTTTTACCTCAGGCACCTTCACGATTGAGGCCGGATAGGCATCCAAAACTAGCACAGCAATATCGAGATAAAGTATTGGATCGTTTGCTTAGCTTTCAAGTTTGGAGTGAAGAAAGCGTCACCCGGGCAAAGCAAGAAAATATCGCGGTATGGCCTCTATCCAATCCGATGCTCGCGCCGCTTTTGAGTCGTCGATTGAAACAGTTAGAACCCGAAAATAAGGTTATACGTTCAACGATTGATAGTGGTATCCAGCAGCAGTTCTCAGATCAGATAAAGCGTTATGTATCTCGACAGGCTAATGGCATTTCGGCGGCGGCATTGCTGGTTGATAATCAGAGCCGTCAGGTTATTTCGTATGTGGGGTCTGCAGACTTTCTAAATGAACAGCGCTTTGGTCATGTCGACATGGTCACAGCGATACGCTCTCCCGGCTCAACCTTAAAGCCGTTTTTATATGGGCTGGCGCTGGATGACAGTCTGATTCATAGTGAGTCCCTATTAGCTGATGTGCCTATAGTGACTGGGCAATATCGGCCTGGTAATTTCAGCCAAGGATTCTCGGGGCCTGTATCCGCATCCTCTGCATTACAACGCTCACTTAATTTGCCATTTGTTCAATTGATACAACATTACGATTCTCAGCGTTTTGCTAACAAACTCGATCATGTTGGTGCTTCTCTGCGAATTCCCGGTGGACGCGCTAATCCCGCAATTATCTTAGGTGGTGCCGGCAGCTCTTTAGAGCATTTAGTAACGCTCTACACGAGCTTGGCGAATTCAGGCAGAGTTGCGCCATTAAAGTATTCTGTCGCTGGTGGAGTTGAAGACGCCGGTGATGATGAATCTAGCCAACTACCTCGGCAATTGATGAGCACCGAAGCTGCATGGATTACTTGGAATACCCTTGCAGATATAGATCCGCCAGATCAATTTATTGATGGCTATTCTCTGGCTCACCTCCCCAAAATTGGTTGGAAGACTGGCACCAGTTGGGACTATCGCGATGTCTGGGCAGTGGGCGTATCTAAAAGATATACGCTAGGGGTCTGGCTCGGTAGGCCTGATGGTTCGCCAATGGAGAAAACTATGGGGCGTGTTTTGGCAGGTCCTTTATTGTTCCAGCTCTATCAATTGCTTGAGTCCGAAGCCGATACAATCACAAAACCAGAGGGTGTTGTGGAGCAGTCTGTCTGTTGGCCGGACGGTAGGGTTGTGATGTCTAGTGATCAGGCCTGTGATCAGATAAGAGTTGCTTATACGATTGCTAAAAATACGCCGCGTACTTTGGATCCTGAGCCTCTAGGGCAAAACCGATTCTATAACCCGCAATATAATTATTTAGTGGATCAACAATCAGGCTTAAGGGTGACAAGGGAGTGCGATATTGGTCCTATGAAAAGCCAATCAAGTTTTGTTTGGCCTGCAGCGATGGACCCTTGGATATCTAAACAGTGGCGAAGGGATGAGCGTATTCCCTTTTTTAATAGCGAGTGCAAAACAATCTTACAAACCAGTGCACTTTTAAGATTGCATGGAATCAACCCGCAACAGTTGTATCACACCAACGGTTTGGAGATGATAGAAGTGGATGTTAGAGCCGAGGGAAGTGAAGGAAATCTTAATTGGTATCTCAATGGTAAGTTGCTTGAAGGGTCCAGCAATAAACAAAAGCTGACTCTGCAGGGAGGCCAAACTTATCAGCTTTATGTTCAAAGTATTTCAGGGGCGAGCGCTCAAATTGAATTTAGCGTCCTGTAATGACTTGAATAAAATCGTATAGCTCTACACTCCAGCACCCGATAAAATATAGAGACTAACTGTAGAGGCTGTTGAATGAAAAAGTTAATTATTGGTTTGGTTTCCGCTGTTTTATGTATGCCTGTTTTCGCAGCAGACCCATATTGGGAAGAGGGTAAAACAGATCAAAGTTATGAGATCGATGTCTACCATAGCCCGACTTGTGGTTGCTGTAAGGAATGGATCACCCATCTTGAGCAACACAATTTCAACGTAAATAGTATTGAGATGCATGATGTATCGCCAATCAAGCAGCGTTTAGGTGTACCTGCTCAAGGTGCGTCTTGTCATACTGGTGTAGTAAATGGCTTGGTCGTTGAAGGTCATGTACCGGCGCAGGATATTAAAAAGTTATTGGCTGATAATTCCGATAATATCCGTTTGTTGACTGTACCAGGCATGCCATCAGGTGGCCCAGGTATGGATATGGAAGGCGCTCGAAAGGACGATTTTAAAGTCTATGCGGTATCAGATAAAAACGAAGTCAGCGTTTATTCGGAATATGCAGATTACTAAATCCAGTTTTGAATATAAAAAAGGCGAACCATAAGGTTCGCCTTTTTTGTTTTGAGATGAAATCGAAATTACTTACGAATACCTTCGATATGAAGTTCTAGGTATACAGTTTCAGCTGCAGGGCCTAGCTGGTAGTTCATGCCAAAATCTTTAGGTTGGATCTCTGTAGTACCTTCGAAGCCTGCACGGTATCCGCCCCAAGGGTCTTTTCCTTCACCTACCTTTTTCACGTCGATAGAGATCTCTTTGCTTGTTCCGTAAAGTGTTAGCATGCCTTTCATTACGCCGCTGCCATCTTCATTTGGCGTGTATGAAGAGCTAACAAAAGACGCTTTAGGGTGTTTAGCTACGTCTAGGTATTCATCGCCACGGATATGCTTATCACGCTCAGCGTGGTTAGAGTCAAACGAGTTAACATCAATATCAACATTTACTTTAGATGCCGCAGGGTTTGCAGCATCGTAGCTGAATTCACCCGAGAATGTGTTGAAACGGCCAGTTAACCAGCTAGTGCCCAAATGGCTGATGCGGAATTGAATAGATGCATGCGCACCTTTTGTATCAATAACGTAATCCGCAGCATAAAGAGGGGACGTAGTGATTAGAGAGGCTAGCGCCAACCCTTTAATAAATTTAGATTTCATCAATGTTCCTCGCGTAGCGCTAGCATGCGCTTTAGTGTTGTATCTTTATCTATGTAATGGTGCTTTATTGCAGCGAATGCATGTAATGCTGCTAGCACGATGAGTGTTGTTGCTATCAAAAAGTGAATCTCACCTGCAATATCCTCCTGCTGTTCCATTGCGAAGGGTAGTGCTGGAATACTAAACCAAGTAAAAACTTCTATTGCTCGACCATCAGCGGTAGAAATCAGGTAGCCCGAACACAAGGTAAGTAGAAGTAAAACTTCGAGCAATACATGTGCGGCTTTTGCTGCAATTGCCATCTTTTTTGGTTGCGGCAGGGCTTTTGGCGAGCGGTTGAATAAACGCCACAAGATGCGTGTAATCAACAAACCTGCTAGTAGGATGCCGATACTTTTATGCCAGATCGGCACCGTCCGGTATTCGGGATCGTAATAGCTTAAGCTTTCTATATATAAACCGAGGGGGTAAAGGCCAATAACCGATAATGCAATGAACCAATGAAGTAGGACTGGGCCCCACCCATAGCTGTCATTATCATTCAAAATTTTGTGGTTAAATGGCATCTACTTCTGTCCTCAAATTATCTTAGCTATGCAACCATAAATAACATTGTGCTGCAGTCAAGTTTACGAATCTTTACAAGTTGTTAGCGTCATCTTTTGGATTTGCTTTTCAAACTTTAATGGCTAATCATAAATGCGTCTAATGCATATTTTATATTTCGGTTATTCGTTTAATGAATTTACGTTCGGTCGACCTAAATCTCCTCGTTGTGCTACAAGCGTTGTTAGCTGAGCGCCATGTTTCTAAAGCAGCTGAACGCCTGCAGATGAGCCAACCAGCTGTGAGCAGAGCGTTACAGCGATTGCGTCAAACACTTGATGATCCTCTCTTAGTTAGAACTGGAAATGGCTATGACCTTAGTGCGCGTGCTGTTGATCTGGAAAAGCAGTTAAAGCCATTGTTACAGGATGTCGCATCGATTATGCAGCCGGAGGAATTCAACCCAGAACTAGCCGAGGGCGTAGTTAAGCTAACAGGCTTGGATTTAGAATTGATTCTGTTGATGCCAGATGTGGTAAGGATGCTGCGTGAAAAGGCACCGAGCTTACGGGTAGAGATTGTTTCTCAGCGACCAGAACATTTCGAATACCTCGCAAAAGGTGAAGTGCATTTTACAATCACTGGGCTATCTCCTGATTCAGGGCAAGACCAATTCAGACGCTTTCCAATTGCACGTACAGGTCATGTTTGTGTTCTGGATCAAACTAACCCTTTAGCCAGCCAAGGTTCTATTAGTTTGAATGATTACGCACAGGCATCTCATGGACTTGTTTCCATTACTGGTAAGGGCCCTGGCATGATGGATATCGAATTAGAAAAATTCGGTTTGGATCGGAAGGTGATGCTGAGGCTCGCAAGTTTTATGTCGGTTGCGGAGTTTGGTCAGGGGTCTGATCTGATTTTTACACTGCCCGAAGTAATGGCCCAGCATTTGGTAAAAAGCAGCAGCCTAGTGATTAAGCCGCTGCCTATTGAATTTGATCTACCTGAGGTTGTGCTCTACCTCTATTGGCATGAGCGCTTCCATCAAGATCCAATGTGCCGCTGGGTGAGGGCTCAGCTGTTATCGATTTTTCAGCCTGATTTATAAGTGAGAACCTGACATAAGCTGCATGGTCTCATTACTCCAGCTCAAAGCATCATAATAAGCATCGGCATAAATTTCTTGAATATGAGGTGGCAGCTTAAATGCCGATTGGCCAATCATGTAGAAGTTGACTGCTTGCAGTAAACGACCAGCAGGACCTTCGTAACTTGTCACTGCTTCGACAATTTCATCAGAGACGGATAGTTGCTCAAGTAAGGAGTCTTGTTCAATCTCAAGTAGCGCGTCCAGCATTGAAATTACGCCCGTAATAAAAGCGAGTTCAGAATCAATCTCTTCAGTGCGATAAGCGACGGATTCGCACATTCTTGCTGTCATTAGGATCTGTCGGATCAGTTCGCTTGGTTTCTCATCATTACTTGACAGGGCAAGTAGGGTGGCCCACTTGTTAATTTCATTCATGCCCAAGGCAATGATCGCCTGACTTAAACTCTCGATTTTATTCGGCAGGTTATATTGCGCAGAATTGACGATACGCAACAGTTTGAAGGTCAGTTGCGGGTCGCGAGATGAGATGTCTGCTAGTACTGCAGGAGTGACATCTTGATCCTGAAGGGCAGCCAATAGATGAATTACGATAGCTTGATTGGACGTTAACTTTTTACCTTCGACTAGTGTTGGTCTTGAGAGGAATGTACCTTGGAAAAGTCTGAACCCTAAGGCATGGCAGCGCTCATACTCATCATGAGTCTCAACATTTTCTGCAAGAGAAACTACCTTAAAAGGTCGCATGCTTTCCAAGTGGGAAACAATCGCTTCATCACTATGTTTACGAATATCAACTCGTACCATATGCGCAAGTTTGAGCAGCTCATCGTAGTCACTACTGTAAGTGAAATCGTCTAAAACTAAGCGGTAGCCAGCATCGACATATTTTTTCAGTGAACCAAGCAATTCAGGCGTGATATTAGGCTGCTGTTTAACATCTAGAACCAAATTATGTCGCGATAGGCTTGGTAGGCTTTCGGTACGAATAAAGCCTTCAGTGACATTGAGAAACGCGGGTAAGGACTTTAATGTGCCAGAATCATAGATGCTGGTGAAGTTATTGATTAGGACGTTACAGGATTCTTGGTCGCCTTTTAAAAACTTGGCTACAGCTTCACCATGTTCCGACTGATATAGCAGCTCGTAAGCCACGACATTGAGTTCGCGGTCAAAAATTGGTTGTCGGGCAAGTCCTAGCTGGTTTAAATGTTCTTCCATGTGCATTTATCCTGTTGTTTGTTCATACAACAAATCCTAGATCGTTTAACTCTAACAGCAGAGCCACTATAAAAGCCATGGTATTAAGAAACCCTTAACAAATTAATCAGTGGTTTTGTTATCTGGTCGTATCAGTATAGGTTAGATCCTAATCATCGACGGCTAAAATGAAGAGAAACATCAGGAGTTCAGTAGAGACCTTGAGGGTTGAGTCATGGGTCTGAATATGAATTTTATTTCTATAAAAACAGAGAGTTAAATAATTGCATTTGCATCTCAAAAAATCACTGGTATACTGCGCGCCTGTCTTGAGTGATCTAGCTCAGACAAGGCCCTTCAGGCCCGCTATGGTGGCCCTGCTGGTCCTTCCGCAATGATAAATCGTGAACCTGGTCAGGCCCGGAAGGGAGCAGCCACAGCGGTGGATTCATGTGCCGGAATGTGGCTGGTGGGGTCATCACCAATTTCTCGTTATTTCCTCTATCTTCAAGTTTCTACGTAAGATTTACGAATTCGTCAACATTGTTCTTTCTGAAATATCTATTTCGAAAATAGTAGGCGTTCTTAGATAGGTTGCATTGCTCTACATTTTCTTGCCGCATCCACTACCAACATAAATTTATTCTGAACAAGCTGTTTCTTGAAGTGATTTAATTTTCTTTTTAGATAGGTCGATATCAATCTGTATTGGTTTATCCGTTATTCTTCTTCCTCGGTTGGAGGCGTTTCTCTTACAGAGGATTGGATTGAATCGGTTGTTTGAATTTTTTCGTTGATCTTGTTTAGACTTTCTTCTTTCTATCCCATTATATTGCGCATAATGATAATCAATGAACCATTCCCTTGCATGTTCCAGTGTTGGGAGTTTTTTGCTTATTCTACGGGCTTTAGTGCCGGATGATTCAACCCAAAAGTAAGTGAATTGATAATCAATGAAATCCTTAACCAGTTTCAGCATTTTCATATCCGTGAATAGAGGGTGTTACGTTTGCATTTATGTTGTTGAACGTTTGAATTTTACCTTGCTGGTTACATTTTGATCTATTGTTCAAAGGGTGTAGTGCAAGCAATATTAGTTTGTGCTAATTGAGTGTGGGTTGATGCGCGGATTTGAAAGAATGAAATATTGTTGTGGAAATACTTCATAACAGAAGTGAGGATTAAAAGTCTTGATACTTCGACTTTGAAAGAAAAATAAGCTCTCCAGTTACCACATATTTTAACTTGGAGAAATGCTAAGTTATTTAACTGTATTAGCCTTTAAACGATACAGTACAAAGAAAAGGATGCTGAAGGTTATAAGGAAAATATAAGGACAATAAATTATTCCAGCGAGGCCGCTGAAACTAGTCACGACGAGTAATAATATATCTTTTATTTCTTCCATGAGATTAGAACGTTCCTTAGTTCTTCCCAAAAACCCAAACGGTCATTTGAATTCTAGCTTACTTTTATCCTTGATCAAAGCAAGGCTATTCTATAGGGCTATGTTTTTACGCTAAGAGTACGAGGTTTATTAGAGTCTGCTGGTCGTTCACCAATCGTCATCAGCGCCAGAATCAAGCCTGATCCCGCTACCATGACAATGGCTGAAAGATATAAGCCTAGATTGTAGTTCCCCAAATTCTCGGCTAATAGCCCGGTTAAAAATGGCGCAATTATTTGAGCGCAGCCATAAGCGAGGGTCATCTTGCCCATGAATTTAGAAGGATTGCTAGGGAAGAAGTGGCCTGCCATCGTCAGCACGAGGCTTACGCAGGCAACAAAGGTGCCTCCAAATAATATTGCTGACAGGGCAATTAATGGTAATGCATCACTCAGTGTAGGAATCATGATGCCAATGATTTGCAGGCTATAAGCACCAAATAGAGCTTTTAAATAGCCGTACTTGCGTGCGACTCTATCCCATAGAACCACGGCTGGAATAGCAGAAAGTCCTATTAATACAAAGGATAAGGCGCCTTGACCTTCTAAACCTTCTAGACCTTCAATGATATCGACAATAAAAGTCGCACTAACGACATAACCATAACCTGCACAGAAGTATGCCAGTAAGAATAGGCGAGTAAATTTTTTGCTGGGTGGATTGTCTTTAGGTGCTGCCTGAGCGTGATCAGAATGGTTGTTAGGATGAGGTATCCATAACCATGCCGGTACTGCAATAATTGCTGCTACGGCGGCAAAAAATAGCCATTGTTGCTGCCAGTTAGCAGAGAATTGTAAAAGGATTTCTACGATGATAGCTGAGACAGCTATGCTCATGCCTATCCCCGAAAAGTGGATGCCGAGCTCGCCCCTGTGACCATTGTTGACCAGCCATCTTAAGATTAGCCCAGAGGAGATGATTAACCCACCTGAAGCACAGATTCCTGCCAATAAGCGCATAACAGACCAAGTATAAAGGTCGCTAGAGATAACCATTGCTGCACTTGTTACCACGCTGAGTACCAAATATAACTTCTGTAATAGATACTTGTGGTGAAGATTGTTTAGGCTTGCCGCAATCAGAACACCGATCATATAGCCAATGTAGTTAACGGTTGCGAGCCAGCCGCCGCCCGTTTCAGTAAGGCCTGCCTCTGCCTGCATGATTGGCAGTAAAGGTGTGTAGGAAAAGCGAGCGACTCCCACTGTAACAACTAGGCTACAGATACCTGCAAAATAGACCTGGCTTTTTGTAAGTGTGTTGTTCATAAATGCTTTTTGGGTTTTTATTGTATTTATGTTCAACAACCATAGCGCTTTCTGATAATCTTAAAAAGTGAATCTTTTAGAATTAAAACTTCAATAAAAGAGAATTATATGGAGATTGTAGCGTTACGCACGTTTAAGGCTGTTGTTGATGAAGAGGGTATTAAAGGTGCCTCTGAAAAACTTAATACAGTGCAGTCTAATATCACTACAAGAATTCAGAAGTTAGAAGACGAACTTGATTCTAAATTATTTATTCGGGTAGGGAGAAAGCTCGAGCTTACAACGACAGGCCAGCTTTTATATAAATATGCCTCCCAGATTTTGCAGCTGGAATATCAAGCATCAACCGCTATCTTAAAAAGCAAAGGGAACTACGAACTTCGTATAGGCATGCCTGAAACTTTTGCTGCGGTTCACCTACCCACGACGCTGAAACAGCTTAAACGCAAGCATCCAGAAATCCTTCCTCGAATCTATACAGATACAAGTGACCGATTAGCACTCGCTATTTTGAACGATCAGTTAGATTGCGCGTTAGTCGGAAATGCTAAGTCGCATGAGGATCTACGGATCATACCCGTTGTTCATGAGTCGCTTGTGCTTGTAACTCCAGTAGATCAAGAATACGAGCCCGTTCTGTTTGTGAGAGAAGAGGGCTGTGGTTACAGGAAGTGTGCCCTAGCATGGCAAGAATTAGGTGATAGATTTACTGATGAGATGATGGTGATGAGTAGTGCTGATGGCATTCTTGGCTGCATTGCCGCTGGATTGGGATACACCGTTATCGGCGAAAATATGGTGATAGGGAGCCGCTATGAAAATGCACTTAAATCAGTGCCCGTTACCCAAGGACAGCAAAGAATAGAGATCTCGGTTATCTATCGAAAAGGTCATCCCTTAGAACAAGGTATTTTAAACTTTGTCAGCCAATTTCCTGAAAATAAACAATAAAGTAGCTTGAGCCTTCAGTGTTTGAATTGAAAACATTAAGCAATTACTCTCTGGTTGCAACGGTAAAGTCGCTTTAGCGTTATCGTTTGAATTGTTTGTTAATTGTCCAATAAATCCTTCTGTACTGTATAGATCGTAACCAGCCTGAAAATAATCTCGATTTTTGATCGATTATTATTGAAATGGATCTAAATGATAAATACTATCAACTGCTATTGATTATCCTTTGTATTTAATTCTTTAATCCTAATGTAGTAAGTGCAAATACATGAATAAGCTAAACAGATTTAATTTACGTAGTAAGATCGGCTTGAGTTTCGGTTTTATCTTGTTATTGCTGGTAGCGGCATCGTTTACAGGTATTAAAGGCTTACACCACGCGGAAGATGGCTTTGTTCAATACCGTGAGTTGGCGCGCGATAGTAATCTATCAGGGCGCTTACAGGCCAATATGCTGAAAGTGCGTATGTCGGTAAAAAACTTTCTTATCAGTCATGACAAACAATCATTAGAGCAATATGAAGAACGTATGGCGCTAATGAACCAGTTTTTAGAACATTCTAAGCAAGAGATTAACAACCCAGAGCGTAGCCGTTTAATTACGGAAACGGCATTGCTTTTAGAAGAGTATAAAACTACTTTCCAGAAAGTTATTGACCTCGTTAAGACTGAGGATGAGTTGTATTACAACACGTTAGCACAACAAGGACCGGTGATGCGTGACAGTATTACTCAGTTACGAAAGTTAGCTAATAACCGTGGTGAACCTGAATTGGCATTTTTAGCTTCTAATTTGCAGGAAGATCTGCTGTTAGCAAGGCTATATCTTGTTCGTTTTATGGAAAAGAACCATCAAGAAGATTTTCAGATTTCGATCAATAAATTGGATGGTGCTCTAACAAAACATCTAGAAAGCCTGAAAAAGGTGTTCCTGCTGGACAATGAAATACAGCTGTTAGATCGTTTTGCTAAAGCACGAGATAAATATCTGGCTGCAACTTTAGAAATCCATAAGACAATCGATCAGCGCAATAACCTAGTGATTGGGACTCTTGATGTGATCGGTCCCCAAGTTGCGAGTAATGTTGAAAAAGTAAAGCTGTCAGTTATTGCTGATCAAGACTCGCTAGGACCAATGTTACAGTCACACAATCATCAGGGCCTTATTTCTGTGATTGTGATCTCTGTTATTGCGGTCATTTTAGGCGTTTTCTTTGCGCTTTGGATTACTCGAATGATTACTCGTCCTATCCTCGAAGCTGTTAGTTACGCCGATACATTGGCTGAAGGTGATTTGACTCAGGTTCTGGAAACAAGCCGTAAAGATGAAGTGGGGAAATTACAGGGGTCTTTGGGGCATACCACCATTAGATTCCGTGAAATGATCACTGAAATTAACAAGGCAGGTTATAACATGAGTATGTCTGCAGAAGAGTTAGCGGCTCTGACAGAACAGGCTCGTGCGGGAACTATGCAGCAGCAAGAAGAGACTGATCAGGTTGCCTCTGCAGTGACTGAAATGGCGTATACGGCGCAGCATGTTGCGGATAATGCGTCTAGTGCAGCCTCTTCTGCGGATAGTGCTAACCATCAGGTGATGGAAGGCCGTCAAAAAATGCAGATTGCTACAGAGGGTATGAATCGCCTTTCTTTAAGTTTGGATAAAACATCTTCGGAAGTGGAGCATCTGCAGCAAAAAACACGGGATATTAATGCCATTCTCGATGTGATTCGTGAGATTGCAGAACAGACCAATCTTCTCGCTTTGAATGCAGCGATTGAGGCGGCACGAGCGGGTGAGCAGGGGCGAGGTTTTGCCGTAGTTGCTGATGAAGTGAGGTCTTTGGCGCAGCGTACGCAGCAATCCACTGAGATGATTCACAATCTGATTGATGATCTACAAGCGCGTGCTAACTTGACTGTAAGCGTTGTTAATCAAGGTACACAAGAAGCAAATCAGTGTATTGAGCTGGTTGATCAGGCGGATTCTGCATTGAACCAGATTAGTATGACGGTTGAGCAGATGAATGAAGTAAATGCTCAGATTGCTAGTTCTGCTGAACAGCAAAGTGTTGTCGCAGATGAAATCAGTCAAAGTTTGAGTAATGTACGTGTTATTGCTGAACAGAGCCGAGTAGCGGCTGATGAGACGGCAAATTCAAGTATAGCGTTAAGCGACGTGGCGGCACGCATGCAGGAAATGGTGCAGCGCTTCAAAGTGAACTAGGTTTTAGGCGTGCTAATGGCAGAGGGGTGATTTATCACCCCTTTTTTATGCCTATTCTAAAGTAACCTTTTAATATATGTGTTTTTCGCTATCTTTTATCAAAGAATGGATTTTCGCCGATATAGATGGGTATCAGGGAGTTAACAGTGGCCGATCAAGTAAACGTAACAAACATGTCTTCGTCTGAGTCTTTAAGTGAGTTGATGTCGTTGCCTGCCTTCAATGAGGCAACAGCAATTGCGCTAAAGCTAGATGGTAAATATTTAGAGAACGTATTTAACATCTACTGGGAAAGTGCTCAACGGGAGATTAACGAGATTGGTCAGGTGCTTGACGATGCTGATCAAACACAACTAAGAAAAGTTGCTCATTCCCTAAAAGGTTCATCTCGCATGTTAGGGGGCGAAAGGTTAGGTGCTTTGGCCGGTTTTGTAGAAGAAAAAGCTAAGCAAAATGTGAGTATTTCAGAGCCTCAACTCTTGGATTGTTTGAACACTAGTTTAGCTGAGTTTAAAAGTGCAGTGCTTCAGTCCAATTTACTCTCTTAACTGCACTTTACGATCCTAGTAGGTTGAGTACGAGCCCTCGATTAGCATTGGCTTGTGCTTGCAGTGCGATACCTACATCTTGTTGGATAAGCGCGCTTGCACGTTCTGATGCCGTTTGAGCAAAGTCTGTGTCACCAATAAAAGAAGCTGCTGAAGCTTCATTGATATTAGTTTCGGTAAGTCTATTTATCGTGCTGTCTAATCTGTTTTGGCTTGCGCCTATTTCACCTGATACCGTCGCTAAAAACGACTGGTTTTGATCGATAATATCCAGAGCACCTACGTCGCTAATATCTAAAGTGAATAGACCACTGTTATCAAACTCATCACTGACATTGAAAGTACTGATGTTTTGAGAATCCTCTGTACCAGGACCTGTTTGCAGGCGTAGCTGACCCTCTTCTGCGAGTAATGATTGGCCGTTAAAAGTACTTTGCCCAAGGGTTTCCTGTATGCCGCTTAATAGTGCATCTGCTTCACCTTGCAAGGCTGCACGGTCACTTTCATTTAGAATCCCATTTTGAGCTTGAATGGACAGTTCGCGAATACGTTGTAGAGAATCATTGACTTGATTAACACCACCATCTGCAATCTGAAGTGCTGATACACCATCAAGACTATTTCGAATGGCTGCGCTGTTTCCTCTAATTTGAGTTTGGAAGTCGATGAGCACTTGCAAGCCGGCAGGATCGATTGCTGCATTATTTATTCGCTGGCCGGAAGCGAGCTGTTCTTCCGTTTCATTTATTCGATTCTGAATCTGATTGAATTGAGAGTAGGGGTTGGTGGCAAACCCAGTTGGATTAATAGGCATGAGTGCGCTCCTGATTTAACTATATCAGTATAGTGCGTACATACGGTTTATGAGTTGATTTTTGTTCAGGTGAAATGGATAAAAAAAGGGCGCACAACTGTGCGCCCTGAAATCTTGCAATGGAATAAACACGGACGAGTACAAAACCGTTGTACTCATAAACTCTAGGTAAAGAAGCAGCCCTAAAGTAAAACTAATAATAGGTATAAATATTCGTGACGCCAATGGTTCCTTAGTGTCCATTAAATAATCAGGGGTATTTACACCTTTCTGACCCTGTATATTGAGTATTACTTAAGTTTGATTAATCTAAGGGGCTAATAAGATAAAGCTACCTGAAAGGCAGCTTTATCAGAGGTTTTGCAGTAGCTAAGCAGTGTTGTTTAAGGCTTAACAGGCATCTTACAGATATCAGGATGTTGTTCTAAGGTACTGATTAGCAGTTCCATCTCTTTTTGTGTGCCAATCGATATGCGAAGGTAATTATCGATACCTGGTTTGCTGAAGTAGCGTACCAAGACCTTCTTCGTACGAAGGAAACCCATCAATTCAGCGGCCTCAATAAAGCGATGCGTGCTGAATAAGAAGTTAGTTTTAGACGGTAAGCTAATAAAACCTAACTCTTCTAAACGATTAACCGTCCACTCGCGGGTCGAGATAATTTTCTTCGTAGTCGCTTCGAAGTAGTCATTATCTTCAACAGCAGCAACTGCCGATTCAATTGCTAGCATGTCTAGAGGGTAAGAGTTAAAGCTATTTTTGACGCGTTCTAGACCTGCAATTAGATCTTCGTGACCAATTGCGAATCCAACTCGCATACCTGCTAGGGAACGAGATTTGGAGAAGGTCTGAATAACCAAAACATTGTCATATTTTTGGGTTAATTCAACAGCGCTAGAAGCGCCAAAATCTACATAGGCTTCATCAACCACAATCACGGTTTCAGTATTGCGTTGAGCTAATGCTTCAATTTCACCTAACTCGATTGCACGGCTAGTCGGCGCATTCGGGTTAGCGAAAATAATACCGCCATTTGGCTGGTTATAGTCTTCTAGGTTTAACTCAAAGTTATCACCTAGGGGTAACAGCTTAAATTCGATATCAAAAAGATTGCAGTAAACCGGATAGAAACTGTATGTGAATTCTGGCATCAGTAGTGGTTGTTCTTGTTGGAAGAACGCTGCAAAGGTATGAGCAAGTACCTCATCAGAACCGTTACCAACAAAGACATTCTTACGCTCAACTTCAAAGTGGTTAGCAAGTGCATCTTTTAACTGAGTGCAATCTGGGTCGGAGTAGAGTCGTAATCTAGCTGTATCAAAGTTATTGATCACCGCTGCTGCCTTCGGCGAAGGAGGGTAAGGGTTTTCGTTGGTGTTTAACTTTGTAATACCGCTTTCTTTAGGCTGCTCACCCGGCACGTAAGGTGTTAGACGCTGAATTGCGTCACTCCAATATTTGCTCATTATTGATCCGTAATACTCAAAGACAGCAATTTGCTGTGTTATTTGGCATGAGTGAATAATTTCGCAGAAGGATAGCAGAATTTGCTTACGCGTTTAACAATAGACTGGATTGTTAATCTATGATAAGAAATTTATACCGTTATCTTGCTCGATTTCTTTGGAGTGCAGTACAAGGTTAACAGCCGAGAGGGGAGGCTCGACTGTTAGTTAAAATTCGGATTATTAGTAGCCGATTCTGGTTAGGCGCAATGTTGGCTGATAAACATGGCTGTCACTGTATCCATGGTATTTATATGATTTACAAACCAAGGAATAACCGTGTTTTTAAGGTAGCTGTTTAATTCTGCGCGGTCATGGTTTGCTTGCCATTGTTGTTGAGTTTCACGCATCTCCTGTAAAACGCGTTCATGCTCACCTTTATGGCATGTATAGGGTGGAAAGTTGATTCGGATCATCTGTTCTTCTTCGCGGGCGAAGTGTTCGGCATTGTGTTGGTAAAAGCTGGATAAAGCATCATCAACTTCATGGTCATTACCTGTTTCTAAAGTGTTGAATAACCGATTAAGAAGGGTGACAGCTTCTGCATGATCATCATTCATAAAATCAACCGCGACTTGTGGGATATCGGTTACATCAACTTGCATAGGTAAGTCCTCTCTATTGGAAACGCAAATCCATCTTATCTCTTCGTCTCTTTTCAGATATTGATATCAGTCAATAAACATATATTTAAAATACATTTAAATGGCCTTAGACTTTATAGGTGTTAAGGGATTAACCATTTTATCTGGATGACTGGTTAGTCTTTATCCTTCCTTATATACGAATGCTTTTATAAGTGACTGAAATTTAAGGGTAATATTTTTGGCCCGATCTTTGCCAATAGGATAGCTGAACAAAAAAATAAAAATGTTACACGTAGTTATGCATAGCTAATCAAAGATGAGGGCATAGCTGTGGTGGCTGGCATTGGCGGAGAGACATATGTCACAAATTGAAACCTTCTATGAGGTTATGCGACGTCAGGGTATTACACGTCGTAGCTTCCTGAAATATTGTAGTTTAACGGCAGCAGCCTTAGGTTTAGGGCCAACATTTGCGCCTAGAATTGCGCATGCAATGGAAACCAAAGAGCGTACACCGGTAATCTGGTTGCATGGTTTAGAGTGCACCTGTTGTTCAGAATCGTTTATTCGTTCGGCTCACCCGTTGGTAAAAGATGTTGTTCTATCCATGATCTCTTTGGATTACGACGACACCTTGATGGCATCAGCTGGCCACCAAGCGCAGGAAATCCTTTATGAAACGATGGAAAAATATAAAGGTAAATACATCCTTGCCGTAGAAGGTAACCCACCATTAAATGAAGATGGCATGTTCTGTATCTCCGGTGGAAAACCTTTTGTTGAAAAACTGAAGTATGCAGCCAAGGATGCTGCTGCCATTATTGCATGGGGCTCTTGTGCATCTTGGGGCTGTGTTCAGGCTGCACGTCCAAACCCAACCCAAGCGGTTCCTATCCATAAAGTTATTACTGATAAACCAATTATTAAAGTACCAGGTTGTCCTCCAATCGCTGAGGTAATGACTGGTGTTATTACTTATATGCTGACCTTCGGCAAAATGCCTGAACTAGACCGTCAAGGTCGTCCAAAAATGTTCTACAGCCAGCGTATTCACGATAAGTGTTATCGCCGTCCACACTTTGATGCAGGCCAGTTCGTAGAAGAGTGGGATGATGAAGGTGCGCGTAAAGGTTACTGCCTTTATAAAGTGGGTTGTAAAGGCCCCACTACTTATAACGCATGTTCTACAGTGCGTTGGAATGAGGGCGTCTCTTTCCCAATTCAGGCAGGCCACGGTTGTATTGGTTGTTCTGAAGATGGTTTCTGGGACAAAGGTTCGTTCTATAACCGTTTAACCGATATTCATCAGTTTGGTATCGAGAAAAATGCAGATGAGATTGGTATGGCTGTAGCAGGCGGTGTTGGTGCCGCTGTTGCTGCGCATGCAGCTGTCAGTGCGGTTAAGCGTGCTCAGCATAAAGGAGATCAGGAATAATGAATAAGCCATTTAATGCGAGTGATCTAGATAACAGTGGCCGACGCATTGTTGTAGACCCTGTAACTCGAATTGAAGGACATATGCGTTGTGAGGTGAATGTTGATGAAAACAACATTATCCGTAACGCCGTATCAACAGGCACCATGTGGCGTGGGCTTGAAGTGATTCTTAAAGGCCGTGACCCACGTGATGCTTGGGCCTTTGTAGAGCGAATTTGTGGTGTTTGTACGGGTACTCATGCACTGACATCAGTACGTGCGGTAGAAGATGCTTTAGGTATTCAGGTACCTTTGAATGCACACCTTATCCGTCACATGATGGATAAAACTCTACAGATTCATGATCACATCGTACATTTTTATCATCTGCATGCGTTGGACTGGGTAAATCCGGTTAATGCACTGAAAGCAGATCCTAAGGCTACTTCTGAACTTCAGCAGATGGTCTCTCCGCACCATTCGAAATCTAGCCCAGGTTATTTTAAGGATGTACAAACGCGTCTTAAAAAGTTCGTTGAAAGCGGACAGTTAGGTCTATTTGCTAACGGCTATTGGGACAACCCTGCTTACAAACTTCCTCCAGAAGCGGATTTGATGGCGGTTGCTCACTACCTTGAAGCACTCGATTTCCAAAAAGAAGTGGTAAAAATTCATACCATCTTTGGTGGTAAGAACCCGCACCCTAACTACATGGTAGGTGGTGTGCCATGTGCTATTAACTTGGATGACGTTGGTGCTTCAGGTGCGCCAATCAATATGACTAGTTTGAACTATGTGTTGGAGCGTATTCGTGAAGCACAAGAGTTTACTAAGAACGTATACATCCCTGATGTTATGGCAATTGCTGGCATTTACAAAAATTGGTTGTACGGTGGTGGCTTAGCTTCAGAGAACCTTCTGTCTTACGGTACGTACACTCAAGTGCCATATGACAAATCTACAGATCTGTTACCTGCAGGTGCGATTGTTAATGGTAACTGGGATGAAGTGCATCCAGTTGATGTTCGTGATCCAGAACAGATTAAAGAGTTTGTTGATCACTCTTGGTACCGTTATGAAGGCGAGAAGCAGGGCTTGCACCCATGGGAAGGTGAGACAGAGCCTAGCTTCGAGCTTGGCCCTAATACAAAAGGTACTAAAACAGATATTAAAGAACTGGATGAATCTGCGAAGTACAGCTGGATTAAAGCACCTCGCTGGCGTGGTCATGCAATGGAAGTGGGACCTTTAGCGCGCTACATCATTGCTTATGCTTCTGGTACTGAGCATGTTCAGGAGCAGGTTGATCGCTCGTTATCTGAATTTAATCAGTCTACGGGGCTGGATCTCGGCATTAAGCAGTTCTTACCAAGTACATTAGGTCGAACATTGGCGCGTGCACTTGAGTGTCAGCTTTGTGCGGACACTATGTTGGATGATTGGTATCAACTGGTTAACAACATTAAAGCGGGTGATAGCTCGACTGCCAATGTTGAGAAATGGGATCCAAGTAGTTGGCCGAAAGAGGCGATGGGAGTTGGTATTAACGAAGCTCCTCGTGGTGCTTTAGGTCACTGGATCAAGATCAAAGATGGCAAAATCGATAACTATCAAGCGATCGTTCCTACTACTTGGAATGGTTCGCCTCGTGATAGCAAAGGGAATATTGGCGCATTCGAAGCTTCTTTGTTGGATACTCCAATGGAGCGTCCTGATGAGCCGGTTGAAATTCTTCGCACCCTGCATAGTTTTGACCCATGTCTTGCGTGTTCAACACACGTTATGTCTGAAGATGGTCAAGAGCTGACTAAGGTGAAAATTCGATAAGAATAGTGGCGCTGTGCACGCAGCGCCTAAATTCAGGAGGTTATTTATATGACTGCATCGGTTAAACCTGACAAGTCAGATAAAGCTCAGGAAGTCGCTTCAGATCAGGTTGTGGGAGAATCAGTTATTACACGTAAACAGACTGCTGTTTATGTGTATGAAGCGCCATTACGTTTATGGCACTGGGTAACTGTCTTTTCTATTATCACGCTTTGTGTAACTGGCTATTTTATTGGTGTTCCTTTGCCAACGATGCCGGGTGAAGCAATTGATAACTATCTGATGGGTTATATCCGCTTTGCACATTTTACAGCGGGATATATCGTAACTATTGGATTCCTAGGTCGGATCTACTGGGCGTTTGTGGGCAACCATCATGCACGTGAATTATTTGTGCCGCCGTTCTTTAGCGGTAAATTCTGGAAAGAAGCTTGGCATGAAGTGCGCTGGTATCTGTTTTTGGAGAAGACTCCAAAGAAATATATCGGCCACAATCCATTGGCTCAGGTGGGTATGTTTTTCTTCTTCGTGCTCGGCATGATGTTTATGATCGTTACAGGCTTCGCTCTATACAGCGAAGGCCTAGGTCACGGCAGTTGGGCTGATACTTTGTTCGGCTGGGTTATTCCGCTCATGGGGCAGAGTCAAGACGTACATACCTGGCACCGCCTAGGGATGTGGTATCTGATCACGTTTATTTTGATCCACGTTTATGTGGCGATTCGTGAAGATATTATGTCGCGCCAGAGCTTGATCTCGACCATGATCGGTGGCTGGCGAATGTTCAAGGACGACCGTCCAGATTAATCAATAGATAAATGAGTATCTCAAAACCGGACAATAGTCCGGTTTTTTTATTGTGTTTTTGGTGATAATTTAAACAATTGTTTTAAATTCTGGAATAAGCCAGATTCTTATTCCATACTCATTAGTCAAACAAGGATGATTAAAAGCCAACAGGGAGGTCATATGAATCAGACTGTGCGTACACTCGTTGTACCTTACCTTATCGATGCGGGTTTTTTACCCGATTCCAGCGCTACTAACGACGCCAGTGTAGAGCATGCGGTTATTGCTGCACTAACGACACAGGTGGGGAAAATCAGCAGTAATTGGCAGCAGTGGTCAATACAACGAATGGAAGTGGCTTATCTGCAATCCGTTTGTCATCAGCATCGTATTGATGCTGGTGTGATTGACGGGCTTTATGGTCCGCAAACCGATTACGCTGTAGAGCGTTTGATCCAGCTTCAGGAGCAAGGGAGCTTAAGGCGGTCCTTTGCTGATATCAGTCCTTCTAATTCCAATCCAGATAACTTCCCTTTAGAGAATGAATCTGACTTAACTCATTACTATGGCGAGCCGGGTCAAGTGCCACTTGCAAAAGCTACTTGCCCTTGGGAGCTGAGGCTAGATTGGAATTTAAACCAGACAACACGCTCTATAAGTATTCATGAATCGTTAAAAGACAATTTGGAATCAGTTCTAACTCAAGTACATGATCATTATGGTCCGGCAGGAATAAGAGAATATGGTTTAGACCGATATGGAGGAAGCTATAATCCTCGTAAAAAACGCGGTAGTGTCAGTGCCTGGTCGACTCATGCTTGGGGTATCGCGTTAGACTGGTTTCCTTCGCAGAATAAACTTCGTTGGCGTAGTGATCGTGCGAGTTTAGCCAAAGAGGAGTTAGATCCTTGGTGGGATATCTGGGAGTCGCATGGTTGGCTTAGTTTAGGTCGTTCTGAGGACCGCGATTGGATGCATGTTCAGGCTGCAAAGCGCGGCTAACGCCAGTGAATCCAGTATGAGTATTCAATTCTGTTTGAATGATTAAGTGTTTGTTGAAAGCTAGGACTGGGGGAGCTTGAACACTGAAATCCGGTAAATTCAGGTTCGCTCCAGCCAGTCATTCCTCCCATATAATCTCTGCGATAGCCCCAATGGCCACAAGATAAAACAGTATCGAATTGGCTTTCTCTCTCACAGACGGCACAGGTTTCAAACTTAACCTCAATATCTTGACCTTCAATCCCCCAGCTATCGGAAACATAGGGTGTGTCATAAAGTGCGACAGCAGAGTCTCGGTACGGCCGACCTTGCCAAGGTTTATCTGAATCATCTATGGGTGTTTGATGTAGGCCGTAACCGTGCTCAAGAGGGGCGCTGTCATAAAAAGGGTTGGTGAATTGATCGGGTACATCAATCTGAATGTTTTTCTCTCCGGGTAGTAGTTTGGCTGTTGTTCTGCGAATTTGTAATAGCCTAAAGCGATCGCAATCAGCCAGATTTAAACCATCCACCTGCCCACTAAAGTTATTTTTTAAATGAATTTCGATACCTATCCCAGTGGCGTTGTCACTCGCAATGTAGTGAGCATTACTTCGACTACTGTGATACCAAGGTTTGGAAAGGATCAGTGAACCAATCGGCTCATTTTTAAAAGTAACGGGGCAGGTTTGTCCTTCGACCAATTCTGCAGCCGCGAGGAAATTTGAAGTTATTAACATGGTAACTGTTGTAATAAATACCTTGTATGTCATTCTTACTCCAATCAGGTCAGACTGAATTGGTTGCTTTTAACGAAGGTATATACAAAGCATAGACGCTTTTTGGGTTTTGCAAGTTTTCAAATCAAGAGGATGTGAAATGAGTTCTGCGCACAATCAAATTAATTACATTGAGTTACCGGCTAATAATTTAGGAGGCACTAAGCGCTTTTACTCTGACCTTTTTGACTGGAAGTTTACCGACTATGGGCCTGAATATAGCGCTTTTGAAGGCGCAGGATTAGCGGGTGGTTTTTATAAAGCTGATCTGAAATCCAATTCAAGTAATGGTGCTGCACTGGTGGTTTTGTATAGTACAAACCTTGAGGCGAGTCAGGCGCTAATTGAATCAGCTGGTGGTGAGATCAAAGTACCAATTTTCAGTTTTCCCGGCGGGCGACGTTTTCATTTTCTTGATCCAAATGGCAATGAACTGGCTGTTTGGTCAGATCAAGAATAAAGCTGTGATATCAATTTAAAGCTGGTTAGCTTTACGATATCGACCTTGGTAATCAAATATTCTCTCTTGCACACGCCAATAGTGTTTTTGCTCACGTCCAATGACAAAATCTGGTGCAACTAGAAGTGATTCATAAGCTATCGCTTCTTCTATGTTTGAAAAGTTTTGGGGTGCTTGGCTATTCGCAACCCGGCGCCCAAATATTTCATTAAAGCGCTTTAACTGGGCAGGCTTAGCAAAATCGAAGCTCTCCTTCAGTTCTTCGCCTTCTTCGCCATGATAAATGACCTGAAGCTTGGACTGATTCTGGATCAACGATAATCCAGCACATCGGATCACCATGGCATCTTTCAGTTTCAGTGCATCTTTTAATTGATCGTCTGGGTCGATAATCGCTTTATTGCACTGGTGACATTTACGGGCAGCGATATCATTTTCAGCATTACAGTGAGGGCATTCTTTAAATCGAAAGCGAAAATCACACTGCTCTGAAGGCGTGCCACTTTCGTCGCTTTCAAGCAGACCTTTGCAGCGTCGGCCATGATGCTCAATTACTTTGCCATCGCTGTCTGTTTTACCCCAAAAGATATTGGCAAAGCCACAGGAAGGGCAAAATACTTGTACCGGTTCGGAATCCGGGGAAGGACGTTTTTCACCCACTTCCGGATGATGCAGGTTATAGTTATTGCCCGCGTAGTCGATGACTAAGCAATCTTTCTTTCCAGGGGCGAGCCTCAGACCGCGCCCAACAATCTGTTGATACAGGCTAACAGATTCGGTGGGCCTTAAAATTGCAATTAAATCGACATGGGGAGCATCAAATCCTGTCGTAAGAACGGATACGTTAACCAGATACTTTATTTTCTTAAGCTTGAAGTCACTGATCAAGCGGTCTCTATTTTCGCTGGTGGAGGAACCAGTGATCAAAGCGGTTTGATCTTCGGGAAGGTAAGTGCTGATCTCTTTGGCGTGATCAACTGTTGCTGCAAAGATCATCACGCCTTGGCGATCTTGAGCACGTTCAATTATTTGTTCAATGATCGCCCTAGTGACGCGATTGTATTTTGTTAGTAGATTATTGATATCTTTTTCAGCATAAGTGCCAAATGCAGTTTGATCTAAGGCTGAAAAGTCATATTGCGCGACTGCTGCATCTTCCATTTCTGGAGGAGTTAAGTAGTTACGGCTAATCATGTAACTGAGCGGGAGTTCGTAGATGCAGTTACGAAATGGTTTTTCCTGCTCGCTTCTAACAAAACCACGATAATGCTGCTGATAGATCCAGCCCATCCCCATTCTGTAAGGCGTAGCTGTTAACCCAAGCACTTTTAGGTTGGGATTGATCTCTTGGAGTTTGCTGATGATTCGTCCGTATTGGCTATCTTCGTCGTCATTAATGCGGTGGCACTCGTCGACGATCAGTAACGAATATTCGTTATTAAAAAGATCAATATTCGCTGCTACAGATTGCACACTGGCAAACGTAACCTGTTTTTCGATCTCTTTGCGATTCAAGCCCGCTGCAAAAATACCACCTTCTAAACCATAGCCTTCATACTTAGCGTGATTTTGCTCAACCAACTCTTTGACATGAGCGAGCACCATAATCTTTTTACGTGCTAAACGAGCAAGCTCTGCTATAACAAGGCTTTTTCCTGCACCCGTTGGTAGCACGATCACAGCAGGGTCATCAGTTATGCGGAAGTGATTTAATGTCGCATCAACGGCTTCTTGTTGATAGGGGCGTAGGGTAAACGCACTCATATAAGGTTCAGATCCAATAGAAACAGCTAAAACAGAGTGATTCTAACCTATGAAAGTTAGAAGTCCCATTCAATGGTGATTCTTGATGTTTCTAATGATTAAGCAATTAGTATTTGAGAATGAATACTATTTATTTAGTTACGCATATTGATCATTCATAAAAACAAACATACACTCGATTAAAAGCAGTTTATGACAAAGGAAAGCACAAGGTTTAGTGCGTGGTCATAATAGATAGGACATATTTATGGATTTTCTCTTAGGGTTTTTCTCATTCCCGCTGGCCGTTACGGCAATTCCTTTTTTATTTTTATTTTTGCTAATGCTGATCTCAGTATTAACGGGCTTTGTTGATGATATTCCATTTCTTAGCACCGATGTTGATATGGAGATTGAGGTTGATGCCGAAGTGCCTGGTGGAACTTTGTTACCCGTTGGCATCACCAAAGTTCCGCTGATTATTAGCCTAACCACTGTTAGTTTCGTCGCTACCATACTGCTCTATTACATCGATTCATTTGTCTTGAGTGGAATGAGTGGCGCGGTTTTTTATGGTGCTGCTTCGGGTTCAATCTTGGCAAGCTTATTTGTAAGCCTCTATATTGCGGCTTTCCTACTAAAGCCCCTACAGCCATTGTTTGATCATGAAAAGAGCTTTGCTGCGATTAACTATGTTGGCATGAATGCTGTCGTTCGCTCGAATTCAGTTAACCAGACATTTGGCGAAGCAGTGGTTACTAAGGGCAGTCTGGAAAACCAGCTGGATATTTATTGTGACAGTGACACCCCAATTTCTTATGGCGATGAAGTGCTCATCGTTTCATTAAATCCTGAAAATAAACGATATCTCGTTATCAAAAAATAACTCTTTTTGGAGAACAGCATGGACGCAGGAGCTTCTGTATTCTTTGTTTCAACCACGGGCGTTGTCGCGCTTGTCCTTATCATGTTTTTAACTTCGCGCTACAAAAAAGTACGCCGTGAAGGTGAAGCAATGATTGTAAACGGTACACGAGGTACGCGTGCCTCTCTAACAGGTACGTTTGTATGGCCTGTAGTTAATCGCTACGAATATATGGATATTACCCGTAAAAATATCTCAGTGACTCGAAGCGGTAGTAGAGATCAGGAGGGTGAGGAATATGAAGGCCTTCATTGTAAAGACAATATCCGTGCTGACCTCAAGGTTGATTTTTATATTGGTGTAAATCACGAAGAGCAGGACATTGTTCGTGTCGCTAAACTATTTACGACGCAAGGTGCTTCCGATCCAATGGGTCTTCGCGATCACTTCCAGCCAAAATTCTCTGAAGCGTTGAAAACAGCGGTAAAACAATTTGAGTTTGAAGAACTGCTAACTAACCGTCGCGCTTTCCGTGATGCTGTGGTGGAGGTGATTGGCAGCGAAATGGATGGTTTTAAAATCTATGACGTTGTAATCGATAAAGTGGATCAAACAGCTTTCGATGCCCATAACCCGCAGAATATTTTGGATGTAGAGGGTATTCGTAAGATAGCCTCAATCACTTCTACCAAAAATATCGAAACCAATGCGATCCGTCAGGATGAGCAAACCAATATCAAACAGAAAAACGTTGAAGCGGAAGCTAACCGTAAACAACTTGATAAGCAGCATGCTGAAAACGAAGCCCGCGTACAGCGTGAAATCGAGATCATTGAATCACAGGAACAAGCTCTTACAGAAGAAAAGCGTCAAGAGTATGAACGTCTTGTTGAGGTCGCTAAGCTTGAAACTGAAGAAGAAGTTGAGAAGAAACGTGAGACGGTTCAGTTAGAGGTTGAGCTAACTAAAGCTGCGAATGAGCGTCAATTAGCAATTCAGCAAGAAGAAGTGAACCGCGCTCGTGAAACCGAACGAGTTCGTACCGAGAAAGAGATCTCCCAGCAAGAGATGGAGAAAGAAGCTGCCATCGAAGAATCTAAGAAGTCTGTGGTTGAAACTCGATCGCAGCGTGTAGAGATCGAACGTAAGATCGCTCGTGAAGAGGAAGAGACCAAGAACCTACGTGCTTTCGAAACAGTGGAACGTAGCAAGAAAGTCCAAGTAATCGAAGCGGAAGCAGAAGCTGAGGCCGAAGGTATTAAGGCTATTGCCCATGCTCGTGCAGAGAAAGAAGCAGAAGCGGAACTGGCTGAGAAAAGCCTGATTCGTAATGAGGCCGAACTGAAAATTAAGAACCGTGAAGCTGAGAACGATCTAAATGTTAAAACGCGTAACGCTGAAGCTGAACTGATTGCACAGACTAAAGCCGCTGAAGCCAAAGAGCGCATGGCGAAAGCAACGCGTGAAGAGATTCAGGTTGAAGGTTTGGCTGAAGTTGAAGTTGAGCGTCAACGCGCTGATGCTATTCGTGAAAAAGGCATAGCCGAAGCAGAAAGTTTGCGTGCGATTGGTACTGCAGAAGCGGAAACTATGCAGGCTAAAGGTACAGCGGACGCTGAAGCTAAGCAGGCGATTGGTTTTGCGGAGGCGGAAGCTCTTCAAGCTAAAGGCTTGGCGGAAGCTAAAGCTCAGACTGCTCGTTTTGAAGCTGCTCAAGCACACGATGAGCAGACTCGCGAATACGATAAATGGGTTGTTGAACTACAGAAAGATAAAGAGCTTGAAATGGCTCGAATCGAAGCTCAGCGCCACATGTCCGTTGATAATGCTAAAGCACTTGCTTCTGCGCTTGCTGAAGCTGATATCAAGCTGTTCGGTGGTCAGGGTATGGAAGAACTACGCCGTACAGTTATGGATTCTGCACGAATCGATACGCGCTTTACCAACTCCGAAGTCCTTAACCCATTGGTGCGTGAGTACGTTGAAAATGACCGCAGTTTGCCTGATGACGTCCGTGCGATTCTTGAAAAGTGCAATGTAAATACTGGCGATATGAGCAATATCGCTTTGGCAGGCTTGGCTAATAAGCTAACTAGCAATTCTGATGTACTTACATCACTTAAAGAACTGGTTACTGGTACTGATAAATCAGAATCTTAATCGCATAGGAACTCCAAAGTAACTTTAGCCTCCTTATCACTTAGGAGGCTTTGTTCTTTGGACTAGAGGTCAGTGTAGGGAAAGTTTGATGGATCAGAATCAGGACGTTTTGAACCAGGCCGTTGAATCGGGCGGCGCTTATGAGATCTTAAAAGCGCGCTTAGCCAGCCAAGGGGCTGAACTAAAAGGGTTAGTTGATCAATTAAATAAGGCTCGGCAGGAGGCATTTGGTGCATCCAGTACTGAGCTGGTCGGCAAAGTTAATGTTCATACCCAAAATAACTGTCTGCCTGTCGATATGGCGCAGGTCAACGATCAGTTACTCTTTGGCTATCAGGTATTTGTCGGGCTTAAAGCTGCGCCCGAAGTCAAAGATGTTCTGGGCCTCTACCGCCTATCTGAAACTGATGGACAGTTTCGGATTGATAGTGAGCCTTTAGCAGATTCTTTTCTTGATGATCCCCGCTTTGTTCATTCTTTTAACGAACTTTTTCGTTACTACAGTGATGCAAAATTAGTTCAAATTAGCCGCAGGGATTTTTGGTTATTTGTCGTATTCCAAATTGGTAGTCGTCCAGAAGATCGCAAGGTTTATCGTTGGCAGCTTAAAAATAGTGGTGCGATCGAATATGTAGACGATCAAGGACATAAAGAGTTAGATGGCGTTGGTAATCAGCTTGATGTTGATTGGCGTGAAACCGGGCGTAAGAATCATATAACCGGTGATTACCCTCATGTATCGATTAATGATCGTATCTTTGTTGAGTGTGTTGGCGGTGATCTGACTGTAAAGCTTGAGAACAATACTCAAGAAGGGCGAGGGATCTATTCTGAGCCTGTCGAAGATCCTCATCAAACTGTTGCTGATGCAGAGATAAGTTACGCAGAAGTATCTAGTTTTATTCTGCTACGTATCAGACCAAACCGTGAGAAAGATTACCGATATTTTGTTTACGACAGCCTGACTGAAAAGGTGCAACGGGTCGACTCCATAGGCCAATGCTGTAAGTTGCTACCTGAGGATCACGGTCTGTTATTTGCCAATGGTTACGCTTTGGCGAATGGAGAATTAAAACTCTTCCAAGATGATTGGAGTGGGATGCAATTCTTCCATGATATTCACGCCCCTAATGGTGAAGATGCGTTTTACATTTTCTTCGATCCACAACACGGCGCTTACCTACAATATCAATATAACCTGATAGAAAAGACGGTATCTCCACCTGTATATAGTCATGGTTACAGTTTATATCCTGACGGACGCATGCTGGTTTTCCGTGTCAGTGATAATGCTGAAGCCAGTAAAACCCACCCTATGCGTATTTGGCAGACGCCTTTCATGAGTGCCGATCTTTATGAAGCATCGCGACAAGAGGGTGGTGAAGGTTTTTATCGCAATTTAGGGAATGCCGAGTTAGTGAAAGGTATTTCTGAATTGAATTCGGTCATTCAAATGACCAAAACGACAGAAGTTAGCCAAACACTTTATGAAGCCTTGGTAACTCATTGTGGTGCAGCAGTCGATCAATATCATTGGTTAACGGATACAGAATCTCAAGGCGTTGACCATAAACTATCTGAATTAGCGACCACGGCTGAACAGATCATTGATGAGTTCGCTAAAGTCCGAACACTGCAGAAACAAGCGAAACAACAAACTGAAGAGCAAGCTCAGAAGCAGCATGATCTCCTAGGTAGAATTAAGCTAGTTCCGTCGGATAGCACAACCGATCTGATCGAATTATTAGACGAGACCAAGTCGCAGCTTGGCCACGTCATTAGCCTGCGTGAAATGCGTTATGTCAACGCTAGCCAGCTTGATGAAATGGAAGTTGCGTTAGAAGAAGCTAGAAGTGGCTTGAACGCTAAGTTACTAGAGCTTTTACAACAAGAGAAAGCTTACCAACCTTATCTAAAGCGCATCGATAAATTGGATTTGGCGCTTCCAGAAACTGAAAAAACAGCTGCATTAGACCTTTTAGCTGAAGATGCCGGAAAGATTCGAAGAGATCTTAATCTGGTCAACCAAGAAGTTTCAGATATTGAAACTGATGATCCTACTAGCACGACAAAAATCCTTGATCTAACGACTGAGGTGATGGCGCGGTTAAACGCTACCGAAGCGCGTTTACGTAATCGTCGTTCCGAATTAAGAGATGGCGAAGCTAAAGCTGAATTTGCATCACAGCTGAAACTCCTTACTCAGGCGATGACATCTGCTCTTGGCCAAGTTGATACACCGGAAGCCTGTGATGATCAACTTGCACGTTTAATGGGAATTGTAGATAAGCTTGAAAGTCGATTTGCTGAATTCGATCAGTATCTAGCGGAGATCTATAACAGACGGGACGAAGTTCAAGCAGCCTTTGAAGCACAGAAGCAGCAGCTTTTATCTGCTCGACAAAAGCGAGTTGAAAATATTAGCCAAGCAGCTCAAATCACGCTGAAAAGTATCCAAAAGCGTGTAGGGAAATTCGCTGAGCTTGACGACCTGAATAGCTATTTTGCAGCAGATGCGATGGTGCAGAAGTATCGCCAATTATGTAAAGACGTTCAGGATCTTGGAGATAGCGTCAAAGCTGATGAATTAAGTGGTCGCATCAAAGCACTGCAGGATCAATCTCTACGTTCACTCCGAGATAATCAAGATATCTTCGAGCAGGGCGGCGATATCTTACGACTTGGTCGACACAAATTTAGCGTCAATCAACAGCCCTTAGAACTTACTTTAGTCGATCGAGATGATGGTCTTAATTTACACCTAACGGGGACTGACTTTTACCAGCCGGTCGTTGATGATGAGTTTCTGCGTTTACGTAAATACGCAGCGATGGACGTTAGTTCGGAAAGTAATGATGTCTATCGAGCGGAGTATCTGGCTTATCTTATTTTAACTTCGGCAGAATCAAAGCAATCTGGCCTGTCATTGGATCTTCTAGTCAAAGCCGCAAGTGAAAATGAATTGCAGCCTTTAGTTGATAAGTTTGCAGCCCCTCGGTATCGAGAGGGCTATGTTAAAGGTGTACATGACAAAGATGCAGGGACATTACTCAAGGCTATTATGCCGGTGTACGCCGATGCTGGTTTATTAAGGTTTAGTCAGCAAATACGTACAACGGGTTTACTGTTTATCGCAGGGCTCGATAACAGTGCAGCTGATGCACTTAAGAAACAATGCCGTTCAGCCTTGCTAATGCAAAAAGAGTTGGGTTCAGATAGTGCATTTGATGTGCTATTAGAAAATTACCAAACTCAAGTTTGTGAATGTCCAATACTAGCTAAACAAGCGCTTGAATATTTGATGTATCAGTTTGGCTTAGATCAGCAGGTCTCTGTTAGCCGTGATGCCGCCGAACTTGCAGAAAATTACTTAGCATTCAGGCATGGATTAGATTGGCGTAAAAACCAAGAAAGCCTAGCAGAACAATATCAGGATCACTTACTTTGGGTTGAAGCCTACTGTGAACATCATAAAGAGGGTATTGAGTTTGTTACAGAGGCCGCTTTAATTGCAGCCTTATCTGACAGTAGCATCCATCTAACCCCTGTCGATTTCTCTTTGAGTATCAAGGTAAACGGCTTGTTAGGTGAACACCTTCGCGTTGAAGAGGGTAAGTGGAGCGAGACCATCAATGATTGGTTAGATCGCTGTCGTCACCACATTGAAACGGTCGTACCTGCATACGAAAAATACCTTTCTCAACGTCAAGAGATGTTAGAAAAGCAAAGAGAGACGATGCGCATACAAGAGTTTGTCGCTAGGCCGCTAACCTCTTTTGTGCGTAACAAGTTGATCAGTGAATCCTATCTAAAATTGATGGGCGATAACTTTGCTAAGCAGATGGGTACAACCGGCGATGATCGTCGAACTGACCAGATGGGGATGTTACTACTTATATCTCCCCCGGGTTACGGTAAAACCACATTGATCGAATATATCGCCGGTAAGTTGGGCTTGGTATTTATGAAGATCAATTGCCCCTCTTTAGGCCATGATGTTGTATCACTAGATCCAAATGATGCACCAAACGCAACCGCTGCAAATGAGGTTAATAAAATTAACCTTGCGCTGGAAATGGGTAATAACGTGATGCTGTATCTAGATGATATTCAGCATACAAATCCTGAATTCTTGCAGAAATTTATCTCCTTAAGTGATGGTACTCGTCGAATTGACGGTGTTTGGAACGGTGTTACTAAAACTTACGATATGCGTGGTCGAAAGTTCTCAATCGTTATGGCGGGTAACCCTTATACCGAATCTGGGGATGTGTTCAAAATTCCAGACATGCTAGCTAACCGAGCAGATATTTATAACCTCGGTGATATGCTATCTGATCAGCGTGATGCATTCGAGCTTTCGTACATTGAAAACTCTTTAACCTCTAACAGAGTGTTGGCTCCGCTGGCCAATAGAAATCTACAAGACCTCTACAAACTCGTAGATATGGCACGTGGGCAAAATATCCCGCTTTCTGATTTAGAACATAGTTATTCTTCAGCAGAAGCTTCCGAAATTGTAGCTGTGCTAGAGAAGATGCTTAAGGTTCAGCAAGTTGTACTCACTGTAAACCAGCAATATATCGCTTCAGCTGCAACCGCCGAGCAGTATCGTATAGAACCACCTTTCAAGCTTCAGGGTAGTTACCGAAATATGAACAAGCTTGCCGAAAAGGTGGTGTCGGTCATGACCGATGATGAGCTGGAGACACTTATTAATGATCACTACATTGGTGAGGCACAAACCCTGACTCATGGCGCTGAAGAAAACCTGCTTAAATTGGCTGAACTGAGAGGCATTTTAGATGATGAGTCTGAAGAGCGTTGGGACACCATTAAGCAGCGCTTTACTCGATCCTTAGAGGCGGGTGAGGGAGAAGATGCCGGCGATCGAATGGTCAACCAGATGGTTGATGTGAATCGGAACATTCGCCTGATCGCTTGGGCAATGATGCGTGCAACTAAGGAAATTGAAGCCGCAGAGGAGCTAGAGGAAATATGATTACTCAAATGGATATTGAGAAAATGCTGGTTGATAGCTTTGAGGACCAACGTCTCTCCTCAGACGAAAGAGTTGAACTTCGAGAGTTGATTGAGGAACTCGCAGATCAACCAGAACTGCAATCGTTTACGCGTAATAAAGCTTTTTCAATTGCAAAGAATTCTGCGGAAAATGGCTTAATTGAGATCGCTTCTCTGAATTGGTTGGACAAGGTTGTTAAGACACTAGACAACACGGGTAAATCAGCGCCTATCAGAACTCAGGCAGCTTTTTCGCCGGGAGACGATTGTAGATCTCTGATTCAACAGGAGATAAAACGTAGTCAGAAATCTATAGATATCTGTGTTTTCACAATTACCGATCAGCCGCTACGTGACGCTATTCTAGCTGCACATAAACGAGGAATTAAGGTTCGTATCCTTACAGATCAGGATAAAGCGAACGATTTAGGTAGCGATATCGACTATCTAATGCATAAAGGAGTGGATGTGCTTTTGGACACGAGCCCATGGCACATGCACCATAAATTTGCCCTGTTTGATGGGGTGAGACTACTGAATGGAAGTTTTAATTGGACGCGTTCAGCAAGCGATCGTAATCAAGAGAACTTAACGCTGACGGACAATCAAGAAATCGTATCGGCATTTGCCGCTGAATTTGAAGCACTATGGACTCGTCACAGCAGTGTGCGGGTAGAGAGGGAGCCAGCATGACACAGGAAATAAGCACTCAAATCGAGAAGTTTGAACCGAGTCAAATGACTGAAGAGCAGCAGCAACGTGCGGTTGCCATTTCGCAGGATTATGACCCCTTAGACTCTATGGCGACAATTACCTTTGGCAAAGAGGCGATGGAAAGCATCACCGCTTTTTCAGATCAGGTGTTAGAGCAAGTCCGTACTAAAGATACTGGAGAAGCGGGAGATATCCTAGAAGCGATGGTGACTCAGATGAAGAGCTCCCGCTTTGAAGATATTAAACCTGATTCATACCTCTCGCGTTTACCTCTTATCGGTGAGCTTTTCCAAACTTTCGGTAAGTTTGTAAAAGGTTTTGATTCGGTTAAAGGCCGTTTAGATGAATTAGAACAAAAACTAAATGCCCAAGGTCATCGTCTTGAGAAAGATATTGTTCAGCTAGATGGTTTGTATGATGAAAACTTAAACTTGCTGCAACAGTTAGATATCTACTTAGAAGCGGGTCAAATCACGCTTGATCGACTGAATAACGAGCAGATTCCTGAGCTAAGTAAGTTGGCTGAGACCAGTGGTGATCCAGTAGATAGTCAAAAACTACGAGATCTACAGCAAGCAACAGGTCGCCTAGAAAAACGCCTGCATAACTTAAAACAAGCGCGCCTAGCTGCGTTGCAAACTGCACCTCAAATCCGATTGTCTCAAGAGGGTAACAAAATGTTGATGGAAGATATTCAAGATATCATCCATAACACTATCCCTCTATGGAAGCGTCAGTTCCTTATTGCGATCTCTAACTATGAGAAAGAGAAAGCGCTCAAGGTTACGCGTACAGTTAAGGATTACACCAACCAACAGTACCTGCAAAATGCTCAAAAGCTACAAAGCCTAGAAGAGCAGATCGCGGAAAATTACCAGCGTGGTATTTTGGATCTGGATACCCTAAAAGAAGTTAACCAAATCACTATCGATACGCTAAACAACACGCTTAAGCACTACGAAGAAGGTCGTCGTATGCGTCAAGAAGCTGAGAAGGCTATTACTCAAGCTGAGGAAGAGCTAAAACAAGCGCTGATGCAGACAGTATAAAAAGATTAAACCTCTTGTTATTTAATAAAGGCTAATGTTGTTCATTAGCCTTTTTTATTTTTAAAGCGTATAAAAAAAAACCGGCCTAAGTAGGCCGGTTTAAAGTATCGCAGCGATTAAGAAGGGGGGTTAATCGTCTGCGTCGTCCTGATCAAACCGGGTCATAAGGTCACGCAAAAGACCGAAGTTATCATCCAGTTTGCTCTGGGATTCTTCATCAGCATCTTTGTAGCGGATATCTTGATGAATCAAGCTGTCCAATAGATCTACCCCGAATAATGAACTGTCTTCTAAGAACGCCATGGCTGGGTTAGCAACCAAATTATCGAAGTTGTTCATCATCTGGCCTAAGTGGCGGCCATTATTGCCTAATGGGTTATCTAGTTGTTGCACTTGCTCATAAGCAGCTACCGCTGAGTAACTTGCTGATTGAGTCATAGTTACATTCAAGTTCATCAACTCGGATTTGTCCATTTCAAATTCAGCTGCTTGTTCAAAAGCGTCTTGAACATCACCGCTGAAGAAGTCTTCGGCAATAAGATTGATATCCTGAATTAGGGTTGTCAGCGCGTCTAACTCGTCTTCGTTTAGATCACCCTCAACACTAAAGCTATAGCTACTGCTGGCGCTACGCTCAAGGCCGAAAGATACAGCGCTACTGTTACCGTCAGAGTAGGCGCCTAAAGAGGCTGTTTGACTTGCTTCACTGTTGAAACGAATTGAAACTTTGTCTCCTTCCTGGGTCATGACATCAAGGGAGAAAGACTCAGCTTTTGAATAACGTTCAGCAGCAGAGATAGAAGTCTGGCGTGTGGACGCTGTTTCGTTGGTAGGCGCAAGGCCGGCCAGCGCTTCGAACGTCAGATCTTTGGTTTGCTCGATTGTTGCGGAGATATCAGGGGTTAACATATTGAGATCTTCTAGAATCTCAGTTGCTTCTTTAAAGCCTTTTTCTACACCTGAAACGGCCGCTTTATACATACGATCTAGGTCAGCATCAGACGCTCCGCGGGCACGGGCTTGTTCAAGGCCTTGTGCTACAAAGTCGGAGATACGTGATGCAACTTTTTCCGGAGAGTAGTCATTTGCGTCGAGACTTTTCATCTCTGACACGCTCATACCCGGAATGTTTTCTGCTAGTTTGGCTACTAACTTATCTGCCGCAGATGCAGAACGACCGTTGCTATCTTTACCATCAGCAAACCCACCAGTAACCAGTGTTTCCTGGCGAACCTGAGAGTAGGCTGCTTGGCTGCTTAATAGAACTTGCACGGTGTTTTCCTCCACAGACAAAAAAGGATCAAATGATCCCATTGTTTTAGTTGTACTACTAAATATAAGAGGGTTATCGACGTTTTGTTGAGAGACTTTAATAAAAAGCGTATCTGATGAAATTGTTTCATCTAAAGGTTAGAGGGAAGAAGTAAGAACTATTTCCCATCTTGGATGATCGATTCAGCTATTTCAATTTTATCATTAGGCCCTTGAAGGATAATGATATCGCCCTGTTGGATATGAGTATCTCCACTTGGGTTGTGCTCTGAGTGATCGCCACGACGGATCATTGCAACAGAGACTTGGTGTTTGGATAAAGGTATATCTCGTAAAGTTTTACCGATCGACTTACAGTTATTTTCAATTTGAACGGGATGCAGTATCTCTTTCATACGGCCTGTACTATCAATTTTTTCGGAATGCTGGCCGTGATAGTAGCCATGTAGGAGGTTGTACCTTTCGGCGCGCACTTGATTGATTTGCTGTTCAATCTGTTGATGGTTGATACCCAGCATCGATAACACATGGGATACCATCATTAAACTACCTTCCAATGCTTCCGGAATGATTTCGGTTGCTCCTGCTTTCTGGAATGCTTCTATCTGAGAATCATCGCGTGTTCTGACCAATATAGGCAGCGTCACAAAGCGTGTGCGGATATGCTTGAGTGCTTGCATCGCTGTTTCGGCTTCTGGAAAACTGAGAATCAACATCCGAGCACGATCAGCACCAACCGCCGCCATGACATCATCACGTTTAGCATCACCAAAACAGATGTGTTCACCAGCGGTAGCAGCCTCCATAACTCTCACTGGATCATTATCTACGACGATGTAAGGAATGTTTGCTTGGTCCAAAAAGCGCGCGATAATTTGCCCTACACGGCCGAAGCCACAAATAATCACATGTTTGTCTAGGTTATGCGGATTCAGTTGGCTAGCGTCAGGTAATTTTTGTTGTTTTGATTCAATTGGATCATCTTTGTGCAGCAAGCGGCTGAGACTATATGTGTGGTTCATCAAAATTGGGGTCACAATCATACTGATGATAATCGTCGAGACTACGATGGTATTGATATCAGGTTCAATAAGATTGTTACCTAAGGCTAAAGCTAATAGAGCAAAACCGAATTCACCCCCTTGGCTAAGGCTTAAACCCGCTCTTAAGGCATTTACTGGGTCTTTATGTAGCAATGTACCGAGTAGAGTGATAATAAAAGTCTTTAATAGGATTAAGCTGACACTGAACAGGATAATCCAATACCAGCTATCAATTAGAGCAGACAGATCTAATTGCATCCCTACAGAAACAAAGAATAGTCCCAAGAGTACATCTCTGAACGGCCGTATATCTGCTTCTAATTGATACCTGTAACGACTCTCACCCAACATCATTCCTGCTAAGAATCCACCGAGGGCCATCGATAAACCTGCAGCGTGAGTAATCCAAGCGGCCAAAAGGGCAGCAGCCAGTGTAGTAAGAACAAACACATCGCTGGAGCCGCTACGTGCTGATTCATGGAACAGCAATGGCATCACAATATGGCCAACCAGTAATAGGATAATGAGTAGTGTTGAGCCCTCAAGTAGCATCAACGCTATTTCGGCACTGTCAATTTCTGTTGCTGAACTACTGAGTGTTGGGACAACGATCAGGAAGAATACAGCCGCTAAGTCTTGGAAGATTAATGTACCAACTGAAAGTTGACCGTGAGGGCTGTTGAGTTCATCTCGCTGGATGAGCTCGCGACTTACAATCGCTGTAGACGATAGGGCGAGTGCACCGGCGATGACTAAAGAGGTAGTTTGTGGAAGGCCAAAAATATTACAGACAGCCATCAAGCAGGCTGCGGTGATGATTACCTGTAAACTACCCAGCCCAAATACAGCCTTTCGCATGGCAAACATACGAGAGACAGAAAATTCTAAGCCGAGCATAAAGAGTAAAAAAACAACCCCAAGCTCACTGAGTAGCTCTATGCTATGGGTGTCTTTGATGACCCCTAAACTATAAGGGCCTACGATAGCGCCAACACTTAAGTAAGCAAGGAGAGGAGGGAGTTTGATACGCCGAAACAGGGTTGTGGCAACAACGGCACAACACAAAATGACCAAAAATTGCTCGAAAAAACCCTGTGACATGCGTTTCCCTTACTACATGAAGACGCTTTTGATGTGCGGAATTACCACATCAGGTCGTCTGGAATCTTATAATCCGCGTACGGATCATCTTCTTCTGGTTCTTCTTCCGGCTGAACGCGAATAACGTAATTTGGCAGACGTTGTTCAATCTTTTCTGCAAATTTATCTGGGATCAAATAGAACTTCTCATCTAAAACAGCGATCGCTACTTGACCACGGAACAGTTGTCCTTGAATAAGCGAAGTAACATACATAGTTTTAACTTTATTATCGTATACAAAGTTGTAACTTACTTCGGCACCTTCTGGCAGTTCGATCTGTTGCTGTGTGATCATCTGACGGCATTGCGCTTCAATCTCTTTGTTACGGCGCTCTTCGTCACGTTGACGATTCAGTTCACGATCATGCTCTTGCTTAGCTTTACGCTGTTCTTCTAGCGCCAGCTTTTTCTCTGCTTGCGTATCAACAACTTGCTGGCCCGATTTGCGTGCCTTTTTCGCTTTTTTGTTTTGCTTACGCTTTTCAGTATCTGCTTGCTTAGCTTTTTTCTGGTCAACCAGTCCCATATTTAGCAACTGATCTTTAAGTGAACCTGCCATAACTTACTCGTACTACTTCTGTTGATTATTTGGGAACTATAACAAAAGTTAACGCTACTATTTAAAAAATAACGGAAAATAGGGCAAATCTATTAGGAATTTGACTTGTTCACCTATGGGCTAAAGCGTACCCTGCATCTGCAATTATTTTATAGCTGGATTTTTTATGTCTGAACATGACCTAACACACCCTTTTGAACGGTTAACGCCATCTTTTTTGATGGATGCAATCGAAAGCCAAGGACATTGGTGTGATGGTCGTACATTTCCTCTGAATAGCTACGAGAACCGTGTTTATCAGGTGGGTATAGAAGACCGAGAGCCGATGATTGCAAAGTTCTATCGCCCGCAGCGTTGGAGCCGAGAGCAAATTTTAGAAGAGCATGAGTTTAGTTTCGATTTAGCGGAGCAGTCTCTACCTGCAGTTACGCCTTGGCGAAATGAAAAGGGAGACACCCTGTTTGATTATGATGGGTTCATGTTTTCGTTGTTTCCTCGTCGTGGAGGACATGCTCCCGAACTAGATAATTTAGATAACCTCTTCACTCTAGGGCGGCTACTTGGACGAATGCATCTGGTAGGAGCTTCTAAAAAATTCACTCATAGGCCGACATTAACCAGCCAAACGTTTGGCCATGACAGTGTTGCATTTTTAAGTGATCGGTTTATTCCAGCAGAGCTTAAACCTGCTTACGACTCTGTCGCTAGGGATCTTCTACAGGGTGTCGATGAAATCTTAAAAGCTTGTGGTGAGATAGAACATATTCGTGTTCATGGTGATTGTCATTCAGGCAACATGCTATGGCGTGATGATGCACCTCATTTTGTCGATTTCGATGACGCCCGTATGGCCCCTGCGATGCAGGATATTTGGATGCTGCTGTCGGGCGATCGACATGAACAGACACAGCAGTTGTCTGAAATTGTTGATGGCTACAATGAGTTTTGCGATTTTAAACTCAAAGAGCTGCGCTTGATTGAGGTGCTTCGTAGCCTAAGGATAATGCATTATAGTGCTTGGCTTGGCCGCCGTTGGGAAGATCCTGCGTTTCCGCACAGTTTCGGATGGTTTAATACTGAACGTTACTGGGGGGAGCATATCCTCCAGCTACGAGAGCAATTAGCTTTACTGGATGAAGAGCCTTTGAAGCTTCTTTAAAGGGTTGATCTGAAAGTGCTACAGCTGCTTAGTAGTGACAACCATATTTCGACCGCGGTCTTTGGCTAAGAATAGGGCATCGTCAGCACCGCTGACTAGCTGGTCATAATTAGTGTAGTTAGAATCCAAGGTGGCGCAGCCTAGGCTTGCTGAAAGCGTATGATATGCGCCACGTAGTTTTATTTTGGTATTCAGTGCTTTTCTAATTCTTTCAGCGCAAGCTTGGGCATCAGCCTCGTCGCTATGAGGTAACAAAACAATAAACTCTTCGCCACCATAACGTGCTGCAATATCTCCAACTCTTAACATTGATTCGATTATCTTGGCCGACTTTTGAAGCACATAATCTCCTGCTTGATGGCCATAGTTATCATTAATTTGCTTAAAAAAATCTAAGTCGATCATGATGATCGATAAAGGTAGTTGATATCTTTGTGCTCGATGTATTTCTGTATCTGCTAGTTCTCTGAAATGCTGCCTATTAAAGAGTGATGTAAGGGGGTCACTAATCGAGCGTTGATAAGTTTTGTTTAATAGGCTGCACGTAAAACCGCTGAGTAAACCGAGAATCAGAGAGCCTAGGGTTGCCCAACCAGTTAAATATGACATCGGTACGCCATGCACATGCTCATCATTATCAAGTCGCGCTGAAAGTTGCCAAAAACCTCCGGGTACTTCTATGAAGCCGCTAAGGTATTCATCTTCAAATACTGATGTAGAACCGAAAAATACGTCCCCTTGCTTGCCTTTGGCGTCACTTCCACGGATAGCATAAGTTGCAAGTTCATCGCTTAAAGCTAACCCAGTCTCTTTGAATATTCGATCTAAATCTATGATGAGGGTAATGAACCCCCAGAATTTAGTTTCTGTATCTTCTCGGTTGTAAAGGGGTTGTCTGGCAATGACTCCTCTTCCTCCTTGAATTAGATCTAATGGACCTGCCATGATCATCTCTTTCATCGCTATAGATCGCTCCACGACTTCTCTTTGTTCGGGGATTTTTCGTAGGTTTAATCCAATCACTTTATTGCCATCAATGATGGGGTAAATGTACTTAACGATTGCATCGGGAGCCAATTGAGCTTGTCGAATGGTTGTTCTAGTGGACAAAAACCGTGTGGCCAAAACCTGAAAGTCGTTTTCATCTATATCGTTTTGTAGCAAAAGTAGTGATTCCAAAGCTTCGATAATGATGAGGTTGTCATCCAGCGCGAGCTGAATGCGCGAAGTGAGATAATTGATTCTAGCTTCAACCTGCGCTTTATCTTGTTGATCATGGATATTGTGATCTAATTTAACCAGCCATCCAGTAGTAACAAATGCACATGCGGTGACGATTAGGCCGACCAGCCAAGGTAAACAAAATCGAAGTGTAAATTTCCGCATGCTCTGAACACACCACTGCAAATTTCGGTGAATATACATAAGCGTAGCTGTTTTTTCTGGAATGACAGGAGTGTTTAGATTACTCTTGAGCTGTTTTTATATACAGTACTTTGAGTATGCGTTTATTCATAGCCGAAAAGCCAAGTTTAGGTAGGGCCATTGCAGATGTGTTGCCTAAGCCATTAAAAAAAGAAGATGGTTGTATTCGTGCCGCAAATGGTGATGTGGTTAGTTGGTGTTTCGGTCATCTTTTGGAATTGGCTGAACCGAGTGAATATGACCCGCGGTTTAAACAATGGAACCTACAGCACCTTCCCATTGTCCCTTCTGAATGGAAGATGCAGGCCAAGCCAAAAACGCGTAAGCAGATAGCGTTACTAAGAAAACTCTGTAAAGAGGCTGAAGAGCTTGTTCATGCAGGAGATCCTGATCGTGAGGGGCAGCTGTTGGTTGATGAAGTAATCGACTTTCTGAAACTGCCCCAGTATAAGCGCCAAAGCATGAAACGCTGCCTGATCAGCGACCTCAACCCAAGTGCTGTGAAAAAAGCGATTGCGCAGTTAAGAGATAACCGTGAATTTATTCCTCTTTCTGTATCAGCTTTGGCACGGAGTCGAGCAGATTGGCTTTACGGTATTAATCTAACTCGTGCATATACGTTGCAAGGGCAATCAGCAGGCTATCAAGGGGTTTTATCAGTTGGAAGGGTGCAGACACCGGTACTGGGATTGGTGGTAAGACGTGATCAGGCGATCGATGACTTCAAAGCAAAACCATTTTATGAAGTCCTAGCTCATCTCAAGACAGATACCGAAGAGAGATTTAAAGCTAAATGGCAGCCGAGTGAAGCTTGTCAAAAATGGCAGGATGAAGAAGGGCGAGTACTCTCTAGACCATTAGCGGAAAACGTTGCTGGGCGGATTACAGCTAAACCGGGCGAAGTAACTGCAGTAGATAAAAAGCCTAAAAAGGCTGGGGCTCCACTCCCTTACAATTTATCTGCGTTGCAAATTGATGCGAATAAACGTTTTGCTTTAAATGCTCAGCAAGTTTTAGATACCTGCCAAAGCTTGTATGAAAAACATAAGCTAATTACTTATCCGCGTTCAGACTGTCGCTACTTACCCCAAGGGCATTTTGCTGAGGGCGCTAAAGTATCTTCAGCTGTCTTTAAGCATTGCCCGCAGTTTCAACCGCATCAAAGCCAGATTGACTTAAGCAAAAAAGGAAAGGCTTGGAACGATCGCAAAGTTGAAGCCCATCATGCAATTATTCCGACCAGCAAAACCGTAGACTTTTCTCGTCTTAATAAAACTGAGCAGCAAGTGTATGAGCTGGTGGCAAGACAGTATCTGATCCAGTTTATGCCAGATCATCGCTATTCAGAAACACGAGTCGAGGTGTTGATTGAAGGCGGCAGGTTTACTGCTTCCGCTAAACAAGTATTCGATATCGGCTGGAAGGTCCTGTTTGGTAAAAAAGAGGGCGAGGACGATCAAGTACAACTTCCTAATCTCACTGTGGGGCAGGTTCTCTACTGTGAGCAAGGTGAGGTCGTAGATAAAGAAACTCAGCCACCTAAACCTTTTACCGATGCCACCCTTTTAGCAGCCATGACAGGTATTGCGCGATTTGTTGAAGATACCGATGTTAAAAAGGTGCTTAAGGAAACTGATGGTTTAGGCACCGAAGCGACTAGAGCAGGCATCATCGAATTACTGTTTAAACGGGGTTTCTTGCAGCGTCAGGGTAAAACTATTCGTAGTACTGATACAGGTAGAGCGCTCATAAATAGCTTACCAGATAATGCGAGCAAGCCTGATATGACTGCTCGTTGGGAGGCTTCATTGAATGATATTAGTGAGCAGAAATTAAATTATCAAACATTTATGCAGCCTTTGACTGAAGAGATCTCTTTGATGATTCAGAAAGCAAGTAGCATGGATGTGCAACTGCTACGTCATATCAAACAACAGCCGAAACCTGCTTATAAGAAAACACGTAGAAGGAAGACCAAACCCAAAGCTAAATCCAAAGCTTAAGATGAATAAAGCTATCTAGTTGGGCAGTTAATCTATTTAGGGTTTATCTCAATATCTTGTGCTCTATATTTCTCATATAATGACGATTTTATGTAAGTCGTTCACTTCTGATGAACTAGGCATTGGAAGCGCAGGGTAATTTATGGAACTTCTCTCACTCAAAACCTTTAAATACGTGGTTGAATTCGGTGGCGTTCAAGCGGCATCGAAAGAGCTACATACTGTTCAATCTAACGTCACCGCACGAATCAAAAGGTTGGAAGAAGAGATAGGTTCGCCCCTGTTTTATCGTAAAGGGCGCAAACTTGAGCTGACGCCTACCGGTTATACCTTGATGGATTACGCTAACCAACTGCTACAGTTAGAACATCAAGCCAGTATCGCTGTTAAACAAGTAGGAGAAGCGACAGGGGAGATTAGGATTGGTTCTATGGAATCTTTCGCCGCTGTTCGTATGCCTGGCCTGATCCAATCCCTACGAAAAAAACACCCTAATCTGTTACCTAGAGTGCAAACAGAAACCAGTGGTCAATTGATTGAAGCTGTTCTTAATTACAAGCTGGATTGTGCCTTTGTCGGTGGGCCTGTACAGCACAAGGATCTTGTTTGTCGTCAGGTGTTAATGGAAGAGCTGGTTTTGGCCACTGCGAAAGGAGTGGATGTTCCAGACTCGTTAATCATGTTCAGACAAGGCTGTGCGTACAGAGATAAGGCTCTAAATTGGCTACGTGATAACGGCAGATTAGACACTGAGGTGTTAGATATGGGAACTCAAGAAGGGATTTTGGGTTGTGTGGCTGTGGGTTTGGGTTTCACCTTAGTACCTAGGAAGGTGGCAGAAGAGTCGAGGTATGCAAAAGATCTAAATCTCGAGGTGCTCGATGATCAGTTTAGCCAGATACCTACAATTATGATTACGCATAAAAATGCTATTGATATGGCAGGCATAGATACTTTACTAGCGCTGTTTGATGGTAAACCGCCTGAGTGGGAATCAGCTGCTTAAGTAGCTATTTAAGCCAAGGATGGGCTTTTAGATTTTCAACAACATGGTCTAGGAATAAACGGACCTTAGGATTTAGGTTTTTACGGCTAGGGTAGAGCGCGTGGATACCTACAGTAGGCACCTTATAATCGGCTAATACTTCTTTTATCTCCCCTGACTCAAGTTCATCAATGCAGAACGCTTTCGGTAAGCGAGCAATCCCCAAATTACGTTTAAGCATCTCCAGGCTGAAGCTCAAGCTATTCGCACGTAAACGGAAGTTAATGGAAACCGCTTTACCTTCATTCCAGTTTTCAAAGACCCATTCATTGGAGTTTAGATGAGTGCCGATACATTGATGTTCTTTTAAATCGTCTGGAGTTAGTGGTTCACCAAATCGATCTATATAGGCTTGGCTGGCATATAACTTAGAAGACGCATTGGCGATCTTACGCCCTACGAGGCTCGAGTCATCTAAATTTCCTACACGCAGTGCTAAGTCGATACCTTCTTGGACAAGATCGACGACACGAGGGCTGAGCTCTATATCGATCTGAATGAGCGGGTACTTCTCCATAAAACTGGAGATGAGATCATTCATAATGAATATCCCAATTTCAGGCGGCATGGTAATGCGTAACCTACCCTTGGGTTCACCTTGGGTGGAGGTTACGTGATTCTCGATATCTTCTAGTTCAGAAAAAAGGGGGAGGCAGCGTTCGTAGAAGTTTTGGCCGTCAGCTGTGAGGTTTAACTTACGAGTCGTACGTTGTAAAAGTCTTAAACCTAAGTCATCTTCTAGTTGAGTAATGCGTCGGCTAATAGTCGATTTTTGAATGCCTAATTTATCCGCGGCTGCGGTAAATCCATTGTGCTCAATAACCTGAATAAACAAACGGACGTCATTAAGATTCATAAACGGCTACAACTACGGATTATTACTTAAGGTCAGTTTGATTAAATGCTCGAGCTTTAGGAGCAGCTACCTTGGGTTGTCAGTACAACAGAAGGCGTTGTCGTCTTAACGCTCTGGAAGCTCATATCAGATTTATTAATGATCAAGTTTGTTGTGTCCATACCGCCCATAACTGGGTCTTTAGCCGTTCGACTTAACTTGATCTGTTCATCAGACTGTTCAACGCTAAAGCCAGCAACACCGTTTACAACAGCAGAGCCATTTTTAATTACAACAGAATAGCTGCAGCGGCCTTCAGGGCAGTTGCGTGTCTTAGGCGCTTTCATAAATGGGGCCGTGTAACTGGCATGTGTGTAGGAGCACGTATATTGCTTATCTTCGGCCACGGCAGTTAATGGCGTTGCGATACCTGTAGTTAAAGCAATACTCGCGACAAGTAGATTAATTTTGGTGTTCATAATCCTTCCCCGTAGTTTCCTTTAGTAAGTCTAGGGTAAATTTTCAATCCCTGAAAGCCTAAGTCTTAGTTTAACCCTGATAGCTTCCTGTTTTTTCAAATAAAGTACCTAATTTAGTGAAAAAATTACGGGCTATTAGTGCCTATGACATCGAGTGATTCATCAACTAAGGCATACAAAAGTAGCTCACCACTATCATCTGTTTTGAACATGCCGTATTTGGCCGCTTCATATCTTTCCGCTGTACCTTCTTGAAAGAAAAAAGCATTGGTTGCAAATTGTACTCGGCTATTGCGAATACGGTATTGAAGAATAGCTTGGTTCGATGCGAGTTCTTTATCCTTTTCTGAACGGGTTAAAAGCTGCAAAAAACTAGCCTTATGATTTTCATCAAGTTCAACTAAAAGAAAGCCATCAGCAGGGACGTCGTTAAGTGAGCGGTTAAATGCTTCATTGGTGATTTGGAATCTAAGTCGCATGTAGTCACCTTGCATTAAGGACCGAGGATCTACAGGCGCAAGCTCTAATAAAACGGTTTTGCCTTCAGCCAATAAGGTCTCTTTTTGGTAGATATTAATATTTACCGCTATTAGCAAGAGGAAGGCAGTGATTAATGCGCTCCATTTAGCTCGGTTCATATGGGCAGCATGACTAAGACCCATTTTCTCATCTGGAAGATAGATCTTGCTCAGCAGAAAATAACTGACTAACGCAACCGTGCCTAAACCCACTAAATAGATTGATTTAACTAGTAAGGTTTCCTGAAGGTTGTAGTAATACCAAGATACAAAACTAATTAATGCAACTAGACCCAAGCCGAGCAGGGCCCGTTGCTGTCTATGAAAGCCGACTAACAGTAACAAGAGTGCAGCAGGTAAACCGGCAATCGTAAATGAGGTTACCGCCATGATAATAATTAGGGCTAAATAGCCAGCAATGTTTTTACTGTCTTTTGTGACTTGTTGCTCTTTGAATATATAAGCTAGTAGAAATGCGAAAGTGGCTATTTGTGCAATCGATCCAATCAGAGGGCCATTAAGTTGCAGAAAGCCGACATCACTGATTTTGTAGAGAAATGAGAGTTCATTTTGTAACAGCGAATGACCACTAAACTGTAATAGCGAGATAGCCATACCGTAGCTGATAGGAATCAGAAACTTATGCCACTTTAGCCATTGCTGTTCTTTACACCAGATCAATGTAAAAGCGAGGGCGGCTACAGCACTATCTAGCCCATGTATACCTTGGCGGTTTAAACCCCAGAATAGAGCGATCATGGCAAACCAACTCGAGATGACTCTATGAAGGAAACTCGGCATTACAAGGGCTAGGACCGCTTGGTAGATCGCTAGCGCCAGAAAAACCGTAACTTCATTATCTCCCAGAAATTCAAATAAACCCCAGCCAAACATAAATTGGCCGCAAATACTGATAGCTAAAGCTAATTGATTGTAGAAAGGGGACTCGCCACTGTGACGATAGATGGTATAGGCGCCAATGGAACATCCGAGTCCAGCGACCATCAGAAGAATATGGTTATCATAACGGAACAACCATCCGAATATGCTACCTACAAAGCCAAGCATAAACAAAGCTGCTAACCAACCAGAGAAGCCTTGCATCAGATGGATAAACCATGCTGATTGGCTCGGGTGCTCTTCTGGTTGATCCGCAGTGACTATCCCTTCGGTTTGTAGTTTCTGCCAAAGTGCTTGATCTGAATTAGTCATCTTGAGCACTCCTTTGCTGTTTTTGAGCTTGGTATAGATTCTTTAGCCAAATTCCTGCTGCCGTGGACATGCCGATAATTGCCAAACTGATAACCAAAAATGCACCGCCATCGAATGCATCACCAAAGGTTTTAATCAGCAAGGAGCTTGCAGTGATAATAAGGCTGGTGGCTACACCGGAGAGAACAAATAGATCGAGTTGGCAGTGGCGATAGTAGTAGAAAGCGAGAGAGATCCAGATCAGATAGAAGAGTCCGCCCCAATGAAAATCATCAAAATCAAAGATGGACCACATTGCTAACCAAGTTGCCAGTGACCCTGGGAAGAAGAGGGTAATTTGAATAGCAAAGCGATTCTTAATAAGACACTGCTTAAATCTGTATCCGAACTCCAAAATCACAATAAACGCGGTATTGATGGCTAAAAAGATACTGGTCAGATCTTCAGTTCTAAGCAAGAAGCCAAATAGTCCACGGAAGGTTTCGGAATAGAGATAGAGCGCGAGATTGACCAAGGTAATAAAGATTACCCAGATCGTGCTTGCGCGATGAATAATTGCCCAGGGAAGAGTGAATACTGCCCAGATAGCAAAAAGCTGCCAAGGATCGGCACCGGTTTGATAGATTTGACCTACAAGAGCCAGTAGCGCTCCAGTTAATAAAGTAATCAGCGTGATACAGCTGATACCCGAAATACTGTGATGGTCTAATCGTGAATAGACTATGCCTGCAAGCACAATAGTGATTTGAAGTGTTGCAAACTTGGTTAAATTAGAAATAGATTGCCAATTGAAGGCAAAAAAGAAAATAACGCCCGCAGCAAGTGCTACAGCGCTAAGCCAGAGAAGTAGCTTTGCCGTGAAAGCTAACCACTGATTGTTGCTTGGGGAGGCTTGGGTAAGCGCTAAAGCACGCTCTACTTCGTCTGGTTTAATATGGCCTTGTTTGGCCCAATTCAGAATTGTTTGTCGTTCTGGTGTTTGCCCTGAAAGCATAGTTTGGCATCCAGCCTTTGAAAAAGTGAGTGACTCGTATTATCTACTATCACTCACCTTACTATGGCTGTCAAAAACCGCAGCCACCACTTGGACAGCCGCCACCACTCATGCATGGAGGAGCTTCAGGGTTTTTGAGCGTCGAACTTTTTACAACCCCTGCGGTTGATAAAAGTTTTGTAACTTCCGAGTCTTCAGGGATCTCTTGTGGGTCTAGATTAGCGAGAATACATAGCTCACCCCAAGTCTTAGGGGTTAGAGCCATAGTGTGCTTCACTTCAACCACATCACCTGTCGCTTCAATGCGATAATCGTATGTAGGCATAATTAGTCCAGTTTAGGTTCATGCCAGTTGATAGATTTTAGGAATTTGTGAGCCGGGTAGAATTTACCGTCGCTGCCTTCCTGATCCTTGGAGGATTTGATGTAAGCTTCAGGTAGTTCACCGCCTACGTATACATCCAGTTGCTTTTCATTTTGGTAAAAAGCCAATGTTTGGTCAACTTCGTCTTGTGTCTTGCACAGCTTAGATAGGTTGCTTGCTTGAACAGCAGCCATATCTTTGTCGGCATCAATACCCATGATGTGGGCCATACCGTAAGTCACAACAAGGATATCTGCTACAGCATCACGAATTTCAGAGGTATCTTTGTTTTCGAGTCCTTCAACTAATTCAGCTAGCTCTTCTTTGATTAGGTGTAATTGCTTGCCAGCTTTTTCCCAATTTGGGTTCTCAAGGTTGCCTTGTTCATTACCAAATACAGTGTTTAGGTAAGAAACGTCAGTAAAGTTGCTCATTGTCGCTCCAAAAGGAATTCAGTTGTCTTAGTTTGCTTGTTGGGCAAACTGATAAATTTTGTCGATGACAGCACGCAGTCCGTTACCACGTGATGGGCTTAGATGGCGATCAAGTTCTAGTTGCTTAAACAAACCGTCGACATCAAAAGCACAGATCTGATCCGCTGTTTTATGGTTGAAAGCGGTTTCAACCAATACCAGTAATCCACGAATAATACGGGCATCTGAGTCAGTAGCAAAGGTTAACGTACCGTTGTGCTCTTTATTAATGACCAGCCAAGTATTACTTTCACAGCCTTTAACGAGGTGTTCGTCTGTTTTTAACTGTTGGGGAAGGCCTTTAGCAGATTTCCCAAGCAGCATTATCTCTCTGTAACGAGCATTCCAGCCTGAGATACCTTTAAGCTTATCGATCAACGATTCTGGCGATGAGTTTGATTCAACAGCCACAGCCGTAGGGCGAGTAATCGAATCCAGTGTCTGAATGAAATGGTTTACTTCCGCTTCAGTATTATAAAAAGCGAAAGATGCTCGAGTCGTACCCGGTAATCCCAGTCTTTGCATTAGAGGCATTGCGCAATGATGCCCTGTACGGACAGCAATACCTTGTTGATCTAACAGCAAACCAATATCTTGCTGATGTTGGTCGGTCAGTGTGAAAGATACCAAACTGACACATTCAGATGCTGAACCAATACGATTAAACCCTTTGATTTGAGAGCAGCCATCGATAGCTGTTTTAAGCAAATGTTGTTCGTGTTGTTCCAGCAATGATCGATCAAAACCAGATAACCAGTTCAGCGCGGTTGCTAAACCGATCGTGGCACTGATATTCGGTGTGCCTGCTTCAAACTTGAAAGGCAGATCGTTATAAGTCGTTTGATCAAAACTCACGTGTTTGATCATCTCGCCACCGCCTTGCCAAGGAGGCATAGCAGATAAAAGTTCTTCCTTGCCGTAGAGAACGCCAATACCTGTTGGAGCGAAAATTTTATGCCCCGAAAACAGGTAAAAATCAGCATCGAGATCTTGAAGGTCTACTTTAAGATGAGGCAGAGCTTGGGCACCGTCGATAAGTACCAGCGCGCCAGCCTGATGAGTTAACTCTACAATGCGCTTCACAGGGTTAATCGTGCCCAATGCATTAGATGCATGAGTGACCGCGACTAAGCGTGTTTTATTGGAAAGTAATTTTGCAAATTGCTCTAGATCTAATTCGCCATTGTCTAAGAGTGGAATGATTTTGAGAGCAACACCCTTTCTCTGAGCAAGCATCTGCCAAGGAACGATATTAGCGTGATGTTCCAGTGTACTTAAGATGATCTCGTCGCCAGCTTTTAACTGCTGTCTCCAGCTGTTGGCAACTAGGTTGATCCCCTCTGTTGTACCCCGTGTCCAGATGATCTCTTTTTCACTACGGGCATTTAGATAGCGAGCAACGGTGCTGCGAGCAGACTCAAAAAGCAGTGTCGCATCCGCGCTGAGCGCATGACTTGCGCGGTGAACATTAGCGTTGCTCTGCTGATAATAATCTGAGACAGAATCTATGACACATTGCGGCTTTTGAGTTGTAGCAGCATTGTCTAAATAGATTAAAGAGTTTCCATTAACTGTTTGATCTAAAATGGGAAACTGCTTTCTTATGCCCTGTAATAAAGTCTTAGGATCTCGCATGCTTCGGCTTAGCTATCCTTAGATGCTTCATCTTTATCTGCAGCCTGTTCAGCCCAGTGAGCCAGCTGTTTGTTATAGCGCGCACGCCAGCGTGTGTACATCATGGCGCTGGTGAAAAGCGTACCTACAAGTAAGGAATAGCCAATGCCATAGACAGCCGTATTTGGATTAGTCGCAGCTAATACCGCCTGCATAAACAGCAGTAGAAGTACGAAGCAAAGCCATGCGTGCCCACGAGGATTACCTTTAATAATCACCCCTGCAAATGCTAGCAGTGGAGCCATATGGATAAGCCAAATAACCCAAGGTTTTCCGGTTGGAACAGGAATAAGGAAAAGGTGCCAAAGCGTAAACCAACCAAGCAAACCTAGGTAGCTTCCTACACAAAGGATACGCCCTAATTTAGCTTTGCTTTGATAATCGTGATCATCAGGAATATATGCTTTCAACTGCTTGTACTCTCGTGGTTTTACTAGGTGTTTAAAATTAAACGTTGTTTGCTAATCGGCGGGCCAGTTCACCCAAGCGCTTACCTTGGGCAATACATAAATTCTTTTCGATTGGGTCTAGCTCATTGCTATTGTCTGGCCCCGCTACATGTGTCGGCCCATAAGGAGTGCCGCCGCTTTTAGTTTTTAATAACTCAGATTCGGAATAGGGTAAGCCGGCAATGACCATGCCGTGATGTAGTAAAGGCATCATCATGGTAAGCAAAGTAGTTTCTTGGCCACCATGTAAACTAGAACTGGAGCTAAACACAGCAGCAGGTTTATCAATCAGCGCTCCTGACATCCATAAGCTGCTAGTGCTATCGATAAAGTACTTTAATGGCGATGCCATATTTCCAAAACGAGTCGGGCTCCCTAGCGCTAAACCTACACAGTTGGCTAAATCCTGTTCGGAGCAGTAAAGCGCGCCTTGATCAGGAATTGAAGGTTCTGTTGCTTCAGCAACCGTTGAAACTTCAGGTACTGTGCGAAGGCGAGCTTCAATACCGGACTGTTCTACACCACGGGCAATATGTTTAGCCATCGATTGCGTGGCACCGTGGCGGCTGTAGTACAGAACGAGGACGTAGGGAGCGCTCATATTAGATGATTTCCAGAACAGACTCTGGTGGACGACCGATTCGTGCTTGATCGCCTTTGATAACGATAGGGCGTTCGATTAGTTTTGGCACATTGGTCATGATCTCAATGATCTGATCTTCAGAAAGAGACATATCATCTAAGCCGTTTTCTTTGAATTCAGCTTCTTTTTTGCGAAGTAGATCGCGAGCAGAAATACCTAACTGGCTTAGCACTACTTTCAGCTCATCAGCAGAAGGTGCTTCATCAAGATATTTACGAACTTGTGGCTCTACACCGTTCTCTTCTAATAGTGCTAGAGTCTGGCGAGACTTAGAACAACGCGGGTTGTGATAGATAGTTACTTCACTCATTGTGCTATACCGTACTAAGGGATCAAGGTGAAATGATCCGTTCATTGTGTTGGATTATGCGATATTGTATACGCCTGTGTTGCAGATTTCATGAAGGAACTGCATTTTAGGCTAGTGCTTAGCTTATTATTATGAGGATGGAAATGGCTTCGCTGTTAAATCACCGCGTTACACTGTTTATTCGTTATCTATTTCGACAGTTTCTGCAGAACCAAGGGATTCTTAATGCTGCGGCATTAACTTATACCACGCTGTTTGCTGTAGTCCCATTGATGACTGTGTCTTACGCGATGTTGGCGGCAGTTCCCTCTTTTCAGGGAGTAGGGCAGGAACTACAAGGTTGGGTGTTTGATAATTTCGTGCCTGCCACCGGCGCCGTAGTACAGGATTACCTCAACGATTTCTCTTCTCAAGCACGTAAATTAACCGCAGTAGGTATCGCGCTGCTGGCCATCACATCGATTATGATGATGAAAAATATAGAGGCTGCATTTAACCGTATCTGGCGAGTTAATGAGCCTCGTAAAGGACTATCTAGCTTTCTGCTTTATTGGGCTATTTTGAGCCTCGGGCCAATTTTGATCGGTTTAGGCTTAGTTTTAACTTCTTATATCGCAAGTTTGCCGTTTATCAGTGAGGCGACAGAGGCGGTGGGGCGTGCGCGCTTATTGTCAGCATTACCAACGATCTTGTCGGCTACCGCTTTTACTTTGATGTATGTCGCTGTACCTAACTGTCCTGTGCCCTTTAAAAGCGCGCTATTAGGTGGTGTCGGCGTAGCACTGTTATTTGAAACAGCGAAAAGAGGCTTTACTGCGTTTGTTACCCAGTTCCCATCTTATGAACTGATCTACGGTGCTTTCGCAGCCGTGCCTCTGTTTCTGCTTTGGATCTTTATCAGTTGGGTCATCATATTGATGGGCGCTGAGCTAACGCGCTGTATTACAGTTTATCGGCCAAATGAGCGGACTAACGATCTTCCGCACCTATATTCGGTTGTGGCGGTATTACACCGTTTATGGAAGGCTCAACAGCAGGGGAAATCAATCTCGGATCACAAGCTTCTACAAGAGGTGGATGCTTTGGATCAGGGGCGTTGGGATAGCTATCTAAAGATTCTGTTGGAGGGAGGTATTGTTAAGCGTAGTGACCAAGGTGAATACCTATTAAGCCGTGATTTAGGTAATTTAACGTTATATCAACTTAACCAACTACTTCCTTGGCCTACACCTATACCGGTAACTACTACCAGCTTAGTGGAGTGGGAGAGAGTGCTTAACGAAAAGCTAGTTAAGACCTCGGAACAGGAACAGCAGGCGTTTTCTCTGACTTTAGAATCATTGTTTTCTGACAAAGATGAAAACAGTATTAGCACTACAAAACAAATAAACGGTTAAATTTTTAGGTTTTATAAAGTGGCAGATTTATCTATTCATGCATTTGTCAGCGGTCGGGTCCAAGGTGTTTGGTTTAGACAATCAACGAAAGAGAAAGCCATCTCTTTAGGCGTTCAAGGTTGGGTGAGAAACTTAAATGATGGACGTGTCGAGCTTATGGCAACGGGTGAAGAGCAGGCTGTGCTTCAATTGGAAGCTTGGCTGAGCCAAGGACCTGAGCTGGCAAACGTCGCTGAAGTTATTAGTGATAGAGTTGATAACATTGATGCGCCTCAAACCTTCGAAGTGCGTTAATCGACTACACTGCTAGTGATATGTTTTTGTCTTGGAGTAGGTATGTTTGCCAAATTCAAATCAATTTTTGGCTTTTCAAATGATGAAAGATCAGAAGAAGTCAATCAGCCGCAGTCATCAATGGTTGACGGTTCTGAAGATAACGCTTGCGCTGTAACTGATGATGCTCCAAAGGTAATGGAACATTCCCGTGAATTAACGCTTTCATTTATTAGTAATCTTTTAGGTGTAAGATCATTAGGTACTGAAGAATCGCACCAACAGGAGCGTATCCTAAGGGCCTCATTAGATGAAGAGATGGTGGGGTTGAGTGAAGAATCAATTCCCAAATTATCGAAAAATGCTTTATTGCTGATGAATGATCTGGTTAACCCGGATACTCCTCAATCGAAAATTGTTTCTGCTATTAAAGAAGACCCTGCCTTAGCTGGGAAAGTGATCTCTATCGCTAATTCTCCCGCATTTGTCGGATCAGGTGTTGTGATTCAAGATTTAGAGCACGCATTAAGTATGCTAGGTCAGCAGCGTTTAAGGGATGTAGTGTTATCTTCTTTGGTTGCTGACAAGTTCCAAATTGATAGTTTTTATTTTGAGACCTTCGGTAAGGCTTTGTGGGATCACTCTTCAGAGGTTGCCAATAATGCCAAAAAGATTTGTGAAAATCTGGGAGGAAATCCCAGTTTAGCGTATTTTGTTGGTTTGATACACGATGTTGGTAAATTGATCATTTTTAAAAAATTGATTGAAATACATGCTGTTGAAAAGCAAGAACCGCACCCTGAGGTTTTTAGTCATCTTTTAAGTGATTTTTCTCATGCGCTAACAAGACGTGCGTGTGAAGTATGGGAACTGCCAGAGCATTGGTGTCAGCCAATTACTGACTTCCAAATGGCAACAGAAAATGATCTTAAGCGGCCTGAATCAATAGCGTTGTTCTTGGCGAATGCCTATGCTGAACTTCATGCTTTGTATCGTGAGGGTGAGATCACAGAGTTTGAGTTGGTATGGCGTTTACAACAGACAGGCTCGAATATTGATGATTTTAGACGGTTATATCCTCAAGAAGAGGATTGATAGAAGAAAAAACGGGCGCTAAGCCCGTTTTTTTATGGAGCAATGATCTGAAAAATAATCTTACAGATTGATACGCTCAGCTAGTAGTGGTAACACGCCATCTACTGCAACGTCTTGTTTCTCGTCGTCACGACGGCCTTTGTATTCTAAAGTGCCTGCTTCGATACCACGAGGAGAGATAACCACGCGGTGTGGGATACCCATAAGATCAGAATCAGCAAACTTAACGCCAGGGCTGGTCTTCTTATCACGGTCATCCATGATTACATCGTAACCTGCCTGCTTTAGTTCATTGTAAAGCTTGTCAGTTAGTTCGCGTACTTCATCAGACTTATCGTATTGAAGCGGAATTAGTGCAACGTGGAATGGAGCGATCGCTTCTGGCCAGATAATACCGCCGTCATCGTGGTTCTGCTCAATCGCAGCTGCAATGACACGGGTAACACCGATACCATAACAGCCCATATCCATTACTACAGACTTACCATTTTGATCCAAAACTTCAGCGCTTAGGGCTTTTGAGTATTTCTGACCAAGCTGGAAAATGTGACCTACTTCGATACCACGTTTGATGACAAGTGTACCTTCACCACATGGGCTCGGATCACCTTCAACAACGTTACGAAGATCTGCGACTTCTGGTAGATCAACATCGCGATTCCAGTTGATACCAAATAGATGCTTGCCGTCGATGTTAGCGCCAGCACTGAAGTCAGATGTTTTAGCAACCGTACGGTCAACAATCACTGGGATGTTTAAGCCAACAGGGCCAAGAGAGCCTGGGCCAGCACCGATTAGATCACGGATCTGTTCTTCTGTAGCAAATTCTAGAGGTTCAGCAACTTGTGCAAGTTTCTCTGCCTTGATCTCGTTTAACTCGTGATCACCACGAACCAACAGAGCAACAAAATCTGCTTCGCACTCTTCAGATGCTGCAACGATCAACGTTTTAACTGTTTTCTCAATTGGTTGATCAAACTGCTCAACCAATTCATCAATTGTCTTCGCATTTGGCGTATCTACTGTCGTCATCTCAACAGATGGCGCTGCTAGATCGCCTTCAGGAGATAGTGCTTCAGCTAATTCTACGTTTGCTGCGTAATCGCTAACATTAGAGAACGCGATGTCATCTTCACCAGAGTCAGCAAGTACGTGGAATTCGTGAGAGGTAGCACCACCGATTGAACCTGTGTCCGCAAGTACAGGACGGAAATCTAAGCCTAGGCGGTTAAAGATGTTGGTGTAAGTTTGGTGCATTACATCGTAAGTCTGTTGAAGAGATTCCTGACCTACGTGGAAAGAATATGCGTCTTTCATGATAAATTCACGTGAGCGCATTACGCCAAAGCGAGGGCGAATTTCGTCACGGAATTTAGTTTGGATCTGGTAAAAGTTTGCAGGAAGCTGTTTGTAGCTTTTGATCTCACGACGGATAAGGTCAGTGATGACCTCTTCGTGCGTAGGGCCTACACAGAATTCACGGTTGTGACGATCATTAACGCGCAGTAGCTCAGGACCGTAAAGTTCCCAGCGGCCAGACTCTTCCCAAAGCTCAGCAGGCTGAATTGCTGGCATTAGGACTTCCATCGCACCGGATTTGTCCATCTCTTCGCGGACGATACGCTCAACTTTGCGAAGCGTGCGAAGGCCAAGCGGCAACCAGTTATAAAGACCTGAAGCAACTTTACGAATAAGGCCTGCTCGAAGCATCAACTGGTGGCTGATGACTTCTGCGTCGGATGGCGTTTCCTTAACGGTGGATATGAGATACTGGCTAGTGCGCATACTTTTACTCAATCAATTTTAAATTCGTTTCAAATCGCCACATTGTAGGTGGCTGCAATGGTGCTGCCAAGGAAAAAACTACTCAGCAGCTGCATTTTTCAATGTAACTTCCCGTTGAGGGAATGGAATTTCTATATCAGCGGTTTGAAGTGCTTTAAATACAGCTAAATTCACTTGATATTGCACTTCAAAATAGCGGTCTGTCGGCACCCAATAACGGTAAGCAATATTGATAGAAGAATCGGCAAAGGCTTCGATGCCCACTTGTGGCGGGGATTCTCGAGAAAGTTCATCAAACTGGGCTAAAGATTGTTTGATTACTTGAATCGCAACTTCTGGATCTGCACTGTAGCTAATACCAACAGAGGCTTCGACAACTTTATTAGCGAAAGAATTGGTTATCACTTCACCGACGATGTGCTTGTTTGGAATTGTAATGATCTCACCATCTTCTGTGGCGAGTAGGGTATGTGCGAGCTTAATCTCTGTTACGACACCAGAAATGTCGTTAATTGTTATGGTATTACCGACGACGAATGGACGGGTCAGGATAATAGTGAAGCCTGCGCCATAATTGGAGAACACACCTTGTAGAGCTAATCCAGCACTTAGAGATACGGCACCGATTGCTGCCACAAAAGGCGCAACGCTGATACCAAATTTACCTAAACAAATCACCAATACCATAGCTACGATTAGCAGCTTTACGGTACTGGCTATAAATAAGCTCAGGGTAACATCAACGCTATTCTTTTCGCATAGCTTAAGAGCGAACTTGCCTATTGATCGAGCGACAATCAGACCGATCAAAAAAATGATGATCGCGCCAATTACCTGAAAACTGTAATTGACGAAAAAATCTATGACCATATTTGTTAAACGAGTTATGGTTTCTAGCTCGTTTTGAATCTCTTGCTCCATCAATAGGCCTCTTAACTAATTCGTTTCAGGCCGTCATCCTTTCAGAATCTTCGATAAAAGCAAAGAGTTCAGGCAGTTCTTTTTCACTGAATACAGGGATGCCGTTACGCATTAACTCAGCTGCTGCTACACCTGAACCTTCAACTAGGTTGCCGGAAAAATTGCCATCATAGATACGTTTGTTGCCGCAAGAAGGACTTTTAGCCTTCATAAGCGCGCAAGCGACACCTTCGCGTTTGGCAATTTCTAAGGTTCTTTCAGCACCTGATAAAAACTCAGGCGTAACGTCGTTGCCATCTTGTGTCGTGATTAAAATAGGGAATTTGCACTGTGTTTCTGCTGGTGGGCGTGGTGTGCTTAAGCCACCTGCGACTTCAGGGCAGATAGGGACAAAGCGGCCTTCCTTGTGCCAACGCTGCAATGTTGGGTGGTCAATTAAGTGATGGCCGCCATCATAGCGTACGCGATCACCTAGCATGCAGGCGCTAATTAAAATCTTCTTCATGGTAGTCCATTTTTGTTGTTATTTTTTTGCTGGCACATTCTACTCATGGGTAGAAGGATCGCAATCGACCAAAGTCTAGAATTTAATCAATTCTATTGATAAGGATCATTAAAATTAGGAAGGAGTGATAAATATGGGGTAGGAGGCGCTAGCTTAGATAAAGCTAGCGCATAGAAAGAGGAAATTAAGCTTCTTTCTTATCAACCATAAAGGTTGCTGTACCTGTAGCAACAACTTTATCGCCTACAGTTACATCTGTTTTGCACTTTACGCGACGGCGGCGTGTATCAATCTCTTCAACTGTAAGTGTCGCTTTAGCTGTGTCACCAATAAATACAGGAGCACGGAACTTAATTTGTTGATCAACATAAATTGCGCCTGGCCCTGGAAGCTTCGTACCTGCAACAGTTGAGATCAGTGCAGCACTAAACATGCCGTGGACAATGCGTTTTTCAAATGGTGTTGTTTTCGCGTAATCATCATTAATGTGAACTGGGTTAGTATCACCGGAAATACCCGCAAACATGCAGACGTCTGCATCAGTAATGGTTTTGGCAAAGCTATCGCTCATACCTACTTCTAAATCTTCTAGGTAGTAACCGTGTAGTTCCTGCATGGGGATGTTCCTTTAAATAGAATATGCAATCTGCGCATCATAACCAAAAGAAACCGCCTCTGCCTATTTATAAAATCAGTTAGTAACAATTCGTAAGAATTAAATAGCCCAGTAAATTTTGTCTGTGAATTAGGGATGCCGCATGAAACTGTCAACTTGCAATGAATTGCTGTATCTTACAGACCAAATTTTTCTAATGGATTTGAGACCCGTTTAGCCATGATTATCAAACCAAAAATTCGCGGTTTTATTTGTACTACTACTCACCCAACTGGCTGTGCAGCTAATGTGCGTGAGCAAATCGAATACACTCAGAAGAAGGGCGCTATTGAAAATGGCCCTAAGCGTGTTCTAGTAATTGGTGCATCCAGTGGCTACGGTTTATCTTCCCGTATCGCAGCAGCATTTGGTTCGGGCGCAGCGACAATTGGTGTGTTTTTCGAAAAGCCAGGTACTGAGCGTAAAACAGGTACTGCAGGCTGGTATAACTCTGCAGCATTTGATTCAGAAGCTAAGGCGGCTGGTCTTTACTCTAAAAGCTTGAATGGCGATGCTTTCTCTCACGAAGCCAAAGAGAAAACGATTGCGCTAATTAAGGAAGAGATGAAGCAGGTTGATCTAGTTGTTTACTCTCTAGCTTCTCCTGTTCGTAAAATGCCAGATTCTGGTGAAGTTATCCGTTCTTGCCTTAAACCTATTGGTGAGCCGTACAAATCCACAGCGATTGACACTAATAAAGATGTCATCATCAATGCTGAGGTTGAGCCGGCTACTGAAGAAGAGATCGCAGCTACTGTAACGGTAATGGGCGGTGAAGATTGGGAGCTATGGATGGACGCGCTTTCTGAAGCAGGCGTACTAGCTGATGGCTGTAAATCTGTAGCGTACTCTTACATCGGTTCAGATATTACTTGGCCAATCTACTGGGATGGTGCATTAGGTAAAGCTAAGCAGGATCTTGATCGTGCTGCTAAAGTAATCGATAGCAAGCTCAACGCAACAGGCGGTCAAGCGAACATTGGTGTTTTGAAATCTGTTGTAACTCAGGCAAGTTCTGCAATCCCAGTTATGCCTCTATATTTGGCAATGTGCTTTAAGGTAATGCGTGAACAGAACCTACACGAAGGTTGCATGGAGCAGGTTCAGCGTTTATTCGATACAGGTCTATACGGTGATACAGCAGAAATGGACGATACTAACCGTTTCCGTATGGATGACTGGGAGCTTAAAGAAGAAGTTCAGAATGCGTGCCGTGAAATCTGGCCTCAAGTAACGTCTGAGAACCTATTCGATCTTACAGATTACCAGCTGTATAAAGATGAGTTCTTGAAACTATTTGGTTTTGGCATCGACTCCGTAGATTACGAAGCAGATGTCAGCCCTGTAGCTGAATTTGATGTTAGCGATATTTAATCGTTTATACATAACAGGAAGCCAATTGGCTTCCTGTTTACTTTATATCTTGCCTCAATTTAGCATTCTGTCAGAGATTGTTTAGTTCTTAAAATCTAACAGTTCAACATCAAATATAAGCACTGACCCTGGTGTAATAACGCCAGCAGATCCATTTCCGTAAGCTAGATTTGATGGGATGTAGAAACGGTATTTGTCGCCCGTTGCCATCAATTGTAAGCCTTCTGTCCAGCCTTTAATGACTTGATTTAAACCAAATTCAATAGGCTCTCCACGATCGACCGAGCTATCAAACACTGTGCCGTCTATCAATGTGCCATGATAATGAACTTTAACTGTGGATGTGGCACTGGGCTTGGATGTTCCATCAGCCTTTTCGATAACCTTAAACTGTAAACCAGAACTTGTCTGGGTGACGTCCGGATCGTTTGTGTTTTCAGCTAAAAATTCTTCGCCAGCTTTCTTGTTGGCTTCTGCGAGTTTTAAATTATTTTGGCGACTAGTGTAGAGAAATAAAACGATGGCCAATATTAAAAGCGGTAGTACATATTCCATAAAGGCTGGGCTCTTGAAGGTGAGAAAAGCTCAATCTATAGCACAGACCATCAACTGACAAGAAAGTGTTTATGTATCTGCTAAAGCAATGCTTGTAATTGCTCTTTCTCTTCGGCGCTATAGTTCTGCAGTAGAGACAGTGTTTTAGGCGGTAATCTATCGGTTTCTTTGGTTATCTGTGCAAGGTTGAAATATAGATAGTCGTGCATCCACTGCTGATAACTCTGTAACCAGTCACACATGAGTTCTTCTGTAGAGGTTTCGTCTGCAGTAAAGCCCGCCTGTAAATCTTCTTCAGTGTATAGGTAGCCCAGTTTTAGATCATAATAAGTAGGGTTGTCTTTACAAAAATAATCGACAGAAACTCGATCAGAAAGCGCTTTGTGCAATATGTAACTAATACGGCTGACGGATAATGGGCCGGCGTTTAACGAGTTAATATGCTCGGTTACTTGATGTGAAAAGGACTCAATAGTGGAATCGCTATATAGCACTGCAGCCATAATCTGGTCGATTCTAAAGACAGCGACGATCTCTTTTTTGAGTAGCTTAAGATAGCGCGCTTTCTGATTGGCTGGCAGGAATTGTTCCAACATGTCTAAGTAAAATTGATCGATGCTGGAAATGCTCGGAGCCTCTTCGAGTGCCTTCATATGCTTTTTAATCTGCTCATGAACAGGGATCTGTTCTAGTGCGTTTAGGCGCTTTGGTGTATGTGTAACAGCGTGCATGACCGGCTCCGAGGTTATTTTCTAATATTCAATGCACAGCAAACCTAATGCCAGAATGTTTAAACGATTTATAATCAGTAGGTTGGCTGGTTGAAAAATGACCAAAGCTGCGGTGGGTGGGTAGATAGTTGCCGTTATTAACACCTAGTGGCATGTGAGGGGCAAAAAATAACCGAGCCATTTGAGGTTGTTGTTACCATCGTCAAAAACCGTCTAAATAGCAGCGGTTTAGTTTGTTTGATTGTCTAAAAAATTGGTATATTTCGTATCTAACTTCCAGCTTATCAAGGAAAATATATTGGACCTTAAACGAAAAGTACCGCTGCATTTGGACGCAGCTATACTGCTTGCGATTGTTTTCGTGTGCTCATTAGGTTTCAACCTGTTTCAGATGTACCAAGTTGTAGAGTTGAATAAAGAGACAAGCCAACAGGGGGTTCAGGCTGTGCTTGATCAAATGAATTTAGATGAAGCTTTGAAAAGGGTGAAGGTCTTAGAGCAGAGCTGTGAGCTGCAGGACGGCGAAACACAATAGTTTTATATCAGGCAATAAAAAGGACGCAATCGCGTCCTTTTTATATGTGTGAGGCTAGGGTGATGGGATCACTCGCTTAGCAAATTCACACAATCTTTATCGATGTCGTAATCGTAATAAGCCATGCCTAGTTTGTTTAGGTAATCCATTCGATCAGCGCTTTTTAGATCAATTTCTGGTGCTTCTAGGCCGCATTCTTCATAGATGCTGGCTAAATGAGCCAAATAAGCTTCGCCTTCTTTCACCATTAATAGACTCGCTGCGCCTACATCAGTTTTTACTCGGCTGTTTAGATCATCTGAAAGCGTCACTTCAAAAACGACAGGTTCTTCGTCGCCTTCAATACGTACTGAGCGGTTTCTAACAGTTTGTTCAGCCCAAAAGTAAGCTAACTCTTTGCTTTGTGTTAGGAATACAGGCTCGATGGTTTCGGTATAGCTATTACCGATTGTAGCCATTGTTTGTTTAGCAGCTTGTTTAAGCGCCTTGTCGCCAGAACGATTTAACCCCTGATCTTTGATTGATTCGACCAGCGCGGAAGATGTGCCATGGTACCAAGTGTTACTAGTGGCAAAACCCTGTTCGGTTAACAGTTCTTTAGCGTCTTTAAGAAAAGTAGGTGTAGTCATAATCTAAATCACTTAATCAGTTTGCAATTGAAAGCAGTAGGGGATTCTATCTTAAAAATCAAAATGAATCCTTTTTAACTTTCTAAGTATTTGTAGCAGGTATAAAAAAGGCGACACCTTAAAAAGGGGCCGCCTTTCTATGCAAGGTAGATGCCCTAGCTAGCTAGAACATTTGCCTTAGCTAGTATTGCTTAGCTGAACTGGTTAGAAGTGTTCTTCGCGCCGCCAGCTTTTAGAGCGTTCTCACCAGCAAAGTATTCTTTGTGGTCGTCGCCGATGTCAGAACCAGACATGTTTTGGTGCTTAACACATGCGATAGTCTGACGGATCTCTTTACGCTGTACGCCTTCAACGTAACCAAGCATAGCCTTCTCACCGAAGTATTCTTTAGCCAAGTTATCAACAGACAGTGCAGTCGTGTGGTAAGTAGGCAGAGTGATTAGGTGGTGGAATACGTTCGCTTCGCGAGCAGTATCAGCCTGGAACGTTTGAACGCGAGCGTCAGCAGCGTCAGACAGTTCTGAACCGTCGTAATCAGCAGACATTAGGTTGTCGCGGTCGTAACCAGAAACGTCTTTACCTTCAGCAGCCCATGCATCGTAAGTCTGCTGACGGAAGTTTAGAGTCCAGTTGAAAGATGGAGAGTTGTTGTAAACTAGTTTCGCATTTGGGTGAACCTTGCGAACGTCGTCCATCATGCCTTTGATTTCGTGAACTGTTGGTACAGCAGTCTCGATCCAAAGAAGGTCAGCACCAGCATTGATAGCTTCGATACAATCGAATACGCAACGCTCGTGGCCAGTACCTGCGCGGAACTGGTATAGACCAGAAGGTAGACGCTTAGGACGAACTAGCTTGCCGTTACGGCTGATTAGTACGTCGCCTTCAGCAGTATCTTCTGGAGCAACTTCTTCAACGTCTAGGTAAGAGTTGTAAACGTCGCCTTGGTCGCCTGGTTCTTTAACTACAGCGATTTCTTTAGTTAGGCCAGCACCTTCAGAGTCAGTACGAGCAACGATAACACCGTCATCTACACCTAGCTCAAGGAAAGCGTAACGTAGAGCACGTAGTTTAGCGTGGAAGTCAGCGTGAGGAACAGTTACTTTACCGTCCTGGTGACCACACTGCTTCTCGTCAGCAACCTGGTTTTCGATCTGTAGGCAGCATGCACCTGCTTCGATCATCTGCTTAGCCATTAGGTAAGTCGCTTCAGCGTTACCGAAACCAGCATCGATGTCAGCAACGATTGGCACTACGTGAGTTTCGTGGTTGTCGATCTGAGACTGGATGTCAGCTTCTAGAGCAGCGTCACCAGCTTCACGTGCTTTGTCTAGTGCACGGAATAGACCGCCTAGTTCACGAGCGTCAGCTTGACGAAGGAATGTGTAAAGTTCGTTAACAAGAGAAGCAACAGAAGTTTTCTCGTGCATAGACTGGTCTGGTAGAGGACCGAAGTCAGAACGTAGAGCAGCAACCATCCAACCAGATAGGTATAGGTAACGACGCTCAGTAGAACCGAAGTGCTTCTTGATAGAGATCAGCTTTTGCTGACCAACAAAACCGTGCCAGCAGCCTAGAGACTGAGTGTACTTAGTTTTGTCTTTGTCGAACTCAGCCATGTCGCGACGCATGATACCAGCAGTGTACTTAGCGATATCTAGGCCAGTTTTGAATTTGTTCTGAGCGCGCATGCGTGCAGCAGATTCTGGGTTGATTGCATCCCAAGGGCTACCAGCTTCAGCTTTAAGACCTGCAATGCTTTCGATGTCTTTGTTCAGTGATGACATGGTCATTCCTTCTATATTAGTTGCTAGCCAGTTTTCGGCTAACTCTTAAAAGTTTCGCAATCGATTCTAGTGCGGTTAACCCTATAATTGAAATAAATGCCTGTTATTTGCAGTATTTATCCTGTGAATAGGTCTATGGTATTATTACTGAAACACGCATGATTACGGCATTGATATGAATCTGGATAAAATCGACCTTAACCTTTTGGTGTATCTTGATATTTTGCTGCGGGAGCGTAATGTGACTCGATCCGCCAGCTTACTTGGGATTACACAGCCCGCTATGAGTAACGGTTTGCGGCGGTTGCGTGAAACTTTTGGTGACCCACTTTTGGTTCGAACCAGTGAAGGAATGGTGCCTACTGAGCGTGCTCAATCATTGCAGCCACTGCTTAGACAGATCCTTGCATCGGTAGAACAGGTTATAGAACCAACAACTGAGTTTGATGCTAAATCCAGTGATCGAGTCTTTCGTATAATGACCAGTGACTATGGTGAGGCAACACTATTACCCCGATTATTAAAGCGTTTGAACCGTGAAGCGCCTGATGTTGTTCTTGATATCTTAACGCCGAGTGATATGAGCTTTCTTGAAGTGGAGCAGGGCTTGGTTGATCTGGTCATCAACCGTTTTGATACTATGCCGCAATCCTTCCACCAAAAGACCTTATGGAAAGATTCGTTTTCGTGTTTGTTTGCCGTAGATAATCCCATTTCCCATGATTACTGTTTGGAAACTTATATCAGGGCAAATCATGTTTGGGTGAGTAAAACCGGCATGGGAGCAGGTATGGGTATCACGCCTGAAGATACCAAGCGGCTCGGTTGGGTTGATGAGGCATTAGACTCAATTGGCTATAAGCGCCATATCTCGGTATTCACTCGACACTATCAATCAGCTGCTTTGCTTGCTTCTCAGCGTGGTCTTATCGCAACTATTCCAAGTCGTGCTGCTTCTATCCAATCTGAAAACCCCAGATTAGTAGTGAAAAAACCGCCTTTTGATATTCCGGAATTTGAGTTCAAAATGGCTTGGAGCCCATTGCTACAACATAACGCTGCTCACCGTTGGATACGCCAGGTTATCTCTGATGTGGCTTCAGTTTCCTAAAGAACGAAAAGTTATAATTTTTTATAAATCTAATAAGGCGGTTTAACCGCCTTATTTTTTGCCTAATGATTCTTCAGGTATTGCGCATTCAATTGTTGGATGGAGCATGGCTTGCTTGGTCTTCTTTGTTTGCGGTATCGAAATTAGTCCAAAAAACAGCATAAAACCAATGTACCAATTAGCCGTTAGGAAAATCTGTGAATATGAAAGGTATTGTTCTATGACGTTGCCTTCCATTCTTGGGATATGCAAGTAAATCGAATATAGGTACCAAAACAATATTTGAATTACGATCAAATGATGAAACCATCTGAACATCGCTTTGAACTGTTCTACCAAGATAAATGATAAGAGTAGAAATGTTGCAGGTATGGCGATGGTTATATATCCGTGAAGCCCTAGAGTGTCACTTGAAAGGTATATAGCTATGCTGCTTAGCCATACTATTAAAGTCAGTAGTTTCATCGGAATTCCTTTTCTTTATTACAGCAATTAGGCTTGGATCCACTGTTTCAGTCAACAGGTCAAATGCCCGAGTTAACTATTTGATTTACTTTGCATAGATACTTACAGATGTAATAGAGTAATTCCTTTAGTTTAAATGGAGTTTAGGCATGGTACAGCATCAACTGGAAGTCTTAATCAAATCTGAGATCCCTCTAATTGTCATCGAAAGTACCGAGGAGAATCAGGTGGTTGATGTGCTGTTATCACTTAAGCCTGTGTATGAAAGGCCGCTATTCAAGTGGACTTTGACCGATGGCATTCAGCGAATTGATCGTGATCTCCCGCCGCAAAAGTTATTCTCGCAACCGACCGAAGCCCTAGCGCATATTAAATCAGTATCTACCCCTGGTGTTTACGTATTGGCGGATTTGCATCCGTTTTTGGATGAGCCTATGCACGTACGTTTATTGAAGGATATTGCGCTCAAATTTCATGAACTAGGCCATACGTTAATCTTGCTTAGCCACGCGTTGGAAGTGCCAGTTGAGATTATGAAACTTAGCGCCAAATTAGATATCGCTCTACCTGAACGTAGGGAGATAGAAAAAATTGTTCGAGAGGAAGCACAGAGCTGGTTGGCTAGTTCAGGCTCTAAAGTGCAGGCGAGTTCTGAAAACCTGCAGCTTTTGGTTAGAAACTTAACGGGTTTAACCCGATCTGATGTTCGGCGATTAGCAAGAAATGCAATTTTTGATGATGGTGCGATCACCACCAGTGATATCCCTGCAATTAACGAAACGAAGTATCAGCTATTGAGTGAGCAGGGGAATATGCATTTTGAATATGACACTGCACAGTTCTCTGATATAGCCGGTTTTAACGGACTTAAAAATTGGTTAAATGAACGAAAACCATTTTTTAACGGTGATAGTGGCGTTGGTAATTTACCCGCACCTAAAGGGATGCTGTTATTGGGCGTACAAGGTTGTGGTAAAAGCCTTGCGGCTAAAGCGGTTGCAGGTAGCTGGCATGCGCCTTTATTACGACTGGATTTTGGCGCCCTATATAACAAATTTTACGGTGAGACTGAGCGTAATCTTCGTGAAGCCCTACAAACGGCAGAGGTTATGGCGCCCTGTGTGCTTTGGTTAGATGAGATTGAAAAAGGGATCTCATCAGGAAGTGATGAGGGTGGCCCTGCGACACGCATGCTGGGTACCTTGTTGACGTGGATGGCCGAGAAAGATGCGCCCGTATTTATCGTAGCTACGGCGAATGATATTGAAGCCTTGCCACCGGAGCTTGTACGAAAAGGGCGTTTTGATGAGATCTTCTTTGTCGATCTCCCTAATGACGATATTCGTTTTAAAATCTTTGATATTCATCTGAAACGCCAAGGTGTCGATGTAAGCAACTTTGACTTTAAGCGATTGATTGAAGAAAGCGTTGGATTTTCGGGAGCTGAAATTGAGCAAGCAGTTATCTCTGCTTTTTATACCGCCCATGCCCAGAATGTTGAACTTGATCAAGCTCTACTGCATGCCGAGTTACGAAAGACTCAGCCCCTGTCTGTTGTGATGTCTGAAAAGATTGATTATTTAAGAGAGTGGGCTTCTACTCGAACGGTTTCTTGTGAGTAATATTTTCGTTGTTTATAAATGATGGAAGGCCCAGCAAATAAATTTGCTGGGCCTGAGTTAATTACAAAATAAATTTCTTAGTAGAAAAGCGTGTGTATTGTAGCGCCTCTGCTACTTCATTAGCTTTAGAGGCCGATGCTAATTTACTCAGAAGCACTAGCGCTGCTTGATAGCTAACTAAGCTGCCATTGGACGTAATCACATTACCGTCAATTACTACATTCTGATCGTATTGGACTTTTACATCTGGAAAGGTGCGAGCAAGATCCTTTTCACCGCCAGCCCAAGTTGTGGCCTTTAATCCATCCAACAGGCCTGCCTTACCAAGTAAGAAAGAACCGGAGCAGTTACTCGCCATCCATTCGGCGTTTTTAGCCGTGGTTTTAATGAATTGGATCAATTGGATGTTTTCGAGCAGTGGGTCCATGTCGTAACTAGAGGGTACGATTAGAACGTCTAGTTCAGGAGCATTACCGATCCAATAGGGGCTGTTTAAGCTTAGGCCCTCTTCAGTGGTTACCGCGGGCTTATTTTCAACATTGATAACGATAGGTGTGTAGTCACTAAACCATGTTTTTCTACTGGCGACGCCAAAAACTTCTAATGGTGCTGTTACATCGGATGTTAGAACACCATCAAAGACAAGAATGCCGATCTTCTTACTCTCGCCGAATGTTAGTTGACTTAAGAGTAGTAAAACCAGAGTTGCTGTTAGTCGTACAAATTGCTTTCTCATTTTTATCTCCGGAAAGTTAATTGCGACCATTTTAGAATCAAGCTCATAAGTGAAAAATATCTTGATCAGAATTTAATTGGTGAATATTCTTCATGAATGGATAAATTCAATGTATTAAAAACGTTTATTACCGTATGCGAAAAAGGATCATTTGCAGCTGCCGCAGCGGTACTAGGTGCGGATGCATCTACAGTAAGCAAGGCGATAAGCCGATTAGAAAAGCAGTTAGCCTATACACTGTTTTATCGTTCTACCCGAAAGCTGACCATTACTGATGCGGGAAAGGAATACCTAGAGACTGTAAGAACGTTACTCATAGATCTAGATGAGTGTGAGCAGCGTCTTAAATCGGGTAATGAGTCTGCAACGGGTGTTCTAAAGGTAAACTTACCGGTCGCTTACGGGCGTTTATATATTGTTCCATTACTCTGTAAATTTACCGAACGGTATCCGGATATTAGTCTGCAATTGAGTTTCTCCGATGAATATGTCGATATTATCGAACGGGGATTCGATCTCTCGATCCGAACAGGTACGGTATCTGATAGTCGTATGGTATTGCATAAGTTGAGCCCTATGGATTTTCTTACTTGTGCATCAAGAAGCTACCTTATGAAGTGCGGACAAATCGATAGTTTTCAGGATTTTGATAATCACCGATGGATACGTTTTCGCTTTAAGCAGACAGGTAAGTTGATGCCTGTTTTGGCTGAAGTGGATGGGGAGACCGAAAAGCTAGATCCCAAAAACTATTTAGTAGTTGATGATGGTCAGGCGCTGGTGGATCTTTGTCGTAGCGGTGTCGGTGTGATGCAGGGGCCTCATTTTCTATTTAAAGATGGCTTAAGCTCAGGTGAATTAGTCTCGTTGTTTCCACCTATTGAGCCAGAAGACTATGGTGTGTATTTACTCTATCCTAGGCGGGATTTTCTACCACGTAAGGTGGCAGTATTTACTGAGTTTTTAAAAGCGGAACTAGAAAAGATGAGCGAAGGGTCTAACTATTGTTGGACTAGGGAAGTAGCTTATCAAAATGAGTGGGAATAGTGCGCTGATTTAAGATCAACAATCAACGTACTATTCCAATCTAGAAACTTAGTGCAGTTTCATCTTCGGTCGTACTACTTTTCCGATCTTCTCAGCAATATAAACGATCATCGCTTTGAAGAAGCCGTGAATAGCAATTTGGTGCATACGATAAAGTGAAACGTAAACGATGCGAGCAATTTTCCCTTCAATAAACATCGAGTTCTTTGAAAGGTTGCCCATCAAGCTGCCCACGGTACTGTAACGGCTAAGGTTGACCAGTGAACCGTGGTCCTTGTAGACGAAATTTTTAAGTGGTTTGCCTTTTTCGGTAAGAATAATGTTTTTCTTAACGATTGACGCCATTTGATGTGCTGATTGGGCCCGAGGCGGCACCCAACTACCATCTTCCTGCGCACAAGCACAGCAATCACCAATCACGTAAATGCTATCGTCGATGCTGGATTGAAGCGTAGGTTTAACCAGAATCTGATTCGTGCGAGTTAACTCAAAACCATAAAGATCTGCTAGGAAGTCAGGTGCCTTAACGCCAGCGGCCCAGATCATCATATCTGCTTCGATTTCTGAACCGTCAGCCGTTTCAAAGCCATTAGCGTTCGCTGATTTGATCAACGTATCTTCACATACATCTACACCCAAAGCTGCTAGTTCATCTCGGGCAGAGCCGGAGATACGAGCAGGCAGTGCAGGAAGAATACGTGGACCAGCTTCGATAAGCGTAACCTTCAGCTGTTTAGCCGTCATTTTCGGAAGGCCGTATGACTTAAGCATGTCGGTTACGTTGTAAAGCTCAGCTGCAAGCTCAACACCCGTTGCGCCTGCACCAACAATCGCGATATTTAATACGCCGTTTTCACGCTGGTTCACGCGCATGAAGTTGTTAATGAGCGCGTTATGGAAACGTTCAGCTTGTTTAGCCGTATCTAGGAAGAAACAGTGATCCTTTACACCCGGTGTTTTGAAATCGTTGCTGACGCTTCCGATCGCTAAAACAAGGGTGTCATATTGCAGATGCCTTTCCGGAAGTATTTGAACACCATCTTCATCGACTGTTTCAGCCAGTGTGACGGTTTTTGTGTCTTTATTTAGGCCGCAAAATGTACCTAGTTCGAACTCATAGTGGTGTTTGACCGCGTGAGCATGGTAAACAACGCCATCTGTATTTGGATCAAGCGAACCCGTGGCCACCTCATGTAAAAGAGGTTTCCAGATATGAGAACGTTTTTGATCGACTAGGGTTACTTCAACTGAGGGATTTTTTCGGTAGCGGTGGCCTAGTTGGGTGACGAGCTCAAGGCCGCCAGCGCCCCCGCCAATCACAAGAATCTTGTGTGGCTCCGTTGGGTTTGTCATTGTTTTAATCCTCAAAAAATATGGGATTAGTAGCTGTAGAAACTATTAATCCTATATTTTCTGATAGTCGTACTCTGATCTTGATGCAGACAAAAGTAAATAGAAAGAACTAGAAACGGCGCTAAAGAATTAGCACCGCTTCGTCTTAAAGTGGGAGAGGCATACTCGACTTATTGATTAAATGCAGCTGCCAGTAGTTGTTGTGTATATTCAGCTTTAGGGGCAGCGAAAATTTGTTGGGCATCACCTTGTTCGACGATATCTCCATGGCGCATCACTATTAGCTTGTGGCTTAGCGCTTTTACAACGGCTAAATCATGGCTGATAAACAGATAAGTTAAGCCATATTTTTCCTGAAGGTTACGCAATAGCTCCACAATTTGTTTCTGTACCGTGCGATCTAACGCAGAGGTGGGCTCATCTAATACAATAAGTTCAGGCTTCAGTACCAACGCGCGTGCGATGGCGATACGCTGCCGCTGACCTCCAGAGAATTCATGCGGATAGCGATGTCTACTTTCAGGGTCGATACCAACCTCTTGTAGTACATCGATGATCGCTTGTTCGTGCTCAGCTTTAGATTCTGGCTGGTGGATATCGAGTCCTTCGGCAATGATCTCAGCAATAGACATGCGCGGACTCAAGCTGCCGAACGGATCCTGAAAAACTATCTGCATCCGTTTACGTAAAGGTTTAACCGCTTTTTGATCTAAAGGTGCTAGAGCGGTCTGATCAAATGTAATTTCACCTTCACTACGTTGTAGTTTCAAAATAGCGAGGCCTAATGTGGTTTTTCCTGAGCCAGACTCTCCCACAATGCCAAGTGTTTCACCGCGGTTAACAGAAAGGTTGATGCTGTTTACCGCTTTAATATGGTCTACGGTCTTTTTGAAAAAGCCTTTTGTAATAGGGAACCAGACTTTTAATTTGTCTGTTTCTAGTAAGCGCTCTTGCTCGCATTGAACAATAGCAGGATTACCTGATGGTTCCGCATCTAACAGCGTTTGTGTGTAAGGGTGTTGTGGTTGTGCAAACAGTTGAGCCGTTGGAGCCGATTCGACTTGCTCACCTTTATACATAACACAGACATGATGCGCGTAACGACGAACAATATTAAGGTCATGAGTAATCAGCAAAATCGCCATGCCCAGTTTTTCTTGCAGAGACTTTAGTAACTCTAGAATCTGTTCCTGAATTGTTACATCAAGTGCTGTGGTTGGCTCGTCTGCGATAAGCAGTTCAGGATCATTGGCGAGTGCCATCGCGATCATTACACGTTGACGTTGCCCCCCGGAAAGTTCATGAGGGTAGCTATTTAAGCGTTTCTCAGGCTCAGGGATGCCAACTAACTCAAGTAGTTCAAGAATTCGAGATCGTGCTTGTTTACCAGTCATCCCTCTATGCAGAAGTAGAGTTTCCCCTATCTGTTTCTGAATTGTGTGTAGCGGGTTGAGCGACGTCATTGGTTCCTGAAAGATAACGCTGATCTTATCGCCGCGTAACTGGCGCATCTGATTTTCGTTATAGCTCAGCAGATCTTGGCCATCATAGTGAATTTCACCGCTAGGGTGACTTGCTTTAGGGTAGGGGAGTAAACGCAGAACTGACATTGCAGATACGGATTTGCCAGAACCTGATTCTCCTACCAATGCAAGAGTTTCACCCTTCGGTATATCAAAGCTAACTTGTTTCACTGCTTCTACAGCAGCTTCACTACCCTGATCAAAAGTGACGGATAGGTTGCGAACACTTAATAGCGGAGACTTCATGACACTTTCCTTGGGTCGAAGGCGTCACGTACAGCTTCACCTATAAAGATTAGAAGGGTAAGCATCAATGCAAGGCTACAGAAAGCCGTGATACCTAACCATGGTGCATGAAGGTTTGTTTTACCTTGAGCAACTAATTCACCCAATGATGGACTGCCTGGAGGCAGGCCAAAGCCCAAGAAATCCAGAGCGGTCAACGTAACAACAGATCCATTAAAGATAAATGGCATAAAGGTCAGTGTTGCCACCATGGCATTAGGAAGAATATGGCGGAACATGATCATGCGGTTATTTAAGCCAAGCGCACGCGCGGCTCGAACATATTCGAGATTACGACCACGTAAAAATTCGGCACGTACGACATCAACCAGCTGCATCCAAGAGAACAGAAGCATAATACCCAATAGCCACCAGAAATTTGGCTCAACAATGCTGGCTAAAATGATCAGCAAGAACAGAACCGGAAGACCAGACCAGATCTCGATAAAGCGTTGGAAGAAAAGGTCAACTTTACCGCCGTAGTAGCCCTGAATAGCACCAGCAACTACACCGATAACAGAGCTCGCTAAAGTCAAAACTACGGCAAATAGGATTGAGATCCTAAAACCGTATATGACGCGAGCAAGTACATCACGAGCCTGATCGTCTGTACCTAGTAGGTTATCCATTGTTGGAGGTGATGGTGCTGGTACGGGAAGATCGTAATTGATCGTGCTGTAGTTGTACTTAATCAGCGGCCAGATAATCCAGCCTTGTCCTTCATTATGTATAAGGTCTTGAATGTAAGGATCTTTGAAATCCGCAGGGCTTTCAAATTCACCACCAAAGGTCAGTTCGGTGTAATTCACAGCGACCGGGAAATATAGATCGCCCTTATACGACACTACCAGCGGATCATCATTCGCAATAATCTCTGCAAATAACGATAGGAAAAATAGCGTGCTGAAGAGCCATAAAGACCAATAGCCGCGTTTGTTTTTACGGAAGTTTTCGACCCTGCGCTGATTGAGAGGGCTGAGTTTATTAACTAATACACCCATGATTAAAGCTCCCTGCTTTCAAAATCTATTCTTGGGTCTACCAGTACATAAGTAATGTCACTGATCAATTTAAGTAATAAACCGATAAGGGTGAAGATATACAGGGTGCCAAAGATAACAGGGTAATCACGGTTGATTACAGCCTCATAACCTAGCAGTCCAATGCCATCAAGGGAGAAGATGACCTCAATCAGCATAGAGCCGGTAAAGAAGATTGAGATAAGCGCTGCAGGCATACCAGCAATGATGATAAGCATAGCGTTACGGAAGACGTGACCATAAAGGACTTTCTTTTCGGAAAGGCCTTTAGCACGCGCCGTAAGCACATATTGCTTGTTGATCTCATCTAAAAATGAATTTTTGGTTAGCATCGTTAATGTCGCAAAGCTGCCGATCACAGTTGCGATAACTGGTAGGGTGATGTGCCAGAAGTAATCTTTAATCTGGCCCCACAAACTTAATTCATCAAAGTTAGGTGACGTCAGTCCTCGAAGTGGGAACCAGTCTAACCAAGTGCCGCCTGCGAAGATGACGATCAGTAAAATCGCAAATAGGAAGTTCGGAATGGCGTAGCCAACGATTATTGCAGTACTGGTCCAGATATCAAAAGGGGTGCCGTCTTTAACCGCTTTACGTATACCCAAAGGAATGGAAACAGCGTAAGTAATCAATGTCGCCCAAAGGCCTAAGGAGATAGAGACCGGTAGTTTTTCGATGATTAAATCGACTACCGATTTGTCACTAAATAAGCTATTTCCAAAATCGAAAACGGCGTAATTTTTTAGCATCTGCCAAAAGCGTTCGTGAGCGGGTTTATCAAAACCGTATAGCGCTTCGATCTCTTTTACCAATTCTGGGTCTAAGCCTCTCGCACCACGATAGCTGCTGTCACCACCATTCGCGCTGCTTGCTTCGGTTGTTAGGTCATTTTGTGCGCCACTGACTCGAGCCGTCGCACCGACATTAATGCCTTCCAATTGAGCAATGGTTTGCTCAACGGGGCCGCCAGGGGCTGCTTGAACAATGATAAAGTTGATCGTCAGAATTCCTATCAAGGTAGGAATGATCAGAAGTAAACGCCTTAGAATATACGCAGCCATTATTTAGCGTCCTCGGATGGTTTGATCCACCAAGTATCAAAACCTAGATTGTATTTAGGGCGAGTGCTCGGCATTTCAAATTTATCCCAATAAGCCACTCTATATTTATTAATATGGTATTGAGGGATAACGTAATGATTCCATTGCAGCACGCGATCAAGGGCACGAGTTCGTAAAACCAACTGCTCACGATCAGGGGATTGAATAAGCTGGTCAACTAGGTAATCAACCGCTGGATTTTTGATTCCGATGAGATTACGGCTGCCTTCAACATCAGCACCAGAGGAATGCCAGTAATCACGTTGTTCATTACCCGGTGAGGAGGATTGACCAAATCCGCTTACAACTACGTCAAAATCATACTTACGCAGGCGGCTGATGTATTGTGAAACATCAACTAAACGAATGCTTGAGCGAATACCCAATCGTTCCAAGTTACGAATAAAGGGAGCGACTACTCGTTCGAAAGCAGGTGAATAAAGCAGCATTTCAATTTTAAGTGGTTCGCCAGTCTCTTTGTGGACTAACTTACCTTGTTTAAAGATCCATCCGGCTTGTTGAAGTAGGCGTTTAGCTTGACGCAGCTCGGTATAGATTCGTCCATTACCACTGGTTTCAGGAGCACGATAAACTTGAGTAAATACCTCGGTAGGGATTTGGTCACGAATAGGCTCAAGTATCTCGATCTCTTTCTCGGTTGGCAGGCTAGTAGCGGCCATCTCCGAGTTGGAGAAAAAGCTATGGGTACGGGTATAGGCGTTGTAAAAGATGTTTCTATTGGTCCATTCGAAATCAAATGCTAGCGCTAGTGCTTGTCTAACACGCGGGTCTTCAAATTGCGGTCGTCGAGTGTTTAGGACGAAGGCTTGCATACCTGTTGGGTTTTCATGACCTAACTCTTTGACAATTATCTTGCCTGAATCTACTGCAGACCCTGTATAGCTAGTAGCCCAGCGCTTTGATGAATTTTCTTGACGGAAATCGTATTCACCAGCTTTAAAAGCTTCCATTGCTACCGTGTTATCCCTGTAGTAATCGTAGGTCAGAAATTCAATATTATGACGACCTCTATTAACGGGTAGGTCTTTACCCCAGTAATCAGGGCTTAGCTTATAGGTGATACTACGTCCGGCATCAAAACTATCAATCGTGTATGAACCAGAGGCAACCGGAATATCTAAACTCGGTTTTTGGAAATCTCTATCTTGCCAAAAATGTTTAGGTAAAATTGCAATTTCACCAACGATAAGGGCTAACTCACGGTTAAGGTTGTTGCGGAAATTAAATTTAACTCGGTGAGGATTAAGTGCTTCAACTGATTCTATGTCGGCATAGTATGCTTTGTAGAAAGGTGCGCCTTTAGATCTCAAGGTTTCTAAACTGAAAACTACGTCTTCTGCAGTAATTGGGTGGCCGTCACTAAATTTTGCTTCAGGGCGTATATTAAAAATAATCCAGCTACGATCAGCTGGCACTTCTAGTGATTCAGCAACGAGACCATATAGGGAAAAAGGTTCGTCTTGAGCTTTACCAAGTAAACTATCGTATAGGAGGCCAAGCCCGTCAGCAGGGGTTCCTTTGACGATGAAGTTATTAAAGCTATCAAATGTTCCCAAAGCAGATTGAATGGCTTTGCCGCCTTTGGGTGCATCAGGGTTCACATAATCAAAGTGCTTAAAGTTGGCAGGGTATTTAAGGTCGCCATGCATTGCAATGCCATGGCTTGATGTAACCGCATCTGCCAATAGAGGTGCAGGAGTAAGGAAACTGGAAAGGCACAACCAAATACTTAATTTGCGCAGAGAAGAGCAAGTACGAGGTTTGAGTGTAAGCAATCTAAGGTTCCTTCTTAAAGTAAATTATCTTTTATATCAGTGACCTTTGCTGGGTTCCAGTAAAAGCCACTGATAAGACTGTTCCTTAGCTTTTTTGTTCAAATTGTTCGGACAATTCAGTTAGCTGATTATGGAGATGCTTACGCTTAACTTTCGCGTCGACGAGTTGCTGATATTGCTGTTGTAGGAACGTTAGTTTTTCCTCATTGCCATCAGCTAGACCTTTTATTAGGTCTTGATCCATCCACTTTTGAATGCGTTTATAAAGAATGACTTTAAACGCAATTGCAGTGACTGTCGCAAAAACAATAATAAAAATACTTGTAGCGTCCATGAGTCAGTCGTCCTGAATTAGTGTGCTCGGGTAACATCTACATACAAGGTCAGATGTTGCCCTGGGCGAATATACTTAGCTTTGTTGATCTTGTTCCAACGTAAGATATCCGCAACATTAACATTAAATTTGTTGGCGATAACAGAAAGCGAATCACCTTGGCGTACCTTGTAACCTACTTTGCGGATTACTTGGCGATCAGTTTCATTTAGCGCGGTTTGTGTTGGTTTGCTCCAAATAACTAGTTTCTTGCCAACTCGTAATGGGTCACCTGGTGCCATGCTGTTCCAACGTGCTAACTGGCGTACACCGACGTTGTAACGGTTGGCAATGCTCCAAAAACTATCACCTGACTGGACCGTGTGATGCTTTTGTTGGCGATCAGTTGTACGTGAAATGGTTTTCTGTCTGTCAGCATGACGTTGTTGCTGACTGAGGACATATTCTGTTGCCCGTTTACTTGCTGTTGGAACCAGCAGTGTTTTGCCTGCTCTGATATTGTTGCCGCTGATCTTATTAGTCGAGCGGATAAGGCTGACAGATGTCTTATATTTCTTAGCGATAGCGATCAAAGAATCGCCGGATTGAATTTTATAACGTGCCCACTTAACGCGTTGATCGCTGGGTAGCTCGGAGAGTGCTTTGGTAAATTGCTCGGCGTTATCAACCGGAACCAACAAACGATGCGGCCCTTCTGGCGCAGTGGCCCAGCGGTTAAAGCCAGGGTTCAAAAGGTACATCTCTTTAGTGCTGATATCAGCCATAGAGGCAGCTTGGGCAATATCAATCTGGCTACCTGTTTCAACAGCAGCGAAATGTGGTTCGTTCGGGATTGGTTGTAAAGTTAAGCCGTAATGACCCGAATTTTTTACGACCTCAGCGACAGCTAAGAATTTAGGTACATAAGCCATCGTTTCTTTCGGCAGTTTTAAAGACCAATAGTCGGTTGGCTTATCTTGACGCTTGTTACGTTTTATAGCTTTAGAAACGTTACCGCCCCCTGCGTTGTAAGCTGCTAGGGCGAGTAGCCAGTCACCATTAAAACGTTTATGTAACTGTTGTAGGTATGTATAGGCAGCATCAGTTGAACTCAAAATGTCACGACGTCCGTCATACCACCAGTTTTGCTTTAGGCCGAAATACTTACCCGTTGAGGGGATGAATTGCCATGGACCTGCTGCGCGGCCGTGAGAGTATGCAAATGGATCGTAAGCACTTTCAATAATTGGAAGTAGGGCTAATTCGACGGGGATGCCACGTTCAATCGCACTGTTTAGAATATGGTGATAATAAGGAGCTGCACGTTTTACCACGCGTGCCATATGGTTAGGGTGTTTCTTATACCACTTAAGCTGAGTTTGAACTCTTGGGTTATCTAAATGCAGATCCATCTGCATGTGAGTACGTGTGACTTCCCATAAATCCGTTGGGATGGCTTCAGTCTTCTCTTTAGGTGATAAGGTGTGATTGGCTTGAGAAGGCTGATGATCTATCCCTGTATTAGAAGGAATAGTGTTTTTTTCGGTAACGGATTGGCAACCGCTTAATACTACGCATGCAGCTATAGATAGCAGGACCGATTTAGAAGATGAAAACATGGTGCTCCGGTGTTTAGGAGGTAGAGGATCCTACGAACAAGACAATGTCCTATACGACTATGGCTTATTCTGAGGTTCCCAAATCGATCCATTCTATCAGTGGCCCTTGAGGGGTCAAGGGTTCTCTAGAAAAGCTAGAAAATCAACAAATTAAAATTGATTCTTCCATTCCCTTATAGCTGCAAACACCGCTTCTTGGTCTAACTCTGTTTGATGAGTGAATTGCTTCGCAGCACTAATGACGCTTGTCTGATCTGAACGCATAAAAGGGTTAATACGTTTTTCTTGGGCTATTGATGATGGCAATGTTGGGCGATCAGAATTACGAAGCGAAGTGCATTGGTTAATCGCATCTTTAACATCTGAATTGTCAGGTTCAACTGCCTCTGCAAAGGCTAGATTGGCCAATGAATATTCATGTGTGCAGTAAACTTCGGTGTTATCTGGCAATGAATGGAAATGATTCATCGCTGCTAACATCTGCTGTGGCGTGCCTTCAAACAAACGCCCGCATCCCGCTAAAAATAGCGTATCCCCGCAGAATAACTGAGGTTGCTCGGTGCTAGAAAAGTAGCTGATATGGTCGAGTGTATGTCCAGGTATCTCTTTAATGACGAGCTTTTGTCCCCATAGATCAAGTGTATCGTTTTCCTTAAGGGGATTGGTTATACCTGAGAAAGGAGAGTTATGAGGCCCATAAACAGGAACTTGATATCTGTCCGTAAGTTCTTTTACTCCGTCAGTATGATCGTAGTGGTGGTGTGTGATTAATATGGTGTCGAGTTCAAGGCTATTATCATTAAGGTATGCGATAACCGGAGCTGCATCACCTGGATCGATCACAGCGACTTTCTGGCTGTCAGGAAGCTTAAGGAGCCAAATATAATTATCAGAGAAAGCAGGAATTGGTGTAACGCTAAACATTTGACCGCCTCTATCAAGTGAAAGGAAAACCTTCATTTGCAGTGTTATAAAAGAAATATAATACTGCTTATATTACATTGGGCCAGTTCTAATTAGACAAAATTATGGCAAATAAGATGAGTCGCTCTTTAGAAACTCAGCTCCCACATATTATGGCTTGGTTTGATACCGAATTAGGTCAAGAGCTTCTTCAAGCTGAAAGGGATACTGTAGAGCGTGTAATTGGTGCTCTGTTTGGCATGCACTTGGTACAGTTTTCAGTAGATAGTCGGATTACTTTATTTGAAAGTAGTCCAGTTACTCACTGTTTCTCTGTTATTCCCAAGCTTGGCTTAGGTGTTGGCGATAATTGCATTGTCGCTGAGAATACTGAGATACCTTTAGCTCATGAGAGCGTTGATGTAGTGCTTCTCCATCATGCATTAGATTTTACTGATTCCCCCCATCAAGTCTTAAGGGAAGCTTCTAGAATTCTCAGACCTGGTGGGCATGTCGTAATTGTGGGATTCAATCCGGTAAGCTCTTGGGGCCTTTATAGACTGACAAAGCGTAAAAGTGATATGCCGCCTTGGAGTGGTCGATTCCTTAGCCATAAAAGGCTATCTGATTGGTTAAAACTTTTAGAATTAACTGAACTGCGTCAACTTTCAGGTTATTATCGCGCCCCGTTTACTAAAGCGAAATGGCGAAGCCGTTTTAGGCTAGTTGAAAGCGTTGCAAGGCGTTTACCCGGCCACACGGGTGCATTTTCAGTTATGTTGGCGCGTAAAGACATTGCAGGCATGACTCCATTGCGTTCTGGCTGGGGATTAAGAAGGCTTATTACTCTGCCAGTCGCGGAACCCACTACCCGAAAATCATTAAGGAAAGTTTGTGAAGATCGTTGAAATATTCACTGATGGTGCGTGTAAAGGAAACCCAGGACCAGGAGGATGGGGTGCCGTTATGCGTTATGGAGATGCTGAAAAGCAACTTTGGGGTGGTGAACAGGATACAACTAATAATCGCATGGAGTTATTGGCCGCAATTAAAGCGCTTGAAACACTTAATCGCCCTTGTGAAGTTGTGCTTACCACTGATTCTCAATATGTCAGACAAGGAATAACTGAATGGATTGATGGCTGGAAGAAGCGTGGTTGGAAAAACTCACAGAAAAAACCAGTCAAAAATGCAGATTTATGGCAGCGCTTAGACAAAGCAACCGAGCCTCATTCAATCGATTGGCGCTGGGTAAAGGGGCATAGTGGTCATCCTGAAAACGAACTAGCCGATCAACTGGCAAACCGTGGCGTCGAAGAGTTAAGCTAGCAAAACTGTAACTTGGTTGAAGTGCTCTCCGTATGCGTGCTCTAAACTACAAATTACTGTTGTGTGTTATTTATACAAATGACTGCTATGCTGGGTAGAAAGGAGGCTCCCTATGCTAAAGCGGATTGCGTTTACTTCAGGACTTATTTTACTCGCAGCTAATCTTTCAGCTGGCGAAATGTACATGTGGGTAGACAGTGAGGGCGTAAGGCACTTTAGTGATCGACCACCGCAGAGAGGTGAAAAAGCTCAAGTTAGAGGTGAGGTTACTACTGATGTATTAAGGGTGGATAGACGACCACCTAGGCCTCCGGTCGCTGCAAACAATAGTTCTGGTAGTACCAGTAAGAAACCTTCAGCCCCAGAAAAACCAAAAAATGAGATAGAAGCTGAAGGTGATCAGGCCGAAAAAACAGAATAAGCCTTTCTCAACTGAAGAAAAATATTAGGAGATCGTTTTACGATCCCCACTGCCTTACTCTGCCTACATCAAGATGCACAAAGTTACTGCGTGTATATAGACCCACACCTCCAGACTTCATGCTCAATGCAGCACGTTGAAGATCTTTAACATCGACACCCGGAATGCGAATATCAATGGCTTTACCCTGCATATGCAAGCTTTTCTTAGCTACTTTTCCGCTTTTGCTGCTCAACATGGCATTGGTTTTAGGAGAGCGGTAAGCCGATATAACGTGAATAGGCTTATGCTCACCAAATGTTTGTTGCAAATCATGCAGCAACATCATTAGCTGTTGATTCATTGGGTGAACTTGATCTGTTCGATGATCGCGCAATAGGTGATCAAGTGCGCCAAGGCTATCCTTTTGGAAGCTACCTTCAGTGAAAAATGTACTATTTAAAGCTTCGCCAGTGTGCAGGTTTACCAATGATAACGAATGGTCTTTAGCCTTATGGATATTGGCAAAAGCTGCTGAGGGCATAGCGCTTAACGCTGATAATCCACCTAGGGCTTTTAAAAATTTACGTCGTGTCGGGGAAGGGATAACAATAGAATCTTTCTGATCGGTCATTAGGTATCAAAACATCTGAAAAAGAAATAATTATGCCTGATCAAATAATTGTTTGTATATAAATTGATCAGTCATCTGCATGAATTATTCTTGAGTATATTTTGAGCAACTTGATTAATTTTGGCGTGCATCTGTGTTTAAAAGTGCTTCTTCTAGTCGTGTTAGGTCATATCTATCGCGTTTATATAGGTCGTGACGGAAGTTTAAATCACCGTCCTGATCGATAAACGCAGTCCAATAAGTTACATGTAATGGGATAGGGTCTAACAAACGTATGTGTTTAGTTTTCTCTTGTTCAAATAATGGATCTAGTTTGCTGCTATTCCAACCTTGTGTCATTCGCATGAGCTGATCTGCAAGTTGGCGTGGTTGCTCAACTCGAATGCATCCTGAACTAAAAGCGCGCTTAGATTCATTAAAAAGGCGTTTAGCTGAAGTGTCGTGGAGATAGACTGAATAAGGGCCAGAGGTCAGGAATTTCACACTTCCAAGCGTGTTTGATGAACTTGGTGCTTCCCAAAAACGTTGATAGTTTTCGCCTTTATATAGTTTATCGTAATCGATATCTTCAGCAGCGATAATGCGTTTGTTATTGCCCCAGCCAGTGACTAGGTTCAGTCTCGCTTTCTTTAGAAAACTTGGGTCTTTCTCAAGTTCAGGCACGATATCTCTATAGGCGATACTCTTAGGCACGTGCCAAGAGGGGTTGATTACGATACGGTTAACTTCTGTTTCGAAGATTGGGGTTTTCCTTTTCTTCTTGCCCACGATGGTTTTCATGCTCAGGACTGATCTGCCTTGCTCGATCAGGTGTAGTCTAAAGTCAGGCACATTGACTTGAATGTAGCGATCAGTGTTTGGTTGGAACTGCTGAAGTCGAAGAATATTTACGTATAACTGATCCGCTCTTTTATGAAGAGAAACATTTAGAGTGCGTCTTGTTTCAGGGCCTGCAATACCATCAACCTTGGCGCCGTGCCTTTTCTGGAATCTTTCCAATGCTTCATGCAGCTCTGTGTCAAACAGTGGGTCTGAAATGGATGAACAGTTTGCTGATGAAAGATCACCCAGTGTAATGAGCTTTTCTCGAATCATCGGTACGTGCGGGTGGGTGTCGCCAAATCTTAGTAATGGCCCTCTTGGAATGGTTTTCCATTGCTGAGTATCTGCTAGAGCGCGGTACTTCTCATATTCTTTCTGCAAGATTTGAATCGGGTTCAAGTCACTAGCAAGATGCTTCACATCTTTGGCGTTAGATGGAGGTTTTAATAGCTCAGCTGAAGTTTCTGGAACGGAATTTTGATTTGCTGCCTGTAGAGGAGATGTTGCGGCTAATTCCATGCTTTGACATATCGGCGTATAAGAGCCAAGAAAGACCATTACTAAAGCAAGTAAATACTGCATAACTAGCCTCCTGCTTCTATGTCTATCCTGCCGCATCCATCAGCGACAAAATGAAGGGGTTTTTTAATTACAGGTCTAGCTTGGATATTCTTCAAGTTTGATAACGTGAAGGTTTTTCAAGGGAGATATTAAACGGTATAGCCTTAATTAAGGCTGAAGAGCACTCAGGAGCAGGTAGTGGATGAGTTCCGAGTGCTAAAGGAAAAAATGGAAGCTACTTCTTTTTGTTTTTGCGTTGTTGTTTTAAGGCTTCGTCGTTTTTGTAGTACTCATCTTCATAGTACTGACCTGTAATTTCTAAACGCTTTTCAATCCAGCGGTTATAACGCGACCAAATGAAAAAGCCAGGTGTCATCAACACCATGACGCCAACCATCATGCCTGCGCCTGCATATTTGGGTGGAACTTGCTGAATGGCCCAGTCAAGAAAACCTAGTTTGTAGCCTGCGTAATACCACAAAATTAAGCCAGCGAAACCAATGCCAGCTGCTAAATGGTGGAGTTTAGTATTTTTGTTCGATTTTTCTTCAGTCATGTCTTCTTGTAGCGGTGTATACGCAAGCTCGGTAAATATGGTTCGGGGTCGATAATTACATCACTCCGAAGCTGCCGTTTGCGTTGATCGGGGGGTGTAAAAGAGGGGGTATTATATTCCGGAAAAGCTTCTTCTGCATCTAAAGGGAAAAATAAAGGAAGCGGGCAGTTACGAGCTTTTCTTATGAGTTTGTCTTTATCTTTCCAAACGATATTCGCTCGCATCACAGGAACTTGATTTTGTAACTGTACTAGCACTTCATTGCTTGGGATTTTGCCTAGTGCTTGAAGCTGAAGCTGGATATGTAATTGATTAGTATCCATAGCTAACAGGCGTTGCTCTGCTTCTTTAATCGATACTTTCCTTAAGCTTCTGCCACTACTGTACCAGCTAAAGGTTACTTTGTTTGGACGCTTTTCAAGTAGAGGTATTTGGCGGTAACACTGTTTTAAATTTACGCGCGCCATGCCTTGTTGCTGAAGTGCTAAATTAAGTTCTTCGGCGCGTTTGTAGATAATTTGGTTTGGGTCCCCGCGAGCTTCACGAAATTGTCTCACGCGAGTTTGAAAATTTTGCTTATGAGTATTGAGTTGATGAATCAGCGGAATGATATGGCAAGGCACACCAATGAGGCCGTATAGGTTCTCGGTACGCCGACCATCTCCTCCGGCTGAATGCCATATATTGGTGATAGTTTTTATAGCGTCAGTTAATGACGAATCCTGTTGGTTATCACTAAGCAGCCAATATCTACAGTCATTTTGCTGGAGTTGAGTGCTTAGTGACTTTTGTACTTGGTTCAGTCGATCAAAAGCTTGTGTGAGTGCAATGATCCCTTTGCTCATTACTTAAGCTTCTTGTGGTTCTTCAACTTGCTGTTTGCGCAATTTAGCTTGGCTTTCGAAAATCTGGCGAGCCAAAATCATACGGCAGTTCTCAGGCATTTTAATAAACTCGACGCTGGTCAGGTGGCTACCATCTCCCATGGAATCACTTCTTAGGCATTGTGCATAGAGTAGAAGGCCAATACATGAGTCAGGGAATACGAGCTTGATCGATAAGAATGCATCTTTTTTAATAGCTTCGTTGTATCTGAACTGTAAGCCGCCTTCAGATAGATTGACTTCTTGGATCGCGCTTTGGCCTACGGTCATTTCTGTTGAGGCGATTGCTTGGGCGATTCGCTCGATCTTGTTATGCATAACCGTCAATAAAGTCGCAACATTGCTATCTTTTTCTGCAACCTTACGTAATAGATGGCTACTGTCGCTATCAAGCGCTTGAAGTTGGCTTAAAAGAAGAAAATTAGGCGAAACATCGAACTGTGTAGGGCTTGGGTGATCAGAAATTTCTGATTCAGAAATGACTTTCAGTTCTAAAGAAACATGTTGGTCAATACGGAAATACTGACGGCGATCTTGTTCCTGCATGCTTTGCCCTCAAATTAATATTGCATAGATAGCTTGGAGTATATGAATAAACGCGTACAAAAGCACCTATGAATGATTTGTTTTAGTAGATTGAAATGTAAAGTTTTTATAGTAACTAATGTTTTAATAACAGTAAGTTAAGACTTGTTCCTATTCTAAAAGTTCAGTCTTTTATCGTTTCACACGCATAATTTTATGTGGTTTAATCGCCACATGTTTAAGCCCTTATCTATATTTATTGGATTGCGCTATACGGCAGCTAAGCGCAATAACCATTTTATCTCCTTTATCTCTTTAGCCTCGATGTTGGGGCTGATGTTAGGTGTGGCTGCATTAATTATTGTCCTATCTGTTATGAATGGCTTCGATAGAGAGCTGAAACAGCGCATTCTCGGTATGGTCCCGCATGCATCAATCAGTGGTTATGGAAAATCTATTGAAGAGTGGCCTGTGCTGGTGGAATCGCTGGAACAAAACCCTCGTGTGATTGCTGCTGCACCCTTCATTCAAGCGCAGGGGATGTTGACCAGTCGCGGAGTTGTTCGTGGAGCGCTTATCAATGGCATTGATCCAGCTGAAGAGGCTGACGTTTCAATTCTTGGTGATCATATCCAATCAGGTACGCTGGATGTATTGAATCAGCAGCGGTTTGGCATTGTTTTAGGTAATCTTTTGGCGCGCTATTTGGGGGTTAAGGTTGGCGATAAAGTGACGCTAGTCTTGCCAGAAGCATCTGTCAGTGTTGCAGGTGTAGTTCCCCGTTTGAAGCGATTTACAGTGGTTGGCATATTTGAAGTGGGTGCTGAGCTAGATGCAAATTTGGCTTATATCCATATTAAAGATGCTGCAAAAATTAAGCGATTAGGCGAAGGTGTGGATGGTATTCGCCTTAAATTTGATGATCTATTTGACGCGCCAAAAGCTGTCAGAGAAATTGCTGCAGGCCTTCAAGGTTATTACCGAACCAGCGATTGGACACGTACACACGGGAACTTATTCCAAGCGATTCAGCTAGAGAAACGCATGATTGGTCTTTTGCTATTCCTAATTGTGCTTGTAGCAGCTTTCAATATTGTTTCTACCCTAGTGATGGTCGTTACAGATAAAAAAGCTGATGTGGCCATACTTAGAACCTTAGGTGCTACACCTGGCAGAATTATGCGTATTTTTATGGTTCAAGGCACGGTGATTGGTATTTTAGGAACCTTGATGGGTACGGTTTTGGGTGTGACCTTGGCACTTAATGTCGCCGATATTATTGGCTGGGTGGAATCAACCTTTGCGATTCAGTTCTTAGATCCGAATGTCTACTTTATCAGTCAGTTTCCGTCCGATTTACAATGGCCTGATGTAGGTGTCATTACAGGCACAGCACTCATGATTAGTTTCCTTGCAACGATTTACCCTGCTTGGAGAGCATCCAAAACAGATCCTGCTGAGGCGCTACGATATGAGTAATCAAGAAATTGTATTGCAGGCGGCAGGGGTTTCTAAAAGCTACAGCGATGCTGGCCGAAATGTTGAAGTCCTAAAGGATTTAGACTTTGCTCTTCATAAAGGTGAGCAGCTAGCCATTATAGGCTCATCAGGTTCAGGTAAAAGTACGCTGCTTAATATCCTTGGCGGTTTGGATAAGCCTACGAAGGGCAATGTGATCATTAACGGTCATGATCTACATGCCGGTTCCGAGGCTAAGCGTGCGCAAGTAAGGAATGAAACCTTGGGTTTTGTATACCAGTTTCATCATCTTCTTCCGGAATTTACTGCATTGGAAAATGCCTCTATGCCTTTGCTGATGAGAGATCAATCCATTGCTGAGGTAAAAGAGCAAGCGCAAGCTGTGCTTGAGTCGGTAGGATTAGGCGAGCGATTACATCATAAGCCTGCACAATTAAGCGGTGGTGAAAGGCAGCGTGTGGCAATAGCGCGAGCTCTGATCGGGAAGCCTGCAGTTGTATTGATGGATGAGCCTACGGGTAATCTAGATCGAACAACAGCCGAAAGTGTTCAGGAGCTAATCGATAATCTTAATCAAGAATATGATATAGCTTTTGCCCTAGTAACACATGATCCTGAGTTAGCCCGTAAAACGGGTAGGGTGCTAGAGTTAATCGATGGCAAGCTAATTGAAAAAGGATGACTTAATGTCGCCCTTTTTTATTGTTCTATAATCTGGTTACTTTGTACGTTTAGCTCGGTCTTTCCAGCTTTTTCCGACATGCCAAGCCCAGAAACCTTGTACTGTTAGATAGCCGAGTATACCGAATACTATCCCGCAGATTACCGATCCAAACAGTAGGGGCCACCAAACCAAGGATAAGCTGTTTTGGATGAAATCCATGCTCATCTCGAAATCGATCTGTTGGTTAGGGTCTCCAATAAGGAAATCTCCAACCAGATAAGTGAAATAAAATATTGGCGGCATAGTTAATGGGTTGGTAATCCAAACTAAGCCAACAGAAATTGGAAGATTACTTCGGATCATTACCGCAAGAATTGCAGCCACTATCATTTGCATAGGGATCGGCAAAAAAGCGCAAAACAAACCCACTAAAAAGGCACGTGAAACTGATTTTCGATTAAGGTGCCAAAGGTTTGGTTCGTGGATGTGACTACCAAGCCAGCTAAGATGTTTGTGCTGCTTTAGCTTGTCTTCATTGGGCATGTATTTTTTTATAAGTTTGCGCGGCATCTTCTTATTTACTTATTATGGGCTAGCAAACGGGATGAGGGTTTATTATGCCCCTTACGTTCAGTTAAGCCAAGGAAACTAAAGCATGAGATCAAGGATGATCGCGATTGCTGTTGGTTTTGCGGTGGCGCTTTTGCAACCGCAATTACTTCCAGTGACATTTTCTATTGCTATTGTGACAGTTATAGCACCTCTGCTGATTTTAACTCCGCGTATCAGATCATTACACTTGAGCTTTTTCCTCGTCAGTTTTCTCTATGTGAATCTGTGGGGTGTTGTCCAGCTTGAGCAACGTTTACCGGAATCTCTTAAACGCACAGACTGGAAATTACAGGGCGTCATAACCGATATACCTAGATATCAAGAGGGCGTTTTAAGATTTTTAGTAGATGTCGACGAGATTCAAGGGGTGCAAGGGGCAAGGACTGATGAAAATTTAAAGGTTAATCGACTTAGCCTTGCTTGGTATAACCCTGATTTAACACTTTCGCTGGGTGATCGTGTTGAGTTAACTGCTAGGCTCAAACCTCCACATGGCCTAGTTAATCCTGCAGGCTTCGATTATGAGCGTTGGTTGTTAGCTAGAGGGATTGATGCTACTGGCTACGTTCGTGGTCAAGTTAATGTTCTTTCGGAAGCCGATAGTTGGAACATTCGTACTCGAATATGGATTAATGACTCTATACAAACTCAATTTGAAACCCAGCAGACGATAGCTCTGTTTCAAGCATTAACGACGGGCACAAAATCGATGCTGGAGGCTCATGATTGGGACCTGTTGAAACATAGTGGCGTTGTGCATCTAGCGGTGATTAGTGGATTACACATTGGCTTTATGGCCTTCTGCGGTTGGTGGATCGGCAGGCTGGCGGGTGTCGTGTTTTATCGTATTCACTTTCAGCACCAGTTCCCCTATTTCGGCGCATTAAGCTTAGCTGCTTTTTATCTCTTGATATCAGGCGTAGGTATACCGGCACAACGCGCTTTTATTATGTTGCTGGTCTTATTGTTCACTGGTAGCAGAATGTTTTATCTGGATCATTGGACAAGGTGGTGGATAGCTTTTGTCGTTGTTCTTTCTTTCAATCCCCTTTCTTTTTTTGAGATAGGGTTCTGGCTCTCGTTTTTGGCTGTTGCATTGTTGATTTGGATATCTCAATTTTCGCGTGGATGGCGAATGGCCTTGAGCCTTCAGTTTATGTTGATGATAGGTATGCTGCCTATCTACCTGTTTTACTTTTCTGGTGTGTCGGTGATAGCACCATTTTTTAATCTGATCGCTATACCGTTTTTTTCAGTGCTTGTTCCTTTGTTATTCCTGCATCTTGGACTTACTTGTGTCGGTATCGATTTGCTAATTCCATTGCTGAACGGTATGTCAGATCTGTTTTGGTGGTCGGTCGAATGGAACCAAAAGGTTGAAATGGGCTACTGGCAGTTAGATGCTCCGAACATTGTTGTATTGTTTTTAGTGGTGCTGGTTGCGGGATGTTTGCTGTTACTGAGATTGTCGTTGCCTACATCGGTGGTATTGCTGCTGTTGATGCCTGCAATTGTCGGTTCAAGTTCTAAGTATAAGGACGACTCTGATTTTAGGGTTTGGGTTTACGATGTAGGGCAAGGCTTAGCTGTTAGAGTGCAGGTTGGGGAGTATCAATTACTTTATGATACTGGACCATCTTATCGCTCTGGTGGAACTGCCTATGAAAGGGCGGTTTTGCCAGATTTTGAGAACGCAAATATTGATTCAATCGATCATCTTGTTCTAAGTCATAGTGATAATGATCATGCAGGAGGCGCTGCAGCTGTATTCGATTCCATCAAGGTGGATAGGTTAACAACGTCTTATCGATATAAAAGTGCAGAGGTTTGTACAGCAAGTCGTGGATGGCTGGTGAATGGAGTTAAGTTTACGTTTCTTGCAGGAGCGGAAGGTGCGAATGATAACGATCGTTCCTGCGTATTAATGATCGAGTCGCCGAATTGCCGGTTGTTATTACCAGGGGATATTGGTGCTCAAAAAGAACTTGAGCTAATCCCTAAAGTTGCGCCAATTGTTGATTGGTTAGTTGCCTCGCACCATGGAAGTAAAACCTCTTCGTCTACTGCGTTTATCAACTCAATCAAGCCTTTAAATGTGATCTTTAGTGCTGGTTATGCAAACGCTTTTAGGCATCCTCATCCTGATGTTGTGCAGAGATTTTTAGATAGCGGGGTGAAAACCTATGAGACTGCTAAAGATGGTGCCATTATGCTAATTGCTGATGCCCATGAAGGGTGTAAAACAATAACAATGAGAGAGGATGAAAAACGATTCTGGAGATCGTTTTAATCTCTGTGATAGAGTACGCGCAGTCAAAGGAGAAATTACTGTGTTTGAGCTTTTACAATCTGGTGGTTGGATTATGATTCCAATCGTTATCTGCTCGGTTATAGCATTAGCAATCTGTTTGGAGCGTTTTTGGACTTTGCGTGCGGATCGTGTTGCGCCTCCAGGGCTTTTGGCAGAAGTTTGGACCCTAATAAAGCAGCGCAATATCACTGCAGAAAGGCTAAAAGATCTAAAGGGTAATAGCCCTCTAGGTCAGATTTTGGTGGCTGGTCTAAATAACGCATCTCATGGTCGAGAGATTATGAAGGAGAGTATTCAAGAAGCTGCTGGCCAGGTTGTGCATGATTTAGAACGTTTTCTAAACCCGCTTGGGACTATTGCTGCCATTACGCCTTTGCTCGGGTTGTTAGGTACGGTGATCGGTATGATTAAAGTTTTTACTGAGATCATGATTCACGGTACAGGTAATACCAGCCTTCTTGCTGGTGGTATCTCAGAAGCACTAATCACTACAGCGGCAGGTTTAACGATCGCAATCCCTGCGCTTATTTTTCATCGCTATTTTCAACGCCGAATTGATTCCTTAGTTATCACTATGGAGCAAGAAACGGTAAAACTTATTGAAGTGATGCACGGTGAGCGTGACATCGACGTTGAGTAGGTATAGGTAAGCGCATGAAATTCCCCCGCCAACGGGTTGAAGAGGTTAATGTCAATTTAACACCATTAATTGATGTGGTGTTTTTGCTATTAATCTTTTTTATGGTTTCGACTACCTTCACTAAAGAAACACACCTTGACGTTGATCTACCAGAGGCTTCTGGCGAATCAGTCGTCAAAGAGATCGAAGTTCTAGAGATTTTGATTACTGATGAAGGACATTACAGCGTAAATGGTAAGGCTCTAGTGAACACGCAGGCGAAGACGCTTCGACGTGCTTTACAGGAGTTAGCGGGTAATGATCGCGAAATGCCATTAGTGATTACTGCTGACGCTAAAACACCGCATCAAGCTGTTGTCACTGCGATGAATGTTTCGGGACAGCTAGGGTTTAGCAAATTGAGTATCACTACTCAGGAGCCTGATGCTCAATGATTCGGTTGGAAGGGCGCTGGTACTCTGAAAAGCCTGCTCCTTGTGTTTTAAAGCCTTTTAGTGCTCTATATAGATTTCTAGCTAAGAGAAAAAAGGACGCTGATTTGCAGCAGGCATGGGTAGCGCCTGTACCAGTTATTATCGTTGGTAACATCAGTGTAGGCGGAACCGGTAAGACACCCCTAACGATAAGTTTGGTCGAGAGATTAAAGCTAGAAGGTTATAAGCCTGGCATCATAAGTCGCGGTTATAAGTCTAAGGCGACACAATTCCCTTTTGACGTCACTACAGCAGATTCTCCCGAGTTAGCTGGTGATGAGCCTTTTATGTTGGCTCAGCGTTGCCAGTGCCCCGTTATCATCGATCCTAATCGACCTTCAGCAGCGCGGTATCTTCTAGATAATTACGAATGTGATCTCATTATTAGTGATGATGGTTTACAGCATTATCGATTAGATCGAGACATTGAGATTGTTGTTATTGATGGCGAGCGTGGTTTAGGGAATAGGGTATTAATGCCTGCTGGTCCATTAAGAGAGGAGCCAGACCGGCTTCGTAGTGTTGATCTTATTGTCAGTAATGGGTGCTTGCAGAGTAAGATTGCGGAAGCTGCAACTGTAGAAGAGATGTTCCTTCAGCCTACAGCGTTAAAAAACTGCTTAACGGATGAAGAGTTGTCATTGGATGCATTAAGCGGCAAACAAGTTCATGCTGTTGCAGGGATTGGTAATCCTCAGCGTTTTTTTAATACCCTTGAGCAAGAACTCAAAGTAACCGTTATTCCTCATGCTAAGCCCGATCATTCGTTTTATACTGTTGAGGATTTTCAGTTTAGTGATGACTACCCAGTGATCATGACAGAGAAAGATGCGGTAAAAGTTACTGAGTTTGCTCAGTCGCATTGTTGGTATTTACTAATTAAAGCGCAGTTGGCAGAGAGATTTTATGCGCAACTGCTAGATAAATTAAAGATTGCTATAGCTAATAAAGGTAAAACACAAAATGGATAAGAAGTTGTTGGATATTCTGGTATGCCCAGTAGCCAAAACGCCTTTGGAATACAATGAAAGCACTAATGAGCTTTTCTCTAAAGCGAGTGGGTTAGCTTATCCAATTCGTGACGATATCCCTGTGTTGCTTGAAACTGAAGCGCGTGAGCTAACCGCAGAAGAGCGCGAGCAGGATTAAGTTATGGGCTTTTCTGTCATTATACCGGCCCGCTATGCCTCGACTCGCTTTCCGGGGAAGCCGTTAGCTGATCTTAACGGTAAGCCAATGGTACAGCATGTTTACGAGCGTGCCTGCGAAAGTGAAGCGGATCGTGTTCTTATTGCCACAGACGACCAGCGAATCGCTGATGTGGCACAGTCATTTGGCGCTGAAGTGTGTATGACTTCATCTGACCATCCTTCTGGTACTGATCGCTTGCAACAGGTTGTTAGTGACTTAGGTTATTACGCTGATGATATTGTCGTAAATGTACAAGGTGATGAGCCGTTAGTGCCTGCTCGAATCATTAATCAGGTTGCGCATAACCTTCGTGCTGAACCTGAAGCTAGTATTGCTACGCTTAGCGAGCCAATCACAGATATCGAAAGTTTGCTCAATCCGAATGTTGTTAAAGTGGTTAGTGATGTTCGGGGTATGGCGCTTTATTTTAGTCGTGCGCCAATTCCATGGCCTCGCAATAGTTTTGCGGAAGATACGAACCGGAATGTTATGCCAGAAGGTTTTGCATGGCAGCGACATATTGGCATTTATGCATACCGTGTCAAACTGCTAAACGATTTTGTTAAGTGGCCTCCAGCGCCGATAGAAGAGACAGAGTGTCTTGAGCAACTTCGTGCAATGTGGAATGGTGCTCGAATTCATGTGGCGGAAGCTGATGAGCAGCCGCCAGCGGGCGTAGATACGCCAGAAGATCTAGAACGACTTCGTCGTTTATTTTAAGTTTTTTATCAAACGTTACAGCCAAGTATGGAGTGAAGCATCTTCGTACTTGGTTGTTCTATCTCCATATAAATCTTCCGACCTTTTGAATCGTATTGTTCGCTTTCTCAGCGTTAACGCTTCTATATATTTCCTGCAACTTTACAGCTCTTTTATCATTCTTCTAAATCCAAACTCTCAAGTGATTCTTTATAGATCGAATTCATAAATACCCGTATTATGAACGGCATTAATGTAAGTGATAATCATTAGCATCTGCTGATTTAGGATTCACCAATGTTGCTATTGCAGACACTAAAGTGAAAGGTTTTTTCATGCTTTAGGAGAGTCACATGTATAAGAAGTTAGTCATGGCATCGATTGCCTGTTTATCAGTAGCCGGATGTTCAATGGGTAAGGTTTCTGAAGAACCTAAGCCGACGTTGGTGTTTGTGCATGGCGCGCATCTCACAGGAGAGTCTTGGGCAAAAGTAATTGAGCCGCTTAAAAGCGAGGGTTATAGAACATTAGCCGTAGATCTACCTGGGCGAAATGACAGTCAAGATCCGAGAGAGGTCACTTTATCAGTGTCGTCAAAGGCTTTGTGTCAGGCTATGAGAGAGGTGAAAGGCTCAGTTTCTTTAGTTGCTCATAGCCAAGGAGGTGCGGTTGTGAATCATGCGTTATCTCTCTGTGGTGCAAATCAAATTCAATCGATTGCCTATATAGCCGCAGTAGCGCCATTAAAAGGGGCAAAACCTTTTGGATTGTTGAGCAAAGAAGACGATGAGAATTACTTTAGCGCTGTAGAGTACGATAAAAAGTCGGGCTGGCTGAAGATAAAAGATCCTAAAGCTTTTGCTGGGGTATTTACGTTTTCTAGCTCTGATTCAGTCAAGAAAGAAGTGTTAGCTTTGTCGGTTGATGAGCCTGCAGCTATCGCGGATGGTAAAGTTGAATATACTGATAAAGCTTTTTCAAAATTGAAAAAGTTATATGTTTATACTGAGCATGACAAAATTATATCTCATTCTTCTCAGCAAAAAATCGGCGCTAGTATCAAACCTGATGCTGAGGTGGTCATGGAAACGGGGCATCTGCCTATGCTAACTAAGCCTGAGAGTTTGGCAAAAGTTATAGATGAGTTCGTTTCCAGTCATCGGTAGTTTTTATTAAACTCATCTGCTGCGCAGGTATCTCCAGCCTGCGCGGCTTTCATTCGTTGTTTTTGTGTCGTTGCCTGTGCAATAGGCTAGCTTGCTAGTTGTAATTCCTCTTTCTTTGGATCCCTCTGTTACTTCTTTGCTTTAACTATTTTCGAATAATGGGATAATTGCTAAAAATTAAGCCCTTAAATAATGAGTTGGTGGGAGTTAGTTAGGCCGATGGATAAAAAAGTCTCCGTTTTGTTTGTGTGTTTGGGGAATATTTGTCGCTCACCCACAGCGCATGGCGTTTTTCAGGCAAAAGTTTTAGAGCAAGGTTTGGCTGGTGATATTGAGATCGATTCGGCAGGTACAGCGGCTTATCACGTGGGTAATCCACCTGATTCTCGCTCTGCAAAAGCAGCTAAACGACGCGGCTATGACTTGAGCGCTTTAAGAGCTCGTCAGGCGGTTACCGCTGATTTTGAGCAGTTTGATTACATTCTTGCTATGGACACTCAAAACTTGTGTGATCTGCAAGCTATATCTCCTGCTAACTATCAAGGAAAACTGTGCTTGTTTTTGGATTATGCAGGCATGAGCTCCGCTGATGTTCCAGATCCTTACTATGATGGTGAAGCTGGTTTCGAGCATGTTCTGGATCTTGTGGAATCAGCATCAGACGGTCTTCTACAGCATATAAAGAAGGGATTAAGTTGATGGCTTGGCAGAAAGAGGTTGACCTTACGGCGCATAATAGTTTTGGCTTCAAAGCTATTGCTGAGCATTACACGCAAGTTCAAACCGTTGAAGAATTAGAATCTGCGTTAGATGACGTTGAGGCTAATAACTGGCCTCTATTGGTTTTAGGTGGTGGCAGTAATCTAGTGTTACGTGATCGAATTCCTGGTGCAGTTATCTCTGTTGGCATAACAGGAGTGAAGGTGCTGGCTGATGATGGTGATCAAGCAATAGTCGAAGTCGGTGCTGGTGAAAACTGGCATTCATTTATTGGTCGTCTATTAGAGATGGGACTGCATGGCCTAGAAAACTTAGCGCTCATACCAGGTTCAGTTGGTGCGGCACCTGTACAAAATATTGGTGCTTACGGGGTTGAGTTAAAAGACTGCTTCCACAGTCTGACGGCTTATGATCGCAAGAATAAAGAGTTGGTTCAGATTAATCGTGAAGAATGTCAGTTTGGATATAGGGACAGTATCTTTAAATCCGCAGAACATGGTCGCTATATTATCTGGAGTGTTAGGTTTTCTTTAACCAGTACTTTTACTCCGCAACTAGCGTACCGTGGTTTAGCTGATGTTCTTGGTGCCAAGGGTGTTGATCAGCCAACAGCCTTAGATGTGTACACTGCCGTTTGCGATATTCGCAGCTCTAAGCTTCCAGTACCTTCGGTGATAGGTAATGCCGGTAGTTTCTTTGAAAATCCTGTGATCAGTAATGCGCAATTCGATACATTAAAGGCTAAGTTCTCAAATATTGTTGGATACCCTGAGGGAACTGAGCATCATAAAGTTGCTGCAGGCTGGCTGATTGATCAGTTGGGCTGGAAGGGGCATAAAGGCGATGGCGTTGGTGTATACGATAAACAAGCCCTAGTGTTGGTCAACCTAGGGGAGGGTGATGCAGATCGCTTGTTAAGCTTAGCGTCGGATATAAAAGCTTCAGTAAAGAAGCAGTATGGTATAGATCTGCATATAGAGCCTCGAATATATCCTCGTTAGTTTGAGTATTCTTGAATGTCTAAAAAGGCGACCCATTGGGTCGCCTTTTTATTTGCATGTCTTTAGGTTTAGGTTGCAGATATGTATGGGGTCATTATTCTTTAGTTTTAGTGCCAAACAATAAGATTGTCGACAATCCAGCTTGTTTGCCGCATGTTTACTGATTTCTTTAAGTTTTTATTGATCTGGATTGTGCTTATAAATAGGCGTATCAGCCTTTTGTATTAGATTAAACAGAGATATTCTCAGTTAAAGTGTGTCTACACATTCGAGAAAGTGTCTACAATAAATAGTGTTTCGACAAATAATTCCTCGTAGAAGGAAGCTAATAACAAGAAACCATAAAAATCGCTTTCAGTGTCTACAATTCGTTAACTTATGGGAAAGAGGCCAGAGTGCATGACTTATAGAGCAGAATATTCTAAGTCTATTGAGGCGCCAGAAGAGTTTTGGAAAGAAAAGGCGCAAGATCTGAAATGGTTTAAAGCACCTGAAAAGATTCTATCGAAAGATGAGAACGGTATTGATCGTTGGTTTGCTGATGGCGAGATGAATACTGCCTATCTTGCATTGGATTACCATGTGGAAAATGGTCGTGCTGATACTACAGCGATCATCTACGATTCCCCGGTTACAGGTCAGAAACGCAAGATTAGTTACCTGGAGCTAAGAGATGAGGTGGCTAAATTTGCAGGTGTGCTTAAATCTCAAGGCGTTGAAAAGGGTGATCGTGTAGTTATTTACATGCCGATGATCCCTGAAGCGGTTGTTGCAATGCTTGCAGTGGCACGTTTAGGTGCAATTCATTCTGTTGTATTTGGTGGTTTCGCACCTCAAGAGCTGGCTGTTCGTATCGACGATGCAGAGCCTAAAGTGATTGTTTCTGCTTCTTGCGGTATTGAGATCGCTAAAGTAATCGAATATAAGCCAATGCTTGATCAGGCTATTGAAAAATCAGCTCACAAGCCTGATGCATGTGTCATTCTTCAGCGTCCGCAGGTTGAGGCTTCTCTTGTAGAGGGGCGTGATCTTGATTGGAATGAAGCAATGGCGTCTGCTGAGCCTGCTGAATGCGTACCAGTAAAAGGTACTGATCCGCTTTATATTCTTTATACCTCGGGTACTACGGGTAAGCCTAAAGGTGTTGTTCGTGATAATGGCGGTCATGCCGTTGCCATGAAGTATTCGATGAAAGCTATCTACAATGTAGAAGCTGGAGATGTATTCTGGGCTGCTTCAGATGTTGGTTGGGTAGTAGGTCACTCTTATATTGTTTATGGACCTCTACTAGCTGGTTGCTCAACGATTGTTTACGAAGGTAAGCCTGTGCGCACACCGGATGCTGGTGCGTTCTGGCGAGTATGCGAAGAGTACAAAGCTAAAGTGCTTTTCTCTGCTCCAACAGCATTCCGTGCGATTAAGAAAGAAGATCCAGAAGGTGAACTGGTTAAAAACTACGACCTTTCAAATCTTCAGTCAGTATTTATGGCGGGTGAGCGTCTTGATCCGCCGACTTATCACTGGACTATGGAAACGACAGGAAAGCCAGTTATCGACCATTGGTGGCAGACTGAAACAGGTTGGGCTATCTGTGGCAATATGACAGGTATTGAAACGCTGCCGCCAAAAGCGGGCTCTGCAACAGTGCCAATCTCTGGCTTTAATGTGCAAATTCTAGATGCGGAAGGTAATGAGCTTCCAGCGGGTGAGCAGGGCTCTATTGCTGTTAAGCTTCCATTGCCACCAAGCTGCTTCCCAACTGTTTGGGGTGATTTTGAGCGTTATCGTTCAAGCTATCTATCTGATTACCCGGGTTACTACTGTTCTGGGGATGGCGGCTACAAAGATGAAGATGGTTATGTTTTCATCATGGGTCGTACAGATGACGTAATTAACGTTGCAGGTCATCGTCTGTCTACCGGTGAAATGGAAGAGATTGTGGCGGGCCACCAGGCTGTAGCGGAATGCGCTGTCATTGGTGTAAACGATCCACTAAAAGGTCAGCAGCCAATTGGCTTTGTGTTGCTTAAAAACGGCGTAGAAATTGACGAAGCGGATCTCGAAGCAGAGTTGGTTGCGCTGGTACGTAAAGAGATTGGCGCTGTGGCTTGCTTTAAGCGTGCAGTAGTCGTTGATCGTTTACCAAAAACCCGCTCTGGTAAGATTTTACGTAAATTGATGCGTCAGATTTCAGCTGGTGAAGATTATGCTGTTCCATCGACAATCGATGATCCAACAAGTTTGTCTGTCATGGAAGAAGTAATGGAAAGAAATGGTTTGGTTGGTATCTAAGTTCAATTAGATAACAGTAGCCACTAAAAAAGCCGTCTGATATTCAGACGGCTTTTTTGTTGTTTGAGCTAGGGCTTCTAGGATCATTGCTTGGTTTCTGACTTAGAAACTTTGTTCAGAATCCAGTCTAGAACGCAGGTTGGCAGCAAGCGTTTAAGAATACCAAAGAGCCATGTGGGTGTAGTTACATAATAGCGAGGTCGAGGCTTTAAGCTGGTCAATGCGTGATAGAGCGCTTTGTATACGGCTTCAGGCCCGAGAGTGAAAGGGTCCTTGCTGTAATCGTTATTGGTTTTTGCAAGTCGAGCTTCCACTGCATTATAGGTGTCTCTATGGAAGCTATTTTCTCTGTCGATATTTTTCTTAAAAGCAGAGAATGCATTAGCACGGAATTGGCTTTCAATTGGGCCAGGCTCAATCAAACTGATATGAATGTTGCTACCATCTAATTCCTGTCTAAGCGTGTCGGTCAGGCCTTCTAATGCAAATTTGGAGGCGTTGTATGCGCCTCGATATTGCATTGTGATGATGCCAAGCACTGAGCTATTTTGAATTATGCGTCCGTGGTTTTGCTTGCGCATGATTTTGAGTACTTTGCAGGTTAGCTCGTGTGTACCAAATAAGTTGGTCTCGAATTGCTTGCGTAAAGTATCTCTGCTCAAGTCTTCAACTGCGCCTGGCTGGCCATAAGCTCCGTTATTGAAAAGGGCATCTAGTTTGCCATCTGTTTGGCTTAGAACCCATTCAAGCGCTTCGTCTATAGAATTGCTGTCGTTTAGGTCTAGTTGAGCGCTTCTTAAGCCTTTTGCGGTTAAGCGTTCAACATCTTCTTGTTTGCGGGCTGTTGCGAAGACTTTGAAACCAGCATCGTGTAGCTCTTTAGCGCAGTAGTATCCAATACCAGATGAGCAGCCAGTAATGAGTATGGAATGCATAGATGACTCTTAGGAAGTAGGTAAATAGATTTTTAATCCTAACTTGTTTTTGGGCTTAGCTTTATGATTTTTAATGGTTTTTTATATTAATGGTGAATTTTGCCTGAAAAATACATTTTATCAGCTAACCTAAATAAGGTCGGAATTAATTCCAAAGTACCATACATGTCAAAGCGTGACCTACCTATTATCTGACTGTACATACCTTTCAATAACAAAAAACAGAGGAAAAGCATTATGTGGACTAAGCCTGCTTACACTGATTTGCGTATCGGTTTTGAAGTTACTATGTACTTCGCAAACCGTTAATAGCAAAGCTGTTACGTATTTTTAAATTACCCCGGCTATATGTCGGGGTAATTTATCTTGGAAGGACCCAAATCCCGTTCGAGGATTTTTCAAAGCAACTTTTCTTATGCGATCCTGCCTTTTTCCTGATATTTTACAGCAGGATGTCGACGGTTATTAAGTAGAAGAATAACAATGAAAGTACAAGTATTAGGCTCTGCCGCTGGTGGCGGTTTCCCACAGTGGAACTGTAACTGTAAAAACTGCGCGGGTGTTCGTGCAGGAACTATTAATGCAAAACCACGCACTCAATCTTCAATTACTGTAAGTGCGGATGGTGAAAACTGGATTCTTTTCAATACATCTCCTGATATTCGTGAGCAGTTGGCTAATTTTGGTCCTATGCAGCCAAATCGCTCAATTCGTGATACCGGTATCTCTGCAATCGTATATATGGATAGCCAAATCGATCACACAACAGGTTTGTTGATGTTGCGTGAGGGGTGTCCTCATAATATCTGGTGTACAGAGATGGTTGAACAGGATCTGACAACAGGTTTTCCTGTTTTTAACATGCTTAAGCATTGGAATGGTGGTAATAATATCAACCGTATTCCGATTGGCGAAAATGACAATACTTTTGTTATTCCTCAAGCGCCTGAGCTTAAGTTAACTGCTGTGCCGCTACTGAGTAGTGCGCCTCCATATTCTCCTCATAGAGATGACCCGCACCCTGGTGATAATATCGGTATTCAAATCGAAGACACTCGTACGGGTAAAAAACTGTTCTATGCGCCTGGTCTAGGTCAGATCGAGCCTCATTTACGCGCTTACATGGAGTCTGCAGATGTACTGTTAGTTGACGGTACTATTTGGCAGGAAGATGAGCTTATCGTTACTGGTGTAGGTGATAAGTTAGGTGTTGCAATGGGTCATCTGCCTCAGTCTGGTGAGGGTGGCATGATTGAGTATCTAGATACGCTGGATAACCCGCGTAAGGTTCTCATCCACATCAATAATACCAACCCGATTTTAGATGAAGATTCTCCTGAGCGTGCAGAAGTTGAATCTCATGGTATCGAAATTTCTTATGACGGAATGTCGATCGAGCTTTAATTTCGGGAAGTGTGTAGAGGTTAATATAAAAAATGAGTAGTGCAGAAGATAAACAGCCTTTAACGCGTGATGAATTTGAAAAGGCTCTAAGAGCTAAAGGTGATTTTTACCATACGCAGCATCCATACCATATAGCTATGTATGAAGGTAAGTCCACGCCTGAACAAATTCGTGGTTGGGTGGCTAACCGTTTTTACTACCAGATTAGCATTCCAGTAAAAGATGCTGCAATCATGGCAAACTGCCCAGATCGTGAGGTTCGCCGTCATTGGGTTCAGCGTGTACTTGATCATGATGGTTTTGAAGGTGCTGAAGGCGGTATTGAGGCTTGGTTGCGTTTAGGTGAAGCTGTAGGTATGACTCGTGAAGAGATCTTATCTGGTGAGCATGTCTTGCCGGGTGTTCGCTTTGCGGTAGATGCATATATCAACTTTGCACGTCGTGCGACATGGCAAGAAGCAGCAAGCTCCTCATTAACTGAGATGTTTGCGCCAACGATTCATCAGAATCGTTTGGACACGTGGCCAGGTCATTACCCATGGATTAAAGAAGATGGCTATCAGTATTTCCGTAACCGTCTTACGGAAGCGCGCCGTGATGTAGTTCATGGTCTTGATATTACGCTTGATCATTATAAAACACGTGAGCAGCAGGATCGTATGCTAGAGATCTTGCAGTTCAAACTTGATGTTCTTTGGACCATGCTAGATGCCATGACTATGGCTTATGAGTATGAGCGCGCACCTTATCACACTGTGACCGATCAGAAGGTTTATCACCGAGGGTTGTTTAATGACTGATTCGGTGACTTTTGTGGCATCGGATGTTCCTGTGCTGAACAATATGTTTCGCTTTCAGTGGGAGAAGGCTCAGGATTGTTATGTCCTGCTTTATCCTGAAGGTATGATTCAATTAAATGGTCCTGCTGGCGAAATAATGGCGCTGGTTGATGGTGAGCGAGACGCTGCGAAAATTATTGCAGAATTAGAAGCTAAATTTTCTGATGCTGGAGATCTTTCTGGCGATGTTCTTGAGTTCCTAGCTGAAGCGAAAAAGCAAGGCTGGTTAGCTTAAATCTTAACCTGTCCCTTGCCATGCAGGGGGCGGGATCCTTCCTAGAATTATTCCTATATATCTTTTACTTACCTGTTATAGGTCATCTTTTTTGTGCGTTTATTTGGTGCTTTGGTAGTAGTTCATTGCTACCATTTAAGTCTGCACAAACTAGCTGTCGAGAGTAATGATAGCTATAGTTGATAATAATAATTTGTGAAAGATTTTATGACTTCTTCCTCTTGTAACGGCTCTCCCTCACGTCCAAATATTGGTCATCCTGTAGAAAAGACTCACGGTCGCCCTTTGTGGTTGTTGGCAGAGCTTACTTATAAATGTCCGCTGCAGTGCCCATATTGTTCTAATCCTTTGGATTTTGCTGACTTTGGCGGTGAATTAACAACACAGCAATGGCTAGATGTATTTCAGCAAGGAAGGGAGTTAGGGGCTGTTCAGCTAGGTTTTTCAGGTGGTGAGCCTTTGGTGCGTCAGGACCTTATTGAGCTAATAGGCGGTGCGCATGAAATGGGCTATTACACCAATTTGATTACATCAGGTGTTGGTCTTAATGAGCGTAAGATGGCTGAATTCCATAAAGCTGGGTTGGATCATATCCAAGTAAGCTTTCAGGCTAGCGATGAGTCCGTAAATAATATGGTTGCGGGTTCTCAGAAAGCATTCCAACAAAAGCTTAAAATGGCTAGAGAGGTTAAGGCGCAGGGTTATCCTATGGTGCTTAACTTCGTAACCCATCGTCATAATATTGATCGCATCGATAAAATCATCGAGCTGTGTGTGGAGCTTGAGGCTGATTATGTCGAGCTCGCTACTTGTCAGTACTATGGCTGGGCATTTGAGAATGTAGAGCAGTTGCTGCCAACGCAAGCGCAACTGGAGCGAGCTGAGCGAATTACTAATGAGTACCGAGAAAAATTGGCGGCTCAAGGTAATCCGATAAAGCTGATATTTGTGACGCCAGACTATTATGAAGAGCGTCCTAAAGGTTGTATGAATGGTTGGGGGCAGGTTTTCCTAACAGTCACGCCTGATGGTAAGGCGTTGCCATGCCATAGTGCGCGTATGCTGCCACTTGATTTTCCAAATGTTAAAGAGATGAGTCTTCAGCAGATTTGGGATGATAGCCCTGGGTTCAATTATTTCCGTGGCGACGATTGGATGAAAGAGCCGTGTCGGAGTTGCGATGAAAAGGATAAAGATTTTGGTGGTTGTCACTGTCAGGCGTATATGCTCACAGGTGATATGCATAATGCAGATCCCGTCTGTTCTAAATCTGAGCATCACCATAAGATCGTTGAGGCTAGGCAAAACGCTGAGAAAGTCGTAAACAACCCTGATGATTTTGTCTACCGAAATGATCGTAATTCTCGGGTGTTTGCCAAAGGTTAATGTAAGTCACCATGCCGAATTCAAATCCACCTGGTTTTTGGTCTTCATCTCTATCAGAAGCTGATGCTATTAGTGCTGGTGTTGAATATAGTCAGCTACAGCTAAGTCAAAAAGGCGATCTTTATTGGGTTGAGCAGCGACCAAATGAGGGCGGTCGTTGCTGTATCTGTTTTGAATTAGAGTCTCAGTCGGGGGTTCATCGCGAGATAACTCCGCCTCACTATAGTGTGCAAAGCAAGGTCTATGAGTATGGTGGCAGAGGTTGGGCTCTGCTTGATGATTCGTTGGTGTTTGTTAATGCTAGTGACCAACAAATTTACAAGCAGAGGCTTAGCGGGCCTTGTGATGTTGTTCAGATAACTAATCATCCAAATACCCGTTATATTGAGCCTATATGGGATGAAACTCGAGATCGCTTGATTGCCATTCAAGAGCTTCATGCTGAGACTGGAGTTATAAATCGGATCGTTACGATCAGTTTGTCTGATGGTTCGGTAGAAGTTTTAGTAGAAGGTGCAGATTTTTATAGCTACCCTGTGATTAATCCGCAAGGGTCTGTGCTTGCATTTGTTAGCTGGAATCATCCGCATCAGCCGTGGACTTCAACTCAATTTTCTTATCTTGATCTAACGTCTTCAGAGCTCGATGGGCCTATCCCTATTGCGGGTCATAATTCTGAGGAGGCGCTATCTCAGCCTTACTTTTCTCCTGAGGGTGAGTTGTATGTTGTGACTGACCGTTCTGGTTGGTGGAATATCTATAGCTGTGATTTTAATAGCTGTGAGCTTAGTCCAGTTGGAACAGAGTCATGCGATATGATCTCTGCGCCGTGGCAGTCAGGCCTAACTCATTATGCTGAAATCTCGTCAAAAGTCGTTTCGATTCATCATAGGCATGAAGGGGCTGAAGTCATGCTTGATGGTGTCTCTTTAGTGCCTGATTTTAATTACTTTAAATCATTGGTCGCCGTTGGTAGCTGGGTTTGTGTTGTAGCGGCAGCTAAGAATCAACTTGTTTCAGTGGTTAAGGTTAATGCTGTGACTTCTGAAGTTAGAGTTGTTGCTGGTGGCGGTTCACCATTAAATGAATCGGATTGCTCTCTAGCTCGGCCAATGAGCTTTTCAAAAGCGGAGTCTGCTTGTTTCGGTTATTTTTATCCTCCAGCTAATGCTAAATATTCAGTAGATAGTGCTTTGACTCCTCTTGTTGTGTTTCTTCATGGTGGACCAACAGCTGCAACTTATCCTGTTTTGAATATGAAGATCCAGTATTGGACCCAGCGTGGATTTTCGGTATTGGATTTGAACTATCGGGGTAGTAGTAACTATGGTCGAACTTACCGCAATTGCCTTCAGCATCAATGGGGTGTTGTAGAGGTCGAGGATATTCAGTCAGCAATAGATGAATTGGTTGAGCTGGGCCTTGTTGATAAGGGGGCGGTTTTTGTTCGTGGTAACAGCTCGGGTGGTTTTTCTGCACTGAGTGCGGTTTATCAACTTGATTGTTTTGCGGCAGCTGCCAGTTTGTACGGGGTCACGGATCCACTAGTTCTTGACGGTTGTACGCATAAATTTGAATCAAACTATCTTCACTGGCTTATTGGTGATCCGGTCGCTGAGGAGTCGGTGTATCGCGAACGTGCTCCTCTGGATAATGTAGATCGAATTAATTGCCCTGTGATTTTTTTTCAAGGAGAGAAGGATAGGGTTGTGTTGCCTGATCAGACTCGTGCAATGGAAAACGCGTTGAAAAGCCGAGGAATTAAAGTAGAGGCTTATTATTTTCCAGATGAGGCTCATGGATTTCGGGTTGCTGATACTGCTGAAGTAGTACTAAAAAAAGAATTAGAATTTTATCGTTCTGAGATGAATATGCATTCAACGGGTTGTGGTCCCAGCTTTCGGGATTAGGTTGGGTCTTTAGTATTACATCTATATTGCATTGTTATGGGTAGGCAGCATAAAGGTCTTTATGACATTTCTATGAAAAAATAGCGTGGATAAGAAAAATATGTTCACAGGATTCATAGATAATGAGCTTGCAAAAAAAGTATTGGTTGCCATTGTTGGCAGCTGCTGCATGTAGCACTGCTGTTTCTGCAGAAGATGCAACCCAATTAGATGGTGTTACTGTTATTGGTAATACGCCAATCTACGGTGTTGGCATTGAAAAAAATCGTATTGCTGCGGCTGTCCAGTCTGCTAATGCTGATGATCTAGAAAGGTCTCAGTCTCTAAATATTGCAGAGCACCTGCGTTATAACTTTAGCAGTGTTACGATCAACGAAGCGGTAAATAACCCGTTCCAGCCTGATGTTCAATATCGCGGTTTTACAGCATCTCCATTGCTTGGTTTACCTCAAGGTTTGTCTGTTTACGTTAACGGAATCCGTTTTAATGAGCCATTTGGCGATACGGTAAACTGGGATCTACTTCCTGAAGGTGCGATCCAATCTGTAAATCTTTTCGCAGGATCTAACCCAGTATTTGGTCAAAATACTTTGGGTGGTGCGCTATCCATTAAGACCAAAAATGGTTTTGATAATGAAGGCAACCAGATTGAGGCTTCAATTGGCAATGATGGCCGATTGAATGTTGAATTGCAGTCTGGTGGTAATGATGGTGAGTTCGGTTACTTTGTAATCGGTAATTACTACGAAGAAGATGGCTGGCGTGATCATTCTCCTACAGAGGTTCAGCAGGCATTATCTACATTGACTTGGCGTGGTGAGAACGGTAACAACATTGAGCTTACAGCGGCTATCAATAATAACGAGATGATTGGTAACGGTGCTGCGCCAATTGGTTTGCTCGAAGCTCAAGGTCGTGAAAGTATCTTTACTCAACCTGATCAAACAGAAACAAACCTAGCATTGCTGACGTTGAGTGGTGATACGTGGATCGATGATAACACTCAGCTTGCAGGTAATGTTTTCTATCGTCGTAATAAAGTGAAAACTTTGAACGGTGATGACAGTGATTACGCAGCATGTTTGGTTGATGCGGCGAATGAAGTTGTTGCTGGTTATGAAGAAGGCGATGCGCTAGGCGGTAATAAGATTTCCCTTTGTGAGTTTGAGGGTGATGAAGATGCGCCGGCTCTTGCTGACTTTGAGGCTGTAGAGTTCCGTGGTGCGGACGACGATGATTCTCTTACTGATGTAGATGCTGCATTGGCTGCTGAAATTCAGGATGAAGATGAAGTATTCGATGGCACCTTGAATACATCTGAAACTAAGATGGAAAGCTTTGGTCTTGGTTCACAGGTAACTTTCTTAGATGACTTCAATGGTAAAGAGAACCAGCTAACTGTTGGTGCTAGTATCGATTACTCTGAAATTGATTTTCAATCTGATACTCAGTTTGCACGTCTTCGTAACGAAGATGGAGAAGATCGTGGTGTAACAGGTATCGGTGTTTTTGATAATGAGTCTAGCGTGCGTCTTGAGACAGATGTTACTAACTTTGGCTTGTTTGTAACTGATACTCTGGCTCTTAACGAGAAGCTAGATCTAACTATGTCCGCTCGTTATAACTACACAAATATCGATATGGTAGGTATTGGTGAAGAAAACTTGGATTTGACGGGTAATCATTCCTTTAAGCGTCTGAATCCTGCTGTTGGTCTTGCATATCAGGCTAATGATCATATGAGCTACTATGGTAGCTATAGTGAGTCTTCTCGAGCGCCAACGCCTGCAGAGTTGAGCTGTGCGGATCCAGAAGATCCATGTAAGCTGCCTAATGGCTTTGTATCTGATCCACCGCTAGAGCAAGTAGTTGCTAAATCTTTTGAGGTTGGTGTTCGTGGCAATAATTCTGGTTATGGTTGGTCTGCTGGTGCGTTCCACACTACTAACCACGACGATATTATCTTCCAGAATGCGGGCACGCTTGCTTCTGAAGGTTATTTTGCCAATGTTGGCGAGACTCGTCGTATGGGTATTGAGCTTGCAGCGAACAAGCGTTACGACAATGTCGCAGTAGGTGTTTCTTACACTTGGATGGATGCTACTTTCCAGACTCCATTTAATTCTGTAAGTAACAACAATCCATTGGGTGATACTCGTTCTGTAGAGAAGGGTGATGAGATTCCGGGTTTGCCTGAGCATACTTTGAAAATCGTTGCTGATTGGGCTGTAACGCCTAAGTTTGATCTAGGTGCTGAAGTTAACTACCAGAGCAGCCAGTTCTACCGTGGTGATGAGGCGAACGAGAACGAGAAAGTTGATTCATTCACTGTAGTTAATCTTCGTGGTCAGTATAAGTTGACTAACAGTGTTGAGCTGTTTGGTCGAATCGACAACGTATTTGATAAAGATTACGAAACGTTTGGTGTTTATGGTGAGGCTGAAGAAGTGCTAGAAGATCAAGGTATTGAAGATCATCGCTTTGTAGGTCCTGGTAAGCCGCGTTCAGGTGTTATCGGAATTCGTGCTCGATTCTAATGGGTTTGGCTGGATGGGCTTAATGCACGCCTAATTGAAAGCCGTTTATGACTAAAGCGCTGGTAGATTTGCCAGCGCTTTTTTTTATGTGGAAATTAAGTGCGCGTGACGCGTTGTTTGTATGGGTGCTTAAAAATAAATGGGAGAAATAACAAAATTCTGTTGTGTTCATCTGGATATAACACATGGACTGACCCCGTTTTAGTGGACACCTTTTAACACGCTAGAGGTGTCTTATGCATTTCAAAAAACGTACAGCCTACAGTGATGAATTTAAAACACGTGTGGTGCTGGAATCACTTAAAACTGAGCTAACCTTAACTGAGTTTGTGAAGGACCTTCCGATAGCGGTAGGGACATTGCGTGCTTGGAGGCGTCAATATCTGTCAGCTCACGATCCTAAAGCGGTGAATGAATCCGCACCTCGTAAGAGTTACCGTCAATTAGAACAAGAGTTAGAGAAGGTTAAAAAGGAATTGGAGCGCTCTCAACTGGAAGTCGATATTTTAAAAAAGACACGAGAGTACTTCAGCGAAGCAAAGTAGAACGCTTTGCATGTATAGAGAAGTACTCAAGTTGCTTACCCGTGTCGCGGTTATGCAGGCTCTATGATGTTCAGCGCTCGGGTTATTATGCTTGGCTAAATCGTGCTCCATCCCTGCGGGAACAGATGAATCAAAAGATCTTATCGCGTGCTTTAGAGTTGGCGGATCAATGTCGAGGTGTTTATGGCTACCGTAAATTATGGCATGCATTGTTATGTGAGGGCTTTTGTTGTGGGAAAAATCGCCTCTTCCGTTTATTGAAGCGCGTAGGGTATAAGGCGCAACTTGCTGTCAGGAAGGTTCGTTACTGCTTGGAAGGTGGTCTGATGCCTCAGCCTAATCTGCTAAGCAGGGAGTTTAATCCGAGTCAGATTATCGTGTATGGGTCTCGGATATTACCCAAGTAGCTTGTCGCGAAGGCTGGTTATACGTATCGATTGTTATGGATTTACACAATCGGGAAATCGTAGGGTTTGAATGTTCAAGGCAGGTAACTGCGGATATCGTACTGAAATCATTACAAAAAAGTTGGAATAAAGCTAAGCCGGATGTCACTCATAAATTACTGTTTCACTCTGATCAAGGGAGTCAGTATCGCAGTGAGCGGGTAATGAGCTGGTTGACGAAAAGAGGCGTTACAATCAGTATGTCTCGTAAGGGTAACTGCTGGGATAATGCGTGTGCAGAGAGTTTTTTCTCGTTGTTGAAAAAGGAATGTACGCGTAAGTTAGGGTTGATTACCTGTTCTGAAATGGCGAGAGAAATAGGTCTGTATATCTCTCGCTTTTATAATACGATCAGAAGCCACAGCGCACTAGGGTATGAATCCCCAGTTAGCTTCCGATCTTAAGCAACTGTCCACTTTATCGGGGGCGCTCCACCTCTAGCCTCTAGCCTCTAGCCTCTGCTTTTGGGAGTCTTGTATAAATAGGCGTCACTTATGGTCTGCGCCTAAAGTATTAGATGATTTCATTCTGTTGCAGAGCAGCAAATTTAAGGAGGTTAAAGGATAATGATTTTATTCAAGAGCAGCTTATGTTCTTACATCCACTCTCTGGCTTTGAGTTTCTATCTAAGAGCTCTAACCGTCGTACTTCGCCTGCTTAGTTAGCAGGCTTTTTTTTGTCTGAAGTAAATTTCTATAATCTGCTGAATTGCGAATTGCGAATTGCGAATTGCGAATTGCGAATTGCGAATTGCGAATTGCGAATTGCGAATTGCGAATTGCGAATTGCGAATTGCGAATTGCTTTAGTGGGGGGCGAAGAAGTGATGGGGTCTAAATAAAAGAAGGCCGCGGCTCTGGAGAAGGGGGGGACAGAGCGGCGGCCAATATCTAGCTAATTACTTTAAGTAGTAATTACCAGCTTAGTGCAGCACCGATAGCGAATTGATCAGTGTCTTCACCAAGTGTTTCGGAGTCTGCATTGTCGTATTCAGCAATCAGTTTTAGGCTGCTGTTTACGTTGTACATGTATGCAATAGACTGCATTTCGTCTTCGCCGCCAGCTGCAGTGTCAGTTTCACCGTGAGAAAGGATGAAACGGTGGTCGCCGTGCTGGTAAGCAGCTTGAACTAGGTAGCCATCAGTGTCTGTTTCGTCAGCTAGTAGGTCAGATGCGAATACAGTAGAGATGCCTTCTTGATCGAAGCCAGAAGCTGTGAACTGGAAGCCACCCATAGCGATGCGAGCACCGTAAGCAATACCGTGTGCGTCTACGTCGTTAGCGTCGTTTTCGCCGATAGCACCGCCGATCCAAGCGTTGAATTTGCCGCCGTCGAAGTCAGTCGCGTAAGTGATTTCAGTCTCGAAGCGAGCGCTGTTATCAGTGTTAGCGTCAATTGACTCGCCGCTTTCAGGGTCTAGAACACCAACAGCAATCTGGAAGCCGTTGTTTACAGGAGAACGGTAAGTTACCTGTGCACGTGGACCAGCATATGGGTAACCGATAGAAATGTTACCTAGAGTAACTTCGTCTAGTACAGGTGTTGGAAGACCAGTGCCTAGTAGTAGTTCATCAGAGAAGATGTTGGAGCGACCGTATAGGCCGAAATCTTTACCGAAAAGAACCTGACCGAAATCGCCGTCTACAGTAGCGTAGAATTGACGAACGTCAATTGCAGTGTCAGTGTTTTCAGTGTTGCCGTCGTTGATCGTAACCCAGAAAGAAGAGCGACCGCCAACTTTTAGATCATCAATCTGCTTAGAAACGTTGAAGCCGATGTAGTTAGGAAGGAAGCCCATACGTACACGTGCTTGGTCTTCGTCGTTCGCATCGTTATCAGTGTGAACGTAGAAAGCGTTGAAGTGACCATCAGCAGAGAAAGTTGTGCCATCCTGGTTATACAGTTCAATTGCAGCGCTTGCGTGTGCGCTCATGCCCATTGCAACTGCTACAGCTAACAGCTTGGCTTTGTTATTTTTCATGTCGCCCCCAATTAAGGAATTTAGTTTGTTTAACGATGGAGGAGATTATCGACAAGTGTTAGGAATGCTTACATGGCTCTATAGTTCCTTTTAGATAGAACCATGGTTTGTGTGGGTTTTGGGGCTAAAGTATTGAATTCTATGGATGTACAGGTCTTACATCATAGGTGCTTGGTAGGTATTATGTACTTAAGTGCATAAAAATTGTGCAGTGCAAAATATCGATCAATGATAATGATATCCATTATATGTTTCATTAATGTGTATGTCACTTTGGTCTAGATATTTGTTCATGTAAACTTGCTTGCTTATATCTGCTAAAGCAGGGTAGTTCAGTTGAGAACCTCTAATGAATAGAGACATTTCAAATCTTAGGAAGTTCGTTTCTCCAGAAATAATTTTTGGTGCAGGTGCTAGATGCTCTGTTGCCAATTATGCAAAAAATTTTGGTGCTCGTAAGGTTCTGGTAGTTTCAGATAAGGGAGTGCGAGAAGCGGGTTGGGTAGAAGAGATCTCTCAATTACTCGATGATGAAGAGATAGAGCATATGGTTTTTGATGCTGTATCAGCAAATCCGAGAGCAGAAGAGGTCATGGCAGGCGCTCAAATTTACCAAGAGTATAACTGCAACGTCATTGTTGCTGTTGGTGGTGGTAGCCCAATGGATTGCGCTAAGGGGATAGGGATAGTTTGTGCTAATGGTAAACATATTCTTGATTATGAGGGTATCGATACTATTCATCTGCCAATACCTCCTCTTATCTTTATTCCGACTACAGCTGGTACTTCGGCAGATGTATCTCAATTTGCGATTATTTCCGATCCTGTTGAAAAAGTTAAAATATCTATTGTCAGTAAAGCTGTTGTCCCAGATGTTGCTTTGATTGATCCCGAAACAACCATGACAATGGATCCATTCCTAAGTGCGTGTACCGGAATTGATGCTCTAGTCCATGCCATCGAGGCATTTGTGTCTACTGGGGCTGGGCCGCTAACAGATATGCATGCTCTTGATGCTATGCGGCTAATTAACGATAACATCGTTACTTTAGTTGAGCAGCCAAAAGATATTTATCTCCGTGAACAGGTAATGCTTGGTTCAATGAAGGCGGGACTTGCATTTTCTAATGCGATCCTAGGGGCTGTGCATGCTATGTCTCATAGTTTGGGGGGGTATAAAGATCTGCCGCATGGTTTATGTAATGCCATGTTGTTAGAGCACGTAATTGATTTTAATTATTCTGAAGCAGAAGATAGATTCAAAGTTGTTGCTGAGACTATGGGCATTGCAACTAAAGGCCTGAGTACGAGTCAAATTCAGGTAGCTTTAAGAAATAAAGTTGTTCAATTAAAGCAGGATGTTGGGTTGGATCAGAAATTAAAAGACAATGGGGTAAATATCGTGGATATCCCGGTTCTGTCTGATCATGCTCTACAAGATCCATGTATTCTTACCAATCCCCGTAAGTCCAACAAGCGAGATGTAGAAGTGGTTTATGAAGAAGCGCTTTAATAACCAAAACCAAACAGTAGAAAGTTTAATTGGTTTAGGGAATCACTCGTCTCGAAAAAACTATCATTCTGAATTAGTCACCAAGATTGAAGAGCTTGAGCGTGAAAAGAACCGTTATAAATGGTTGTTTGAAAATGCGTTGCATGGAATTTTTCAGGCTAAATTAGATGAAGGGATAATATCTGCTAACCCTGCAATGGTTCAGTTATGCGGATACGATTCTGAACAGCAGTTTCTTCAGAGAATTACGCAGCTAGATTCGCTTCTTTTCTGTTGTGCTGATGCCTATTCTGATTTTCGTTATCAGCTCGCGCAATATGGCAGAGTTTTTAATTTTGAGACTTTGTTTCTCAAAGAGGATGGTCAGTGCCTACACGTTTCTGTCAGTGCATTATCTAAAGACCCTGATGGTAATGGGCCTATTATTGAAGGGTTTGTTAAAGATATTACCGAACGAAAAAAATCTCAGGACAGATTAAAACAGTTAAATGTCGAGCTTGAGGTTAGGGTAGCGAATCGTACTCAGGAATTGGTTTCGCTAAATGATAAGCTCATTCAAGAGATTGCAGAGCGGGAGCAAATTCAAAAAGAGCTTAAAATTGCGAAGGATATCGCAGAGGACGCTAATAAAAGTAAGGATAAGTATCTTGCTGCTGCAAGTCACGATCTATTACAGCCCATGAATGCTGCTAGATTACTTATTGCGGCTTTACGAGAGCGCTCTCTGCATGCTCAAGATGCTCACCTTGTTGAGCGGGTTCATTTGGCGTTGGAAAATGCGGAAGATCTCTTAACTGATTTATTGGACATTTCTAAGCTGGATCAAAATGCGGTGCAGCCAGATATCTCTGATTTTCGTATCAATCAGCTGTTGCTATCGATGGTAAATGAGTTTCAGGCTGTTGCTGAAGCTAAGAGTATTCAGTTAAAGCTTTCTGAGTGCTCCGCAGCTGTGACAAGTGATTCTCGATTATTATTGAGAATTATTAGAAACTTTATCAGTAACGCAATCCGATATACCGATGAGGGACGCGTACTCGTAGGTTGTCGCCGTAGAGGGGCGATGTTGAGCATTCAGGTTTGGGATACCGGGCTAGGTATTCCTGAAGAAAAGCAGCAGCTTGTTTTTAAAGAGTTTCAGCAGTTAGAAAATAAGTCGGCTAAAGATCGTCAAGGTGTTGGCTTAGGTCTTGCTATAGTGGAGCGTATTGCGCATATGCTTGGGCATAAGCTGGTTGTTAAATCCGTACCTGGCAAGGGTTCTATGTTTGCAGTTGAGGTTCCATTAGTAGAGCAAATTTCGATGGAGCTTCCAAGGCAGCAATTCAGTCAATTTGGTAGCGATCAGTTATCTAATCTTGTTGTTTTAGTTATAGATAATGAAGAAAATATTCAAGCGAGTATGGAGGCATTGCTCACGCAGTGGGGTTGCTTCGTCGTTACTGCTGCCAGCCTGAGTGAGGCCATAGATAAGTGTACGGACGAGTATATAGTCCCAGAATTGATACTTGCTGATTACCACTTGGATTATGACCTACTTGGAACCGATGCGATTGATGGGCTTAGAGAGCATTTTAGTTTGGATATTCCTGCAGTTATTTTAACGGCAGATAGAAGTAGTGAATGTCGCCAGCTTTTTGAGAGTAAAGGCTTTTCTTTGATCAATAAGCCGGTAAAACCAGGTAAATTACGGGCTTTGTTGACACATTTGGTGTGTTGATTTTCTTTATCTTTACTGTCTGTTAAAAAGGGGTCACAAGTAGTATTTGTTGATTCATCCTCAAGACCTAGAATGAAATGATTAAGCTTATCCCGAGGGTAGACAATTGACTCAGGACTCCGCGTTTCTGCTTGCTGCATCATTTAGTTCTGATCCAATCACTGCCGCAAATGATCTTTTGTCGCAGCTTGATTCTCCAGATATCAGTTTTATCACGTTTTTTTGTTCTGCAGAGTATCCACTCAAAGAGCTCGCTTCTGCGCTTAACAAGGCTTTTCCTACTACGGAAGTTGTTGGTTGTACTACAGCTGGTGAAATTACTCCTGATGGTTATGGTCAAGGATGTATCACTGCAATAGGCTTTAAGCAGTCGGGCTTTGCTGTTGAAGCTGCATCAATAGAATGCCTTGATGACTTTAGTTTGACTGATGCGCAAATGCTGGTTGATCAACTAATTTCTGGATGCCGTCATCATGAAATCGCGCCGATCAAAGGTAACACCTTTGCATTGACTTTGCTTGATGGCTTATCAATTCAAGAAGAAAACGTACTTGTTACCCTGAACTCTGCGCTTGGCAGTATTCCTAGCTTCGGAGGTTCAGCCGGTGATGACATCCATCTTGCTAAAACACATGTCTTCTACAATGGTGAATTTCATACCGATGCTGCAGTAGTTATGCTGGTAAATACCATTTATGACTTCGAAGTATTTAGCACTCATCATATGAATCATCGTAATGACAAATTGGTTGTGACTGAAGCGGATGCAGATGGTCGATGTGTATATGAGATCAATGCTGAACCAGCAGCGCTTGAGTATGCAAGGGCGATTGGTGTTGCAGTAGAAGATTTAAATCATGAGGTTTTTGCACTAAACCCTATTGCAGTGAAGCTAGGCGAAGAGTACTTCGTGCGTTCTATTCAGCAGGTTAACGAAGACCTCAGCATGAAATTTTATTGTGCGGTTGAAAATGGCATTGTTCTGACTGTTATGAAGCCTGGCGATATGGCTGCTGATCTGATTAGTAAGCTTGAAGTAATTGAAGAAAAAATAGGTGAGCCTCAGTTAATCATTGGTTGTGACTGCTTCTTGCGGCGTTTGGAGAGTGAATTGAGAGGTAACTCTCAGCAAATCTCGGATTTACTCCGACGAAATAACGTTATTGGATTTAATACCTATGGAGAGCAAAAAGAGGGGATGCATATAAATCAGACCTTTACTGCTGTAGCCATTGGGAGAAATCTAAATGTCTGATCAAGCGTTTAAAGATCGAATTGCTAGGTTAGAAGAAGAAAACCGCAAACTGAAAAAGATTAATTCTGTTTTGGTTGAGAGGGTGGAATCTGGTGGGGGTCAAAGTGCAAACCCTTATTCTGCTTTTGAGCATTCTGTAGTATTAGCTGAGCAGGTTAGGGAACGTACTGAGGCGCTCAATCGAGTTCTTTCAGAGCTTAAGGTAAGTCATAGGGCTCTAAAGCTTGCGAATAATCAGGCGGCTATAGCTAACCAGCGCTTAGTCGATGCTATCGAAAGTATATCTGATGCATTTGTTCTTTTTGATCAAGATAGAAAAATTGTTCTCTTTAACAGCAAATTTAGTAGTGTTTGGGCGTCAACGGGTTTAACTATTCAGACGGGCACCACCATTCAGGATATTGGGCGTCTAGCTCGTGAAAGCGGTCTAATTGATGAAGAATATCCTGATACAAACACTGGTAGTAAGGTCTATCGTTTAAACGATGGACGCTGGGTTCAGATGTCAGAAAGGCCAACACAGGATGGTGGTCTAGTAATTCTTTATACTGATATCACGGCGCTGAAAGAACGAGAAACAGCTGATAAAGAGCATGCTTTAGCTCAGAAAACAAAGTTGCTTCAAAATACTGTAGATAACCTTTCACAAGGTGTCGTGCTGGTTACCCCGGAAGGTCGTGTTGAGCTTTGGAATGATCGATTTCTTGATCTTACGGGCGTGGAACAAGAGCAGGTGCAGGCTTATCCTCCATTTGCAGCGCTTATGCTCGATAATCATTCAATTCTTCAGCATGCGCTAACAGCTGCTCAGCAAGGAGAGGTGTTAGCATCGGAGCAAAGAGGTGATAAGGGGCAGGTAATTGAGGTTCGTACTCACCCTATGCCTCAAGGCGGTTTTGTAAATACCTATACAGACATTACTGAGCGTCATCGATATGCAGAGTCTCTACGTCAAAATGAGCAGTGGATCCGCTTAATTACGGATAACGTCCCGGCGTTGATTGCGTATTTAGACCAAGATTTGAATTACGGTTTTGCTAATAAAGTGTACAGCGAATGGTTTGGTCGTGCTGATGGTGAATTAAATGGCCAGAGTATTCATGATGTGTATTCACCGGATGAGTACGAACGCTTAAGTCCTTACGTAGAAAAAGCTTTGTCGGGTCGTAATGTAACTTTCGAAACTTGGCAGACGAATTCGCTCGGTGAAGAGCGTTACATGCTTAAATCATATGTCGCTAATATCGATAAAGACGGAAACCCTAATGGTTTCTTCGTTATGATTCGAGATATCACAGAGCGACGTCGATCAGCAGAAGCGCTAGAGTTGTCGCACCAGTTGCTTGAGCAAAGGGTAGAGGAGCGTACATCTGAACTGACAGAGCTAAACGAACAGCTACGGTCGGAAATTACTGAGCGTGTTCAGGTTGAATCGCGTCTACTAGATGCAAAGATGGAAGCAGAGCAAGCCAATCTTTCTAAAACTAAGTTCTTAGCAGCAGTAAGTCATGATTTGCTTCAACCGTTGAATGCAGCTCGATTATTCTCAGGAGCTTTGGCTGAAAAGATTGAAGATCCCAAGAACTGTTCTTTAGCACAATCGGTTTCAAATTCTCTGGATGATGTGGAATCGCTACTGCGTACGTTGGTTGATATCTCTAAGCTTGATGCTGGTGTAGTAAAGGCGGACGTGATTACCTTTAATCTTCAAAGCTTGTTCGACACCTTGGCGCCTGAATTCCAGCAGTTGGCGAATGCTGAGGGAATTGATTTTCGTTATGTGAAAAGTGGTGCAGTTGTTAAGTCAGATTCACAATTGTTAGCGCGGATACTGCGTAATTTCTTAACTAACGCCATACGCTACACCAAAGAGGGTAAGATTCTACTCGGTTGTAGGCATGAGCCAGATTCGGTTTGGATCGAGGTGTATGATACTGGCCCTGGTATACCATCCAACAAGCTTCAAGAAATTTTCCAAGAGTTTAAGCGTCTTCAATCTGATCAGCCTGGTCAAGAGAAAGGCTTGGGGCTGGGTCTTGCAATCGTAGATAAGATTTCTCGAGTGTTAGGTCACGAAATTCGAGTGGATTCTGTTGAGGGTAAGGGCTCTGTATTTGGAGTGAAAGTACCTAAAGGTGTTCCTTTGGCGCCTGCTGAGGTTACCGGTCCACATATTCCAATGATAACTGAGCGCTTGTCAGGTGCTTGTATCTGGTTAATTGATAATGATGAATCTATCTGTAAAGGGATGGAGATATTATTGTCGGGTTGGGGTTGTCATGTGGTGACAGCGTTGTCCTTTGATGATTTGGCGCAACAGGTCGATTTTGAAGAAGATCCAGTAGATTTGTTAATTGCTGATTATCATCTCGATAATGATGAAACAGGCATTGATGCTGCCAAAATGGTAACCGCGCGAGTGGAAAGTGATTTGCCTGTGCTGATGATTACTGCCAACTACAGTAAGGAGCTTAATCAGGAGATTCGAGATCTTGGTTTTATTCTCGTCAACAAGCCAATTAAGCCGCTTAAACTAAAAACAACACTAATACATCTCTTGGAGCAGCAGGTCGCATAGGCCTGCGAGTTCCCCTATCAAAATATTATCAAGCTAAATCTATAAGCTAATTGCGCTCGTTTAAGCTGTTGCCTTGTGGGCAATATATCCCTATTGGCATGGTTTGAACCAGAAGAGAGAGTAAAGGAAGGGTGACTGGAACCAGTCACCCAATATATAGGTTTAGCGCTTAAGATATTCGTTAAAGTCAATGTTGCCAGCAGATAGAACTGCTTGAATACGGTTGTGCACGCCAAGCTTACGTAGGATTGCAGATACATGGGCTTTTACCGTTGTTTCCGCAATATTTAGGTTGTAAGCGATCTGTTTGTTGGATTCACCCTTAGACATACGCTCAAGTACTAACAGTTGGCGTCGTGTCAAAGATGATAAAAGTTCTGGTGGAATCTGGTTTTCGTCCTTGCGCTGAGTGCGTCGGCTATCAGGCTGGCTCGCGCGGATAATGTCTGAAGGCAGATATACGTTGCCGGCAAGAATCTGCTGAAGAGCTTCAGTCATTTGATCACGAGGTGAAGACTTGGTGATAAAGCCAACAGCACCATAGGTGATAGCTTGAAGTACAATTTGCTTGTCTTCTTCTGCTGATACGATTACCACAGGTACTGTTGGTAGATCGTTACGCAGTGTGATCAAGCCATTAAGGCCGTTCATTCCAGGCATGTTAAGGTCAAGCAGGATAAGATCTAGCTCTTCCTCATTTTGAGCGATTGTAAGCGCACTATCCAGATCTTCCGTTTCCAGTGTCTGGCAGCCAGTAAAGCTGTTTTCGATAACATTGATGATAGCTTCACGGAACAGCGGATGATCATCCGCGATCAGGATCTTGTACACGACAATATCTCCAATTTCATTATATTTATTATGAGCTTATATTCTCATCCTGAGCTTATCTCTATCTTACTCCGTGTAAGACTTTAATGCTTGGTAAAATTTAATGCTTCTTTAGTGTAAAGGGTTCAGGGTTGGCAATACTGGTTTCTAAATCGTGTTCAATCCAGCCATCAGAGCCGTTTCTATACCACAGCAGATTAGTATAACCCCATTCGGAAGCTCGTTTTAAAGCATTCCATGACATCCAGCAGTCGGCCTGACAGTATATAATTACTGGGAGGCTTTTGTCGCCGGTTGTTAAGCGCTCCAGATTAGATTGGAAGTATTCTGACCAGTCGTCATCTAATTCGCCTAAGCCTACGTTAGGAAGCCATACACTGCCAGGTATATGGAGTCTGGGTTCCTTTTGAATGAAAACTCGATTCCAGGGGATGGGTTGCACATCTACTAAAATAGGCTTATTTCCCGTTTCTAGTAGGTGGATTACATCTTCTGTTAAAAGTGTTTTCCCGTGTAGGCTCTTTAATGGTGTAGGGCTGCGATAATGAAACAATCGGTAACCTTCTGCTGAAAACAGCTCAAAATCTGTTGTATCAGCATAATCGCTTTTATCGTCTGCAAAGCCTGTATTCATGAGTAATAGGGCGCATAAATACATTGCGATTTTAAGGTGCCAGATGGTGCTTTCCTTACTATTTCTCTACACGCCTATTACACCCTGCGAAAGTGTGGGTCTAAATTCTACCATCGAGCAAAAAAACAGGTACGAAAGTACTATGTTTGCTCACAGCATTGAGGCTTATTTTAAGTTTCTCTATTGCCCCACTAATTTGTTGTATATGGGAGTTTTATGTTTTTTGTTCGTAATGTATTGTTTTTATTGGTTTTAATTCCGTCTTTTGTATGGGGTGGTGCAGAGAAGCCTCAATTTAAAGTGGCTGTTTTAGCTTCAGGTACCGTTAATTGGGAGTTGCAGCACTTAAAGAATCAAAAATTAGATGAGCTTAATAATTTCGATCTAAATATAATTAAAGTGGCTAGTATGTCCGCTGCAAAAGTTGCGCTGACTAGCGGAAATGCAGATGCGATTGTTGCTGATTGGTTATGGGCAGCGGATAGAAACAGTAAGGGCGAATCTTTTAGATTTATTCCGTTCTCTAAGCAGGTTGGGATGGTTATGAAGCCTGCATCTAGTCAGCTGTCTGATCTTTCGGAGCTTAAAGGTAAAAGAATAGGTGTTGCTGGTGGGCCTTTGAATAAGGGTTGGATTTTACTCAGGGCGGCAGCACGAAAACATGGGCTTAATCTCGAGGCGGATGCACAGGTTCAGTTTGGCTCGCCACCCTTATTAAGTCAGTCACTAAAAAGTGGTCGTCTAGATCTGTTAGTCACGTTTTGGCATTACGGGGCGAGGCTTGAGACTGAAGGCTATAAAACTGTCATAAGTCTGCAAGATATGATGGCAGAGTTGGGTATGACTAGTCAGTTGCCTATGCTTGGCTATCTAGTAAAGCAAGATCAAGTGGATAGTAATCCTGAGTTGATAAATAGCTTTGTAGATGCAGTAATGGCAGCTAAGAACCAATTGTTGAATGAGGATGATCATTGGCTAGGTCTTCGTAAACTAATGAGGGCTGAGAATGACCAGGTTTTTAATGCACTTATTGCTGGGTACCGCAATGGCATACCTAGTCCTATAACAGCTGATCAGATCGATGATGCTAAGGTATTCTATAAGTTGATTACTCAATTCAAACCATCACTTAAAGGTGCTGAGCTGAACGAAGATATGTTTTATAAGGCAGGTCTATGAGTTCAGCGGGCAATATAAGTCGTTTGAGTGACCAGCTGTTAGCTATATTTGTTCTCTTGGCTGTATGGTGGGGCAGTGCGGCGTTCGTTAATAACGTATTGCTTCCCACACCTGGTGAGGTGTTTAGCGCCTTGCAAGTTGAGTGGTCCGAGCAAAGGCTGTTGGATAGTTTACTGATTACTTTGCAGCGAGTTGCGATTAGTTTCTTCTGCGCCATGTTACTTGGCGGTCTACTCGGTGTTCTGATGGGGAAATTTTCCACAGTAAACAGAATATTAGACCCTCTATTAATTATTCTTCTGAATGTCCCAGCGCTAGTTGTAATTATCTTGCTTTATATCTGGTTCGGTTTGGTTGAGGCAGCAGCAGTCGGTGCGGTAATCATCAATAAATTACCCAATGTCGCTGTGACCTTACGTGAAGGTGGGCGCATGTTTGATGAGCAGCTGGAGGAGATGGCCAGAGCCTATCATTTCTCTTTCAAGCAAAAGCTTACAGAATTATGGTGGCCTCAACTGTTTCCTTACATCATGGTCGCGACGCGTAGTGGTTTGGCATTGATATGGAAGATCGTTTTAGTCGTAGAATTGTTGGGGCGCTCTGATGGGGTCGGCTTTCAGCTTCATATGGCCTTTCAGCTTTTTGATGTAGCAACAATCCTTGCTTACAGTTTTGCCTTTATCTTTATTGTTCAAATGATTGAGTGGTGTATTTTGCAGCCTTTAGATCGGTATGCTCAGCGCTGGCAGCGAGGTTCAGAACGTGTATAAATTTGCATCTGATAAGATTTGCTACGGCGACGAAACCATTCTTCAACCTATAGAGCTTGAATTAAAGGCAGGCTCAACTATTGCCATTTTAGGCGCTTCCGGCTGTGGTAAAACTACATTACTAAACAAGCTAGCCGGCTTGGCTGAAAATGCGATTCATTGCTGGAATAAAGAAAGCATAGATATAGGTTATCTATTTCAAGAGCCAAGGTTGCTTCCTTGGAGAACGATTAATCAGAATTTAGCCCTAATTGAGCCTAATTCAGAAAAGGTCGAAGCGATGCTGGGGGCCGTAAAATTATCTGGATATGGGGATCATTATCCTTCACAGATATCATTAGGTATGGCGAGGCGCGTGTCTTTAGCGCGTTGCTTATTGCTTGATCCCGAAATGGTGTTGATGGACGAGCCGTTAACCTCGTTAGATATGAGTACGGGAGAGGAGATGAGGGAATTGATCTCCCATTTGGTTTGCGAAAATCCAAAGCGTTGTATGATCTATGTAACGCATGATCTGGATGAAGCGTTAGCTTTGGCTGATGAGGTGGTTGTGTTAAAGGGGCGTCCTGCCACGGTTTATCTTCATAAAAGTACGAGTGAGTTAAATCGAGCAGAACTCGAATCAGCGTTGAAGGCATAAAAAAGCCTCTCTTCATAGAAGAGAGGCTTTTTGCTTTAAACTGTTCGGCTTATTCTAGCGACCGGACTTCTGAGGTTTAAATCCAGTAACCGCAAAAGCAGTAAAAAACGCTGTAGCGAATGCTGTAATGCCTAATGCTTCAAGGTTCAGTTGCATATAAAGTGCATAGCGGACTAGTTCAACTGCATGGGTAAACGGATTTGCCATGCAGATCCAATAGAGCCATTCACTTGATTCCTGCATCTTCCAAAGCGGATAGAGTGCAGAAGAAAGGAAGAACATCGGGAAGATAACGAAGTTCATTACCCCCGCAAAATTCTCAAGCTGTTTGATCTTAGTCGAAAGGAATAATCCAAGAGAGCTTAGTAAAAGTGCAACTAGCAGTAATGCTGGTAAGACTGTTAGGTAGCCCATTAACGGCGGCTCTACCTCAACCAATAATGCCACTAATAAGAAAGCATAAACTTGCGTAAGCGAGATCAAGGCAGTCGCGACCATTTTACACAGCAGTAAGTATGGGCGTGGAAGGGGGCTCATTAACAGTACTCGCATACTCCCCATTTCACGGTCATACACCATGGATAAGCTGCTCTGCATGCCGTTAAACAGTAATATCATGCAGCACAAGCCGGGTGCGATGTAAGTCTCATAGGTGATGTAGGTATCGTACGGCTGGATAATCGAGATACCTAATGCCGCTCTGAAGCCGGCAGCAAATACCACTAGCCAAAGTAGTGGTCTAACTAACGAGCTGAGGAATCTAGAGCGCTGTTGTACGAATCGCAGAAATTCACGAACTAGAATGCCATAAAAACAGTTCCAATAACTGGCAAAGCTCATAGAGCCTCCTTAGCAGGCTTTTCAGTTAACTGGTGGAAAGCGTCAGTGAAATTGTCTAAGCCTGATTGATTCAACATCTCAGATGCTTTGTCATTGATCATGATCTGGCCTTTGTTGAGCAAGACGATGTGGTCTTCTTCCTTAATCTCTTCCATTAGGTGGGTAGCCCATAGCACAGTCAATTTTTCGTCCGTGCAAAGGTTGCGGACATGGGTGTTAAGTGCTCTGCGGGTTTGAGGGTCAAGACCTACAGTTGGCTCGTCTAATAAAAGTATTTCTGGTTGGTGAAGGAGTGCGCGTGCTATCTCGACACGGCGTCTGTGACCGCCGTTAAGGCTTCGGACCTTGTCATTGGTCCTATCTGACATTTCCATTCGTTCTAGCTCAAGTTTGATCCTATCGCTAGCCTGGGCTTTTGATATGCCATGCAATGCAGCGTGGTATAAAAGATTTTGCTGAACTGTAAGATCTAAATCTAAGGTGCTTTGCTGAAACACAACGCCTAGTTTTTTCATTAGGCTAGAAGGTTGCTTCTTGATGCTAAGCTCATTGATACGAATATCGCCGGTTTGCATGGCATTTAGACGAGTTATTAAAGCGAATAGTGTCGATTTGCCTGCACCATTAGGTCCCAAAAGGCCATGGAACTCCCCAGGTTCTAGCGAAAAACTAATATCCTTTAGCGCCTGTCTAGGGCCGTAGCTGAAACTTACGGATTCTACATTGATACTCATTGCTGAATCTCTTTGCGGTATAAACAAAATTGGCCCACAGAGTGGGCCTTATATGTTTGATAGGGTGGGTAAACTACTATGGTTTAACTTTTACGCCCCATGGGTAGCGGCCTACCTTAATGCTTTTTACAGCTTTCATTTTGCTAATATCAATAACCGATACGTCGCCGCTAATGCCGTTGGTCGTTAGGAGCTTAGTTTGATCTTCGTTGAAGTCCATGTGCCAAACACGACGACCAACTAGGATATAGTCTTCAACTTCATAGGTTTTAGCGTTTACAACTGCAACGTGGTTAGCTGGGCCAAGCGCTACGAATGCATATTTACCATCATCCGATAGGCGGATGCCTACAGGCTGAACTCGGTCAGGGTGAACGCCTTTGATTTCAAATGTAAGCTTTTTAAAGATCTTGCGTGTTTCTACATCGATAACAGAAACTGTACCGCCAATCTCAGAACTCGCCCATAGGATCTTGCTGTCGGTGCTGAATTCAACATGGCGTGGACGCTGATCTACAAGTGTATTGTCAATAAGCTCGTAAGTGGTGGTATCAATCCAGTGAACCATGTTGGTCGTTTCACTGGTGTTAACGGCAATTTTACCGTCTGGGCTAACAGCCATGCCTTCAGGTTCTACGCCAACATCGATTTGAGCCAGTACTTCGCTAGTTTGTGTATCAACAATTGTTACTAAGGCATCATCTTCGTTAGAGATGTATAGGTGGCGATCGTTAGGGTGAAGTGCAAATTGCTCTGGGTCTTCACCTGAAGGGAGCTCGCCAATAATCTGTTTGGTTGCAAGGTCCATAATCTGCACGGTATCAGAATCAGATGCGCAGATATAAAGTTTTGTGTAGTCCTTTGAGAATAAAATACCGCGAGGGCGCTCGCCTACATTTAGTGTCTCAACAACTTCCAAGCTTTTTAGGTCGATGATAGAGATGGTGTCATCTTTTTCGTTCGATACATAGGCAAGCTCTGCGTGTAGTAGAGGCGAGGCAATCAGCATACCTGCAGCAAGGGGTTTTAATAACTTTTTAAAATTCATGACTACTCCAATTAATTGCTGCATTTAACTTCGGATTTATCAAAGCCCAAAGTATCAAGTTCGTTTACAGGGTGAAGGAATCCATCCTGTGGGGATTGTGATACAAGAGAGCGCGGATGGACAAGAGGAATTGGTTGTCTAAGCTGACCATTCCACTCTCTATAGTTAAGTTTTCTGCCTTTAAAGCCTGCTAGTTCGAATTTCTCGGAACGAATATATTCGTAAGCCACCTTGGGGTCAGAAGAGTTCGTGCGAGTTACTGCTTCACCTACACTTCGTACGGCAGCCCATGAAGCATAATCTTCATTAGTCATCCAACGCTTAGCTAGCTTGTCAAAACGGCTTTGCAGTTGGGCTGCGCCCCATTGTTCTACAACACGGTGCCATGTAACAGGGCTTAGGCCTTGTGTACCAACTACAGGTCTTGGAAGCCAAGTGTTATACAAAACGTATTCGCCAAAATCGCCACGCTCATCTGCCACAAAGACCACATCGTACTCTTTAGTTTGTGTGAAAAGTGGCATTTCACTCTGGGCTGTACGACGTAAATCGGTATCGTAATCCCACTGCTTTTCGGCAACAATCTTTAAGCCAAAGCGCTTAGCGGCACGTTTGAATGCTTGGGTATACGCCTTGTCTTCAACTTTTTGCCCTGAAATCACGAGCACTTTATTTAAGCGCTTAGCTTTCAGCCATTGCGCAAGTGCATCTGTCAGCATTGCTCGGCTAGGTAGGGTGTGAAGTAGTGAGTTGTTGCACTCTTTACTTCTGAGTTGATCAGAAGGGGAGCCAGAATTAAATATAACTGCCTCATCAGGAAGCGCTTTGTCGATATCTTTGAGGGTCTGGCTTTGGGCGTGGATAACAAAAAACCGAACGCCTTGAGCATAGAGATCAGAGGCTTTGCTGATAAGTTCTTCAGGATTTTCTGAATCGAACTGTTGCAGTGAATACTTATGTTTTAAGAAGCGGCCAGTTGTGTTGTTGTCGTTGATGCCAAGCTCTGCGCCTTTGAGGCCAGAATCTTCAGGGTCGGGAATAATGTTTGATAAAACCGGGCCATTATCCATCTGCTGCTGAAGATATCCTATGTTAACTTCTAGATTTGCCTGGGCATGTGTTGCGACGGCGAAAAATGTGGCAAGTACCGTCAATGTTGGCTTAGATTGATTTTTAAACATAAAACACGGTTATCTTTATTATGATTTATGCCCAGCATAAGTGGGATTTCGTGAACTCGGAATATGAAGAAAGTAGAAATCAATTAGTACTGAAGTAGGATTCTTTTACCCAGTTCGGTCTTTAGCATTAAGTGCATAAATAATAAGTAATTTAAACCAAGGGTGAATTATGAGCTTAATCAAGAATCTTGCTGCTTGCGGCTTAGCTTCTGTTATTGCAATTACTAGTACAGCGGCTGTTGCTGAAGGTGATTTAACACGTAGACCTGCAAAGCTTCCTGATCTTGTTCTAGGAACCGAAGATAATCGTTATCACTTGTCTGAAAAGGAATACAACCTTGAGACGGGTAAGTCATACAAGTTAAAGATTATCTCTAGCGGTCAAACTGAGTACGCATTGAAAGCTCCGGGTTTATTTAATTCTATTTTCTTGCGCAAAGTAGAAGCTGGCGATATGGAAATTAAAGCAGCTACTTTAAAAGAGCTGGAGTTTGAACAGGAAGGTGAAGCTGAAATTTACTTCGTGCCAATTAAGCCGGGTAAATTTGAATTCTTCGCTGAAGGCCTAGAGCATAAAGGAATGGAAGGCGTTTTTAACGTTAAATAATCCGTATCTTTCTAAAGCCTGAGTGCGCTTTGTATAAGCGTACGCAGGCTTTCTCCTTCCTCTTGTTACACCCCATAGTTCTTTCGTTGCTAAGATGTAAACAATTACTACTTTAGGTGGTAAGATTGGCGTGCAAGTTTATATCTTGGAGTATCGATGAAAATCCTAATTACTGATGATCATTCTGTAGTACGTCAGGGGTACGCAAGTGTCTTGCCTACGGTTATCGAGCCATGTGAAATAATCGAGGCAGCAAGCGGAGAGGAGTCTGAGGCGTTATATTTTGCTGAAAAGCCAGATCTAGTGATTATGGATATCAATCTGCCTGGTATTAGTGGCATAGAAGCGGCCACTCGAATCTTAGATAAAGACCGTGATGCTAAAATCCTATTTTTTAGCATGTACGACGAAGCTTTGATGGTGAAGCAGGCGTTAGATGCTGGTGCTATGGGCTATATAACCAAGTCAGGCTCCCCTAAAACGCTTATCGAAGCTGTAGAAAAGATAAGAGAGGGTGAGGTTTTTATTGAGTATGACTTGATTATGAAACTTGCTCTAAATAACCAAGATGTAACAGAAGGCCGTCTCCGGGATTTGACGCAGAGAGAGTTCGAGGTCTTTGTAATGCTTGCTCGCGGTCAGAGCAATCGAACAATCGCAGATACACTCGGAATTAATGTTAAAACAGTCTCAAATTACGTTACTACGATTAAGAGTAAATTGAAGATTGCATCTACAGCGGAGCTTGTTCATTTAGCAGTTGATGCTGGTGTAATTAAGTTCGCCCCATAATTCATTTTGTTCCCACTATGGGTTGAAATGAGTACTTAAGTAGTACTTTGTTTCGGTCCTTGGAGGGATTCTTACCAATAGGGACTCATTAGCATACTTAGAAGGTTCTCTAATTTTGTTAGAGATATCAGTATAGGTGTACATATGAATGCAGTCCTGCGCTTAAATTTACTAGTTTCAGCAGTGTTTGCTGTAGCGCTATCGATCACGATTTATGAAACGCTTCAGCAAGCTACCAAAGATATTACTCGAGAAGTTACTGCTGGGCTTAGCTTTACTCATCAGTTACTCAGTGTTGCGGTCACTGACAGTGATTTACTTGAAAGTATGCTCGAAGGAGAGACTCGCCACGTAAAGATCATCCTTGTTGATGATTCCTTAAGTGGTGGGGAGGTAGGTGCAGATGATGAACTGTCTTCAGAGATAGATGATGAAGTTCCTGCTTGGTTTATGGATTTAATACCGGGACTTGATCGGCTCACTGAAAAAGAATATTACCGATACCTACCTGACGGTAGAGCGCTAAAGCTGCAAGCAGATCCTACCGATGAGGTTGAGGAAGTTTGGGAATCTGTACAGCACGTATTTGTCCTATTTGTGCTGAGTGCATTACTTTCAAATTTAGCAATCTATGTTGGTGTCCGTCAGGGGATTAAGCCTGTATCAGATTTTCTTGCAGCTTTGAATGAAATTGAAAAGGGCCGTTATGCTGCTCGACTTGAAGAGTATTCTATTAAAGAAATCAATCAGTTAGCTGGTCATTTTAATTCTATGGCTCACTCCCTTCAGGAAGCTCAGAGCGATAACTTAAAGCTGACCCATGAATTAATGCGTTTGCAGGAAACTGAACGTGCTCATCTTGCCAGGGAGCTTCATGATGATCTTGGGCAATATCTCACGGGTATTAAAGCTCAAGCCTATTTGGTAAAAGAAAACTCGTCTAATACCGATTTGGTTGCTTCGGTGGGTAATCAAATATCGATCAACTGTGATGCGATGCAGACTAGTTTCAGGCAGCTGATCAGAGAGCTGCATCCGGTTATATTGGAGCAGTTGGGTTTGTTAGATGCTATACGTACGCAGGTCGATACTTGGCGTCAATCTCACCAAGTGAAAGTGTCGTTAGATTTACCAGATTTTATTCCTTCGTTAGATGATGAAACTAATACGCATATCTATCGAATACTTCAGGAGTCTTTAAATAATGTGGCTCAGCATGCTCAGGCTGAGCATGTTTTAGTTAGGGTTGTTTTTGATGGCGAAGCCCTTGTTCTGCGGGTGATGGATGATGGTGTTGGGTATGTTGATTCTGGGTCTCAAGGATTGGGGCTTCGATCAATGCAAGAGCGAGCTCGTTGTGTGTCAGGTGAGCTAAAGATTAATAAGTTAGATAAAAAAGGGAGTGAAGTTGTTCTGCAAATCCCTTTAGTACAGGAATTGGTATGAAAATAATAATAGCGGATGATCATGCTGTAGTGCGTCAGGGTTATGCAAGCCTTTTATCGACAATGCTTGCTCCATGTGAAGTGTTAGAAGCTGGTAGTGGTGATCAGGCATATAGTATGTGTCAATCTGAAACACCCGATGTAGTTATCATGGACGTCAACATGAATGGCATCAGTGGTATTGAGGCAACTCGTCGAATCTTACAGCGCTGTCCTGATATCAAAATACTTTTCTTCAGTATGTATGATGAAATACCTGTAGTAACTCAGGCTTTAGATGCAGGTGCTAAAGGGTACATCACTAAGAGCTGTACGCCGGAGGTTTTGATTGAAGCAGTTACTAAGGTTGCTGGTGGGCAGCTTTATGTCGAGCATGAGTTGGCTATGCGTTTAGCGGTGTCGCGCCCTGAGCAAAAGGATAAGCGTCTTAAGGAGATGACTCAGCGCGAGTTTGAGATCTTTGTTATGTTAGCGCAAGGCAATAATGTCAAAGAGATCTCAGAACAGCTTTGTATTAGTAGTAAGACGGTTTCTAACTATACCGCAATACTAAAAAGTAAGTTGAATATAGGTTCAACGGCGGAATTAGTGCATCTGGCTATAGAGACCGGTCTTGTGAAAGTGGGAACTAATGTGAGCTAGCATTAGTTTGGTTATAAAAAAGGCGCATGGAACAAAGTTCGATGCGCCTTTTTGTTGTTTGGATTTAATTCTTAGACCAACCAAATGGGCAGCCTTTGCAGCCGTCCATATAGGTTGCTTGGAATGTAGCGTAGTGCTTCCTAACGCCTGTGAAGTCAGCATTTTCTAAAGACGCGGCATTTAGCTTAGCTTCCTGTAGATTGGCGTTTTTAAGGTTGGCGCCTGTCAAAATAGCTTTTGTCATCCAGGCGATTTCTAGATTTGCAGCCTGAAGGTTGGCTTCTACGAATTTAGCGCTGCTAAGACGAGAGAAATTTAAATTTGCGCCATGTAAATTTGCGCGATAAAAATTTGCGTCCTGCGCGAACAATGCCCAACCGTTGATAGCTTCAAGATTGGCATGGCTTAGGTTTGAGCCTCGAACTGTTGCGTGTCTCATATCCGCGCGAGCAAGATCTGCATTGGATAGATCTGCTTTTTCCATCTTGGTGTTTTTAAGAACTGCGTGACGAAGGATAGTACCGCTTAGGTTTGCGCCAGTTAGATCAGCTCTAGACAGATCTGCATTGCTTAGATCGGCACCCGACAAATTAACGCCTGGACATTTAGTATCTGGGGCAATGGTGCAGCCATTAATCACTAGGTCATCTGCAGTAGCAAGTTGGCTGGACAGTAGGAGCGTAAATAATATTGTTTTTTTCATATCTCTATCCTAAAAAGCCCGCAAGCATTGGGGAGCTCGCGGGCTTGGGTTACATCAAGTAGTAACTATTAGTTCTTAGGGAGTTTGAATACCCAGAAAGAACCACCCTGTGATACAGGCTTAGTTAGGTCAGCCATGTCGCCACCCCATAGAGGTACCGCGCCACCGTAACCGCTAGCTAGGCCGATGTACTGTTCGCCATCTTCTTCCCAAGTGATAGGGGAGGATACGATGCCGGAGCCAGTCTGGAATTTCCAAAGTTCTTCGCCAGTCTTAGCGTCGAATGCTTTGAAGTAACCATCACCAGTACCTGTGAAAATTAGGTTGCCTTTGGTAGCGAGAACGCCAGACCATAGAGGAAGTTTCTCTTTGTGAGACCATACGATCTTACCAGTCTTAGGGTCTACTGCACGAAGAACACCTACGTGGTCGTCGTACATTTTTCTGATACGGAAACCTTGGCCTAGGTAAGCAGCACCGCGCTTGTAGTGAACTTCTTCAGTCCAGTAGTCTTCTTTCCAGTGGTTGGCGCCAAGGTAGAATAGGCCTGTGTCTTGGCTGTAAGCCATAGGGTTCCAGTTTTTGCCGCCTAGGAAAGGAGGAGAAACTTCGATGGATTTACCCTTTTTCTTGCCTGGCTCTGGTGGTGGTGGGCGTTGGCCTTCAACCTCAACTGGGCGACCAGTCTTAGGATCGATATGAGTTGCCCAAGTAACGTTGTCTACGAATGGGAAGCCGCGGATGAAGTCACCGTTCTGACGGTCAACAACGTAGAAGAAACCGTTACGGTCAGCGTGAGCTGTCGCTTTGATTGTCTTGCCTTTGTCCTTGTATTCGAACAGAACAAGTTCGTTGTTACCAGAGAAATCCCAAGCATCGTTTGGAGTGTGCTGGTAGAACCACTTAACTTCGCCCGTAGATGGATCTACTGCAACCTGACCGGAAGTGTATAGGCTGTCGTAGTCAGCTGGATTGCCGCCTGGAGAAGTACGAGCCCAACCATTCCATGGTGCAGGGTTACCAGCACCTACGATGATAGTGTTTGTTTCAACGTCGAAGCTAGCGGACTGCCAAGGTGCACCACCACCGTGGCTCCATGCTTCAACTTTACCTGTTGGTGAGTTTGGATCATCAGGCCAAGATGGAGCTTTTGGATCACCTGTAGGTGTGCTCTTCTTGCCGTCTAGGCGACCGTAGTGACCTTCAACGAATGGGCGCATCCAGATCTCTTCACCCGTCTTAGGGTCACGAGCGAATAGTTTGCCTACTACACCAAACTCATCACCAGAAGAGCCGTGGATAAGCATTGCTTTACCCGTTTTCTGATCTTTGATGATCGTAGGTGCACCAGTCATAGTGTAGCCTTCAGTGTGATCAGCAAATTTCTTCTTCCAAACGCGCTTACCAGTTTTTTTATCTAGAGCTACGATAGCTGCATCAAGAGTGCCGAAGTAAACAAGATCTCCGAAAATAGCTGCACCACGGTTAACTACGTCACAGCAAGGGCGGATGTCGTCTGGTAGGCGGTAAGAGTAAGACCAAATTTTCTTACCCGTTTTAGCATCTAGTGCAAACATGCGAGAGTAAGAACCAGTTACATAGATGATGCCATCATGTACTAGTGCTTGAGTTTCTTGACCACGCTGTTTTTCATCACCAAAGGAGAAAGACCATGCAGGAGTCAATTTCTTAACGTTTTTATCGTTAATCTCTGTCATGTCGCTCCAGCGCTGTGCTTTAGGTCCGATACCGTAACCTAGAACGTCTTCTGGAGTGTTTGCGTCATTTTTGATGTCGTCCCAAGTAATTGGTTTAGCAGTAGCAGCGCCTGCTACTAAGCTAAGACCAATTGCAGCGCAAAGCGGCTTTAAGTCTGTCATGTTTATTTTTTTTGTCATTTTTATAAACCCTAGTGTTATAGGAAAGTTATAACTTGCGATTGATATTCGCTGGTAACCATTCTCGGCTTAAGGGTATATATACGACAACGGCAGGATTCCCTGTTAATCAGGGGTTAAGTCCTGTTTGTGCAGGATAAAATCCCGAGAGTCTTAGGGAGAAGTCACGTACTAATAAAGAGGGATTAGTGCTCAGGTATGGATAGATGGCGTACAAAATGCTACTTAGGTTGCAATCTGGGTCGACATTCCTACCAAGGGAGTAGTTTTTGGAACCCAAAGTACAATTCTTGCTGATTTTGCACACGCAATATCATATATGCAAACAGCTGGAGTGGGTGGCTTTGGCTTAATGTAGAGATGATCGTCAGGTATCTGAACACGCAGATATCCCTCAGTCAGTATTTCATTTAACTGGGGAAGGCGAGAGTATAAAAACTAAAGTGGTGAAAAAAAGATGTCTATCAACAAGAAACTTTTGAGCATGACTACAGCGGGTATGTTAGCTGCAGTTATTTCTGGCCAGACAATGGCGCACGGTGATGTAACTCCACAGGCTATCGATGTAACAGGCCTAAAAGTTCTAGGTGAAGAGTGGGAAGAATCTAACCCTTACACTGAAGATTACGAAAACCGTGAACTAGCGGTTAAAATCGGTGAGTCTGCTTACACTCAAAACTGTGCACGTTGCCACGGTCTAGATGCGATTTCTGGTGGTATCGCGCCAGATCTACGTTACCTAGAACCAGGAGTTGATGGTGACGAATGGTATGCTTACCGTGTTGTTAACGGTGCAGTACGTGACGGTCGTGTTTACATGCCAAAAATGGCTGAACACCTAAGCCAAGAAGCTCTTTGGGCTATCCGTGCTTGGTTAGAAACTCGCGCTACGGATGAGTAAGTTAAGCGCTTCTAACGCTATAATTTTCACTTGCGCCAGCCTGCTTAGCAGCCTGGCGCAAGCTCGTTATTACGACGATGTAATTGATAGCGGGTATATCAGGGTTGGTTTTTATCGTGATTTTCCACCATATTCCTATATGGAAAACGGCAAAGCTGTTGGTGTGGATGTCGAAGTCGGTAAGAAAATTGCTGAAAAGCTAGGCGTTGAATTCCGTGAGCATTGGATCACGCCAGATGAAAACCTTGAAGATGATTTAAGAAATAATGTCTGGAAAGGGCATTATCTCGACAAAGATGAAGAAAATGCATTAGCACTGAAAACCATTGCCGATGTCATGATGCGTGTTCCGTACGATCGTGAATACAGCTATATGCAGGATTCGACAGGCGCCGTTATTAATGAAATGGTGGTTATGTTTGGGCCCTATCAGCGTGAAAGCTGGAAAGTTGTTTACGATAGTGAAAAGTTAGATAACGTTTCTACAGTGGCGGTATTCCAATATCACCCAGTAGGGGTGGAAATTGATAGTCTACCGGCGTTTTATCTGACTTCAGCTTTTGGTGGGCGAATGCGTGATAAGACTCACCACTATACGAATGCGCGTGAAGCGTTTAAAGGTATGGAGTCTGGTGAGGTAGATGCCGTTATGGCAATGCGCGCCGAAGTTGATTGGTTAGTCAGTAAGTCGGGCGACAAGAAATTTAAGCTGGGCGTGAATGGTTATCCAAATATGGGTAAGCAGAAATGGGACATAGGGATGGCTGTTAAGCATACCTATAGACAGCTTGGCTATGCTGTAGGTGATGTTGTCGAAGCTATGGTTCGTTCCGGTGAAATGGAACAAGTTTATAGCAAGTACGGTCTCAGTTATGAGATGCCTGCTTTTTACCAGGATGTAAAATAGCTTTATAAAGCAACGCTCGAAAAAATAGCATTCAAATAATAATAAGAGGATGCCATGTTGAAGCGAAATGTTGCAGCACTTTTGATAAGTGCTGCTTTACCAATTGCTGGTTATTCAGGCCAGCAAGATCCTCTAGAGTCGCCTTTATGGGATCATATGCGTGCCAAGTTTATTGGCGATCAGAAATATGTGTTTGATAGTAATGTCAAAGTCACTGTGCCTGAATTTGCTGAAGATCCTACGCAGGTTCCTATTACTGTTAATGCTGAAGCGTTAGCAGGGAAGATCGATAAGATTGTCGTTTTTGCTGATCTTAATCCAATTCAGCACATCTTTACTTATTATCCCCACAAAGAAATTGTGCCTCACCTTTCTATGCGCATTAAGGTCCAGCAGGGTACTGCTATTAGAGCAGCTGTACTTTCTAAGTCTGGTGTTTGGCATCTAGGTGGTAGCTATCTTGACGCTGCAGGTGGAGGGTGTACCACGCCAAGCGCCGCTGCTGCCAATACCTACTGGCAGGACCATCTCGGTGAAATGAAAAGTAAGTTTTTCCCCAGAGAGCAGGGGGGGCGCTATAAACTTAAAGTCGTTCATCCGATGGACACCGGCTTAGTTAGTTCAATTCCTGAATTCTATATAGAGAATGTAGAGGTGCGTAACTTTGAAGGTGCGCCACTTGCAAAATTAGAGTTGTCTCAGCCTGTCAGTGAAAATCCAGTTTTAACTTTTGATGTCAGAGATGGTTCTCAAGGTCATCGTATCTGGATGCGAGATAATGGTGGTAATGAGTTTGAGAATGCGCTCTAGGAGTTGATTGATGAAAAGATTGTTGTTGGCCCTATCTGCTGCTGCAGTGATTCATTCAGCTTCAGCGGCGCCGCTTTCTTATGATTTAAAACCGCAAAAAATTGCTGATAACACTTGGTTATTGAAGGGGAAGTTGGAAGACTTTTCAAAGAGTAATGGCGGCAATATTGTCAATACTGGCTTTATCGTAACAGAAGATGGGGTTGTTGTTATCGATACTGGGCCATCCCTTAGATATGGTAAAGCGTTAAAGGCGGCAATAGAAAGTGTTACGAATAAACCTATCAAGGTTGTTTTTAATACTCATCACCATCCAGATCACTTTTTAGGAAATCAAGCTTTTGCAGATGCAGAGATACTTTCTCTCCCTGGTACACAGCAGGGAATTGAGCTTCATGGAAATGCTTTTGCTGAAAATATGTATCGACTAGTTGGTGATTGGATGCGGTCGACTGAGGCGATCCCGCCAAGCAAAGTACTGGATGTTCAGTTAATGGAGCTTGGCTCACATAGATTGCATTTACTTCCTTTTACGGGTCATACAGGTTCGGATTTGGTTGTTATGGATGAAAAAACCGGCGTTGTGTTTGCCTCAGATATGGTTTTCTATCAGCGAGCGTTAACCACTCCTCATACGCCTGGGATTCATCAGTGGAAAAAAGAGATTCTGAAATTAAAGGATCTTGATTACAAGGTTATGGTGCCTGGTCATGGGCCCGTTGTTACAGACGCTAGAGCATTAGATCAAATGCTAGCCTATCTAGATTGGTTGGATCGGGTTTTAGTGCGGGCAGCTCAGGATGGTTTAAGTATGACCGAGGTGATTAAACTGCCGATCCCCAAAGATTTTGATGGTATTGCATTAAGTAAGCGGGAATTTGCCAGAACTGTTGCGCACCTTTATCCCAAATATGAAGAGCAGGCTTTCTGAGTCTGCTTGTTTTTATAAATAGAAAAACTCAAATTAAATCCTCTTTGCTTTGCTCCTTTCTTTGGCTAGTTAAACGGTAATTCCTGTCTATACTCATGTTTGTACTATGACTAATGGGCTATTGAATGGCGGCGTAAGCTGCTGAATTTACTTAAAAATAGCGGTATTACTACCAAGGGACTAGAAAAGTACTTCTGCTGTTTAATTGTTGTATTTGCTGTAAAACAAAACAATTGCCTTCATGATTCGGGAAAATTTCCCGGCTCTCTTCTCAACGCCAAAAAAAAAATATCCGTAGAGGAAGCGTACAATGAAAAAATTCGCACTGTCTGCTCTAGTTGCAGCGATGTCTGTGGCAGGCACAGCACAGGCTGGTGTTACTGATAAAGATATCGTTAACGACCAGATGACTGTTGAAGATGTTGTAACAAATGGTATGGGCCCACGTGGTCAGCGTTACAGCCCAATGACAAAAATCAACACTAAAACTGTTAAAGACATGCGTCCAGTATGGGCGTTCTCTTTCGGTGGTGAGAAGCAGCGTGGTCAGGAATCACAGCCTGTAGTTAAAGACGGTGTGATGTACGTTACCGCTTCTTACTCTCGTGTATTCGCTGTTGATGCAAACACTGGTGAAGAGCTTTGGGAATACAATGCACGTCTTCCTGATGGCATCATGCCTTGCTGTGACGTAATCAACCGTGGTGTTGCTCTATACGACGACCTAGTAATATTCGGTACTCTAGACGCTAAACTAGTAGCTCTAAACGCTAAGACTGGTAAGGTTGTTTGGAAGAAGAAAGTAGAAGATTACAAAGCTGGTTACTCAATCACTGCAGCTCCTCTAATTGCTAAAGGTAAAGTAATCACTGGTGTATCTGGTGGTGAATTCGGTATCGTTGGTAAAGTAGAAGCTTACGATGCTAAGACTGGTAAACTTGCTTGGACTCGTCCAACAGTTGAAGGTCACATGGGTTACATCTGGAAAGATGGCAAGAAAATGGAAAACGGTATTTCCGGTGGTGAAGCAGGCAAAACTTGGCCTGGCGATCTTTGGAAATCTGGTGGTGCTGCAACTTGGTTAGGCGGTACTTACGATCCTGAAGTTGACCTTCTATTCTTCGGTACTGGTAACCCAGCACCATGGAACTCTCACCTACGTCCTGGTGACAACCTATTCTCATCTTCTCGTCTAGCTATCGATCCAGATACTGGTAAGATCGCTTGGCACTTCCAGACTACTCCACACGATGGTTGGGATTACGATGGTGTAAACGAGTTGATCTCTTTTGACTATAAAGCTAACGGCAAAACTGTAAAAGCAGCAGCGACTGCTGACCGTAACGGTTTCATGTACGTTCTTAACCGTCAGAACGGTGATTTCATCCGTGGTTTCCCATTCGTAGATAAAATCTCTTGGGCTAAAGGCCTAGACGCTAAGACTGGTCGTCCAATTTATGACGATGCAAACCGTCCAGGTAACCCAGCTGATTCTAAAGATGGTAAGAAAGGTACATCTGTTCTAGCTATTCCTTCTTTCCTAGGTGGTAAAAACTGGATGCCTATGGCATACAGCCAAGACACTGAGTTGTTCTACGTTCCTTCTAATGAATGGGCGATGGACATCTGGAATGAGCCAACTGCATACAAAAAAGGTGCAGCTTACCTAGGTGCTGGTTTCACTATCAAGCCAATGAACGACGAGTACATCGGTGTTCTACGTGCGATGGATCCAAAAACTGGTAAAGAAGTATGGCGTCACAAGAACTACGCTCCACTATGGGGTGGTGTTCTAGCGACTAAAGGTAACCTTGTATTCTTTGGTACTCCTGAAGGCTACCTAAAAGGCCTAAACGCTAAGACTGGTAAGGTTGAATACGAATTCAACACTGGTTCTGGTATCGTAGGTTCTCCAATCACTTGGGAGCAGAACGGCGAGCAGTACCTATCAATCGTATCCGGTTGGGGTGGTGCAGTACCTCTATGGGGTGGTGAAGTAGCTAAACGTGTTAAGCACCTAAACCAGGGCGGCACAGTTTGGACATTCAAACTACCTAAGTAAGTTTTTGACTTACAACTGAGTGATATTTCGATATCACTCAGCCTGTCCCAGCAAAAAAAGTCAGCATTTAGCTGGCTTTTTTTGTGCTTGAAATAAAGCGTGATTAGATCAAATCAACAATGCTGTTGAACGCAATCACGACGCGGTCTTTCTGCCCGAAATAAGGCAGGGCTGAGTGCTTTAGGTAGGACGGGAATATTACAATCTGACCTTCTACAGGTTGGAAGTCCCAGAAGCCCTGTTCGCTTAGATAGGCTGTCCCAGCATCGCCATAATGATCGGCGTTGTTGCGAGGATCATAAAAGCGATTGATGCCGTTGCGAGTACCCAATTCACACTCGCCAACATCTAAATAATAGATTCCACACCAAGAGCAATTAGGGTGCGAGTGGATGTCATGGTAACCGCCATCCTTAGTGACATGGAACCAGGATTCAATGATGGTTGCATCACCTTCAGCGCCTTCTGGCCAGTATGGCGTGTTTACCTGTGTGGCTATGGCAGACAGTAGTTCCTCGAGCATGCGTCTAAGCTCAAGGATCACCGGTTCATCAGATTCCAGAAAGCAGAGCTTGCTCTCAAATAGTTTATGTTTTGCACTTACTGCTACTTCGCTGGCAACGGCTTTGGTTTGATTGTGAAGCTTTTGATAGTTGTAGATGTAATTGAGAAGATCTTCTTTTAAGAACTCGTGATCAGGGTTTGTCGTAACAAACAGTGGAGAGGTCCAAGTGTTGATGGATTCAATTTCTGGGCTTTCTGAATACATGATCCGATTCCAAGTTAAGAGATCGGATTATTTTAATCTTGTGGTTGTTATTTAGCTATGTGAGAAGCGCGCTCATTTGTCCTGCATCAGTTGATCGTTTTTAGGATCGGGTGTGCCTACCCAGCTAACCTCAAGTTCATATGAGATGGAACGTGCTAAGCCATCTAGATCAGGGAAAAGGGTGGCGCTACTGATATTCATTCGATAAAGCGCTTCCATTGCTTCTTTTCTGATTTCAGGGCTAAGGACAATCTTAGCGAGAAGTGGCTGATCATATTCGTAATTATTTAATAGCTCTTCAACTGAAACATCGATTCTGCCAGGCAGCATGAAAGTACCTGCTTGGGCAACGATTCTTCGATCCATCGACCATGGTTCACCAGGCCAGACGATCGGGTAGTTATTTGAAAGGTAATATTTGCCAAGGCTGTCAGTCGTACGAGGGTCAATTGCATCTCGTGTGAGCTCGGGTAAGCCCGGTGGTGTTGCTTTGTGCCATAGGGCAGGGGTATTTACTGCATAAACTGCAGCATGCGTTGTGCAGGACTGTAGAGCGAAATAGCTGGCGACGTAGGGTGACTTGGTAAAGTCTAAAAGCCGAGTTGGTGCGCCGTGGTGTTGCATAAGGGCTAAGCAACGAAAATCATCTTTAAGTGCACTGGTATCATTTAGGAAATAGTGAGCTTTACGTTTAAATACACGAATGGCCCTGCTTTCTCGTTCATGCCATTTGCTTTGGGGTACAAACTGCTTGAGTCGTCTAGTGAGCGAACTCTCAAGGCTCCATTCCGCATCCCGTTGTCCACGAAATGCCCAGCCACGGAGTTCTTCTGACTCAACTAAAGCAAGAAATTCTTGCCAAGTAGATACTTGGTATAACTTCGTCATCGTTCCGGCCTCGTAATTTATTCGCCTTGAAAATTCCTTATAGCATAAGAGTATAGCTATTTGATGTTTATTTATATGGGGGGTGAGCCTTTAAAATGAGAGATGTTGCCACTGATTGTCTTTGTTAATCAGTGGGTTAGTGCCTAGTATTATGCGCGATCTGAGATGAATCTCTGAAACCCCGTAGGGGTGGGGCCTCCATAACTAGTACTAAATAATTAATTTTTCAATGCCAAGGGATGATACCTGTATTTCTTGCTGGATAGCTAATATTGGTTGGTAAAGTAAATTAACTGTCAGTAGAGACGGCAGTAAGATAAATATAAAGAGGCACTTAGAAGATGATTTACGCTAAGCCGGGTACAGAAGGTTCAGTTGTTTCCTTTAAAGAACGTTATGGCAACTTCATTAACGGTGAGTGGGTAGCTCCTGTTAAAGGTGAATACTTCACCAATAACTCGCCTGTAACTGGTGAACCAATTTGTGAAATTCCACGTTCCACTGCTGAAGATATCGAATTGGCACTGGACGCTGCTCACGCTGCACAAGAGTCTTGGGGCAAAACTTCTCCAATCGAACGTCAGAACGTTCTACTGAAGTGTGCTGAGCTAATCGACGCTAACCTAGAGCGTTTGGCTGTATCTGAAACTTGGGACAACGGTAAGGCAGTTCGTGAAACTCTAGCTGCAGACGTTCCTCTTATGGCAGATCACTTCCGTTACTTCGCTGGTTGCATCCGTGCACAAGAAGGTTCTATCGGTGAGATCGACGAAACAACTGTTGCTTACCACTTCCACGAGCCACTAGGTGTTGTTGGCCAGATCATCCCTTGGAACTTCCCGCTACTAATGGCTGCATGGAAAATTGCTCCAGCACTAGCAGCAGGTAACTCTATCGTACTGAAGCCAGCTGAAGCGACTCCAGTATCTATCCTTATTCTTCTTGAGTGCATCCAGGAAGCTCTACCAGCAGGCGTACTGAATATTGTAAACGGTTTCGGTGGCGAAGCAGGTCAGGCTCTAGCATCTAGCACACGTATTGCTAAGATCGCATTCACTGGTTCTACTCCAGTTGGTTCTCACATCATGAAATGTGCTGCAGAGAACATCATCCCATCTACAACAGAGCTAGGTGGTAAGTCTCCAAACATCTACTTCAACGACGTTATGGCTCAGGACGATGAGTTCGTAAGCAAAGCTGTTGAAGGTGCGGTACTAGCATTCTTCAACCAGGGTGAAGTATGTACTTGTCCTTCTCGTCTTCTAGTTCAAGAAGATATTGCTGATGAGTTCCTAGCTAAAGTTGTTGAGCGTATGGGTCAGATCAAACGTGGTAACCCACTAGATACTGAAACAATGGTTGGTGCTCAGGCTTCTCAAGAACAGTTCGACAAGATCCTAGGTTACATCGACATCGGTCGTGACGAAGGTGCTGAAGTACTAGCAGGCGGCGGTATCGAAAAACTAGACGGTGATTTCGGTAGCGGTTACTACATCAAGCCAACTCTTCTAAAAGGTACAAACGACATGCGCGTTTTCCAAGAAGAGATCTTCGGTCCAGTAGTTTCTGTAACTACATTCAAAGACGAAGCAGAAGCACTAGCTATCGCTAACGACACTGAGTTCGGTCTAGGTGCAGGCGTATGGTCACGTGACACTAACGTTGCTTACCGCATGGGTCGTGGCATTGAGGCTGGCCGTGTATGGATGAACTGCTACCACCTATACCCAGCACACGCTGCGTTCGGCGGTTACAAGAAGTCTGGTGTAGGTCGTGAAACTCACAAGATGATTCTTGAGCACTACCAGCAAACTAAGAACATGTTGGTTAGCTACAGCGAAAGCCCTCTAGGCTTCTTCTAAGCGGAAGTCCACGGGAGCTGGCATCTGAACATTGCTAGCTCTCAAGTAAGCTATTTCAAGTAGCTTCTTGCGTTTATTGCGGCCCCTCTGAGGGCCGCTTTTTTATGTCCTGATCCTGCCTAGACTTAGGGTACTAGTACAATTTGTACTTTAGGTCTGTCTCATTTCCCGAAATCCCTGATATTTATTTTTAGATGTTAAGCTTGTTTAACACTCTGATTTAAAGGGAGGTTTTCGTGCGTAATACTTTTTCTATTCTTATTTTAAGTTTGGTCTCTGTGAGTGCTTTGGCCTCTGTAAAAGACTATCAAGTAAAGCGGCTCATAATGATGAAGTCTGATTGTGTCGAGCAGAGTTTAGCGCGCAATGAAACCGAAAGTGGTGGCCTAATGTTTGTTGCGCAATGCAAAAATCTTAGTCATTACCCTGATGGTGTAGAAGTCCTGTGTGACGATCCAGAGGATGAACGGAGCTGTAAGCTGCAAACTAAAGCTAAGTCCTATGATCATCTCCGCTTACTTCAATCAAATTAGGATTCCTATTATGTTTGTTAAGAAGTGCTCTATAGTGGCTCTTGTGTCCACTGGGTTTCTGGCAGCACCTTTACCTGTATCTGCTGATGTGAATACGGCATTTGAACAATGCAGGGCTCTAGTGCAGCCTGATAGGCGTTTGGAGTGTTACGATAATTTAGATTTAAATGCGTTGAGTGCAAAGAAGCCTAATTTTGCAGGTAAGCGTACAGCTAAAACGGAGATGTTTAAGGTATCTGGACCTACCCAATTAAGATTTCAGAGTGACGGTGCCATCTTTGTATTAGCGTTGCACGACAGTGAAGATAATATCGTTCAAAACCTCCACATAGGTGGAGGTGGTGAAGATACTTATTTGATCGAAGAGGCTGGTGAATATTATCTGCGTGTTAATGGATCTACTACATGGCGTATTTGGTTAGAAAAGCCATAATTACCGTTTAGTAATCTACAAACCTTTGCTATTACCGCCAATACGATAGATTAGCAGGTCTTCATCGTCTAGTACCTTGAAGGCTGCTGTCGTCGCTGCATTATTGGGTATCTGGTATTCATGATCAGATAGCTTTTCAGCTTTATAAAGCTGTTCTGGTGGGTTGAGCATCAGTTCAACAAACTGTTCTGTTGACCATGTGTAAGTTTTGACGGGTAGGCCATATGCTTTGGCGACTGTAAGCTCATCGGATGAGCTACCAATTAGATCAAGGTAATAACACTCTGTAACATGGCACATCAGTCCCATTCTTGTATCTATTAAGTAGCTATCTGCGGGTAAGGTTCTTGGTATGCTGTAGCATCCACCTAAGGCAATTAAACAAAGGCCCGTGATTATCTTTTTCATTAGCCTGTCTCTTTCTGTGTATCTTCCAATTTCTATTTTACGTATTGCTGAAGAGTATGGACCCTTTCGGTATAGATAAGTTTGGATAAATTATAGATCGTGTAATATTTATAGATGCTAGAAACATAATGTACTGTTTCTCGTCCAATAATCCTGCCTGCTGCGATCTCAACATTTCCAAACCACACGTTTGGATCTAATCCCATTTTAGTCGTTAGTTTTTGCATTTTTCGTAGATTGCCAGGACCAGCGTTGTAGGCGGCTAAGCTTAAGAGAAAGCGATTGATAGGCGTGATCTCTTCAGAGGGTAAATAGTGTCGAGATAGGAAATCCATATACTTTGCACCCGCATGTATATTGTTATCTACCTTGTGTATCGCTTTGATATTCACATTTGGATCGGCTGCAGTTGAAGGCAGTAACTGCATTACTCCGACTGCGCCCTTATGGCTTTTTGTGTCCTGTTTGAGTTGGGATTCCTGATAAGCCTGTGCTGCCAATGCAAGAGGATCTAAGTGGTATTTTTCTGCGTATTTTTCAAAATGAGGTAGTAAGCGAATTAAGCGGTCGCGTTCCAAATCGAGCAGGGGATTTGTTATTCGCTTAGTTGAACCTAGGTAGCGTTTGATTAAGATATTGCCGAGAAGAGAGCCTTTCTGAACGTTCGAATGGATGAATTCATTCAGGCTGTCCTGAAGAAGAGGCGTCTGTTTTCTAACTCCCCAGCCCAGACTGTTCTTTTTGCTCAAACTGATTTGTTCAGCTATCTCTAAATTGGTTAGAGCTTTAAGCCAGAGTCTGGCTTTGTAATCATCAATGATGGTGTAGTTATAAATACCTGCATTTACGATTTCTAAAATATCCTCACTAAGTAAGGTGCTATCAGCCTCAATTATATGAATAGTATTTTCTTTAAATACTGCTTGTTTATTTAATTGATGAAGGTGTTCTGCGTAGCTGCTTCCTTTCAGAACGAGAATAGTCTTTCCTGCAAGGTCTTCTAATGAATCAATTTTTGGTGCGGTTTTGTGCCTGACAATGACTTCGGATACTTCTGAATATTTACTCTTTGTGAAATCTACCAACTTTTTTCTTTCGTTTGTTGCGGTTAGTAGCGCTGCACTGATGTCGCCTTTGCCTTCGACAAGAGAGGGGATTAGTTGATCAAAGGTAACCGGAATATAGACAATCTTTGTTTTGTCTATCTCTTTCTTAATCCCTTTATTTATATGCTTTTCGTAGTTTTGTAGAAGTTCGGCTTGTAGTCCTTTGATCTTGCCGTTATGAATGAAAAAGTCGGTCTTACTGTATGTGACTAAGGCTCTGATCAGCTTTCGATCTTTCATCTCATCAAGATCACCCCAGAAAGGCTCTAGCTTGTCAGTAGAAAGGATACCTTTGGGAATCAGCTCTGTTGATGATTGTGCTTCATGGGGAGTAGTAGAATTTGCTGGATGAGCTGTTGTTGTGGTTTGATTTGGGGGAAGGCTTTGATTTTCGGAGCTGTCACAACCAGTCAATAGGTATGAGCATGTGAGTAGAGAGCTGAAGAGGAGTATTTGTTTGATCAAAGCTTTGGCCTCACAGATCAATAACCTTGCCGGGATTCATAATGTTATTTGGATCCAAAGCCCGCTTAACAAGCTTCATGCTATTTATCGAAGTTTCATGCTCATCCAGCAGATATTGTTTTTTTCCAAAGCCGATTCCGTGTTCACCTGTACAAGTGCCACCTAGAGCTAAGGCGTTGCTTACGATCTTTTCTGCTAGTGCTTTAGCTGCTTGATGTTGGTTATGATTATCTGGATCGAAAACAATTAGGACGTGGTAGTTACCGTCACCAACATGGCCAACGATTGGGCAGGGTAAGTTGCTTAACTCAGCATCTGCTTCAGCTTGTAAGATACTTCTAGCTAGGGCTGAAATTGGAACACATACATCGGTTGTAAGGACTTTTCCGTTAGGGATAATCTGATGAGCCGCATTGTAAGCATTGTGTCGTGCTTGCCATAGGCGGTTTCGATCTTCGGTATTTTCAGCCCAAATAAATTCACTACCGCCGAATTCATTGCAGATATCTTTCAGGAGCGTAATGTCTTCTTCAATCTTGGCTTTAGAGCCGTGAAACTCGATAAAAAGGGTTGGTTCAGCAGTTAGTTGGTGTAGCTGAGAAAATTCAATGCAAGCTTGCATTTGGGCCTTGTTCAGCAGTTCTATTCGGGCTAGGGGAATAGACAGCTGCATGGCATTGATAACTGTATCGGTAGCGTCGGCCACAGTTTTAAAGCTGCATACGGCTGCGCGAATGATTTCGGGAATAGGGTGAAGGCGAAGTTGGATCTCTGTGATGACGCCTAAGGTGCCCTCAGAGCCGACCAGCAACTGCGTTAAGTTGTAACCAGCAGAGCTTTTGCGGCTACGTGTACCTGTTTTTATAATGTCGCCTTCAGGTGTTACCACAGTTAAGCCGATAACGGCATCAAGCATGGTGCCATAGCGTACGGCGTTAGTGCCTGAGGCTTGTGTTGCTGCCATACCGCCAATACTTGCATTGGCACCAGGATCAACTGGGAAAAATAAGCCGTCATAGCGCAAGGCTAGATTGAGCGCTTCTCTAGTTACACCTGCTTGCACGCGACAATCCATGTCGGCGGCATTTATTTCTATGACCTGATCCATTTCTGACAGATCGATTGAGATACCACCGTTGACGGCGAGTAGATGCCCTTCGACAGAAGAACCTACGCCAAAGGGAATGACGGGAATTTTATATTGATTGCAGAGTTTGACGACTTGAGCGACTTCTTCGTTACTAAAAGGATAGACAACCGCATCGGGCGCGATACAACCATAGCTATCTTCGCCTTGACCATGCTGCTCACACACAGGTTTAGATAGGTCTATTCGATCACTAAAAGTAGTGGCCAATTCAGTGATGACTTTCTTTAGATCAGCTTGAGAATAATGTTTATGCGCACGCATAGGTCATCAGCTCGTTTTTTATTGTTGTTACTACATTAAAGCAATAATTTATTAATAAGAACAAGCTATTATGATGATAAGTATCTAGGTTGATACAGCCTATGTAGAGTGGTGGGCTTTCCTTTGCCCGGTAGCTCTTATCCGTGAACGCTGGCTATTATTGATTGTGATTATTAAATTAGCGTGACAAGGTCAGTTTTTTTAACTCTTCAATCATCAGTCCTCGGATATAGGTAGTAAATTGTTCAGGTTGCTGTGCACGGTCAACAAGATCAATAAGGCTGGTTGCGACCTCAGGTTTAAAGCGGCGATCATTTCCAGCCAGTTGGTAAAAGCGATTCACCCAATGGGTGCCATTAGCCGAGTCAACATCTACCATCAGCATCGCTTGTGCTAGGACTCCTTGCTTTACATTTTTGTTGTTAGGCGGTGACAACATGATTTTTTGTGCTGTGCCAGTAATCTTCAGCCCATCAACATTGAGATTGTAACGGCCATCGCAATAAGAGCCTTCGGTGCAGCCATAATCTGCCTTGAGTCCGATCTTTGATAGTGCGCGTTTAATAGGTTCGCATAGGGCGATATAAACCATATCTAAATTAAAAGCCTGATCTGTACGCTGCGGAAATATTATGGCTAGGTTGATAATGCCTTGTTGCAGCGGAACTGCGGTGCCGCCACTATCACGGACGATAACGGGCCAATGTTCTTGTTCGAGTTGTTTGCAGGCTTGATCAAAGTTTGGGAATCGAGTTTCCTTCCTAGTGGCAACTAGGCATTGGGTTGTTTCCCAAATGCGTGCGGTTGCACCCCGTTTAGTTTGTGCAACCTCTTTTAATAAGGCGAAATCTTGTTCAAGAGCTTGTATAGGGTTGCAGCAGATAGGCTCATCGATAATTCGCCATCTTTTTTGTTGGGTGAAAATATCTGTAAAACTGGTTTCAGACATTAAAGCTCCGAATAAACAATTAGGGGTTGTTCATGCATTTGATAATGCTATGATCGCCCTCAAATTTATAGCACGCTGATTAATCTAAATGAACAAAACAATTCCAGCAGCCAACGTAGATAACTTGAGTACTTGGGTGAAGTATAAGAGTAGTCACTGCGATTCTTGCAGAGGCACTTGCTGTAGCTTGCCTGTAGAGGTTCGCTTTAGTGATTTAGTAAGAATGGGTGTAGTGGATGAGTTCGAGGCAGGTGAGCCTGCGAAGCGTTTAGCGAAGCGTTTGATGAAAGAGGGTGTGGTAGGGCACTTTAATCATAAATCAGAGATTTACACACTATCGCGCTATGCTAATGATGATTGTATCTATCTAGATCAAAAAACAAGATTGTGTACTATCTATCTACAACGCCCTGATACATGTAGAAATCACCCTAAGGTTGGTCCTAAGCCGGGTTTCTGTGCTTATCAGCCAAAATAGAGCAGAATATGAATCGACCAATCCTATATTCATTTCGTCGCTGTCCCTATGCAATCAGAGCGCGTCTAGCAATTGAGCAATCCGGTGTTGAAGTTGAGCTCAGAGAGATCGTGCTACGAGATAAACCAGAACATATGCTGGAAATCTCACCTAAAGGAACGGTTCCAGTTCTATTGCTTCCTGATGGAACAGTGATAGATGAAAGCTTAGAAATCATGCATTGGGCATTGGCTCAGAATGATTGTGACGCTTGGCATGATGCCGATAGCAAACAGATTGATCAATTGATCGAAGCAAATGATTATGAGTTTAAAGGCTGGTTGGATAAGTACAAATACTCTGATCGCCACCCAGAGCATTCGCAGACCTATTACCGTAATAAATGTGAGTTATGGTTGGTTCAGCTAGAAGAGCTTTTACAACAGCACAGTGGATCGCTACTGGCGGGTGGAAAATCATTAGCCGATTATGCGCTTTTACCGTTCATTCGGCAGTTTGCGCATGTAAATCTCGATTGGTTTAAAGCTGCAGATTATCCGCATGTGCAAAGTTGGTTATCAGATTTTAAAGAATCAGATCTCTTTCTTGGTGTTATGAAGAAATATAAACCATGGAAAGAATCACAAGAGTTAATCGTGTTTCCAGAATAGATGTCTTACGAAATGGACAAGGATGCTATGACCCTAAGTTATAAACGAAAAAACAAACTAAAGCCTACGACTGCTGAAGAAAAAGCTGAAAATCTTGGTCAGGCAGTATCGACATTATGTGATCCTAACAACCAAGCATGGTGTGAGGCATGTAAGGATTTATTGCTGCAAGATAACCTGGTTGAAAGTGAGTGCGTTTTTCGTAAAGAAAGTACGGAAAGTTAGCCGCAGTTTTAGGCTTTAAATAAAAGGGGAGCCAAATGGCTCCCCTTGTCGTTTTTACTGTTTCTCTTTAATGAGCTGCTTTAGCTCTTCGATCTGTTTAGAAAGGTCTTCGATGGTTAAATCGCCATCAGCCAGTGCTTTCTCTTTGGCTTCTTCTGCGTGCTCATTTTCCATTACATTTACAACGATACCGATTACCATGTTTAGGAACGCAAATGTAGTTAGGAAGATAAAAGTTAAGTAGAAAATCCAGCTAAATGAATAAACAGACATGGTTTCATACATAACATCCGTCCAATCTTCGAATGTCATAACCCTAAATAGCGTGAGCATCGAGATTGAGATGTCTCCCCAAAGTGTCGGGTTAATATGGGCAAAGAATGAAGCACCGATTGCTGCATAGATATAGAAGATGATGAACATCAACAGGATAACGTAACCAAGCTGCGGCAGAGCTTTAATTAGAGAGTTAAGGAGCAAGCGTAGCTCAGGCACCATAGATACCATTCGTAATACACGGAAGATACGGATCAGTCGGCCGATCAGTGCCATTTCACTGTCTTGGATTGGTATCAAGCTGACGACAACGATAATCGTGTCAAAGACGTTCCAAGGGTTCTTAAAAAAGTTCTTTTTATCCGGTTCACCGATAAAGCGTACTGTTATCTCAACTAGGAAGAATAGAGTGATACCTGTATCAAGCCAGCTAATAAGCGTTAACACATGATCAGGAATATCGTAGGTCTTTGCGCCAATAACCAAGGCAGAAAAGATGATAACTGCCACAACAAAGAATTCAAATATACGATTGTTCCGGAGTTTAAAGAATTTATCCTGAAGGGTTAGTGTGCTCATGGTGACTTAAACTCGAGTAAATAATTCAGCGTGAACTTTACTGTTGTTTGGCAAGGTTGAATAGATCTTTTAGTGAAAAAAATGTCGTTCTTTTGTGAGTCATTAGGTGATGCTATCAGTATCATATTTATCAGGCGGTTGGATGATAAAAACGGTCCTGAAGGAGCGTTTTTAATTCAATTACCATGTGAAATACTTGCGCAAATTTTCAGAATTGCACCTTAAAAAAGGAGTTAGGTGATGAGAAAGGTTGAGCAAGGATTATGGTCATTAAGATGGATTATGCTTTTGACCGTTTTTTCTGTAATGGCCGGTGCATTGTTGCTGGTGGGCTTTGTGATTTATGACTTTGTCCACTTAGCACAAGTAGCCTTCTCAGAGGGTATTGGTTTGAATGCGCGTACCGAGCTGTTAATGATCCTTATTGAAATCATTGACCAGGCCTTGATGGCCGGCGTGATGTTGATGTTTGGTTTCGGTATCTACGAAATTTTTATTAGTAAGATGAATGTGGAGGGTGGTAGTAGTCAGCGGCCGAAGTTGCTGGTTATTGAGAGTATTGATCAGCTCAAAGGTAAATTGGGTGCTATGGTCATCATGATGCTAATTGTTAAGTTTCTATCTTTAAGTACAGAGATGGAAATATCAGAACCGTCAGATCTTCTTATGTATGCAGCATCAGTGGCTTTACTCGGTTTAGCGTTGTTCTTAACTAATGCCAAAATGAAAGACAAACAAGCTAAATAGAACACATTCACCAAGGCTAGGCGTTGTCCTAGCCTTGAGTACTCTCTTCTGTTTTAGGCGTTATCAGATCCTGCTTTTTGCGTTGTTGCACGAGTACGCCTTCCACACTAAATATTGCCAAAGCAATCCAGATCATCACAAACGTGATGAGTCGATCTTGATCCATGGGTTCGTTGTAATAAAACACCGCAATAAGAAAAGCGATGCTTGGGCCTATATATTGGAGTAGGCCAACCATGGTAAGACTTAATCTTCTAGCGCCAGCGGCAAATGCTATCAAAGGTAAGCTGGTAACCAGCCCTGCAGCCAGCAACAACACTTGTACCTCTGTAGAGCCATTTAGCAGTACAAAATTATTTTGTGAACTAAGCCAAATCATATAAACCAAGGCCATTGGAAATAGCCATAAAGTCTCAACTAATAGGCCTGTAATTGAGTCTATCGGGATCTTCTTTCTTAAGACACTATAGATAGAAAAGCTGGTGGCTAGCGTCAGTGCTACCCAGGGTAGTTCACCAATTAAAATGATTTGGTAAAGCACTGCAACAGCGGCAATGGCAACAGCGATTAATTGTAAGAAACGAAGTCTTTCCGAAAATATAAAGAATCCAAAGACTATATTTATCAATGGGTTAATAAAATAACCTAGGGTTGTTTCAACAATTCTTTGTTCGGAGACCGCCCATATAAATACTAGCCAGTTAATAGAAATAACTAATGCTGACAGGCCTAGGCTGAGCAAAATTTTAGGGTTGTTTCTGAGTGCAGCAAGTTCACTGAGCTTACCTTTAAGTAAAAGGAAAAGCCCCAGGAAAACCACAGACCAAACTACTCGATGTGCTAAGACTTCAAATGCTGGTACGTCATCGACCGCTTTAAAATAAACCGGTACAAGCCCCCACATAAGAAACGCGGCGACAGCATAGTAAATACCTTTTTGGTGCTCGCTGGCTCTCAGATTCTGCATATCAAATTACTGTTTTAGGCTTTGGGTATTAGGCAGCGATACGTCTCTAAATAGAAAACGTTGTTGAAAGCTATCGCTGGTTAAAGAGACTAAGCGGGTTAGTAGACTGATGAGTAGAATGCTGAAAATAAGCCTAGCCCACAGAATTCCAGAAAGATCAGCCCCCATAGTCATGATAAGTAAGGTGTCTTCGATTAAGCTGTGGCACAGACTAAGTAAGCAAAGGGCTGAAAAGCAGTCTCTAGGGCTAACATTGCCACTTTCTGCTTCACGGATAAGCAAACCGCCGCCAAACGACAAGCCTAGAGTCACACCGACGATCGCCAGAGATGTGGCTTTCTTGCTGATGCCCATAAACCTTAAAAAAGGTTGTAGCAGCCAAATCATTAAGCGTTCTATGTGTAGCCAGCGGAGCAGCTTTAGAAGTGTGAGCAGTGCTGTGACTATCACCACGATCATAGCAAGGCTTTGTAGTTGGGTGAGTATCCAGTTAATCAGGCTTGGATCAGTAGCTTCAGGTTGCCACAACAGTTCGACAGGTGCGTTAAGCCAGTCACCTGCTGAATAGGTCAGATTAAGCAGAGCACCTAAAATAAGTGCGCCAACAAAGCGTAAAAGAAAGGCAAATATAAGGCGCATACCCGCTTTCTGAGTGATTCGTAATTCTAGCGGTAGGCCATGAGCGACAAGGAGCATCGTGCCGAGAACTGTAACTTGGGCAACACTGAGATTCTCTTGAGGCGCTGTTTGAAAGAAAATAACTAAGCCTGCGTAGATATTGGTCAACATGGTGGTCGCCCAGACGATGCCCATGGACTCGGGTAAGCCTACAAATAGCATTAATGGTTCTAACGCAGCGCTGATGTAAGGAATTGCGCCAATCTCTTCCAGGATCTTTACAGCAATGATGATAGGTATGGTTAGCTTGAATAGTAGTAAGCAGACGGCATAGATCTCACGGCCAAGATCGGGCAGTGTTATGTTTAAAAGATCATGTGTACTGACTGGCTTAATCATCATCGGAATACTTCAGTAGATTGAATTAGCTATTTTAATTAAGCTTGTGAAAATAAAATTAGAAAAATTATCTTAGAAATTAATATAAATTTTGTTTTTGCGAATTTTTTCTAATTTAATTACAAAAAAATCTTAATGAGTGGAATCTAATGGATGTTCAATTAGATCGTATCGATCGTCATATCCTTAAATGTCTGCAGGTGGATAATCGAATAAGTAACCAAGCGCTGGCTGAGGAGGTAGGCTTGTCGCCACCTGCGTGCTTGCGACGGGTTAAACAGTTACGTGAGCAGGGCATCATTATGGCCGATGTGGCCATAGTGAACCCGAGGGCTTTAGGTAAGGTGCTGAATATTATCGTAGAGGTTGAGATGATCCGAGACTCTATCGATGTTCATGACATGTTTATGCGCAAAATGCAAGACGCCACAGAGGTTACTCAGTGTTACCAAGTGACGGGTGATATCGATTTTGTATTGGTCATTATGGTGCCGGATATGGAAGCATACGAGGCGTTTGCTCGTCGTGATTTAGCCAGTGATCCAAATCTTAGAAAATTTCGTTCGTTAATCTCATTGCGTAGAAACAAGTTCACAACAGAAGTAGATGTAGATCATCTTTAAGTGCTTACAGAAGAGAGTATTTAACTAGAGTTAGAGCAGACACAAAAAAGCCGGCTTGGATAAGCCGGCAAAAGAAGCACGTTTGTCAGGGTATGTACAAACGTTATGGTGAAGATAGTGATGTGCCTTTTATTAAGGGTTGTACAGCTAAATAAAAGGCACCGGGTAAGAGATATTACAACCAGGAATTAACTATCCTGTTTGCCTTTAACCTCTTCGTACCATAGATCGTGATGTTGTTTAGCCCAGGTTTCATCAACGTAACCTGTCTTCATGCCTTCCAGTGCACCTTCAGTACCTACCGTACCGATATAGATGTGACCAAAAGAACCAACAATCAGAATCAAAGAACCAGCAGCATGTAGTAAGTTGGCAATCTGCATAGTTTCACGAACTTGACCGAAGTTTTGGAAATCCAAAACCAGGCCACTACCGCAAACAACAATACCAACGATTGTTAGAAGCCAGAACCAAACTTTTTCACCGCCATTCATGTATCCAGCACTAGGGTGCGCATTACCAATAATGCCGCCACCTTTTAGGAACCAGATTAGATCTGTACGGTTAAAGAAGTTATGTTTGATCCAGCGAACAATCATAAACAATAGGCCAATAACAAAGATCGGACCTAAGTAGTTATGCGCTAGCTTGCAAAGCATAATGTAGCTTGCCCACAACGAATCACCCATGGCCGCTCTTAAGAAGAACTTCCCGTAAAGGATGCTCAAACCAGAGATCGCTAAGATGATAAACAGGATAGCCACAGTCCAATGGTTTGCTCGATCTAATCGTTTCCAGCGCTCAATAAGCTGACCAGAACGAGGGTGATCAAGTTTTTTCTGACCAACGATTAGGTAGAAAATTGCAAGGACAGCAAGGGTGCCGCCAATAGCGTAAGCACCTGCAGGTGTAACCCATTGGTTACGCCAGTGGCGCCATTCTTCACCTTTCACATTGATCAATTGACCTGCTTCTCGTGCTTGAACTTGAGTGCGACCTTCTTCAGCTTCCTTCACTACTTGCCAATAGTCAGCGCCAGCAAAGCCAGCAACTTTGGCATCTGAAGGTACTGCTTGAGCAAAGCCTGAAAAAAGCAGCGCAATCAGCAAAACAATTCGAGATGGCAAAATAAAGCGGAGCATAATGTCCCCTCTAGTCAATGTGCCGGGAGCAAGCTCCCGGCAACCTGTTGGGTTTATCAGACTTTCTGAGTTGCGTCGTAAGACAGATCTTCTTCTGTCATAGACCAAGCACCGTCGTTGTGACCACGGTAGATCACACGCTCACGGAAGATGTCAGAAACGTCGTTGGCATCACCAGCAAGTAGGGCTTTTGTAGAGCACATCTCTGCACATAGTGGCAGTTTACCCTCAGCAATACGGTTAGCACCGTACTTCGCTTTCTCTTCAGGGCTGTTGTCCTCTTCTGGGCCGCCTGCACAGAATGTACATTTGTCCATCTTGCCACGCTCACCGAAAGCAGCGTCGCTAGGGAACTGTGGTGCGCCAAATGGGCAAGCGTATAAGCAGTAACCACAACCAATACATAGGTCTTTGTTATGCAATACGATGCCGTCGTCTGTCTGATAGAAACAGTCAGTAGGGCAGACCGCCATACATGGAGCATCAGAACAATGCATGCATGCTACGGAGATCGAAGTTTCACCCGGCTCACCATCGTTGATAGTTACAACGCGGCGACGGTTGATACCCCATTCCACTTCATTTGCGTTTTTACATGCTGTAACACAGCCGTTGCATTCGATACAACGCTTGGAGTCACAGAGGAATTTCATTCTAGCCATTGTCTGTTACTCCTTACGCAGTAGCTTTCTGAACGCGACACAAGGTAACCTTAGTTTCCTGCATCTGTGTAACTGGGTCATAACCGTAAGTGGTAGCAGTGTTAGCTGCTTCACCTACTACATAAGGTGCTGCACCTTCTGGGTACTTATCAGTTAGATCTTTACCCTGGAACTTACCACCGAAGTGGAACGGCATGAATGCAACGCCTTGTTCTACACGGCGTGTAACAAGTGCTTTAACAAGAACTTTACCGCCTTCAGCGCCTTCTACCCATACATCTTCGCCATCTTTAAAGCCAAGAGTATTTGCATCAGCCGGGTGTACTTCAACAAACATGTCTTGTTGTAGTTCAGCAAGCCATGGATTAGAACGCGTCTCTTCACCACCACCTTCATACTCAACCAGACGACCGGAAGTAAGAATGATTGGGTACTCTTTAGAAAGATCTTTGTCCTGAATAGACTTGTACATAGTCGGTAGACGGTACATGGACTCAGAGTCATCCCAAGTTGGGTACTTGCTTACTAGGTCACGACGAGTCGTGTATAGCGGTTCACGGTGTAGAGGTACTTTGTCTGGGAATGTCCAAACAACTGCACGTGCTTTCGCGTTACCGAATGGAGAACAGCCGTGAGCGATAGCAACACGTTGGATACCACCAGAAAGGTCGGTCTTCCAGTTTTTGCCTTCAGCCAGTTTCTTCTCTTCAGCAGTTAGGTCATCCCACCAGCCAAGCTTCTTAAGAAGTTTGTCAGTGAATTCTGGGTAACCATCTTTAATTTCAGAACCTTTACCGAAAGAGCCTTCAGCAAGTAGGTTAACGCCGTCACGTTCAACACCGAAGCGAGCACGGAAGGTCAAACCACCTTCAGCTACAGATTTGCTTGTATCGTAAAGGATTGGTGTGCCAGGGTGGCCCTGCTCAGCAGTACCCCAACATGGCCATGGCATACCGTAGTATTCGCCATTCGCTGGACCGCCTTCGCCTGCAAGAGTGTCATAGTTAAACGTGTGCCAGTTTTTCTGGTGTAGTTTAAGACGCTCAGGGCTCTGACCTGTGTAACCGATAGTCCACATGCCTTTGTTGAATTCACGTGTGATGTCTTCAACTACAGGCTGGCCGTTTTGGATAGCGATGTTTTTGAACAGTTGCTTCTCGAAACCAAACTTCTTAGCGAACAAGTACATGATTTCGTGGTCAGGTTTAGATTCGAATAGAGGTTCGATAACCTGGTCACGCCACTGTAGAGAACGGTTTGAAGCTGTAACAGAACCGTAAGTCTCGAACTGAGTACATGCAGGGATCAGGTAAACGCCATCTTTACGATCAGACATTACCGCAGCATGAGTTGGGTAAGGATCAACGATTACTAGGGTATCTAGTTTTTCGATCGCTTTTTTCATTTCTGGACCACGAGTCTGGGAGTTCACAGCGTGACCCCAAGCAACCATAACGCGAACGTTATCGTTCTGATCCATCAAGTTTTTATCTTCTAGAACACCGTCAATCCAACGAGAAACTGGAATACCTTTGTTGTTCATAGGTTTCAGTTTACGGTGAACTTTCTGGTCGAAGCGGCTTTGCATCCACTCGAAATCTACGTCCCAAACTTTTGACCAGTGCTTCCAAGCACCATCAGAAAGACCATAGTAACCAGGTAGGGTGTGAGATAGTACGCCAAGGTCAGTAGCACCCTGTACGTTATCGTGGCCACGGAAGATGTTAGTACCGCCACCAGATGTACCCATGTTACCTAGGGCAAGCATCAAGATGCAGTAAGCACGAGTATTGTTGTTACCCGTAGTATGCTGAGTACCACCCATACACCAGATAACAGTACCTGGACGGTTTTCAGCTAGCTCTTTAGCTGCGCGGCGCATTTGTGCTTCTTTAACACCAGTAACACTTTCAACTTCTTCTGGTGTCCAGTTTTTCACTTCTGCACGAACTTCGTCCATGCCGTATACGCGCTGTTGGATAAACTGCTTGTCTTCCCAACCGTTCTCAAAGATGTGCCACAGTAGGCCCCAGATGAACGCAACGTCAGAGCCTGGGCGAATGCGGATGTATTCGTTCGCATGAGCTGCAGTACGAGTGAAACGAGGGTCAACACAGATGATGTGTGCCTTGTTGCGCTCTTTAGCACGGAAGATGTGCTGTAGAGAAACAGGGTGAGCTTCAGCTGGGTTAGAACCAATTAGCAAAATGGATTTTGCGAAGTGGATATCGTTGAATGAGTTTGTCATCGCACCGTAACCCCAAGTGTTTGCTACACCGGCTACAGTTGTTGAGTGACAGATACGCGCCTGGTGGTCTACGTTGTTAGTACCCCACATCGCTGCGTATTTACGGAATAAGTAAGCTTGTTCGTTGCTGAATTTAGCCGAACCCAACCAGTAGACTGAATCTGGGCCAGATTCTTTACGAACCTGTAGCATTTTGTCACCAACTTCGTTGATAGCGTCTTCCCAGGAGATTTTCTTCCATTTGCCATCAACAAGCTTCATTGGGTATTTCAAACGACGGTCACCGTGACCGTGCTCACGTAGGGCAGCACCTTTAGCGCAGTGTGCACCTGCGTTGAATGGGTGGTCGAATGCTGGCTCTTGACCAGTCCAAACACCGTTTTGTACTTCAGCATAAACACCGCAACCTACAGAGCAGTGTGAACAGATAGTACGTTTTACTTCTGTAGGTGCACCTGGAGCTACAGTTGCAGCTTCAGCCTGCTTCATCATGCCTGGTGCCATGATGCCTGCAGTCGCAACACCACCCGCTGCTACACCTGAATTCTTCAGGAAGCGACGGCGGCTCAAACCTAGACCGGTTGCCTTCGACGGAGCCGCAGGCTGATCGGATTTTTTCGTTAGTCTCATTTCCTCACCTCTTGCGGCTATCAGTTACGACAAGTTTCGTAAAAGTTACGAACGTGCTCAGTTTCTTTGTAACCGGAACCTTCCTGTTTCTCACCTGATTCAGCAGTAGTAACTTTTGCTTGCGCAGTGCCCGCTACGGCAACTGCACCAGCGGCAGTACCCGCTAATCCAAGTTTCTTCAAGAAGCCGCGGCGGCCTGTGTTAGGCTTTTCTTGCTGGCTCATTTTGTTTCTCCGCATCAACGTCGACAGATTTTGTCTGTCTTTGCCCTGTTTTTATTGTTTTCCGCCCTCACGTGCGGCAGGTGATAACTGCAGGTACCAGTTATCTTCCTGTTGCATAAACGCATGACCTAACAAGCCAACCGCAGTATAAAAAACGGCAGTTTTTGCGCTCTGCAAATCTGTAAAAAACTTTTCTGCCCAGGTTTGGATATGTTTCTGCCAAAACTGGTGTTGTACTTCATAACCACGACCTGTGCGGATCAGCATGCTCATCACTTCACATAGCGCCGCAATGTGGTCTTCTGGTTCTTTCACGTTTTCTTGGCGTTCAAAACCAAGAATTTCGAGATCTTCACGTAGGAAGGCAAGTGGCTTTTCCATTAGGGAGCCGGTTAAGTACCAGCACGCAAATGGCATTAACTCACCACGTCCTACACCGATAAAAAGTTGGGTGTATTCATCTTCTAATTGAGATGGCTCAGAGTGCTTCGCAGCAAGAGCAAGAGTGCTCCATGCACGAGCCATTGGTGTGTCTTCATCTTGATCTGATTCAAGCTCTTTTAACCAAGCAAGTAGGTCAGCTTCAGGCTGTTTGCGTAGCATTGTTGCTAGTAGTGCGTAAATGTCTGCGCGAAGCTCATCTGTTTCTTGTAGAGCAGGGGCTGCATTGATCATATTAGTCATATCCTGCTCCTTACAGTTCTAGTTGCTTTTCAGGGTTAGCGGTCAGATCGGTGTAGATGTCATTTACACGACAGTCTTCACACATCTTTAATCGTTGAATGGCATCGCCTTGGAAGAATCGATGTGAGCTCAATTTCTCGATCATCTTGTCAACAGTGCGTTTAGGCGCAAATGGCTTACCGCAAGAGATGCATTCAAATGCTTCGTCTGTATGGATCTGAACAGGGATTGCGCGTTCAGCTTTCAGATTTAGCTGTGTAACAAGCTCAATTGCATTTTCAGGACATGCGCTTTCGCACATGCCGCATTGCACGCAGCTTTGTTCACGGAAATTAAGGGCCGGCATTTCTCCGCCATCAGTCAGAGATTGGGTGGGACAGACGGCAACGCAAGACAGGCACAAAGTACAGCTTGAGCTGTTTACGTTGACCTGACCGAAAGGAGCGCCCGCCGGCAAGGCAATATAATCTTGGTTTGCAGTTTCGCCATGCTCAGTTAAATGCTCTAGAGCAACGAACAATGCTTCACGCTTATTTGTCTCAGCCACGACTGCAATAGTCGGGATGTTGCGGTAAGACGAAGCAGATTGGGCGTTAGGCAGATCATCTTGTGTGATTAGTTTAATCTGCTCAGTAGAGTAGCCTAACCCTTCAAGCATAGCGTGGGTTGTTTTTAATTCACGTTTAAGCAGATCGCGAACCATATCAGGGACATTAGGTGTATCTAGCAGTAATACTTGCTGTGCACCAGAGGCTAAACTAACTAACCAGCTTTCCTGTCCTGCTGCTGCCACTTCTTCTAGTGAAACAGGTAGAACATTGTCAGAAAGAAGTTCTGGTTGGTTGGCAATGATCTCAGCTCCAACTTCATGATCATGGATTAGAATCGTTGGTGCTGTGCCGCCGTTATTCTGATAAGTAGAAATCAATCGGTGCAAATAATTATGCAGCATCACCGGTTGAGGTAATGCGTAAGAGATCGCTCCTGTAGGGCAGGCTGTAGCACAACCCCCAGCACCATGGCACATATGAGGATTGATCTCGATTAAATCTTTAAAAGAGGTAATCGCATCCGCAGGGCAAACATCCAAACAGCGAGTACAGCCCGTTTGACCGCGATTACTGTGTGCGCAGATGTCGTTATTAATTTGGAAGTAACGAGGCTTTTCAAATTCACCAATGTAGTTCGGTAGCTCTTCGATGACTTCAGAAAATGTGCTGCTTTCAGGTGAAACGTGGAAGTAGCCTGCAGGCGTTAGATCTGTGGTGAATAGAGACTCTTGGCCTAAATTTAAAATCAGATCAAAGCAGTTTTTATTCTGAGCAATCTTTGCGAAATTTTCGTTATTACCCTGATGATCGATAGTAACTTGAAACTGACCTAGGAAACCTTTGATCTGGTTAAGTTTCGCAGTGTGAACTTTAAGCTCAGGCGATGCGTCAATTGCGCGTTGTAGGTGATCAGTATCAGTATTGCTAATTGGGTCGGTAGCAAGAAGAGTGATGCTTGCCATGCCGGACAGTTGTGCTGCAGCTAAACGAATAGTGTCCTCGGCACCCGTAATCAATAAGTGACCGTAGGTGCTGTAAGTTACTGTCGCAGGCGCTAGGTTCTGCGGAAAAGATACTTGTTTTATCGCCAAATCACGTGCTTTGGCGTTTACACTCTGCTCTGTCGTCATTCTCTACCTCACTGACTGAAATAGGGTGCATTCTGTCGATGCTTTAGTCTCTATTTCAGGGGCGACTCAAACGTTTAGGTTTTTCGTCACAATTTGTTGTTTATATAAAGCAATCGGAGAACCAGTTTTTGGCTGTAAAAATTCCCCTAAAGCGCATTTAGGTCTGTCGTTTTTGTTTTTCTTAGGTCGGGGTGGGACAAAGTGTCTCTATGAGTCAAAAAGAGTTGAGTCATTCCGACTCTTTGTCCTAAGTTGCTGAAAAAATTAGCATTCAAGATCGGCATCGCCTAAGTCATCAGAATCGTCTAGATCACTAAAGTCGTGGCTTTCGACCTTGGTCGTATCGCTGATACTCTCTTGATCTTCTTCGGTCTCGCCGCTAACGCCTTCTTTAAATCCTTCTTCGGCTTCCTCGATTTTTTCATCGGCCCAACTTCGAAGTTTAGAAACAACTTCTTGGGTAAGTGCAGGCATTTTGCTGAAATCTTCATCGTAATCGTTAAGGCCATCACGAATGTTGAACTCAGGTAATCTGAATAGTTTTCTTAGGGCGAGATTACGAAGTTCTTCTGATACACCAGGTGAAAAAAACTGCTCGAAATTGGAGTCGTTATCCAGTGATTCAATATCTGGCATATCTTCATCGGTTAGAGGTGGTAACTCTTCGGTATCAACAGTTTCATCTGAAAGAGAGGCTTCTGTTTGAGATTCTTCTATTGGCTCAGCTTGCTGCTCAGCTTTACGTTGTGACCAGCGAGAAAAAAATGATTGGTTATCGCTCACTGCTACGTCCCTTGCCTTTTTTCTTCTTTTTACCGCAATCGATTAGTTCACCGTGTATGCCTAGGTAGGTGTCTATCCAGCATTGAACGGCCTGCGGCATCGCAACTTCTAACATCTTATGTTCGCCATCCATAAAAGAAGCAGCGTCGTCTTGGCTAGCTGTTATGTGGATTGGCGTTAATGCGTTGTCCATCTCGTCTTCATTGCATAAGACAAAGAGGTGTGGTTGCTGAGAGTCTAAGTTAAAGCGATAGGCTGTTCGTTCATCTTTGTGAAGATCTAAATCAAGGTGGAAGAAGTCAGGCTTATCGTCTTGATGAGGCTCAATGGCATCTATCTGCCAGCGTTCTGTATCCCAGCCGTTAACTTCAATGCTTTCAACTGAAAGAGAAACTTGAAGTGGCCAGTTATCTGTTGTTTTTGTTGCAGACATTTTTTGTCTTCCGTCGTGGGGAATTCTCCTTTGTAGTTCTGCAAACTACGGGCCATCTCTTTATTTAATAGCTGTTGAGCGTGAATAGGTGGGCTTAGAGGTGCTTAATGCGCAAATGCTATGACAATTATTCCCATGTTTATAAAGAGTTGGGACAAAATGACCCACTAATAATGACCTAGTACTTACTGGAAGCAGAGTTAAATGTATTAATTGGTAGAAAATATAAGGTTATCGCAAGGTAGGAACGTAAATTGCTACTAAGGAGAGAAAGTTACGAAGAAGATGGCGTGACGCTGTATTAATAGAGTTGGAATATGCAAAACGTGTCAGAAATCATAATAAGTAATGCATCTGCGCAGCTTACTCACGAAGTAGAGGCGATCGACGAACAAGGACGTGTTCGACAGGTTCAAATTGCCTGTGAACGCCCATTAACGATTTATCTAAATAAAAGAGAGATTGTTACCTTAATGACTTTGGGTGGTGATCCTGAAGCGTTAGTCCTTGGTTATCTTCGAAATCAGGGCTTTATACATTCTCTATCTGATCTTAAAGCAATACAGGTAGATTGGGATGTTGAAGCAGCCGCTGTTGTAACCCATGGCGAACCTGAAGGCTTGGAGGAAAAGCTTCAGCAGCGCACAGTGACTAGTGGTTGTGGTCAAGGCACGATGTTTGGCAGCGTAATGGAAAAGCTTGAGGAGGTTAGATTACCTGAAGTAACGATTAAGCAAAGTACTGTTTATGCGCTGTTAGATAACCTTAATAAGCATAACGATACCTATAAGAACGCGGGTGCAGTACATGGTTGTGCTATCTGCGAAGGTGACCAAGTGGTTTCTTTTATTGAAGATGTTGGTCGTCACAATGCAGTCGATACACTTGCTGGGCGTATGTGGCTTCAAGGAATAGATACCGATAATAAGATTTTCTACACAACGGGTCGCTTAACATCTGAGATGGTTATTAAAGTTGCGCAGATGGGGATTCCTGTATTGCTGTCTCGCTCAGGTGTAACCCAGATGGGTTTAGAGTTGGCCAGAGAGCTGGGTATCACGATGTTGGCTCGAGCCAAAGGTAAGCATTTTCTACAGTTTAGTGGTAATGCATCATTGATCAGAGATGTGCAGTTACCGCCTAAGCAAAATTCTGTTAAGCAAGCAAGAACGGAGGCATAAGATGAGTGATATGTCTCAAGCGTTTATGAATGTTAAGCAGCTGGCTGATTATTTGCACCTGAACGAGAAAAAAGTGTATGCAATGGCTGCTGAGGGTGAGATTCCTGCAACTAAACTGACTGGTAAATGGTTGTTCCCCAAGTCACTGGTAGATCGCTGGTTATTGGAGAGCTGCCATAGTGGCATGATGGCTGATCGATTGCTGCTATCTGGTAGTGATGATCCTTTATTGCAGGCAGCAGCTAATAGATTGACGCAACATCTCAGAACTAAAGCGTTATTTAGTTATACGGTAACGGGTACAAAGCTTGGATTAGAGCTTCTTGCCCAGGGGCATGCTGATGCCTGTGCGATTCATTGGGGGCGCGCCGAAGAAAGCGATGTCCGACATCCTGCGCTGTTACAACAGTTCTCGCAATCTAAGCATTGGATTTTGGTTCATTTGTTTAACCGCAGCCAAGGTTTGATTATGCGACCGATGGACCTCGAACGCTTACAAGACCCAAATGAGGCACTGGATTACAGTACTCGCTGGGTGACTCGTCAAGAAGGAGCCGGTTCGCAGCGATTTTTGAATGAATGGTTGGCTGGTCATGCTTTCCCGCAGGATCAGCTGACTGTAGGAAGTGTAGCTTTCTCGGAACGAGAAGTAGCGTCTTTAATTGCAAAGGGTGAAGCTGACATAGGTCCAGGTACATTGAGTGCGGCAAGAGAGTTTGGGCTTGGCTTTATCCCAGTGTGCGATGAAAGCTTTGACTTAGTTGTTCCGCGGAATGTCTATTTCCGGAACTTACTGCAAAACCTATTCGAATTCCTTCAGAGTCCAGAGGGTCTATCCTTAGCTCAGCGCCTTCAAGGTTATGATTTAAGTCGATGCGGTCGCCTCATTTGGAGTTCAGATCCAGGCTAAGCGTTCATAGCGCGCCTATTGGTTCTTTCTGCGGCTGCAAGGCCATCCAGAATGCCTTCGACACCGCCATCCCCCGTGGGGTTGGCGGTTTTTAGTAGATGGACTTTGAACATGGTTCCAAGCTCTTCTTCAGAGCGGACGGTAATGTCGCCACCATGCCGGCGAATGATGCCGTAACTTACAGATAAACCAAGTCCTGTACCACTTTTTTTAGTCGTAAAGAATGGATCAAATATACGTTCTAGATGTTCTTCGGAAATGCCTTTCCCCTGATCTATAACACTAATGGTTGCGCCTTTAACTTCTCCATCCTCAATCCAATCATCAGTTTGAATAGTTACTACACCTGGGCCTTCTAGTGCGTGGGAGGCGTTGAGTATTAGGTTAACCAGAACTTGCTGTACTTGCTGGCAGTTAACTTCAATAGGACAGGTTGCATGATAATTTCGCTCTACGACCACTTGCTGTTTCTCAAGCGCATGGGAAACTAGCTGCAAAGTATCGTCGCTAATACTGTTTAACTGTAAATGTTCGTATTGCTCTAAGTACTGACCGGGTCGACTGTACTGCAGTAGGTTGTTAATTAGGGATCTTATTCGATATACCTGCTCAATAACCATGTCTACTTCATCCTGAGCGGGTTTAACGGCATCACCGAGCTCTGCGACCAATAGATCCATATTTCCAAGGATTACCGCTGCTGGGTTATTAATTTCGTGAGCAATACCTGCAGTAAGCTCACCCAATACAGCCAGCTTTTCTTTATCAAGAAGCTGCTTTCGGGTGCTTTTTAGTAGCTTGATATGCTGCTTGAGCGCATCCGTACGGTTTTTTAATGAGCGAGTTCTTTTTTCAACTGTAATCTCTAGCTGATCATTGGCTTGTCTGATCTGTTTCTCGCGCTCTTCAATTAGATCAAGCATGACATCAAACTGTTCGGCTAGCTCAACTAATTCATCGGCTGCTTCAAGTTGCCCGATACGATGGTCGGTTTCGCCGTTACGAATATCCGTTACCACTTTGTGGATTTTATTAAGTGGGCGGATAATAAGTTGAGTCTTTTTGAAAACAAGGACGGCAGAGACCAGCATGATCAAGGCGATAAGAGAGGCGGATTCTATTAGTGTCTTGTAATAAATCTTGGTAAAGGGGGCCTCTGTAAAACCAGCATAGATCATCCCGATTTTCTTGTTGTTGAAATCAAGTAGTGGCTTATAAGCAGAGATGTACCAATCGTTGACTACGAAGGCTCTATTTATCCATGTGTCACCTTTGCGTAAAACTTCTTTCCTAACTTCCGCTGATACCCGTGTTCCGATTGCTCGTTGCTTTAACGTCAGAGGGGTAGAGGATTTGAATGATTCCCTTTCTTGGGGAACATTGGTGCTGATTCGAACGTCATCGAGAAAAAGGGTAACAGTTCCAATTCCGCCTTCTGGTAAGGTGCCGTCTCCGTAAACCAGATCTCGAATGGTATCTACGGCATCGGTGGTATTGTTGAGAATGGTGCCTGAATCTAAAACGCCGATTAACTGTCCAAAATCATCTGTGATTGGCACGAGTGCGCGAAGCACCATAGAGCGGTCTTCAACGGTTCTATTGCTTGGGATGGCGCGGGGGGTGTCTATTAAATTGATGTGCCCTTTATCGCCTAATCCCATATTGATTTGATCAAGTTCGTCTTTATGTATTACTGCTAACCCGGTTAAATTTTCTTTTAATAACAGGCGTTTAGAGAGGTTTTGTAGTGAGGGTTCTTGGGTGGCGTTTAGCTCTTGTGCATCAATGAATCGCAAGAAGTCTAAGGAGCGACTTTGGCGAATTGCGTGTAGCTGCCCTTGAAGGGCGTGACGGTTATTTTGCTGAAGGTTGGTTCTGAATTCGTAGCTATTACCAAGTTGCATCAAAATATTTTGATGCTCTTGTTGCATAAAATTAAGGGTGCCACTGGCTACAGAAAGGTCGGCACTAACCTTCATATAAAGTTGACGGTCGGTATAGCTGGTCGTCCAATAGGCCGCCATAATGGCAAAGCCTATTGCAGTTAACAGCAATGGTAGCAGAGTGAGTAATAGAAGTTTGTGTCTTAAGGTGCTGCTGAAATTATACCAACTGGATTTCATGCAGAGATCTCATCAACCGTTTCGTCCTGTTGAGCCCAAGCGGCCAATTTGCGATCTAGAGTTTTTCTGGATACGCCAAGCTCTCGGGCAGTGGAGGACTTGTTGCCAGAATGTTGTTCTAGGGTTAGCAGTATATGGTGCTTTTCAACCTCATCTAATGACCAGCCTGCAAAACTGCCACAAGCTTTAGGTTCGCTGCTATCTTGCTCTTTGAAGTAATCAGCGGGGAGCTTGCCTAATAAGATGCAGCGTTCAATTAGGTTTTTTAGTTCTCGAATATTGCCTGACCAGTTGTAAGCCTGCATGGCTTTAAGGTCATCATGAGTAAACGGGATAGGTGATAGGCCGAGTTCACGCGACAGCTTTACTGAAAAATGATGGATCAGATCTGGAAGGTCTTCACGGCGATCACGTAACGGTGGCAGGGTGATGCTGAGTACGTTCAAGCGGTAATACAGATCTTCGCGGAAGCGGTTCTCTGCTACTTCTTCTTTTAATTGGCGGTTGGTTGCAGCAATGATGCGTACATCAACGCTTGTTTCTTGCTCGCTCCCTACAGGTCTAACGGCTTTTTGTTCTAGAGCGCGCAAAAGTTTAGCCTGCATAAGCAGTGGGATTTCACCAACTTCGTCAAGAAAGAGAGTGCCGCCGCTAGCAAAATTAAATAGACCTTCACGAGCTTTGTTTGCGCCAGTGAAAGCGCCTTTGGTGTGTCCAAAAAGCTCGGCTTCCAAAAGATCAGGCGCAATAGCGCCACAGTTAACCGGTACGAATGGGCCGCTTCGATTGCTTAGCTGGTGCAGCATGCGTGCTGCTAGTTCTTTACCTGTACCTGTTTCGCCTTCAATTAGTACTGCTGAAGGGGTGTTGGCTACACGGTGGATGACGTCTAGTACTTGTTTAATCGCTGGTCCAGTTCCGATCATATCGGTCATAGGGAAAGCGTTATCAACTTCACGACGTAAGACGAAATTTGCTCTTTCCATAGCACGTTTGTCGAGGCAGCGATCAACAGCATTCATCATTTGTTCAAGGCGGAATGGCTTGAGTATAAAATCAGAAGCGCCAGCTCTGAGAGCCTGTATAGCAGTATCCAGATCAGCGTAGGCGGTCATGAATATGATATCACTGCTTCGGTTGGTATCTTCGAAGGCTTCATGCCATTCCATACCAGATCGGCCGGGCAGCTTAATATCAACGATTAAGAGATCAAAGTGGCAGCGTTTTCTGAGTTCTTCAGCTTCTTCAACACTACCTGCGGTTTCTACTAAGGCGAAGCGTTTTGCGAGAGCTTTTTGTAGGAAGCTTCTCATGCCAACTTCGTCATCAACAACCAATACTGATACTGCGGGAGCTTGCGTGCCTTGCAGAGGTGAATTCATTTCAACTCAAATCTCTAAAAATGACCGTGACGGTAATGTCTGGGAAAGGGATCCAATTCTATTGGACAATTTGACCCAGTCAATGTTTTGTGTGGTCATTATGACTCATAAACCTGAAAAGAGTGATAAGACTATTGTTTCATTTTTTCTCAGTTAGCCTAAAAGTTGCTGAATTATTAATCAAAATGACCTATTTTGGTGCGAAAAATAACGTTTTAAAGTCTAAAAATTAAGCTGATCTATATCATTGGCATTTAAATTGCTCTCTAGGGTGTCAGGCACGCTAAAACTGCCTGCACAGGGTGTGTGTGGCGCGTGTATTGGATAAATCATAATTATTAAATAAGGAATGAAGAGATGAAAAAGTGGATCGCGGCAGCCCTCTCCACAACTATTTTGGCGGCAACTTCAGTTACAGCGGTTGCTGAAGAACAAATTATCCGTCTTGCAACGACAACGAGTACGTATAATTCTGGTTTGTTAGACAAGTTGTTACCTGTATTCGAAAAGCAGCATGACGCTAAAGTACAAGTAATTGCTGTCGGCACAGGTAAGGCGTTGCGTATGGGTGTGGCAGGTGATGTTGATGTGGTTATGACTCACGCTCCTAAGGCCGAGCAGAAATTCGTAGATGGCGGTTTTGGTGTAAGCCCTAAAAGCGTTATGTATAACGATTTTGTAATCGTTGGCCCAGCAGCTGATCCAGCAAAAATTAAAGATTCTAATAATGTTGCAGATGCTTTAGCGTCCATCGCAAAAGTTAATGCAGATTTTATCTCTCGTGGTGACGACTCAGGAACACACAAAAAAGAGCTTTCTCTATGGGCAGCAACTTCTCAAGGAAAAGAGTTTGCTAACTATAAAGAAGTAGGTCAGGGCATGGGTAAAGTGCTTCAGATCGCTGATGAGCTTAATGGTTATACAATGACTGACCGCGGCACTTGGTTAGCTTATGAAGACCGCCTACAGCTGAAGCTTTTGGTTCAGGGTGACAAGCGTTTATTCAACCCGTACCAGATCATTCAGGTTAACCCAAAACTTCACAGTGGGTTAAATGTAAAAGGCGCTGAACAGCTTTCTAACTGGTTCGTATCTTCAGAAGGTCAAAAGATGATCAATGATTTCCGTATCAAAGGTAAAGCTTTGTTTCATGGTTCTGCACAAGCAGAAGTAGCTACTAAGTAAACTATTATTTAGTATGTCGCCTGTGAAGGCTAACTGATTGCTTTCACAGGCTCTTTTTCCTGATGTAGTAATAAATAATGCAAGATAATCTTTTAGAAACATCCATGTTGGCTCTGCAGTTATTGTTTAGTTTTGATGCAGATCTCTGGAATATCATTGGTGTTTCTTTTCGAGTTTCAATTACAGCGATCGCTATCGCAACGATACCCGCTATTTTAGTCGGTTTTTTATTGGCGATGTGTGACTTTAAAGGGCGTTCAATTGTAATTGCTCTTTTTAATGCGCTAATGGCAGTACCAACAGTAGTAGTAGGTCTGACTCTATATCTTATGTTGTCCCGTAGTGGGCCATTTGGGGATCTTCATCTGTTGTTTACCCAACCTGCCATGATTATTGGTCAGGTTATGCTCGCATTTCCGCTTTTGGTTTGTATGAGTCATTCTGCTTTTCAAGCCGTTGATAGAAGGGCTTGGGAAACTGCGCGAACATTAGGTGCAGGTTACACTTTTTCAATTATCACGATTATGCGTGAAGCAAGATTCGCTTTGCTTGCTGTCGTGGTAGCAGGTTTTGGTCGAATTATCTCAGAAGTTGGCTGTTCGATGATGGTCGGTGGCAACATTATGGGTTATACGCGAAACATACCTACAGCGATTGCGCTGGAAACGAGTAAAGGGATGTTCGCACAGGGCGTGGCGCTTGGTTTGGTCTTGTTGGTGCTGGCTCTTTTTTTGAATTTCACCTTGGCATCAGTGCGAGGCAAAGGTCAGGCCGTTTAACGGCTTGATTGTGAGGATGTAATGAGTATCGAATTAAATGCTAGCAATCTGGTAAAGCGTTTTGACCAACGAGAGCTATTTAATATTGATAAATTGACGTTGAAAGAAGGTGAAAGCTTTCACCTGAGTGGTGATAACGGTGCCGGTAAAACAACGTTGATGAAAATCTTGGCAGGCTTAGATAAACCTTGTGAAGGTACGGTTACGGTAACGCCGAATAAACGTAGCTTTCTGAATACTAAATTGCATCCTAAGGTCGTTTATCTCCACCAAACACCTTACATCTTTGCTGGTACAGTGAAAGATAACATTGCTTATGGTTTACGTCTTCGTGGTGAATCTAGGCAAAAAATCAAAATGCTAGTCGATAAAGGATTGGCTTGGTCTCGCTTAGAGTCTTTGGCTGAACAACAGGCGCATTCGTTGTCGGGCGGTGAAAAGCAACGTTTGGCGCTTGCTCGTGCGTGGGTTTTAAATCCAGGTTTACTGTTTCTGGACGAGCCAACGGCTAATCTAGATCGGAAATCGGTAGAAACCGTTGCTGAATTAGTTAAAGAGATGGTTGATGGCGGTACGGCTGTAATGGTCTCCAGTCATCAAAGTAATTGCGTGACAGCGCTTTGTCAGCGCAACTTATTGTTAGAAAATGGTTCTATAAAAGAAACAGCTCAATTAAATGAGGCTAATCAATATGCATAATCCTGATCAAGTAACTGCCGTCATTCTTGCTGGTGGTATGGCTCGCCGAATGGGGGGCGTAGATAAAGGCTGGATGGAGCTAAATGGTAAGCCACTAATTAAGCATGTTTTAGACGTTATTCAGCCTCAAGTAGCTCGTTGCATGATCAATGCAAATCGGAGTATGGATGCTTATGGCACATTGGGTTTGCCGGTTATTTCTGATCTTGAAGGTGATTTCCAAGGGCCGCTTATGGGTATTGCGACCGGTCTTCATCATGCTGCTACTGATTGGGTATTGTTTGCGCCATGTGATGGGCCGTTTCTGCCTCCAGTCCTAGTGCGTCGCATGTTGCTTCAAGCGCGAGAACAAAAGGCAGAAATCGCTGTTGCAACTGATGGCAAGCGAATGCAGCCGGTTGTTGCTCTTATTCATCGAGATCTACTTGGAAGTGTCCAGAAAGCGTTAGCTTCTGGCGAACGTAAGATCGACCGTTGGTATGCTCAGCATAACTACACGGAAGTCGATTTCTCTGATTTTCCTGAAGCTTTCACCAATGTAAACCGTCGGGATGATCTCGATGATCTTCAACAGATGCCAAAACTACTTGGCTTTGCAGCTTGGAGTGGTACAGGCAAAACTACATTATTGAAAAAGCTGATTCCAGCTCTAAAAGAAGATGGTATTCGGGTTGGTGTCATCAAGCATGCTCACCATAAATTCGATGTTGATCATCCTGGTAAAGATAGTTACGAGCTTAGAAAAGCAGGTGCTGATCAGATGCTGATTAGCTCAGGTAAGCGTTGGGCGTTAATGGTTGAGCAGGATCAGGGTGATCGTCCATCTCTAAACCATATGTTAAGTCGTATGGATCACTCTCTTTTAGATCTGGTCTTGGTAGAGGGCTTTAAGCAGGAGTCTTTTCCAAAGATCGAATTGCACCGTAAAGAGATCAATAAAGGCCTCATGTATCTTGAAGATGAAAACATAATTGCGGTGGCTTCGGATGAACCATTACAATTACATCGAGAGCTACCCTTGTTTAACATTAATGACACAGACGAAATTCTGCGTTTTATTAAAGAGTACATCAGCTAGGTAATTGATTGATGAGCGAAGTGTTAAGTTGTTTTGATCCGGCTGCTAATCCGGGTGGTATGTTACCTGTTGCTGAAAGTATTCAGACCATACTCAATCAAATTGATGTTCAAAGCAGCACCGAAACTGTAGCTGTCACGGAGGCGATAAATCGCATTTTGGCGGTGGATTTAGTTTCTGGCATTAATGTTCCTCAACAACGAAACTCAGCAATGGACGGTTATGCTGTTGCAGCTGATTGTGTATCTGGTGAATCCTTAGATGTCATTGGTCGTGTGTTTGCGGGTGAGGCTTTCTCTGGTGAGGTTGGTTTTAATCAGGCAGTAGAAATCATGACGGGTGCGCCTGTTCCTCAAGGGGCTGACAGCGTCATTATAAAAGAAGCATGTGCGCGAGAGGGTGAGCAATTAACTTTCGTGGGGCCGGTTAAAAAAGGACAAAATGTCCGCGAGGCGGGTGAAGACATCGCTGAAGGGGAAACGGCTCTTAAGGCGGGTTGTCTTTTACGTCCTCAAGAGTTGGGTTTAATTGCTTCGCTGGGTCATACCGAAGTAACGGTTTATCGATCTTTAAAGGTCGCCATCTTTTCTACGGGTGATGAAGTTACAGCACAAGGTCAACCGCTACCCGAAAACTGCATTTACGATACAAATCGCTTTTCTCTTAGTGGGCTTTTGAAGCGTTTAGGTTGCGAGGTGATTGATTATGGCATCATCGAAGATTCGCAGCAGGTAATGGAAGAGGCCTTACGTAGGGCATCCGATGAAGCTGATATGGTGATCTCTTCTGGTGGAGTCTCTATGGGGCAGGCTGATTTTATTAAAGATGCGTTGGCTGCTGTAGGTGAAATCAATTTTTGGCGAATAGCGATGCGCCCTGGTCGTCCGCTAGCCTTTGGCAAGTTGGGCAATACTCCGTTTTTCGGACTACCGGGTAATCCTGTTGCGGTGATGGTAACGTTTACTCAGTTTGTTCAGCCTGCGCTGCGTAAAATGGCGGGGGAGATAAATTGGCAGCCACGACGTATGGTGGCAATTGCTGAGACTTCGCTTCGATCTAGGCCGGGAAGGACTGATTACAGTCGTGGTGTTTATTCAATTAATGACAATGGCGAATTGGTTGTTAGGTCTATAGGCAGTCAAGGCTCTGGCATTTTAACCTCTATGGTTTCTGCCAATTGTTTAATCGAGATCTCTGATGAGTTTGCAGGTATCGATGCAGGGCAAAAGGTCATTATTCATCCATTCTCAGATCTTATCTAAAGAATAATTCGATTTTTAAAAAAGGGCTGCTTAAGGCCCTTTTTTTGTACCTTAATTTGTCATATCGCTTTCATTGTTTAGTCACAAAAATAAGGTTTCATTAACTAACTTAATCAAGCCCGTAACGGGTTGTTAGTAATGAATTAGGACTGATAGATGAGTAGCAAACTTCGATTGGCTAATTTGCCATTAGAGCAGGATGAAATGGAAGAAGACTATATGGATGGTCAATATGCGGATCATCAGCGTAGGAAGGTAGCGAAAGGAAAACGCAAAAAGCAGGGCTCTGATAATTATATGGAACAGCGCTCTTTAAAGCGTGATTTCGATATGAATATGCCGAGTTTCTAAGTTGTTTGCATAAAAAAGGAGCTTATATAAGCTCCTTTTTTATTGGATTTAGCATATTTGGCTAGCGCTTTTTCTTTGCAGAAGACTTGCGGCCAATAACTTGGGTGCGCGTTGCTTTATTGTGCTTCTTCTTAGGGCCTTTCTTGTGAATGCGCTTTCTCAGACCTTCACGACTGCCCACCTCGTAGCCTTTGCGGAATATGCGTTTAATTGGTGTGCCAATAAGGCGCTCAATACTGTCTAATGCGCTTTCTTCCTCTCGGCTTACAAAAGATATAGCCTTGCCTTGTGTCCCTGCACGACCCGTGCGTCCTACGCGATGAACATAGTCTTCAGCTAGATAAGGAAGATTATAATTTACAACGTGCTCTAATCCTTGAATATCTAAGCCGCGAGCGGCAACTTCGGTTGCAACCAGTACTTGGATTTTACCCGCTTTAAAGTCTGCAACAGCTCGGCGGCGAGCGCCTTGGCTCTTATCTCCATGGCAAATAACAGCTTCAATACCGTCAACTTTAAGGTCAAGCATCAGCTCGTTAGCTTGTGCCTTGGTGCTGGTGAATACTAATACTTGGAACCAGTTTTCTTCCTGTATAAGCTCCGCAAAAAGATCTGCTTTACGCTTCTCTTCTACCGGGTAGACAACATGATCGACTGTGTCTGCAATTGAGTTCTGTCTCGCTGCTTTGATTTGCTCAGGCTTCTTCTGAATTTTTCTGGACAGTTTATGAACAGCATCAGATAGAGTGGCAGAGAAGAGCAGGGTTTGCTTTGAAGACGGTGTTGCTTCTAGGATAGTCAGTACATCCGTAACAAAGCCCATGTCTAGCATGCGGTCGGCTTCATCGAGTACAGCAAATTCAGTTTTGCTTAGATCGACATTGCTGCCGCTAAGGTGTTCGATTAAGCGGCCTGGTGTGGCAATCAGTACGTCTGCACCGTGACGTAATTTCTTCTTCTGGGTGTCTAGGTTAACGCCACCATAAACGGCTAAAACACGAAGATTCAGGTGTTTATTATAGCGGCCAATCGTTTCTGCAAGCTGTTGTGCTAGTTCGCGGGTAGGCGTCAGGATAATTGAGCGAATCTGACGCTCTGCTAAGTCGCGCGGATTATCGGAAATTTTCTGCAGAATTGGGATGGAAAAGGCTGCTGTTTTACCTGTACCTGTTTGGGCATTGGCAAGCAGATCTTTGCCGCGGCGGCCGGGCACAATTGCTTGCTCTTGAATTGGGGTCATGTCTGTATAGCCGCATTCATCCAGAGCTTGTTGTAACTCAGGTGATAGGTCTAGCGATGAAAATTTCATATTGCCCCTCAAGAGACTTGCAAAAAGCGGCAATTATAAAGCAATTCAATCTAATTAGTCATAGTCGTGTGACACAGATCATACTATGTTAAGTACTAAAGTAGGCAAACGCTTGTTTGATGAATTATAGTAGACTCATAAACAAGGTAGTGCTTATAACTGATTGAATAGAGAAGAGAAATGGCGTTCGAAGATAGTAAAAAACTGACAGTAATCTTCCGTATCGAACCTGGGTGTTTAGGTCCTGAAGGGTTGAGTCATGTTGATAAATTTTGCATTCAAGCAGGTTTAAAATTACAAAGATCCGCGCCAGCTTATATCACATGGCAGGTTGAGCCGCGTCATGATAAAACACTCCCTGAAATTGATTATGCCATACTTGGTAGGGCGTTAAGCCGTGATCATGCTAAGCGTTACTTAAGTCACTTCGATCAACAGATCGATAGTTTCGAAATGGAAGCTTTTGATGAGCTTCCAGATATTATTGATCAGTATTTTGGTCGCTAATACCTAACTTTCCTTTCGCTAATCTTTTAGATCTGCTTGCTATACTTAAGCTCATTAGGGTTCGCCCTTGAAGAGTTTGGGTATATGCATGCGTTCCTATCTTTTTCTTATTTCTTGTCTTCTGTTACCTAATACCAGTTTCGCAGAGAAGCAGGTTATCAATATCGCAGCCATTGATTGGTGCCCGCAGATCTGCCCTGAAGCTGACGACCCCGGCTACATTATCGACTTGGTTAATCAGATCTACAGTGATACGCAGTATGAATTAGATATTCGTATTTATCCTTGGAGCCGAGCTTTATCTATGACTCAACAGGGGCGAGTTCATGCTGTTCTATCTCCAGCTAAGCCTGAGGCCCCAGATCTTCTTTACCCGATTAATGAAGTGGGTACACAGCGCATGTGCTTTTTTACTGATAGAGAAAAGCAGTGGCAGTACGAGAACATCCATAGCCTGAAGAACAGACAGTTTGGTTTATCTACAGACACATCTATTGAAGAATTAAATGATTACGCGTTACTTCATCCTGAGCAGTTTCAATACCTTCCATATAATGAACGACACATAGTCCAGCAAGCTAAAAAAGTGCTACTTAATCGGATTCATGCTTTCTTGTTTACCTACAACAGCACTGTTTATACGTTAAAAAACGCGGGTAAGTGGGATAAGTTTAAAAGTGCAGGTTGTGTACAAGAGGCCAAAATTTATATGGCATTTTCACCGCAAATTAATATGCAAGATGATATTAAGAAAATGATGGAAGTCTTCGATGATAAAATGGCCATCCTAAAGCGGGGAAATGGTATTTCGCAGGTGATGGGTAATTACGGTTTGGATGATTGGAGAGCTAAATAGGTTTACCATCGAAACTGAGCTTAGTAATCAAAAGGTGAGATTTCACCAGAATAATCGAGCTTATTCCCGCAATGATTGCAGTAAGGGGCGCTAGCTTTTTGCTCGCTGTTACAAACTTTGCAAGTGACTTTGATAGAATCCCGCTTTGCTCGATGGTCTATTACATTTGCCATCTTATCTTTTAAGTCTGCGCTACACTCAATATTGCTTTCTTGAACAATATTCCATAGAGATTCTGTAATTAGTGATAGTGTTTCTAGCTTTAGTTCTAAGGCGTTAATTCGGGCTGAATTGATCTCAGATTCAAGCGTGGGTCTAGATTCTAGTGTTTTTTCGACAGTAGCTTGATCTTGGTCGGTCATAACAATGCCTTGGTCGGCTAAGCGTAATTTGCGGATTGGGTAAGTGTAATCGCTTGTTGTGATTAGCGATAGGGAAAGATATAGCTCTTTAAACGGTTTTAAAGAGCTATAGATTTGCTTACCTATTCTTCGTCTAGAAAATAGATGGAACCTTGAAGAAGCAGTGCCTTCAATAGTTGTAGATTTTCTTCAGTGGGTTCTATCTGTTCGTGATAAAGATTGGCACAAAGGCTTTCCGCTAGAGTTACTTGTCCTTCAGAGCATGCGCAGCCTTTGCCATCAACGAACAAAATAAAATGATCGTCTAGTCGGTTAAAAGCAAAGCGTGATCCCTCACTACGGCAAAGCGGTATACCTGCTAGTAATAACTCGGCGATCTCTTCCTCGTCCATTTCACAGACTTGATCAGCGCCGTGCTCTGGATTCTTTGGTTCAGTCATAAACTGACCAAACCAGTGAGTCAGCAGTTCAGGGCTGTCGATGTATTCTTTCAGCGCCGACTTGACACGCTCTAATGCTTGATCGGTGATTTCGCCGGGGTTTGCTTGTAGAGCAAGATCTGAATCACTATAGCGGTCTTCTGCTTTAGTAATATCAGACAGATAATCGGTAAAGCCAGACATCATCTCTTGATGAGAAGGTGCTCTGAAGCCCACAGAGTAGGTCATACAATCATCGCCAATAGCAAAGCCGTTATGACCAACCCGAGGTGGTACATAAAGCATATCACCAGGCTGAAGATCCCATACATGCTCTGGTTCCCATTCAGGCAGAATCATTACTGGAACGTCTGGGCGACGTGGTGAATCTTCACCATAGATGCCGCCCACTTCCCAGCGTCGAGTCCCTGAAGCTTGGATAAGAAAGACATCATAATTATCGTAATGTGGACCTACGCCACCGCCGTCAGCTGCATAGCTGATCATAAGATCATCTAGTCGCCAATTTGGTACAAAGCGGAAGTGCTCGAGTAGCTCGTTTGCTTCAGGGATCCAGTGATCGACCGATTGCACGAGCAGGGTCCAGTGCGAGTCGGGAAGTTCAGCGAACGTTTCTTCCTGCAGAGGACCATGCTTTAAAGACCAATCTTTACCGTCCGGTGACTGTATTATTAGACGCGATTCTACGTCTTCCTCTAGTGCCATGCCGGCTAACTCGTCAGCCGTAACAGGGGGCTCAAAATTAGAGAAAGCGTTACGAATCAGTAAAGGCTTCTTCTGCCAGTATTCAGCTAAAAATGTTTCAATGCTGATGTCACCAAACGGAGATTTCACTAGTCAATTAACTCCATAAGCTGTTCGATTGCTTCTTCCATTTCAGCGTAAACTTTACGCTTGTCACGATTGGCTAGAGCAGCAAGCTTGTTGTTGCCCACTTTCTTGATGCCTTTCTGCAGAGTTGTAGCGCATTCGCGGATGCCAGCAGCGTTATAACCAACTGTTTTGGACTCTTGGTGCATCTTTTCGATGTTGTCGCGAAGCTCGTCAGCCTGTTTTAGTAGTGCTTGTAAATTCTCTTCCATCTTTTGGCCTTGTCGTAAGATATATCTTTGTAGTTATTTTTTTAGTTTTTCGACCGTTTCTTCAATTGAAGTCAGGATGCCACGAAGCATATTCAGCTCAGTTTTTTCAGGACGTGAGCGGTTGAAGTAACGGTGTAATTTTTCCAGTACTTTACCCTCATGCTGAGGGATGATGAAATCGGTCAAACGTAGCACTTTCTCTAAGTGCTCGTAGAATAGAGCCATCTCTTTATGGCGAGGGTATTCGCTTTCAATATCGTCATAGCTTTTGTTTTCCGCTGCCATAAATATCTCGTAGCAAAGAAGCTGGATTGCTTGAGATACGTTGAGCACTGGATACTCTGGGTTAGCAGGGATGTAAACATGGTAGTTACATTGCGCTAATTCATGGTTATGAAGGCCCATAGTTTCACGACCAAATACGATAGCCACTTCACCTGATTTAGCTTCAGCCACTACACGTTCCGCGCCTTTGCGTGCATCCAGAAGGGGGCGGTCGAAGGTACGTTTAGTACGCGCACTGGTGCCAATCACTAGCTGGCAATCGCCAATCGCTTCTTCAAGTGTGTTAACAACGATGGCGCTATCTAATAGATCTTTTGCGCCAGCAGCGCGAGAATCAGCTTCTGCGCTTGGGTAATCTTCTGGTTCAACCAGATAGAGTTTGCTTAGCCCCATGTTTTTCATAGCGCGTGCAGCTGCGCCGATATTGCCGGGGTGGAATGTATTGATCAGTACAACTCGAACGTTAGATAACATTTTTAATGGTTCTCACAATGAATCTATAAAACGATTCAGATCATAAATGAATCGCTCTTTATGCCATAAATGCGGAGAGTGGTCCGATTGCTCATAAATATGCAATTCTGAACCCTCGATACTTTTATTAACCCACTGTTGTAGCTCAGCGCTATAGAACTGGCTTTCATCGCCGTAGATCAGCAGGGTAGGTAGTTTAATGTTAGATACAACGTCACGGTAATCTTGCTGGGTAATGCTATCCCAGCAGCGGGTTAGCAGATCGCCAGGTTGCTTCTGCAGATATTTACGCATCTGCTGGAAGCCACGAGAGTTTTGCTCGTAATTTTCTCTGGAACGTTGATTTTTACCAAAGGCAATCAGCTCAAGTACTGCCTCAGCGAAATTTTCGGTCAGGCGGTGAATGAAGGCGCTGTTGGATGCTTGCGAGAAATCACTGTATACGCCGTGTTGCCATTCATCATCGGTAATTAGCTTTGGTGATTGGTCGACAATGCAAAGCCCGCGGAGGCGCTTATCACCATGTCGACGTAAGTACTCCCAAGAAGTCAGTGCGCCCATAGAGTGTCCAATGAGGACAGCATCTTCTATCTTAAGGTGCTCGAGCATAGCTTCGAGGTCGTCAGCCATCGCAGGTAAGCTAATATCCCTTTCTTTGTGATAAAAGTGAGCACCATGCCCGCGAGCGTCCCAGCTTACCACACGGTGGTTTTCTGCTAGCTCAGAAGCGAAGGGGAGCCATTCCCGAACACTCGCCGTCCAGCCGTGAAGAAAAACTAAGGTGGTTTCACCTTCACCGAGAGATATGTAATGGATCTCAGTGCCGTCTGGTCGTGTGAAGTGTTCCATGGGGTTAATCTGTGCCTTATATAAAAAACGGGGCTATAGCCCCGTTTCATAAAACTGATTAATTAGATCAGCTTAGATCTTTTTAGCTTGATCAACAGCGTTACCGATGTAGCTATGAGGAGTCAGTTCTTTAAGTGACTGCTTAGCTTCTTCTGGCATGTCCAAAGTATCAACAAACGCTAGGATTGTTTCTTTGCTCATGTCCTGGCCACGAGTCAGCGCTTTTAGCTTCTCGTAAGGCTCTTCGATAGCGTAACGACGCATTACTGTTTGGATAGGTTCTGCTAGAACTTCCCAAGCATTTTCTAGATCTTCGTTTAGCTGAGCTGGGTTAAGCTCAAGCTTGCTGATACCTTTCAGGCTAGACTGATAAGCGATCAAGCTGTAACCGAAACCAACGCCCATGTTACGTAGAACAGTAGAGTCAGTTAGGTCGCGCTGCCAGCGAGAAATCGGTAGTTTCTGCGCTAGGTGGCTCATGATTGCGTTCGCAATGCCCAAGTTACCTTCGGAGTTTTCGAAGTCAATTGGGTTAACTTTATGCGGCATAGTAGAGGAGCCAACTTCACCAGCAATCGTTTTCTGCTTGAAGTATGCCTGAGAGATGTAACCCCATACGTCACGATCGAAGTCGATTAGGATCGTGTTGAAACGAGCAACTGCATCGAAAAGCTCAGCAATGTAGTCGTGTGGCTCGATCTGAGTTGTGTATGGGTTAAAAGATAGGCCAAGGCTCTCAACGAAGTCTTTAGCGTTCTGTTCCCAGTCGATGTCAGCGTAAGCAGATAGGTGAGCGTTGTAGTTACCAACCGCACCGTTGATCTTACCTAGAAGCTCAACATTCTGAAGCTGTTTTATCTGACGCTGCATACGGTAAGCAACGTTAGCCATCTCTTTACCAACAGTTGTTGGAGAGGCAGTCTGACCGTGAGTACGTGAAAGCATTGGTTGCTCAGCAAATTCACGACCCATCTTAGCGATTTCGTCAGTTACTTGCTGCATCTGTGGAACTACAACATCAAGACCGTTTTTCAGCATAAGTGCGTGAGAAAGGTTGTTAATGTCTTCAGATGTGCAGGCAAAGTGAACAAATTCATTGATCGCCATTAGCTCAGCGTTATCTTTGAATTTGTCTTTAATGAAGTACTCAACCGCTTTTACATCGTGGTTAGTAGTACGTTCGATCGTTTTAACAGCCTGAGCGTCTTCAGGACCGAAGTTGTCAACGATCGAGTTCAGCAGAGCATCAGCTTCAGAGCTTAACGCTGGAACTTCAGTGATTTGTGGATGCGCAGCTAGTTTTTGTAACCAACGAACTTCAACTTCAACGCGGAAGCGAATCAGGCCATATTCACTAAAAACATCACGCAGGTCAGCTGTTTTGCTGCCATAGCGGCCATCAACCGGAGAAACGGCTGTCAGTGCAGAAAGCTCCATGAATCGATCTCTACCTTTTAGGTTAAAAAGAAGGCGCGCATTATACCTGAGTCGAGTGACTTTTCGTAGGGGTATATGGATAAAGGGCGGCCCAAGTTCTAAGCTTAAATTGTCGCTACATAATATAGCTGAATTTAGCTGAAATTGAGGAGGGTAGTTATATGACTATGTCTGTTACCGGCTCCTTTGGGTCCAGCGATCAAACCAAACTGGTATTTGATGACCTGATGGCTAATGGAGTGCCAAGAGAGCAAGTATTTATAGATAAAAGCTGCAATATGGTCAAAGTATTGATAGCTGACGCTGCTGAGAGTGATATTGAAGCTATGCTTCGTAGTCACGACGCAAATGAGTTATCGGTTCGTCACGCGTAACTTTGTAATCGATACATAAAATAGATAGGTAAATAAAAAAAACCGGATGCTTTAACGAGCTATCCGGTTTTTTTTATCTAAATATCGTCACCTCTTATGAGGTTCCCATAATCTTTTTAAGGGAAGGGCGTAGGCGAGATTTGAAGAACAATAACTGCCAGCGTTTACCGCCTTTCTGACGCCAAAGCATTGCGCTACGAATGCCAGCCAATAGTAATGCGCGTATCTTCGCTGCGTTTTCACTATTTTGCAGATGGCGGGGATCGCCTGTTACTTGAATTCGGAAGCTAAAGCTACTGATCGTATCTTGGTAAAGGCTTGCAATATTTGCGATTACATTTGGATGGCAGTAACTGCTCGCAGTTGGCTCACTGTCTGGCTGATCAGAATTAAAGTAGCGAGCTTGCTCAGATACCTGAGCTAAACGTTGCGCTACTTTGTTTAGCATTTCTGGATCGCTGCTAAGCTTGCGCTCAAGGTGCATCATGCTTAGTGCGTAGCGAATCACATCTTTGTTGTGTTCTGCTCGCGGCTTATCAATCAGATCTCTTAGGTTTTGCAGGCCTAAGTGTAGATTGAAAGGTAGGTCTTGAGCGCCGCCATAGATCTCTTCTGTCGATGCAGGGTTTAACTGCATAATGCTATAGACCGATGTTTCTAAGCTGTCTTGAGCAACCATGCCTCTCGTTGCAATTTGTTCAACGAGAGCAGCTGCTTGAAATAAACCAGCTAGGCCCAGCGCTTGTTCGTCATGCTGTCGTGACATTGGGGCCTCCTAGTCGTCTTTGCCTGTATGTTCGATAACACCACCACCCAAGCAGATATCTTCTGCGTAGATAACCACGGATTGTCCGGGTGTGATGGCACGTTGAGCTTCTGCAAAGCGGATTAGGTAACCACTGTCACCGTGACGTTCGATCGTACATTCTTGATCAGTCTGGCGGTAACGTACTTTGGCCGTGCAGCTATATGGCAATGCAGGCTCTTCACCATTGATCCAGAAAATTTCGTCTGCTGTAAGCCAATCGGTAAATAGCAGATCATTTTGTTTGCCTTGAACGGCGATCAAAACATTACGATCCAGATCTTTACCTGCTACAAACCATGGCTCTTCTGGGTAATCTTTAAGACCGCCGATCTGCAGCCCTTGGCGCTGACCAATGGTGTAATACATCAAGCCAGAGTGTTTACCAATCACATCACCTTTAGGTGTTTCTATTTTGCCAGGCTGGGCCGGTAAGTACTGTTTAAGGAAGTCGCTAAATCTGCGCTCACCAATAAAGCAGATGCCGGTACTGTCTTTCTTGTTGTGAGTGATTAGGTCATGCTCTTCAGCAAGTTTACGAACTTCGGGTTTTTCCAGTTCGCCAACAGGGAAGAGGGTCTTTTCAATTTCAACCTGACCTACTTGATGCAAGAAGTAGCTCTGGTCTTTATTTTTATCTAGCCCTTTTAACAGACGCGTTTTGCCGTCGCGATCACCGCGGCGAACATAATGGCCGGTTGCGATGTAATCAGCACCAAGTTCGATTGCATACTCAAGGAATGCTTTAAACTTGATTTCACGGTTACACAAAATATCAGGGTTAGGTGTACGGCCTGCTTTGTATTCCTCTAGGAAATGCTCAAATACATTATCCCAGTACTCGGCAGCAAAGTTTGCTGTGTGTAGATGAATGCCAAGCTTGTCACAAACTGCTTGGGCATCAGCTAGATCTTCTTTGGCGGTACAGTATTCAGTGCCATCATCCTCGTCCCAGTTTTTCATGAACAGGCCTTCGACTTGATAGCCTTGTTGCATTAACAGTAATGCTGAAACGGATGAATCTACGCCGCCGGACATGCCGACGATCACTTTGGTATTGCTGTGATCAGTCATGTGTTTATTCAGTTAATTGCTATATTCGTGTATCAGATCTAAAGGGTATTGCTTACCAGCTAGGTAATCATCAATACATTTCAAAACCATTGGGCTACGCAGTTTGTCTGTGTGAGCAACAATCTCATCGCGTGTCATCCAAACAGCGCGAATGATACCTTCATCGAGTTCACGCTCTGGTTCGTGCTTAATCGCTTCGGCATAGAAGCAGGCACGATGATAGGTTATATTGTTATTACCGGATTTATAGACGTAAAACCCCGTTAAATATTTAGGTCTTACGTGCCATGCAGACTCTTCTAATGTTTCTCTGCATGCTGCTTCTATAAAGGTTTCGCCTTCTTCAATATGGCCCGCAGGCTGATTGAAAACTATTTCACCTGAAGATCTTTCTTCTACCAAAAGGAACTTGCCTTCCATTTCTACGATGACAGCAACTGTTGCGTGTGGATGCCAATCCATCATATTCCTCGGTAATTACTCCAATATTTATTGGATAGATGACTCAAAAATTAGTTCGACACAATACCATCAAACCAGTGTTTTTAATAGGTTATAAGCCTATTGAGCATTGCTTCTTTAATAGCTTTTGGTGGTATGATTTCAATATCAATTTAGAGAGGAATTACCATGGCAACAACTCAAGTGATTGTCGCTACAGACAATTTTGATATTGGCGCACTGTCAGAAAGTGTAAGAGCTGATGATGCGACTAGTGGGGCCATAGTCACTTTTACTGGAATCGTTCGCGAATTAGAGATAGCTGATAATAAGCTTGATGCGCTTTTTCTTGAGCATTATCCAGGCATGACCGAGAAAGCGCTTGAGAAGATTGCTACGCAGGCGCGTGAACGCTGGGAGCTCGGCAACATCGTAATTTATCATCGTGTTGGCCGTTTAGACCTTAACGAGAATATCGTTTTTGTCGGTGTGGGTAGTGCCCATCGAGTCAATGCATTTGAAGCGGCTCAGTTCATTATGGATTACCTAAAGAAAGATGCGCCTTTCTGGAAGAAAGAAATCTCCAGCGAGGGCGAGAACTGGGTAGAGCAAAAAGAGAGCGATCTAAAAGCCGCTGATTCTTGGTAATCACGGCTAACAAAGCGGAGGCAATCAGATGGTAACTTGTTACTTGCGCTATGTAATCGATCCGGACAAAGTTGTCGAATTCGAGCACTATGCAAAGCTATGGATTCCATTGGTTGACAAATTTGGCGGTCAACATCATGGCTATTTCCTTCCATCTGAAGGGGCTAACAACATCGCGCTAGCGTTGTTCAGTTTTCCTAGTCTCGCTGCTTATGAACAATACCGGATAGATTCCTTTAAAGACTCTGAATGCATGGCTGCATTTGATTATGCAAAGCAGACCAAATGCATTCAGAGTTATGAGCGCAGCTTCTTTAAGCCTGTGTTTGGTGAATAAGGTTTAATCTTTTCACATAGGAAGAAGGTCTTGCTCCGCTTGCTTTCTTAACCTCTGTGTTAATCTTTGAAATAGTCCCGATTTAAGGCTCCAGATATGCCAATAAAGTGGGACTTCGATAAACCTTCCAGGGGTCATATCAACTACTTTCCCTGAAGCCTGTATCTCTGCACTTTGCTGATCGGGCACCATGCCACAAGCGTGGCCGCGAATGATGATATTGAAAAACGATTCAGTAGATGGAATACGGTGTTTCGGATATTCGTTTGGGCCAATCTTAAAATTGTCCTTTAGATATCTGTTCTGAAGCTCATCCTTATTGCTAAATTCAGCAACAGGCGCATTGTAAAAGCCTTCTGTGTTTATACCGTCAGGGAAATATTTATTGATGTAATCGGGGCTAGCAAGACAACGATAAATCATGACACCAAGTGGGATACAGCTGCAGCCTTGCATTGGTTTTGGATTAGAGCTGATGCACCCGATCACTTGACCTGTTTTAAGAAAGTGATGAGTCTGATCTTGATCGTCCAGTTTAAGATCTAGAAGGATTTTTTCGTCATCAAGAAGCGGTTTAACTGCGTCCAAAAACCAAGTAGCCAAGCTATCTGCATTTAATCCAATAGAAATTTTTGTAAAGCTATCTGATTGCTCAAGTGAGATCTGTTCCTGTAGTTCTGCTTGTAGCAGAGATACTTGGTGGTAATGCTTCAGTAACAGCTGCCCAGCCGTTGTCGCTTGTATAGGCGTATTTCTGATAATCAGTGTTTGTCCAACACTGTCCTCTAGCTGTTTTAAGCGCTGAGATACAGCTGATTGAGAGATATTGAGCTTCTCTGCGGCCTTATCAAAATTACCTTCTTCGAGAATTGCTGCAAGTGCTTGGAGCTGTTTGTAATCTATCATTAGAAAAACTTATCAATCATTAGAATTATTAGTTTTACTGGCTTATGAAAGTTTAGCACTATGCCTGCCATTATTCAGGGGGGGCAGTATGGTATCCATTTTTACAGGCGCGGCTTTGGCAGCATTGATAAAGGGCTTAGTTACTAGCGCAGGACTAATTGTTGCGATGGGAAGCCAAAATACCTTTGTCTTTACTCAAGGCTTACGCCGTCAGTTCCACTGGCCGATTGCAGCCTTGTGCGCCCTGATTGATATGATTTTAATTGCTGTTGGCGTGGCAGGTATGGGTATCTTAATCGCGCAATCAGAAAGCTGGATGTTCGCAGCACGGATCGGCGGGGCTGTATTTCTGTTTGTATATGGCGCTCAGTCCCTGTGCAAAGCTTTAAAGCCACAGGTATTTAAAGCAAATGAAATGGCTTTGTGTGGTTTAGGCAAAGCGTTGATTGTTACTTTGGCGATTACACTGCTTAACCCCCATGTGTATTTAGATACTGTGGTGCTTTTAGGGAGTATCGGAGGGCAATACCCAGAGTCTGAGAGAGTTTGGTTTGCTATAGGTGCGATGGGGTTCTCATGCATTTGGTTTTGGCTGCTAGTAGCTGGTGCGAAGGTATGTCAGCCGATATTTAATAATCCAAAAGCATGGCAGGTTATGGATTTGTTCATTTGGGTAACCATGTGGGCCATCGCGGTAACGCTGCTCTGGCCCATCATGTTTAGTCATTCGGGTTAATGCTGAGGGTCTAAATCTTTTGGCTTTTCATTCGGCCAATGCTGGTGGCGATTAAAGCGTTTTTCCATATAGCGGAATAAAAACACCAAAAGGGCACTGATAATTAGATAGATAACACCGGCTGCGAAGAATATTTCGAGTGGCGTATAAGTTCTGGCGATGATTGTGCGTGCCATACCCGTTAGATCGAGTAGTGTAATTGTGCTGGCTAGGGCACTACCTTTAAGCATTAGGATTACTTCGTTGCCATAGGCAGGCATCATAATGCCAAATGCGCGAGGTAGGATGATACGACGCAGCATAAGCGGGTAGCTCATACCTAAGGCTTTAGCGGCTTCAATCTCGCCTTTAGGGATAGATTGAATAGCGCCACGGAGTATCTCAGCGATATAAGCCGCAGTATGGAGCGCAAAGGTGATGATGGCACACCAGTACGGTTCTTTAAGAATAGGCCAAAGCGCAGAGTTTTTAATGAATTCAAACTGAGATGCGCCGTAGTACACTAAGAAGATCTGTATCAGCAGTGGCGTGCCACGGAAAAAGAAGATGTAAGCAAGAGGAAAGGCTTGTAGCCAAGGGCGTTTAGAGATACGCATCAATGCCAATGGTACCGCAAGCATGAGCCCGATAAATCCAGAAAAGAGGACTAGCTCAAGGGTCAGTAGAGCGCCTTCTAATAGGCGAGGGTAGTTTTCAAAAATGACATCCCATTCCCAACTCATGCGCGTGCTCCTTTATAACCGCGATTAGCTTTTCGCTCTAGGTAATGTAAGCCGATCATTGAGATTGAAGTCATTAGGAGATAAACCACTGCTGCGGCTAAGTAGAAAGTGAAAGGCTCTTTGGTATTGCCAACGGCAACGGTGGTTTGGCGCATAAGTTCGTTAAGACCTATAACAGAAACCAGTGCTGTATCTTTTAAAAGAACAAGGAATAGGTTGCCTAAACCGGGTAAAGCTAAGCGCCAAACTTGTGGCAAGGTAATGCGTCGAAAGGTTTGGAAACCCGTCATACCAAGAGCAATAGCCGCTTCCTTTTGGCCTTTAGGTATTTCTTGAAGTGCACTACGGAAGACTTCAGTGGCATATGCACCAAAGGCGATACTTAGTGCGATTACACCGGCTACAAAAGGACTTAGCTCTATATATTCGTCATAACCGAACAGGCTGGCTATCGCCATCAAAACGGCAGATGACCCAAAATAGATTGTCAGGACGAGTAGTAACTCAGGCATGCCCCGAATAAACAGGGTATAACCATTACCAATAGCGTTAGCAACTTTGTATTTAGATAGCTTTGCGCTTGCACCTAAAACCCCGAAAACGAGGCCAATGACTAAGCTGCAAATAGCTAATTGAACGGTTATCCAAGCGCCACTGATTAAGAGGTGCCCAAAGCCCTGAAGATCCATATAGATATACCTGATGAAACAGGAAAAGCAGGTTTTATCCTGCTTTTCCCTAGTTTTCAGTGTTTAAGCTTAGTAGATAGAGAATGGGAAGTACTTAGTGTTAATCTTTTCGTAAGTCCCGTTCTCGATAATCGCTTTTAATGCTTGGTTGAACTTCTCTTTCAATTCACCATCGCGTTTACGGACAGCAATAGCGATCTTGTCGTTAACATCGATCTTATCGCCACGAAATTCGAAGTTTTTACCTTCTTCAGTTTGTAACCAATCGTAAGCAGGTAGTTTGTCAGAAAGAATCGCATCCAAACGGCCGCTCGCTAGATCTAGATAAGCGTTACCTTGAGTGTCATATAGTTTGACTGAAGCTTTGTCGGAATAGTTATCTTCGAGGTGCTGGCCTGCAATCGTGGCACGTTGTGCGCCAATGGTTTTGCCTTTTAGGGCGTTTGGATCGAAATCGCCATCTTTACCGCTGACAAAACCAAGAGAGTTTGAGTAGTAGTGATCAGTAAACGCTACAACACGTTGACGCTCTGGTGTGATTGAAAGGCTGGCAATGATTGCATCGTACTTACGTGCTTTTAAGCCAGGAATGATGCCGTCCCAATCTTGAGCTACGATTTTGCAGTCAGCTTTCATCTCTTCACAAAGTGCTTTAGCAATATCTACATCAAAACCTGCTAGTTCGCCATCAGCATTGATTGTGTTGAAGGGCGCGTATGCTCCTTCAGTAGCGATACGGATTTTATCGCCAGCAAAGGCAGGCGCTGCCAGAGTAGAGACAACAAATGCTGTTGTTGTAATTAATTTCTTAAATCCCATCTTATGATCCTCGCGGAATATTTATTGTTAGTTGCAGGCTGGATTAGAAATGACTGCTTAAAAATGCTTTGCAGCGTTCAGATTTAGGATTGGTAAACACCTCATCAGGTGTGCCCATCTCCTCAATTTGGCCTTCGTGTAGAAATACAATTTTGCTGGATACTTCACGGGCAAAACGCATCTCATGGGTGACGATCAACATCGTGCGTCCTTCAGCTGCGAGGTCTCGCATAACATTTAGCACTTCTGCGACAAGTTCTGGATCAAGTGCAGAGGTTGGTTCGTCAAAGAGTAAAACTTGGGGTTCCATCGCTAATGCGCGTGCGATAGCGATGCGTTGCTGCTGGCCACCGGATAGCTGGTTAGGATAGCTATCTCGTTTATCGTATAAGCCCACTTTTTTAAGATAGGTTTCTGCTTTATCTCTAGCAGTTTGCTTATCTTGTTTAAGGACATGAATTGGGGCTTCCATGATATTTTCGATCACGGTCATATGAGGCCATAGATTGAAGTTTTGAAATACAAAACCAATCGATGCGCGGATTCGTTCTAACTGCTTTTGATCCGCGGTTTGCAAACCTTCATCTTTGGTTTGCTTAAGCTTTAATGGCTCAGATGCAAAACTGATGCTTCCTGCGGAAGGGGATTCAAGTAGGTTAAGGCAGCGTAAGAAAGTACTTTTACCTGAGCCGCTAGACCCCAAAATTGAGATCACATCGCCAACTTCAGCTTGTAGTGAGATGCCTTTAATAACCTCCAAAGATCCATAGCTTTTATGAAGGTCTTGTATTTCCAGAGCGAGCTTTGCGTCAGCCATAAAACCGGTACTCCAGTGTACCTTTTTAAACGAAAGCGGCGAATTACAGCAAAATCAGATAGTGTTCGCAATGGCAGATTGATCAAATGATCATGAATAAATTTGTTAATCTATACATGTCTGTAGCCCTTTAAATACGGGGCTTGTGGTGTATTAGTGGATTCTACTGTTTGAGCCGTTTTAACGGGATTCATTGCTGATCAATCTGCCAAAGACAGGTAATTCCACTAAACTAATTTTAGGCAAAAAATTTAAGGAAATTTGATGATTGTGGATATAAATTGTACAGATGTAATCCTGGAGGATGAGGTTGTTGCTCTGTATAAGGCTAATGAGTGGTCGTCTGCAGAAAAGCCAAAAGCGCTTTTAGCAGCACTAAGAAATTCACATAGTTTAATTACTGCTCGGATCGATGGCAGGCTAGTTGGCTTAGCCAATGCAATCTCAGATGGGCATCTCGTCGTTTATTATCCGCACATGCTGGTGGACCCAGATTTCCACCGTTGTGGCATCGGTAGCAAGATTATGCAAGCGATGAAAAAACGTTATAAAGGTTTCCACCAGCAGATGTTAACGGCTGATGGAAATGCGATTCGGTTTTATAAATCCTTAGGGTTTGAGACGGCAGGGGAAACGTCATCTATGTGGATCTATGAGGGAAATGAGCATTAAACCACCTTGTTAACCATCATAGCGATAGCCGATACCATGGACGGTAGTGATTATTTGCGGTTGTTTTGGATCTAATTCAATCAGTTTTCTTAGCTTGGAAATGTGTTGGTCTAGTGTCCTGCTACTTGGTAGATAATTTCGGCCCCAGCAGAAATCAAACAGCATATCTCTTGTTACGACCTTGCCTTGTTCTTGATAAAGAAGCTCAAGTATTTTTACATCACGCAGGGTTAGCTCAATCTTATTTCCATCGCGTTCAGCGCGCATTTGCTCAGGGTAAACTACGAGATCAGCCAGCTCGAATTGATTATTCGCGGTTTGGGTTGGCGAACTCTCTTTAGGCGCGCAGCGACGTATCACGGCTCTAATACGCGCGATGACTTCCCGAGTGCCAAAGGGCTTTTTGATGTAATCGTCCGCGCCTAGCTCTAGACCAAGCACTTGATCAATCTCTTCCGATTTTGCGGTAATAAAGATCACAGGGACTTGTTCATCCAGCTGTCGGATCTTTCTGCAGGCGGCATAACCGTCTAATTCCGGCATCATAATATCGAGTAAAACCAGATCAGGGTTTTGTTGAGCGAACAGTACTAGAGCATCGGCCCCATTAGACGCTTCAATACAGGTGTAACCTTCATCTTCTAATAAGTCACAGAGCCCTAGCCTGATATTTAGATCATCTTCAACGATAAGGATTTTCATTGTTTGGACTCCCTGTGATGACTATCAGGTGTATGTAGCTCTAGACGAAAACAGGTTCCTAGTTTGCTAGGAATAATGACCAGATCACCACCGTGTTTTCTAGCCATCTCTCTGGCAATGCTTAGACCAATACCTGTGCCAGATACACCGTCACTTAATTTATTACTGATGCGGTAGAAAGGAGAGAAAACGCTCTCCCAAAGGGATTCAGAGATCCCCTCACCGGCATCTTCAACCTCTATATAGCTTTGCTGGTTATCGCTGTAACAGCGGATCTGTATGGTGCCTGTTTGAGGTGCATACTTTTCACAATTGCTTAGTAAGTTATTTAGAATCTGCTCAATACAGTTCTGATCTAACATGACTTGTTTATTGCATTGCAGATCTAATTCAACAGACAAACCATGTTGAGTTAAAGAGGGCATAAACACATTGACTGTATGTTCAACACACTCTTTTAATGTTCCCGGTTGCAGGTGTAACGGTTTCGGTTCTTTGCCAAGTTTTGAGAAGGTCAGTACGTTTTCTATCAAGCGTGAAAGACGCTGACTTTCACTATTAATCACAGATAGGTAGCGCTGAGCTTTGCTATCTTCGTCATCAAGCTTGCGCTCAAGCATCTCCGCATACATCCGAACATTCGTCAGTGGCGTTTTTAGCTCGTGAGATACTTGGTTAACAAAGTTTACTCTTTGTTCAGCTAGGCGCGTTGTTCTGGTGTGTTCTCTATAGATCAACCATGCAAGGATCAATAATCCGGATAGCGTGAGTGAGAGAATAGAGAGTTTCTCTATCCAATTTGAAGTTGGTTTGGCTAGGTTAGGGGAGTAATACTCTAATTTCCAACTACCTAGAGGGTGGCTCAGCGGTAGGCTATCCAATGGATTGAGCTGCTGAGTCTTGATTGTGGAATCGCCCCATTCGTAATGCACTTCACCGCGACTATTGATCAAGGCAATCGCTTGATTGCTGTTATCTTGTCCATTACTGCTAGGCAGAGAGTTGATTAGATCTGACAGCAATCGAGCACTGTTTATAGAAAAGCCTAAAAGCGCACCATCCGAATCCTTACGCCAATAGATATGTTGCAGCTGACTGTTATTAAACCAAGCGATCCAACCCGAATCGATAAAGGATATAGAAGGAGTTGAGGCCAAAGGTTCTGCAGAGGCAATAGCAATCTCGGCTACGCTATCTGCTGCTACGTTTGAAGCCAGTTGGCTAGGAGCTGCGAGCTCGATTCGTTTTGATTCTGGGGCGGCTTTAAGTTGTGCGCTATAAGGGCTAGCCGCAAGATTTATCTGCTCAGGTGCTTTGTTTTGAATTTGGAATATGTCGGGTGATGAACGTAGGCGTTTAGTTGATTGTAAAAACGCAATTTCACTTGGGTTCTTGGATGATTCTGATGGAAACAGTGTTGTGCCTTCAGCGGAGATCACAAATACCTGTTCTATATAGGGGCTCGACTGGCTCAGGGTCTTAAGCGTTGTTTCTGGGTATTGAGCATCTTTGCTTTGAAGTAGCAATTGGGATTCAGCATTGAGTGCTTGTTCTAAGCTTTGGAAATGATTCTGGAACTGTTGATCGATCTCTTCGAGTTTTATTTCAACCAGCCCTTCGATTTGATGAGAGAGAAGGGCTTGTTGGTTTGTTTCCAGACGAGCCGCTAACCAACCTAGTATGACGACAGGGATTAAAATTAGACTGATTAGCAGTAGGATCGTCTTGTTCACAATAGATTCTCAGTTAGCTAAACGGTTAGTAGCTTTGCTGTTTAGCGCGTTTATATTGACGTTCTTTAAGCTCTTTACGTTTTTTACCCCATTCCTGTTCATCATCAAGCTCTTCCGCGTCTTGTAGCGCTTCTGCTTTCTGCTCTAATAGTTTAGGGGAGGCTAGAGAGGTACCTAAGTTATCCAGATAATCAGCGCTTTGCTGCAAAATAGATTTAGCGCCCTCAATATCACCTTGGTCACGTTTCTGTACCGCTTCTCGGTTTAGTTCGTTCGCGACCTGTTCTGCTGCGGATTCATAAGTACGGGTATCGATCGCATCCTTAGCTTCTTGTTCGGAGCGAGTAAAGTTTGCTGCAACTGAGCTAGAAAGTTCCTCTTTACGTTTGTTTAGTAGATCCAAGTAGTTTACATCGACATCGACTAAGTTGATGCTGCTCTTATCCTGCTGTGAAGGTACTTCTACCTCCAGAATAATAAACTTCTCTTGCTCGCTATAGAGCTGATTAAGGCGCGTTTTAACCATGTCGCCTTCGATCTCTGCTTCACGGCCGATAATGCGCAAAGGTTTTACACCATTTAAGCAACGGATCTGGATATCAACGCCTTGAGCAACCACCGACAACACATCACCAAATTCGTATTGGAATACGCGTGCTAGGTCATCAGCGTTCTCTACAAAGGCGTGGTTACCGTCACTAAAACCAGCTAGCTGAGTCATTAAGTCTTCGTTATAGCCAAGACCAAGACCTATAGTTGTGACACTCATGCCTTCTCTCGCTAAAGAGAGCCCTAGCTTGCCCAACTCATTCGGTGTGCTTGGGCCTACGTTGGCTAAACCATCGGAAAGTAGAATGACACGGTTAACTTTGTTTAGATCTAAAAACTTGCGTAGTTCTTGTGCGCCTTTGCTGACACCGGCAAATAGCGCGGTGTTACCGTGGGCTTGGATCTTATTGATTGCGCGAGCAATACTGTTGCTATCGCTAACCTTTGTAGCCGGTACAACAACGTTAACACGGTTGTCGTAACTCACAACTGAGACAATATCGTTTTGATTTAGGCGATTGATTGCCATGATCGCAGCTTCTTTTGCACGATACAGTTTCTCGCCCTGCATTGAACCGGACTTATCCAGAACAATCGCAATATTGGCAGCCACACGTTGTTGCTGACTTTCTTGTTTAATCCCCTCTAAAGAGATTTTGATAAATGCATTGTGGTTTTGCTCAGCCGTCATCACCGGTGTTGCTAGATTGATATTAAGATCAACCTGTTTAGCGGTAGCGGATTGGCTGAGTAGGGGGCCTGCAACAGTAAGTAGTGTTGCTAGCAGAATTTTGGGTAGGCGGTGCGCTTTCATGATGTTCGTCCTTTATTAACCTTAATCACATGCTGCAAATTTAGGTCAGTTCCGCCTGGTGAAAGTCAGATAGATTTATAGAAGTTGTAAAATATTTGTAAAAACCTCGCAAGCTGTTTGTTACAAACCGATAGGTCTAAGTCTGATGCAGATCAGTTTCTCCTGTTTATACTTATTACATAATGGAAGCTACGCTGTAAGAAAAATAAATATAAACAGGGGCATCCGATGACGCTCACCAGTGAACTTATTTGGCAAGACCAACAGCATCAAGTTCTGTTTGAACTGATCGATGAGATCAAAGCAGAGCAGGTTGATGTCTCTACTTTTACTCGGCTTCATGATTACGCTGATCATCATTTCTGCCTAGAAGAAGCGTACATGCAAGCGTTGAACTATCCTGACTTTGGTGTCCATCTTCAAGCTCACAACAAGTTTCGGGCTGAACTTAAAAAGATGCTGGATGATCATCATACCTATGACGCTCAGCTAAGAGACATGCTATCTGACTTTCTGACTGAATGGCTAAAACGCCATATATTCGGTGTAGATAAGAAGTTAGAGACTTATATTATGGAATCTAAAGTTAAATAAGCTTTAATTAATAATATGTTAAGGTCTTGTGTTCAGGGTTCGCATGATTTAATTTCGATCCTTTAACATTTTCTGTGAGTGCGGACGATGCCATTAATCTGTATTAAATCTTTACCATTTGAAGATGAATGCGATATCCCAGATATGATTAAAGGGATAACGTCAGACCTTGCTCGCGCCACAGATGTAAGTATTGAACATATCACTGTTACTTGGGAATTTATTCCTTCTCGTCAATATGCAGTAGCAGGGCTGATGCCCGCCAGTCAGCCTCAAGGGGGTAGTCACCCTATTTTGGTTGATCTTCATGCACCGAGCTTCCATAAAATGGATAGTGTAGAAGCAATGATGGAGTCAGTGGCTTTCTCGATCTCGAAACGCAGTGGCGTTTCTTTCAGTAATATCTTTATTAATTACTGCAAGGTTCAGTCCGGTCACGTCTTTGATCATGGTGAAGTTAAGCGCTGGAAATAGTTACAGGTTTAAATCTCGCGGTAAAATGGCGAAGCAGCTCCGGTTCGTAACTAAAATTTAATCCAATAATTTTTGAACGACGTTTAGATACTTCGATAAGTGCATCTGCAATGTAATCCATATGATCAGATGTGTAGACCCTACGAGGAATTGTTAAGCGTAATAGCTCTAATGAACTGTGCTTTTGTTTACCTGTTATTGGATCACGGCCCTGCAGTAATGAGCCAATCTCTACACCTCGAACTCCAGATTCAAGATACAGTTCGTTAGCCAGTGCTTGAGCAGGGAATTGCTCTGGAGGAATATGCGGTAGCATAGCTTTGGCATCTATAAATACTGCATGACCACCGGCGGGTGTCTGAATAGGAATGTCTGCTTGTTGTAAGCGTTCAGCTAAATAGGCAACTTGATGGATACGATAGGCTAGGTAATCCTCATCGACGCCTTCATACAAGCCGATTGCCATGGCTTCCATATCTCGGCCTGCTAATCCACCATAAGTGATGAAGCCTTCCATAGGTACACATAAACTTTGAACTTGCCTGAACAACTTTTCGTCTTCACGAATGCAGCAAAGGCCACCTATATTAACTAACGCATCTTTTTTAGCTGAAAAATTCAGCATATCGCCATAGCTAAACATCTCTATAACAATTTCACGAATAGAAGCTTTTTTGTATTTAGAGCCGCGTTGTTTAATGAAAAAAGCATTTTCAGCAAAGCGAGCGGCATCAATAACAACAGGGATATTGTGTTGATTTGCGATGTGGTAAACATCACGAAGGTTATCCATTGAAACGGGCTGCCCACCTGTGCTGTTGCAGGTGATGGTGCTGATAATGGCACAAATGTTTTCCTTTCCATGGTTTTCAATAACTTCTGTGAGTAGTTGAAGATCAAAGTTACCTTTCCAAGGGTAGGGTGTGGTTGTATCAAATGCTTTTTTAGTAACAACATTGACAGCTTTAGCACCACTTAACTCGACGTGAGCGGCGGTAGTATCAAAGTGAAAATTAGAGATAAAAACAGCTTGATCAGGTTTTTGGTCCTCGTATCTACGTTTTACTAAGCAAGGGAAAAGGATTTGCTCTGCACCTCTGCCTTGGTGGGTAGGCAAGACGTAGGGGTACCCAAAAATTTCTTGGGCTGCATTTTGTAGATGGGTGAAATTTCGACTGCCTGCGTAGGACTCGTCTCCACACATTAACCCAGCCCATTGTCGGTCGCTCATTGCGCCAGTACCGGAATCGGTCAGTAGATCTATGTAGACATCTTCACTGGGTAAAAGAAATAGATTATAGCCAGCAGCTTCTAAAGCTTTTTGGCGATCTACAAGCGTCGTTTGCTTGATTGGCTCTACCATTTTTATACGGAATGGCTCTGGGATTCGCTTCATCGTTTTAGCCCCGAGTCTTAGCAGTAGATATTTTTAGTATAAAACAAGTGCCAATTAATGCTGGTAGTGGGGAACGGCGCTGTTGCCGTACAAGAAATTGGCGATAAAACCGCCGAGGATAATGCTCGTAAGATTTTAGAAAAGGCATTCCCCTGATCGGGTGATCGAGCAGATTGCTATTGATGGTATCGCATCTGGTGGCGGCAGCATCCATTGTGCGACTAAGCAGGAGATTAAGCTGTAACCTTGAAATGGTAGAGCACTATTTGATAGGGGCTTGAATTAGTATCTGGTAGTGTGAAACTAACTAAGCCGCTATTAAATAGGACTCTCGTCCTTTGTGTTTGTCTTTACGTTTATAAGCACCTTTACCTTTTTTAGCTTTGACTACTTGGGATTTAAAAACCTTTGAAGTGACTAATGCTGCTAAGTGATTTTGTTTAATCTTTCCTCTACCTGTATCCACCACATGGGTTGAGGATACGGTTGTTTTCGTTTTCATACCTGTGTCCTTGTTAATGTAATTCGATGTTCTCCAATTGCAGAAGCTGCATTATACCGCTGATTGGCTATAATGCGCCGCTTATTTGATAAACACTTACTTCATAATCAGCAGGAATTACTGTGCAGCTGTTACGCATCGATTGTCTAGGCAAAATTTTACGTCTTGAGGGCTCAATGTCTGGATGGCAGGCCCTGTATTGGGATAACCAGTTGGTGTCTCAAATACCGGCGAGTGCAGATCCTGCTGAGAGTACAGAGCACCGTTTCGCCCTGATGACTGGATCAGGTGAAGAGATCGAGTGCGTTTTGACTTTGTCACTGACATGGCAACCCTTCAATCTTGAATATGAACTAGCAGTGGAAGATCAGAAGCTTGGAAGTGGTGAGCTAGTCGAGAAAGATATCGAAACCCAAGTGGTTGAGAATGTCGTAAAACAGCCGAATAAGATCAGCATACTGGGTATGGCTTCTTTAGGCCTTAAGCTGTTTAAAAGCGCTAAGGTCATCAAAGTACTGTTTGCTGCAGGAAGTTTGGCAGCGTATAGCTGGTTATTCTCCTTTGAATTCGCGTTAGCACTTATCCTTTGTTTGGTTTTTCATGAATATGGCCATGTGCGTGCTATGAAGCGTTTTGGCTTAAAGACAAAGGGAATTTATCTGGTACCTTTTTTGGGTGGCTTAGCATTATCAGATGATCGTATTAACACTCGCTGGCAAGATGTTTATATATCCATTATGGGGCCGGTATTTGGCTTATTCCTATCTTTAGTTGCTCTGGTTCTATATTGGTTGACGGATATTGAGGTCTTGGCGGGTATTGCTGCCTTCAATGCCTTGCTCAATCTATTTAATTTGTTGCCGGTATTACCGTTAGATGGTGGCCACGTCCTAAAAAGTATCGCTTTTTCGGTTAACTCGGTTTTTGGCCTAGTGATCTGCGTTATCGGTGCTTTAGCCGGTGTCGTAATTAGCTATTACTTTGGCATGGCGCTGCTAGGCTTCTTGCTGGCTGTGGGCAGTATCGAGATTGTGCTTGAATGGAAACACCGTCACAGTAGTCAGTTATTGCCATTGGCTCGTTACGGTCAGGTAGTATCAGCCCTATGGTACTTCGCTACTGTGGGTGGTTTATGTTGGGTGATCTGGATCTTAGGTCAACAAGGTAACAGTGCACTTGCTCTGCCATTACAAATTCTTGGAAGTTGATTATGAAGTTTGACAGTTTGCCTTTGTGCGAGAGTTTAATCGCAGCTATACATACCGCAGGTTATAGCGAAGCTACACCCGTTCAAGCTGAAGCGATACCCGTTATCCTATCTGGTAAAGATCTCCTTGTCGGTGCACAAACAGGTACCGGTAAGACAGCAGCTTTTGCGCTGCCAATCTTACAATCCATACTGACCGACCCTGATTTTAGTAGTGATCAAAATAAAAAGCTCAAAGCTTTGGTGCTGGCGCCCACAAGGGAGTTAGCGCAGCAGGTGAATAACAGCTTTAAGAAATATGCCAAAGGAACTGGGTTTAGATCAGCCGTAGTTTATGGTGGTGTGGGCATTGGCCCGCAAGTAGATCAAATTAAGAAAGGGATTGATGTGCTGGTGGCTACACCCGGCCGTTTATTGGATCTACATAAAAAGAAAGCTGTAAATCTAAGACAAGTCACTCACCTGGTATTTGATGAAGCTGACCGCATGTTGGATATGGGCTTTAAAGATGAGATTAAAGCGGTTTTAAGCAAATTACCTAAGCGTGACGTGCAGCCACGACAGGTACTGCTTTTCTCGGCGACCTTAAGTGATTCTATCTATCGTTTTAGTAAAAATTTATTAGATAAGCCCGAGCGTATCGAAGTAGATCAGCGTAATTCCTCTGCGGCTGATGTCGATCAGATCGTTTATAACTGCGACCCTGATCGTAAATCAGCGATTGTCAGTCACTTAGTCGACAAGCATGATTGGTCACAAGTGATTGTCTTTTGTAATACAAAGCAGGGCGCAGATAAGCTAGTAGAGGTTTTGAAACAAGCCAATATTTCTGCCGATGCCATCCATGCTGATCGATCACAAAAGTTGCGGGAAGAGGCTTTAGAACAGTTCAAGCAGGGGCAGCTTAAAGTGCTTGTTGCGACAGATGTAGCGGCACGAGGCATCGATATCGACAGTCTACCAGCCGTAATCAATTACGAGATGCCATATAAAGCAGCTGATTATATTCACCGTATTGGAAGAACTGGCAGAGCAGGTAACAAGGGCGTTGCTATCTCTTTACTAATAGAAGAGCAGAATCATCTATTGGAAGAGATTGAGGTCTTGTTAGATACCCGTTTGCCACAACAATGGCTCCAAGGCTTTGAGCCGGATCTGACTCGCGAAATAGAAATTACTCGGAACAACACTAAGGCAGCACAGAAAAGGCGCGCGAAAAAACGTGCTTTAAAAAAGTGATAAGAAAATAGAAAGCGCACTTTATTTTGACTGTATATAAAAACAGTCTTTTATCCCTTTGCGACTTATGAAAGGATAATACGTCAAATTGACGCTTTTTCACAAAGGCGCAAACCTTCTAAGCAAGGAAAGCTTATGCAAATCAAATTATTACAACCCACTCTTAATATCTTTTCTCGGAGATATATGTCAAATTGACGCGTTTAAACACGTCAATCTGACATATATTTAGCTGTTATAACCTCGGATAGACTATGACACTAGTTACATTTTTTCCCGTTTGGGTGGTGCTATTTCTTGGTGGTATTGTGTACTTTAAAAAGAGTAAACGGATTTATTCTATCCTTAAGGAAAGGCATCCTGAAATGTACAAAAAACTCGGCTATCCCACATTTTTTACAAGCGAATTTGCAAACCATAATGCACCATTGCTTGGTTTTCTTTACAAGAACATGTGGCAAGGGCTTGACGATCCAGAGCTTGAAGCTGAATCTAAGAAACTAAAGTTAGTATTTTCTATAGAAGTTCTTGCCCTAATAGTCTTAATAACCGAACTATCTCTCAACTTATTATTTGGAATGGGGTTATAACAAGTGTGGGCACATCCGCCAGCAAAGCTGGCTAGGACAGCCGCTGCGCGTCTGCCCGTGCCACAAGCGTTATAAGGCAATAAAGATCTAGCAATGGGACTAATTGAAGCAATCCTATTAGGCATTCAATTTAAAAGGCTACAGAAACCTTTGGTCTTCTTTTCCATGCTCATAGGTTTCATTCTGTTCAGCGTCTTTGGTCTTAGTATTGTGTGGACTGTTGTAAGTGGTTTAGTTACAACAGAAAAAGAAATTACTTTGCAGTTACTTGGTGCTAGTGCCGGACTAGCTGCGTTCGCTTTATTATTTTTCGGTCTTGCATGGGTATGTGGTTATTTCATAAAAAGGTGTTTCCAGTAATGCCCCATAACAAGGCCATCAAAATTCGCCCTTTGGGCTGGACGTCGCATGCGCTCCGCCCTTTATGGCGGCGTTACACGGCCTAAACGATGAAACGATGAAACGATGTATATTCTGTAATCTGGACTGCAGTGGGGTGAGGCGAGCCAAGGAGCATATTATTCCTGATCACCTTCAGCGGAAGTATGGGCTGCCGAAAGAAAGGCTTTCGAATGCTCACTCCAAGATAGTAAGTGGTGATTTTTCTGGCGGCCATATATCTAAACTTCCAGCTGAGCGTGAACTTACTTATTCAGGGTTTCTTGCCGGTCGAGTATGCAAAGTCTGTAATAATGGGTGGATGTCGGAATTAGAAAAAGAGGTCATACCTCTTATTTATCAGCTTATCGACGGTGAGATGGGCTTAGATCAAATAAAACAGAAAGAACGGGAGAGTCTAGCTCGCTGGAGCTTTAAAACCACCGCTGCATTGAGTAGTTCTACAAATGCTCCTCAAAACTTTGTTTCTGAATCTCATTCTAAAGAGTTTTACTCTAGCGGCGGTGTAACCATTCCAGAAAATGTAGGAGTCTTCGCTGCCACCTCCGATGAGGCCAACTTTCTCTGGAGCTTTAGTCCAACTTGGCAGGTAAGAACGGACAGCGACATACCAAAAGAGCTATTGCAGTTTATGCAGAGGAAATCCTACAAGGTATTTCTACAATTGGGACACTTGATGTTGGCGGTATGCTGGTGGCCGATTAACACCATTACATACACTTTAGAATCGTGGGCTGGTACCGAATTGTCGGGATTGAAAAACTTAGATATCAATAACGAAGATTGCAGGAAATATTTTGACAAAGAAAATGAGTCGTTCCTAATGGCAATCGGAGCGCAGGTATGAAATTGGCGTGTAACAAGACCAAGCACAGCGACAGCACTTCCGTTGCGGCTTCGCCTCCACTACTAGGCTGCGCGTGTTGGCGGCGTTAGGTATCACTTGAGGTTAAGTTTTGCGTTTTACTCTTGAACAAATTCAACATAGAAAGCCTGTATGGGTCGTTCTGTCAGATTTGTTTTTAGATACAGACGTTACTCTTATGTATGACGAAATAGCCCAAGTATGCGCTGATTCGGATTATTCGACAGTAGAGTTAAAAAAAATACTGTCCGAAGAAGTTGCGCCTGTCGTATCAAGTAATCTCATGTGTATAGCTGGTGAATGGGCTGGTTTTGATGAGAATTGGTTAGTTGAACAGATCACCAAGACAAGTACTATTAAAGAGTCAAAGCTGTTCTATTTCTTTAAGCCTCGTAATTTTTGGTTAAACAGATATATTCGTGGGCATTGGAAAGTGCTTGAGCCTAAAATTTTGGCTTGTAGAGGAAATACCTAACAAGGCGCTCAAGTAATGACGCGCTTTGCGCGCCACTTAGCTGAGCGTTAAGCGTCAAAACCATCGATAACGGATTTATCTTGAAAGTTAGAAGCAGAGAAGAATTAGCGGATTACGTGAATCACGGTAATAAAGTGAAATACGTTTTTTTCTGGGGGCACCAGAAATCCAAGAGCGGAGTATCCAAGAGCTGCTTTAGTCAGTGGTATGACTCCCCACATGAATGTAATGGCCAACACTTTATGACCGCTGAGCATCATATGATGTATCAGAAAGCGGCTTTGTTTGGCGATCATTCCGCAGTTAAAAGGCTTTTGACCGCTAGTAATCCGGGAGAGGCAAAGGCCATAGGCCGGGAAGTTTTAGGCTTTGACCAAACGAAGTGGGATCAGCATAGGTTTGAAATCGTAGTTTCAGTAAACATGGCTAAATTTAGTAGTGACCCAGCGCTCAAGGAGTTTTTACTCAATACTGGAAATCGAGTGCTTGTTGAAGCTAGTCCGGTCGATAAGATATGGGGAATTGGTCTAGCTGAAGATCATCCTGCCTGTGAAAACCCCAACCAATGGAAGGGTGCTAACCATTTGGGTTTCGCATTAATGGAAGTGCGTGATCAACTATCGTAGTCCGTCACGCTTAACAAGCAGCTCAAATGTGACGCGCTCTGCGCGCCACTTAGCTGAGCGTTATGTCTTATGAGGTCTGAATGTTAAAGAAGGTTATCTTTCTTTTAACCGTAGTTCTCATGCTTGTGTTTGCAGTAAACCCAAGTTACAGATGGTTGTTAGTAAATGGTGTCGCTGCATACCAGTGTGCATCAAATGGAATAATTACCGAGAAGTGTCAGTGGTTTATTGATTTTGTTGTCGTTGGCGAAGAGGAAGGAACAACATTTCATGAGCCAAATAGTAGTTTTATCTACGGTTACTCTAAGACGGGAAGTCTAGCAAGTAAGCATGGTTATGAATGGAAGCAAATCATTGGCCCTTGGTATGTGCTCCGGTTCGAGACATAACAAGTTTGTTAATAATCGCCTTTCGGGCTGGACCGCAAACTACGCTGCTTCGCAGCAATGCGGCCCATTACAAAAGCGTTATGTATAGGTAAGCATATGGAAGATTTATACATCATTGGAGCAATAATAATCCTTATGTTAATCCTGAGTGCCTTAGAACATTTCAGGATGAAACGGTTATCCAATGAGCGTGGGGAAGCGGATATCTGCAAATATGCGACATCTTTCGACTACAGAAATGTCGATACTAAAATTATGAGGGAAGTTTGGAATGAACTTCATCTCTGGCTTGGCAAATATGACGGTAAGCCATTCCCCATCGAAACCAAAGATACGTTTGATAATACCTATAACATGGACCCTGATGATCTTGATGATATCTATTTGGCGGTAGCAGAGCGCTTGGGGATCAATACTGATAGCCCTGAGAAAAATCCATATTTTAACAAAGTTACCTCAGTAAAGAATTTGGTGTTGTTTCTGCATCATCAACCGAGAGTCGGAAATGCATAATAAACAAGCCAACGGACGTACTCTGTTTGGCTGCTATGAACAATAAACATAAATGCTAGAAATTCTAGAAGCTGTAATCAAAGGCCTTGGTCTTCTTTTAAGACTCGCTATTGAGGGCGGGGTACTGTTAGATATGAGTCTGTCAGCTACAGGCCGATATTTTATAAAAGCAGTGTACCCTCCGCATTGGAATAAGCAGGTTCGCTATGGCGATGTGGTAGAGCGTTTAGTCGGGGCTGTTATATGGTGCATTTCGGCTTACATTCTTTATTCGCTATAAGGCCTTATAAGGTTTCTAGTTGAAAACTTAAATATCCGTCCCGTAAGCAGATTTATTCTTCGCTTATAATCCGTATGCCAACCGTTAAACATCAACGTTAGTGATTAGGGTTTATGTATGCCTCAACATGAACAAGCAACTTGCCCGAAGTGTGGCTCATTGTTTGAGTGCAAGGTCGGCAGCTATTTTATCTGTGATTGCAGTGAGATCTATCTGACAAGGGAGCAGGCGGGTTATTTGGCTGAAAGATGGGATGAGTGTTTGTGTTGTAAATGCCTAAACGAGTTTAAAGAAAGTTGGGGCAGCATTCCCGAATCAGAAAAATAATACTGAGCGCTTCAGTTTGATAGATTGAAGTGAGAAATATTAAGGAAAAAGATGATGATTAGAGAGATTAAAGAGGGCGATATCGAGGGTGTTAGTCGTGTCTGTTTAGATGCTTTTTCTGACTCGGTTGCTGGTTCATTGTCTGATGAAGGGATCGCTACTTTTACTGCAATCGCTTCCCCAAATGCTTTTGCCGAGAGGATGAAAGCAGATAATCGTATGCTCGTCGCAGAAGATAATAACGGTGAAATCTTAGGTGTGGTAGAGCTAAAGGAAGGCCGCCATATTGCGATGTTATTTGTTACGCCCAGTCAGCAAAAAGGCGGGATTGGTCGGAGATTACTTACAGCTGCATTGAAATATGCGAGATCAGAAACTGTAACTGTCAGTGCTTCATTGCCTTCTGTCCCTGCTTATCGGAAATATGGTTTTAAGCTTACAGGGGATGTGGGAGAGTCGTCAGGTTTGGTTTATCAGCCTATGGAAGTACCAACTAATCAAAAGGTTAGCCCTTGTTTATGATGCTAATTATCACTTCGTAAGCCTCTCTAATCTCATTGAATTTTACCTTACAGCCACCTTTGTCTGGATGATGTTCTGAGGCTAATTTTCGGTATTGTGTTTTGACCGACTGATAATCGGTATCTTCAGTTAGACCTAAAACATCGAGAGCATCCTGATAGTGATCTTGATTAAAATAACGGGTCCAAAAACTATCTAGCAGTTTGTTAACCGATTCTTCGTTACTTGATGTGAACTCATCCCAATCCAGATAGTACTCTCTGACTGCTTGATCTGACTCTAGTGACAATTCGTTTTGATTGCTGATTTCGGTTTTGATAAGTCTGATCTCTAATGCAGAGATAGTCAGCGTTAAGCCTTGATCCCAAAATTTGGATTGTAGGGTATAGAGCGCATTCATAATCAGGAAATGCTGTCTAAACAGGGCCAAGTCACTACCTGATGGTGCATCTTCACCGAAATCATCAGCGTTGAGATCTAGAGCTTTTAACAACTCATATTCACTTAAGCTGCTTTCCGACTGTCTAAGGATATCTTCTATGGGAGTTACTAGTGGGTTGCGATGCATAATTCAGTAGTTTTGCTGATGATTAGAGCAGCTTATCGGCGTAGGATGAGGATTACCAGTCGAGAATATTTCATGCATTAAAACGCACGATTGGCTTTTACCCAAGTATTGGTAAGCGTAAAATACTGCCTTGCAGTTTAGTAACCAGGAATAACAAAAATTATGAATCTGGCAGATCAAGTTCAAGCGCTGTACGCAAAGTATGGTGCTTTAAAAGGCATTACTATTGAGATTCATAAGCAGCTCATTGCCATCGCAGTAAAAAACGAAGCGGCTTCGGCCACTATTTTTTTGCAAGGGGCGCAAGTTGCTGAGTACAGCCGAATAGGGGAGCAGCCTGTTTTATGGCTGAGCCAAGAAAACGATTTTAAAGCCGGTAAGTCTCTGCGCGGTGGAGTACCTATCTGCTGGCCATGGTTTGGGGATCTTTCCAGAAATCCAGATCAAGTTAAAAGCCAAGTTAGCAACGCAGAACCACCTGCACATGGCTTTGTGCGATCTGAGGATTGGGAGCTATTAGCTGTCGATCTGATCGATAGTGAAACGACCCGATTGACACTTCAGCTCGAGGTTTTGCCTACAGAGCTCTGGGCTTTTCCTGCGGTCCTGCGGTTGACAGTTACCGTGGGTACCGAATTAGATTTAGAGCTCAAAGTTAAAAACTTAGGTTCGGATGCCTTTAGTTATACCAGTGCTTTGCACAGTTATCTTCAGATTGGTCATGTCAGTGAGACTGCTATCGAAGGATTGGAAGCTGTTGAGTACATAGATACGCTGGAGGATTGGCAGGTTAAGCAATCTAATTCGGCGATTGGTATCTCGGCTGAAACGGATCGTATCTACCCAAATATTCCAGCTCAGGTTGCTATCAAAGACAAGCAGATGCGCCGTCAGATCCTTATGAGCGCCGATAACCTCCCTGACATGGTGGTTTGGAACCCTTGGATCGATAAAAGCAAACGCTTAAGCCATTTTGCTGATAATGACTATGAGAATATGGTTTGCTTGGAAAATGCGTCTGTCCTCGACAATGCGGTAGAACTAGCGCCTGGGAGTGATTCCATTAGCAAAGTCTCGATCTGCTCTGTTCGTCTGTAACCCTATAGATTACAGACGAAGAACACACCCATACTCAGTACGGCTGTCATCAAGGTGTTTTTAGTTAAAAGCATCAACACGATGGCAGCTAGTGCGCCGATAATATATGGGCTGTCCAAGCTCGTTGTTAGCTTTCCTTCCTGTAAGAATACCAATGGGCCTATCACGGCTGCTAGTACGGCAGGGGCCGAATAGCTAAGCAGTTCTAGCGCTTTATCATTTAACTTAAGCGGTAAGCGGGGTTCTAAAAAAAGATAGCGACTAGCGAATACAATGATCGCCATAAGCCCGAACAATAGCCAATCATTCATTTCGATCTCTCCGCTGCGCATTTAAAGAAATAGCCACTTAGCATCCCTAATATAATTGAGATCAATAAGCCTGCTTGAATCTCATGAGCTTCGCAGTACACCGATACCACCAGAGATACACCTACACAGACCAGATATGAGAGGTTTTTAATCATCGGGATGAGTATGGCGATAAATGTAGCGACAACCGCGAAGTCCAATCCAAGGGTAGTTAGATTGGGCAAAGCTGCGCCTGCAAGGATTCCTAGCAGCGTCGCAACATTCCACGCGATATAGAAACTTAAGCCGCCACCCAATGCATACCAACGATTAAATATACCGTTATCTTGAGTGCCATTTACGAACAGTTCGTCCGTTAACAGGAAGCCGAGTGAACTGCGCCATTTAAGAGGTAGTGCCTGGATATGCTGTCGCATTGCCATGCTATACAGCAGATGTCGTGAGGTAATCAGCAATGTGGTGACGAGTATACTGAGCATAGAAGCGCCGGCTTGTAGCATACCTATAGCAACCAACTGTGAAGTGCCCGCAAATACAAACAGTGACATGGCCTGAGTTTGCCAAGCGGTTAGACCTGATTCGATCCCGTATGCGCCGACTAATATGCCCCAAGGCAGCACAGCGACAATAAGGGGCAACATCGCTAGCGTGCCTTTAAGGAAGGACTGCTTAGAGTTTAATGGAATTTTTACCTGACTATTCACTTTCACGCTCTTTCTTATGTTGAGCGATAAAGATAAATATTCAGTGGTTGTGAGTCTTGTACGGGATTGCTGCGTGTTTGTGATGTTAGCTTCTTATCTGGCGAGCATATTGACCCGGCGTTACACCGATAGTGCGTTTGAAATGACGGTTAAGATGGCTTTGATCGTGAAAGCCTGCTTTTAAGGCGGCATCCAATAGTGTATCGCCTTGAGTAATAAAGCGCTTACTTAGCCGTACACGGGATTGTATTTGATAAGCATGAGGAGGAAGTCCGTAGAACTTCTGAAACTGTCGCACTAGATGAAAAGCACTGATGCCCGCAAGTTTGGCTAGATCTTCTAGAGACACATCAGCTTGTGGGTGATCATCGAGATAGTTTTTTACCAAAGCGACTCGCGATTTGGCATCGGCCTGTTCAGGTATCTCTGTGCTGCATTTACCATGACGCTGCATCAACTTGAGTAATGCGTTGTATAACAGTGTCTCGCGTAGCAGGCGATTATCAGAGTGTTGCAGGTGATATAGGGCTAAGCGAAACAAGCCTGCAAGCTCAGGGTCTTTAACAACAGGATCTGAGAAATAGACTGAGCCGCTGATATTCAGGCCCGCTTCCTTAGCGATATTGGCTAATTGATCAGGTAAAGGGTAGATCGCTTTATAAGACCAGCCACCTTCAGTAGCGGAGTGGCCATCGTGGACTTCGTCATGATTAACTAGGATGATACTGTCCTGTGGCGCTACGTGGTTTGCACCATTTCTTAGGAAGCGCTGAGCACCTTCCTCAATCACGCCTACCGTATAACCCTCATGGCTATGCCTAGAAAAATTCTGGCGCTCATAGGACGCTTCTAGCATCTCTAATCCGCCTAGTTCATCTTCTATATGGTAGTTAGCGATCTCTTTTTTGCTCATGGCTACATTCTAGCGCAAACGGGCTAACGGTTTTTGTACAAAATTGATCTTTTGCTTGGGTAGAGTGGCTATAGAATTGAGAATTTATCGCGTGTTTTTAGACTAGTTTGACCATAATATCGTGAAGGACGTTTGCAGCAGCATGTAATCTTCGAGATCCATCCATCAAATGATGATAGATCTCTCGTTTGCAAAGTATCTCTGTGGTGACTTCGCCTTGGAAGAGCTCTTTTAAACTGTGTCTATACAGTCTTTCTATACGTCTATGAGCATGCCGGGCAATTTGTGCATCTTTCTCACTGCCAGCAGGATAGGTTGATAATCCACCAAAGCCTCTCTCTAAGGCTTCGCAACCCGTTAAAAGCTCTTCAAGAATCCTGACCATCTGTTCGTCGGGCTCAACGCCTAGATCGAGCATCTCATTTATGGTGCTTTTACAATGTGTGATTATCCAATCTAACGCAGCTATAGCACGGTAGATATCTTCGCGGTCTATTGGGGTGGAAAACGATCGGTTCAACTGGTGCAAATTACGAATTTTAAGTGCGTCTGCTTGATGCTCATCTGCTGCTAATACTTCTGCGAGATATGGATTGGGACTTTTCATATATTGATAGAGGTTTCGAATCGTTACCGTTACCAATGTACATTGCTCGGTTAGGAGTAAGAAAAAGTCAGGTGGTGTAGGGACAATCCTATTAAGGAGTTTACGAAAGAGGTTTTGTTTACTCTGATCGCTCATATCCAACCCTTTTCAATATCTAAGCAAGCGTAGTAAGGCTCAGCACGCCATAACTAATAATGGAGACAATGCCAGCACCAGGTATGGTGATTAGCCAAGTGATGCCGATCTCTTTAGCCTTTGTCCATCTCACGGCTTTAGCTCTTTCTGCCGCGCCTATACCCATAATAGATGAGGAAACTACATGGGTGGTCGATACTGGCGCGCCAATCATGGAGGCTAAAAATATAACGCCTGCAGATGAGGCTTGAGAGTTAAAGGCATGTAGGGGCCTAATTTTGTAGATTGAGAAGGCTAGGGTTCTAACGATTCGCCAGCCGCCCAATAGCGTGCCTAATGTAATAGAGATGGCACAAACTAGGATGACCCAAAATGGCACTACAAATTCGCTGATCTCACCGCTCATTAGTAAGCATAGAGTTAATACACCCATACTTTTTTGGGCATCATTAGCGCCGTGAGAGAAGGCTAACCCGGCGGTAGTGAACCATTGCGCGCCCCTTAATTCACGATTGATCAAAGGGCTGGCTGCTCGTAATAGATACAGCGTGATTCGTTGCAGTAAAAAGCCTATCCAAAATCCCGCTAAAGGGGAGATAAACAGTGCTAGCAGCACCTTAGTAACGCCAGTGATCTGCCCTTGAGCCAATTGTGAAAAACCCCAAAGCACATGTTCAGGTCCCGCTGATACGACAACAGCCCCAACTAAGCCACCGACTAACGCATGTGAAGAGGACGAGGGTAGACCTCTATACCAAGTAAATAGATTCCACGTGGTTGCAGCTAATAAACCGCAGATAACTAATGATAGAGATAGGTTGCTTGGGAGATCATCTAAAGTGACAAATTTACCAATGGTGTTTGCGACTGCTGTACCACCAAGCATAGGCCCCAAAAAGGTGAATGTGCCTATAACTAAAATAGCTTGTAGAGGTGTCATTGCATGCGAAGCGATCACCGATGCGATCATATTCGATGCGTCGTGAAATCCATTGGTGAAGTCGAAGACTATAACAATGGCTGTCGCAACTATGAGGAATAGCCAAATTTGATCCATCTAATTTGCTGACTCCCATTAGCTTAAGATTTTTGTAGGCTAATAACTTAATAGTAGTCAGAGAATGGATTTATGGATTTGAAAAGGGCAGGAGAATTTAGTGCATGATCAGAAAACCCATTCCCAAAAGTATGGGAACGGGTTTATGAGTTGAAAATTTGGAGAACGCTATACTTTAACAACCCACTTTAGCTTTTTCTCTATAGCTTGAATCATCAGGCCAGCAACGTCTTTACCGGTTGCGCCTTCTATGCCTTCCAAGCCCGGAGAAGAGTTTACCTCTAACAGTAAAGGACCTTTCGCTGAACGAATGATATCTACGCCAGCTACTTTGAGGCCCATAGCCTTAGCTGCTTTAATAGCGATCTTCTTCTCATCTGATGTTGGAACGATAAGGCTCGCTGTACCACCCTGATGGATATTCGCTCTGAATTCGCCAGGTTCAGCTTCACGCTGAATTGAAGCCACTACTTTTCCATCCACTACAAAGCAGCGGATATCTTTGCCGTTGGCTTCTTTTATGAACTCCTGAACGAGAATGTCGGCCTTAAGGCTCTTGAATGCATTAATAACACTCTCTGCGGCTTTCTTGGTTTCAGCGAGTACAACGCCTTTGCCTTGAGTACCTTCAAGCAACTTAATGATCAGTGGTGCGCCACCAACCATGTTGATCAGATCATCCGTTTCGAGCGGTGAGTTAGCAAAGCCCGTGATCGGAATATCAATCTTGCTCTCGAAGAGGAGTTGTAGAGAATGCAACTTATCGCGAGATTGAGTAATAGCCCCAGCGGTATTTAGACAATACACACCCATAGATTCAAATTGACGTGTCAGTGCACAGCCATAGAAGGTCATGCTTGGGCGAATCCGTGGGATAATTGCATCAAGATCGTTTAGTACCTTGCCGCCACGATAATGAACCTCTGGATTTTCAGCATCCATCTTCATGTAGCAGTGCTTGATATTCAGGAACACCATCTCGTGACCGCGCTCTTCACCTGCTTCCATAATCCTACGATTACTGTAGAGGTTAGGGTTGCTGGCTAATACACCGATTTTCATGCCTTTTTTAGGTGTTTTTTTGCTTAGATAGAGTTCTTTCAACTCATCATCTGCAATATCACCTAAACAAAAAGATTCTTCTGGATCTACAATCAACTTACCCGACATCGCTTCACGGCCTAATAGCATGCGATAGCCCATCGCATCTCGATTGGTTAGGGTAAGTTCAACATCCCAGCTTTGATCGCCAATAGCTAAGCTTGTTTTGATTACATAGCGCTTTTCTGATGTGCCGCTAGAGCTTTTCACACTGCGGCGATCAAATACAGGGGCTTCGCAATGAACTACTGTTTTGCGATTGTCCTGTAATGGACATACATCAAATCTGACCCAAGCAACCCCATCTCTTTGAAATTGTTGGATATTTAAAGCATGAATTGCAGATGTTTTGGCACCAGAGTCGACTCTGGCTTTGATTGCAGGAACGGCAAGTTGAGGAAACTTGCACCATTCTTCAGCGCCGCAGATATTCTTTTCGATTGTCACTCATTTGATCCTCAATAAAGGCATTTGCCTTGTGGTACATGAGTGCAATTTGACTCCTGTTTTAATCAAGAGACAATCTTTTTTTGCGGGTTTTATATGAAATTTTTTAGACGATATTAGAGTGGATCTGAAATGAAAAGGGCCTAGTGAATACTAGCAATGTTTTTCAATTAAGCTGGCAGAAAAATGTAGGAGGCCACCCTGTGGCCGATTTTCTCGCTCAGAGGGCTGAGCTCCTACCCAAAATACAGTTAGGAAAACCTTAAGTGAACGGTACTGTAGTAATACTATGCCTTAGAGAATTTATTCAGCGGTTAGCTTTTCTAGCTGCTTAAACTCTTTAATGCCACTGATCTGGTCTTCTGCGTGGTGGTTAACATATAGAACCGTTGTGTCTCCACTGGCACAGATCTTCTCAATTAGCGCGAGTACGAGCTGACGGTTGATATCGTCTAGGCCTAAGCAAGGCTCGTCGAGGATTAATAAAGTAGGGTGCTTAACCATTGCGCGAGCAATCAACAACAAACGTTGATCACCAAAAGATAGCTGGTTGTATGGCTCGTTGGCGCGATCTTCCATACCCAGTAGGGCTAACCACTGGTCTGCAACTTCTTTCTGCTTATCGGTACTCTTTGTGTACATGCCGATACTGTCGTGGAAGCCAGAGATAATCACATTTCTAAGGCTAATGCTTACACGGTATTCCCACTGAAGCGCGGTAGATACATAGCCGATATATTGCTTGATCTGCCAGATAGTTTCACCGTTGCCGCGTTGCATACCGAATACAAAGATATCGTTGGTATAGCATTGCGGGTGGTCGCCGGTAATTAGGTTAAGCAGGCAGGTTTTACCACTGCCGTTAGGGCCGCTTAGTTGCCAGTGTTGACCCGGCTTTATGGTCCAGTTAAGGCCATCAATAACTTTTGAATCTGCGTAGGCAATTTTAATATCCGTTAAACGCACCAACGGATCTTCTGGATTCAGTGCTGGTGGACGATCGGATTCATCTGTAGGTGGCACAGATAGATCGGTCGTTTTAAGGTGTAACAGTTGATACAGGTCGTCGTAGGCTTGCTTGTCGTTAATATCAACTGTGTGATGAAGCTCACCTTTGTCGGTATAAGCAACATGGGTGATGAAGTCCGGCATTTCATCAAAACGGTTTAATACCAGAATCATACCCATTGAATCGATCTTGCTTGCTAGCAGATCGTGCAACAGCTTCATAGAGTCAGCGTCTAGACCATCGAAAGGTTCATCTAGGATGATAAGGTCTGGATTATTCGCTAGGGCGCGAATTAGCATGATCTTACGCGTTTCACCTGTTGAGAGCTTTCTGAAGCTACGATCAAGCATATGTTCTAGTTTGAACATGCTAACAAGTTGATCGAGTAGTTCAGCATCAAATTCTGGGTAGATCGCTTTACCTTCTTCCAGAATTTCTCTTACCGGAGTGCCTTCACTAATAACATCCATGATATCGGCATCGTCTTTCTTAAGCTCTCGGGCAATCAGTTCTGCCTGAGCTTCAAAAGAAACAAGTTCAACATGTTTTGGTAGGCCCGAGATAGTCCCACTGACTTTATCGCCTGCACCGGCCAAGATTGCAGATAGGGCAGACTTACCGGAACCGTTGGTGCCAGTAATCACCCAATGTTGGTTGGGTTCAATTGTCCAATTGATGTTGTTGAGCGTGAAAGACTCACCAAATTCTGCCGTGTAATTCTCAATCTTAATGCTGTTCATAGTCTCTAATATGCGGATCTATCGATTGGGTTTTATAGGGATCTGTTACGGAAAAGGCTTAAATTTAGCTAAAAAAAAGCCAAGGCAAAGCCTTGGCTTTAATTTTCTTACAAGAAAGAAAATGTATAAATATCAGATAATTATACGATCTTCTTCATGTCAGCCATGTGGCCACGTAGCACTTTACCGATCGCTTCAACTGGGTGAGAGCGTAGTGCTTCGTTAACTTCGATTAGACGAGCGTTATCAACGCCAGTATCAGCAAGGTCTAGACCTTTACCGATAACATCAGTTTTGATGCCTTTCATGAAGTCGCCTAGTAGTGGTAGGCAAGCGTGGTTGTATAGGTAGCAGCCGTACTCTGCAGTATCAGAGATAGTTGCGTTCATTTCGTAAAGCTTCTTACGTGCGATTGTGTTAGCAATCAGCGGAGTTTCGTGTAGAGACTCGTAGTAAGCAGATTCAGCGATGATGCCTGCAGCAGTCATAGTTTCGAATGCTAGTTCAACACCCGCTTTAACCATTGCAACCATTAGGATACCGTTGTCGAAGAACTCTTGCTCAGAGATCTCTACGTCGCCTGCTGGAGTCTTCTCGTAGTTAGTCTCAGCAGTTTCTGCACGCCAGCCAAGAAGATTCTTGTCGTCGTTCGCCCAGTCTTCCATCATCACGCGAGAGAAAGTACCGTCGATGATGTCATCTTGGTGCTTGTTGTAAAGCGGACGCATGATAACTTTTAGCTCTTCAGAAAGATCGAATGCTTTGATCTTAGCTGGGTTAGATAGACGGTCTAGCATGTTAGTCACGCCGCCGTATTTAAGCGCTTCAGTAATTGTTTCCCAACCGAACTGGATAAGCTTAGATGCGTAACCAGCGTCGATGCCTTCTTCAACCATTTTGTCGAAGCAAAGGATAGAACCCGTCTGTAGCATACCGCAAAGGATAGTCTGCTCACCCATAAGGTCAGACTTAACTTCAGCGATGAAAGAAGACATTAGAACGCCTGCTTTGTGACCGCCAGTACCTACAGCGTAAGCTTTAGCTAGTGCAAGACCTTCGCCTTTAGGGTCGTTGTCTTCGTGTACAGCGATAAGCGTTGGTACACCGAAACCACGAACGTATTCAGCACGTACTTCAGAACCAGGGCACTTAGGAGCAACCATGATTACTGTTAGGTCGTCACGGATCTGCATGCCTTCTTCAACGATGTTGAAACCGTGAGAGTAAGATAGGCAAGCGCCTTCTTTCATTAGTGGCATTACAGCTTCAACAACAGGTGTGTGCTGCTTATCTGGAGTAAGGTTAAGAACTACATCAGCAGTTGGAATTAGGTCTTCATAAGTACCAACAACGAAACCGTTCTCAGTAGCGTTTTTCCAAGACTGACGCTTTTCTGCGATTGCAGCTGGACGTAGAGCGTAAGAAACGTCTAGACCACTGTCACGCAGGTTAAGACCCTGGTTTAGGCCCTGTGCACCACAACCGATAACAACTAGTTTTTTGCCTTTAAGAGCTTCAACGCCATCGCTGAACTCGTCCATAGACATAAAACGACATTTACCCAGCTGTTCTAGCTGCTCACGCAGTGGAAGCGTGTTGAAATAGTTCTTAGACATTTCTACATTCCGTAATAAATATAAAGTCGGTAAACCGACATGTTTGTTATAGCGCTACTCTAAAAGAAAAAGGGTATCGCGTAAAATGATATATATGGTTTGCTCTGTTGCGTTTTGCGCAATGATTAATCCCATACAAAGTGAGGCAATAATAGCGGTTTATTAGCAGGTATCCAGTTTAAATAGATGAAAACTGTTTGAGATGATCAAAAAATGCCTTAACTGTATGTTTAATAAACAGAAAAGGGCTGTTTTGTAATTAATTTTGCATCTGCGTGAAATAGTGCTTGCTAAAGGTTGAGCCGGTCTATACTATTCGCACCACATTGATGCGGGGTGGAGCAGCTTGGTAGCTCGTCGGGCTCATAACCCGAAGGTCGTTGGTTCAAATCCAGCCCCCGCTACCAAACATAGAGAAAACCGATTTAGTTAATTCTAAGTCGGTTTTTTCGTTTATAGGGTATGTAATTTGTATGGAGAAGCTTGGTAGCGCGCCGGGCTCAGGTCTTATAACCCCGGGCGAAGGTCGTTGGTTCAGAAATGATGAAGTCATTACCATCTAGCACGCAGTACGCAGCCTGAAAGGTGGCAATAGCCAATCAATCCAGCCCCCGCTACCAAACATAGAGAAAACCGATTTAGTTAATCCTAAGTCGTTTTTTCGTTTCTATAGCCTAGTTACTTCCCAGATAAATACAGTGGTTGTCGATGAGCTCCCCAATTACCATGACTGTCTTCAAATCTACCAGGTAAAGGTTCGCCACAGCCAACACAGTAGCCTGATTTAAGATTCCACTCTCCTAGTTGATACCAATCGCGTTCAATCAAACGCAGTCCACAATTGTGGCAGTAGGTTGAGCTGCCGGTAGTATCATGAACATTACCCGTATAAACGTACCTCAGCCCGTTTTGCATTGCGATTTTTCTGGCGCGGGTCAACGTAGATGAAGGAGTTCGAGGCTTATCCAACATTTTCCAATCAGGGTGAAAAGCAGAGAAATGCAATGGGACGCAGGGACCAAGGTTGTCGTAAATCCATTGCGTCATTGCATCGATCTCTTCATCACTGTCATTTTCGTCAGGAATTAGCAGTGTAGTTATCTCAAACCAAACTGAGGTTTCGTTATGAAGGTAGAGAAGAGTATCTAGAACGGGAGTGAGGCTAGCGCCACATATCTTTTTGTAAAAACGTTCTGAGAATGCTTTTAAATCAATATTTGCAGCATCCATGTGCTTAAAAAAACGAGGGCGAGCTATATCGGTAATATAACCTGCGCTGACTGCGATAGCGTTAATTTGATATTCATGGCACGCGATAGCAACGTCTTCAGCGTATTCAAGGAAGATAACAGGATCGTTGTAGGTAAAGGCGATAGAGCGGCATAGGTGATTCTGGCAGTATTTTGCTAATTTTTCAGGGTTGGCTGCATCGGCAAGCTTATCCATTTCACGGGCTTTGCTCATGTCCCAGTTTTGACAGAATTTACAGGTGAGGTTACAGCCGGCTGTACCGAAAGATAATACGGGAGTACCCGGTAGGTAATGATTTAGTGGTTTTTTCTCTATGGGATCTATACAAAAGCCGCTTGAGCGTCCGTACGTGTACAGATACATCCGACCACCTTCATTACCACGCACAAAACAGAGACCACGTTGTCCGTCTGATAACTTGCAAAAACGTGGGCATAGATCACATTGAATTTTGTTTTGATCAAGTTCATGCCAGAACCCCACTTCAATGACACTCATACTGGGTTCCTATTTGGGTAATTAATCGGTGATGTTTTTAAAACTTTCGTAACTTATTTCTATACTTGAAGAGTAGGACGGCCCGTGAAAGTTAGCAATCAAACAACCTTCATGCGCTCTTGTTAAATGGGATATACCACGGAGAAGCTTATGAATACTCGTCAGCCAGCCGTGTCCGGTTTGTTTTACCCAGATGATGCTAGAGAATTGGCAAGAGAAGTAGATACTTTATTACGGAAAGAGCAGAGAGAAGTGGTCCCGAACTTAAGGGCTCTAATAGTCCCTCATGCTGGATATATTTATTCAGGAAGTGTCGCAGCCGCAGCTTATAGTTGTATCCCTCATGATTCACCGTTTAAGTACATTTTATTAATCGGGCCAAGCCATCGAGTGGCATTTCAAGGTATGGCGGTTCCTTTGGCTGATCAATTCAATACTCCACTTGGTAACATCGCTATCGCTGCGGATAGAGTCAGCGAATTAGTTGATAAAGGCTTTGTTAGTTACAACGACCTTGCACATACACAAGAACACAGTCTTGAAGTTCAGTTGCCTTTTATTCAACAAATCGATATTCAAGCAGATTTAATTCCTGTTGTCGTTGGAAATGCAACGGCAAGTGAAGTCGGTAAGATAATCATGCCTGCATTACAAGATTCAGAGGTACTCACCGTTATCAGTACGGACTTGAGTCATTACCATTCTTACGTTCAAGCTAAGTTAATTGATGAAAACACCAATAAACGCATTATTGATGGTGATACTGATATCACAGGTGATGAAGCTTGCGGATACATGGGCCTTAATGGTTTGTTATGGGCATTAGCTTCCACTCACTTAAAACCACATCTATTGCAAAGCAGTAACTCTGGAGACAGCGCGGGGGATAAGGCTCGTGTCGTAGGGTACGGAGCTTATGCCATCTATTGAATTTAGTTATGAACAGCAAAAGTTAATGATTGAAATTGTTCAAGATTCAATTGCATCAAAGCTGGAATTACCTTCAAAAAATGAGCCCATAGATTATGATTCAATTTCAAAACTGTCATGGCTTAATAAGCCAACTGCAACATTTGTAACTTTATCTATCAATGGCCAGCTACGAGGTTGTATCGGAACATTAGAAGCACGACGGTCTTTACTTAAAGATCTACAGAGCAATGCAGTTAACGCAGCCTTTTACGATTCTCGTTTTGAACCTGTTCCCGTAAGTGAATTTGATTCCCTTTCAATTCATATCTCTGTTTTAACGCCCCCAGTAGAATTGAGAGTATCAAATGAGGAAGAACTTATTAGTTGCTTAAGGCCGGGAATTGATGGAGTAATAATAGAAGAAGGAAGACATCGAGCAACCTTTCTACCTTCCGTTTGGCAGCAATTGCCTACAGCAAAAAAATTCCTTCAACAGTTGAAGTTAAAAGCTGGTTTACCTAACGATTACTGGAGTGGTCGAATCCATTTTTATATTTATCAAGTGGTAGATGTACTGGATAGAGATTGAAGTGAAATAGGGTATATTAAAACTATCTATACTAGACCAATTGCTAGTCCGATTTGTTTTTGAAGTACTTCCCTAAAGTATCAAGTTAATCAAACAGTTAGTGTTTAAATAAGTAATATATTAATAAGTAAAATTAAAAAAACTTAGTTTTGTAGATATTCGAAGTTGCATCTAGATTAACGACTGCTAATTTTATATTAAGGCTTGAGGTCGAGCCTGGATATGGACAATCGAAACATACACAAACTGGAAATTGTCACGTCTGAAGATCTGGCTATGCCAGTACCTCACAGTTGATTGCGTTTTTTCCTTGGTTCTATAGGGATGCCAAAGGATTAGGAATATAAAATAACGCTCTAACAGTCGCTGTAAGTAGCTTGTGTAGTAACAAACAAGTCCCAAGCTGAGAGTTAGTTTAAACAAAGAGTGCTGACTATATTAGTAAGCAATCCTTATGTGTTTACTTAACTAAGTCAAAACCCTCCATTTTCTGTTCCTCGCAATCTGTTTTTTTACTTATTGAATTTAAATATTGATAGTGAGGATATGTCTCATGAATAAGATATTCAAAGCATGTTGCGGGCTTATATTGATTGTTTTGTCCGCAGCTTCCTATGGCCAAGCTTGGGTGACAGTTCCATCGGGTGTTGGACTAGGAGAAGAGGTTGATGTCACTGCTGGGGGGTTCAGCCCAGATGAAACAGTTTCGGTCACAATTACCTACCCTGATGGTAACAATCACACAGAAGCAAAGGTAGCTAACGCCAATGGCGAGGTTACTCTTGTGCTGATTGCTGATGTGGCAGGTGAGTACAACATCGATGCAACTTCTCAAGCTAACCCTGAAAATGCAGCCTTTCCTGCGATTTTAGTCGTTATAGAGTAGTTGAGGGGGCATTATGAATAAGTGGAATTTTATTAAGAAGTCTACACCACTCTTGGTACTGGCCGTCTCTATGCCATTGCAGGTATTCGCATCTAATTCGTTGATTTATGTGTCAGAAAGGGATGGAGATAAAGAAGTGTTTAAACTTACTTCTGAAGGTAAGCATCTTCGTATGACATCAACGGCAGGGGATGCAATGGAACCGGTTGTCTCACCTGATGGTAAATGGCTTGCGTTTACCTTGTTAGAAAACGGTAATCCCGACATCTATGTAATGAATGTTGAGAAACGACAACCTAGGCTACTTTTTAGTAACCCTGGATTGGATATGTCTCCTGTTTGGTCTCCAGAAAGCGATAAAGTCGTTTTCGTAACAGACAAACCAGATAGTTCATCTATTTTGGCTGTAGATATAAACACAGGTGCCGTAGAACCAATGACGGACAAGAATACAGACGTACAGCCGCTGTTTTCACCTGATGGTCGTTATCTCAGTTTTGTTCGTATTAATGGACGCTCCAAAAACATTTCTGTAATGGATCTACACACTAAAAAAACTGTACAGCTATCAGCAGGTAAGAAGTTTAACGACGGCTCTCTGGCCTGGTCACCGGACGGGAAATACTTAGCGTTTACAACCAAACGAAATAAGAAGTTTTCTCTACGCAGATACGAATTTTCCGGAAGCGAGTTAAATCCGGTTGAAAAAATACTATACGAAGGTGATATCAAAGTTTCAGGGACTAATTGGTCGCCTGATGGTAAGCGGATCACGTTTGTAGGTATACCGTACGGTAAATCCGATAGAGAGGTGTTCACTGTTCAGGCTGATGGATCAGCCATGTTATCTGTTGGTCCTAAAGCAATGGACTCATCACAACCAAGGTGGGATTCAGAAGGGAAAAAAATCACTTTTGTTGGCTACAAAGGTCGAAAGACGCTTTTGTTCAACATAAACCCGGATGGCGGGGATTTAACCCAATTAACTGAAGATTCTATTACCGCACAAAGTCCTCAGTATGTTCGACGCTGATGCTTGGTTGATGACCGTATAAAAAAGGAATTGAATTATGAAACATCACAATTCACAAATTACTGCTTTTAAGATGAAGCTGTTGCCGTTAGCTATGAGTGCTTGTTTGCTACCAAGTGTTGCATCAGCGATAGAGTCAGCCACCTATACCTTGGATGCTGATTTTAGTCAGGGGATATTGAATGGCCTAAATTACGATGTAATAGCTGACCAACTCCAAATTAATGAAAACGCTACAACGTTCCCATTGTTGTGGATAGCAAATGCCTCTGAGGCTTCAGTATCTAAGCTCAATACAGACTCTAATTGTGAAACAGCTCGATATAAAACTTGGTTTGTAGGGGGAGGTAGTCCTTGGGCAGGTGCTGCTCCGTCACGTACAGCGGTAGACGCAGATGGTAATGTCTATGTATCTAACCGACATTTTGACGGTAAACGACCTCTCGTTATGAAAATTCTCAATGACAGTTTTATTGATCGAGATGGCGATGGCCAATTAGATACATCGACTGATGCAAACGGTGATTGCCGTATTACTCCAGATGAAATGATGCCACTAGTAGACTTGAATGGTGATGGCAGATTGTCTAATAACGAGCTTACAGATGAGCGAATTGCTTGGGTGGCAGAGGCTGGAGATCCTGGGAGGTTAGGTCGTAGCCTTTGCATAGGCAATGATGGCAACCTTTGGTTAGGTACATATTATGACAGAAGATATTACAAGCTAAGCTCAGCTGATGGCAGTCTTTTGGCAGGTCCTTACTCTGTAGGCGTTACTCCATATGGCTGTGTTGTAAATAGCAACGGTAAATTATATTCAGCAGGTTTGAGTAATCTGTTAGGTGAGCTTGATACTAATACAGGTACGCAAATTACCCGAAGTCATCATCAATCCTATGGTATCTCTATTGGGAATGACAAAATTTACCTGTCAAATAGGAATGGATATTCATTCTCAGAATTCAATCCTGCTAGCAATACCTTTTCTACACCAACGGGATACACTGGCATTTCTTCACTAGGGATTTCCGTTGATGGTGAAGGCAATATATTAGTTGGTAACCAAAATGGTGGTATGTATAAGTACAAGCCAGATGGGACCTTACTATGGTCAAGTCCCGCACAAGCTGGAACTGGTCATCTACGAGGTGTTGTTGTAGATGCAAATGGCGATGTTTGGGGCGTTCATGTTAACAATAACAATGTTTCTAAATATGATGGCTCTACAGGTGCACATCTAGGTGTATTCCCAGTTGGGGCTGGGCCATATACCTATAGTGATGCTTCAGGTATTGGAGTTCGTAACAGTACACTTCCATCAGGCTTATGGACTTTCGTTCATGATAGTGGTGAAGACGATTCGACTTGGGATGCAATTTCCTGGACTGATCTTCTTCCAGAAGGAACATCAGTAGAGGTTAAAATCAGATCAGCAAACACAGAAGAAGCCCTAGGGGCTGCAGTATATCAAACTGTTAATAATGGGGTGGCTCCAGCAAATGTCATTGGCCGATATGCGCAAGTTCAGGTAAGGCTCGCTGCAAACGAGGCAGGCGACTCACCTGAATTTTATGATCTAACTCTAAATTGGGAATTGGCAGCTCCACCACTGGTACCACCGGTTGTTAGTGTTTCTCCTGATGCTACTTCAATTAATGAAGGTTCAAATTTCAGTGCGAGTGGATCATTCTCGGATCCAGATAACTCCACAGGCTGGTCCGGCACTGTTAATTACGGAGATGGCACAATAGAACCATTAGTAATTAACGAAGCAGCAATGACCTTTAGTCTTTCTCATATCTATGGTGATAATGGTCTTTACACTGTTAGTGTTGAATTGAATGATGCCGACGGTGGATCTGATGGAGAAACTCATGATGTAACAGTCTTTAATGTTGTGCCCATGATTAATCAATTAACTGTCGATCCTCTAGTCAGTGTTAATAGCACGGTTAATTTAGATGTGTCATTTGATGATGATGGTTTCCTTGATACCCATACAACTGAAGTAGATTGGGGTGATGGCACACCTAACGAATTTATCACCGTCGATAATGCAAATAACACTGCTGCAGGTTCCCATGTCTACACTGAACCTGGTGTTTATACTGTCACTGTAACAGTGACTGACGATGATGGTGCATCTGCTCAGCAAACATACCAGTACGTCGTTGTGTATGATCCAAGTGCTGGCTTTGTTACGGGTGGTGGCTACATCAATTCACCATTAGGGGCATATGTGGCTGATCCAAATATGGTAGGTAAGGCTTCATATGGCTTTGTTGCCAGATACAAAAAAGGTAAGTCTGTACCTGACGGCCAAACGCAGTTCCAGTTCAAGGCTGGTGATCTAAACTTCCATTCGGCGTCTTATGAATGGCTAGTCGTAGCGGGTTCGCGGGCTCAATTTAAGGGCGATGGCACTATTAATGGCGAAGGTGATTATGGCTTCATGCTCACAGCCATAGATGCGGCAATCAATAACAGTATCGATGTGGATCAGTTCCGAATTAAAATTTGGGATAAAGCATCAGGTGCAATTGTTTACGATAACCTGATTGGTGAAGCTGATGATACCGATAGCCTGACTTCCATAGCAGGTGGTAATATCGTAATTCATACCAGTAAGAAAAAATAACTATAAGGACTATCAAACTTTTTAATTAACTTTTAAAGCCCATATCATTTTGTGATATGGGCTTTTTATTTGGGGGGGATTTATGTTGCAGAGATCGCAATCTTGCTCACTGTAATCACTGAAACTTAGAGGTTTATGAGGCTTGTTGATAGTAAAGGGATGTATAAATAAATTCTGCAAGACAACTAGCCTGCACTTCATTGTAAGTTTTATTTTAGTATTAAGGGGCGCTGTATTTAACACGTTTCTATTGAAGCTAATAGTTTAGATAATCATCGCTTTCGTTTTGTCGTTGTTTAAGCTCTGTTGCCGCCGCTGCCAGATTTAGATTAAGCCAATTTAGTTACGCTAAATCGGCTTAACCTGTATGTTAATAAAAGCTTAAATCAAGTTAATACATTTACTAACTTCTCTAGCACTTTCACACCTTTATTAATCTTATTAGTGATTTTATTGATTCTATCGATGTCTTTATTGACTGCGTCTGTAGCTTCTCTAGCTGACTTCGTATGTTCTGCAAGTGCGACTATTGCAGCCATTAGTTGTTCGCTAGCTTCTAGTGCTTCTGCGTCAAATAATTCATCCCTCTTGTCTTTTAGGGATTGGTATTGATCATAGAGCGCCGGTTTAAGTTCATCGTTAGTTTCTAGCTGAAGGAGAATGTAAGTCTCTTCGATTGCCTCTACTGTGAGAGCAATTAACGCATCATTTACCGTTGTCATTGTTATCTTCTCCGTGTCTAGTGATTATCGTCTTTGCAAGTGATCTGGCCTTTATCTAGAACAATGTGAGACTCACAACTAGAATAAAGTGTTTCTAGGGCACTCTGACGATCATTTATTCCTTTTAAGTAGGCAATGGTTGTTCGAAGCTCTTTGACTTGGTTTTCCTCATCCTTGAATACATCAAGGAGTTTGGAGTGTCCTTTTTTGATTAGCTCTAATTGTTTAATGGCCGTTTTAATTTCTTGAGTGATTGTGATTTTTTCTGAATACATTTCATAAATGCGATCCAGTTTTTCTTTTCGCTCTTCGTTACTGCTTCTGGGGCCTCTACTATTGTTGTAATCATTTATTACAACGAGTAATTGTTCATTCCGATGGTCTTTGATCGCTGCTTCAAATTTCCTTGTTTTGATCAACGCTATTGCTTTATCGATCATAATTTGTATTTCGGGGTTTGCAGCAGTGACAATTTTTTCGATATGCTCATTGCGACGTTTCTCTGCACGAGCCTGAAGTATTGAGGCGACGATGCTGGCTATTTGGCTGTTTTTCTCCTTTGAAAACAGGGGCTCCTTATCCGTTAAGGCTTGGTAGTTAGCATCTAGGTTAATTAATGAGCTATTTAGTTGGCCTACAGCAAGCTCTACCTTTTCTTGATTGCCTGCAGTAGACAGTGCGGATAACGATCTGACATAAGCTCCCAAGGCATTATTCATAACAACTAAGGTGTAGAGGGGCTCTGTTTTACCTAACTTCTTCTGTTGAGCTTGGTCTAGATCTAGTGTAGAGATCTTTTGATTTTTATACGCAATCTCTAAGAGCTTTTCTTCAACGTCAGCGTTGTTGTATTCACTAATCAAAGTATTGATTTGCGACTGGGATGTTTGAGTAGTATCTGCGAATGATTGAACATCATTAACTGGGGTGCTTTTGCAGCCTGCAATAGACAGCATCGCAATGGCTACGCTGAGTCGTATCTTGTTCATGGTTCCATCCTATGTTGACTTAACGATTCAAGTACATCGAAGCAACAACTCAAGAGCTCCATCTCTCATCTACGAATGTATATAGATTGTACCTTTAATATTTAAATTACAATGAAATATCTTTTAAGTATTTTTCGTATTTTATGAGGTTTCTGAGTTTCCAGTTTTGTTTTAGCTAGTTGTTGTGAGCTGCCCTGCAGTTATCTTGCATAGAGCTTTGATATTGAACACGATGTGTTACCACAGCTGTAGTGCAGAAAAAATCGTAACTGGATGTTGTGCAATGTTTTTCTCTATACCTACTTAGCTCAACACATTCATAAAGTAGCTTTATGTCAGCTAACTTGCATCGACCTGATGGCGGGGATGTTGGCAATTCGGGTTAATGCATTTACCTTTTGCTTTTTTGAATTGATTCGATTTTTGCTGCTCTAGAGCTAATTTTGAACAAAGGTGTATGTGTTAAATGTTGCCTAGAGAAGGAAATTAGAAAGCTTAATCTTCTTTTCTACACAGCCATCTTTGAAATACTTTATAGTATTAATCTATATAATCCGTATTCGGTAATAGGCTTTCAAATTCCCGTGGTGCTTTAAGTGCCGTAGCAGCAGCTGCTTTCTTAAGCTTTTCCTTGGCCCACATAGACACTTCCGAAGGCTTCATGCCTTTAGAAACCATAGTGCCATCACCTGGTCGGGTGATCTCTACCTGCCCATGTTCGTTTTTGATGTATACACCTTTACCCTCAAGCATGGTTACATCCAGCGCATCTGAAAAAATCATACCTCCCCAGAACTCTGTGCCGCGGACACCAATAGTTGCCAAAGGGGTGTGTATCTCGAATTTAGGCTGTTTTTGTTTACCTATACTGCCTGTCAGCGTCCTGAATGCTCCTTTAAGCATTTTGAAACTGACATCTGAAGTTTGTTTTTTCTTATCAAATTGGTATTTGGATAATTCAAATTGAGTGTTTTCGGCCAGAGATATAGTGGTTTTATCTGCAAGTTTGATTAGGATCTTGCTACCTACAGGAGTGATCAGAACATCTTCTGTAAATAGGGGATCATTCCTTTTGATAAACAGATGTTGATTCTGCCGTTCAACCAAAGGCTTTCCTTGAATTAGGACCACCTTACCAATTTCGTTACTGGCGGCCACCGGGTTGGCAAAGAAGCAGAGTAATAACAGGAATAAGTGTGAAAACTTGGATAGATGTGACATCTAAAAGCTCCATTATCTCTGAGTCAGATTCGCAATGTAACGCATAAAGCACTTAGATTTAATTGTTACAGTAATTCGTCAGATAGCAATCAGAACCACATAAGCTGGCTTTGTAATAAAAGTGCAACATGACCTTATAGTTCCAAGGGACAATTTATTATCTTAATTAGATTGTTTAAATTTTAACCTAACAGATTGATTTCATGAAAGGTTGTAAGATTTTTGTCGTTTTATTGGTTTTTGCAGCTTTTCAACTAAATTTACTCTAAACCGCATAAAATTATAGCGTCTTCTGTATGTGTTACCCTTTGTTAATCCAAAGGAAATTACCAAACAGTTGAGAACGGAATCGTAAACTATGGTCATAATCCCAACTGAGAAAAAATTCGATTGGCGCAGACCACCTTTTGTACTGTTTTTATTGGTTATATTGAATGCGCTGGTGTTTTTCTTCGCTCAAGATAAAGACGAAGAGATGATTAATGATGCACTTAATCGTTACACAGAACTACAGTATTTCGATGCTGAATGGGACATGTACCTTAACTACCTCAAAGAAGATGGGGTAGCCGATAAGCAGATAGTCGAATATCAGAACCTGCATCGATCTGGGAACACGCTTGAGTTAAGTTACTATTTGCTAAGTGACTTAAATTTCTTTGAATACCTGCGCTATAATCAAGTACGTTTTGATGAACCGGGTAGTGGTGATTATTGGCTCAATCGTTCTGAGTTATATGATCTCATTTCGAGTACCACTATTTTTGGTCATGGTTTAAAACCAAAAGCATTTTCGCCTCTTGATTTGGTTACCTACCAGTTTTTGCATGGCAATTTTTTTCACCTGATAGGCAATATATTCTTCTTAGTCATTTTTGGATTTGCAGTTGAGGCTGCCATTGGCCATCTACGCTTTTTGCTCTTTTATTTGCTTGGCGGAATCGCCGGTGGGGTACTTTTCTTATTGGTTAATTCGCAAAGTCCAAGTGCTTTAGTTGGAGCCTCAGGCTCAATTTCTGCAGTTATGGCAATGTATTTAGGTGTTTTCCGTTTTAGGAAGATAGAGTTTTTCTATTGGTTCTTCATCTTTGTTGGCTTCATGCGTGCGCCAGCCTTATGGGTATTAGGACTTTATATTGCCAACGAGCTTTATCAGTTTGCCACTGTGACCGACTCTAACGTCGCTTTTATGGCGCATACGGGTGGGTTTATCGCTGGTGCATTACTGATATTTACGACAATTATGGTTTCCCCAAAAGTCTTGGATGAAGAATACCTAGAAAAAAAGGAAGACCTTGCAGAAGACGTTAAGGCGCGAGATAAGATCTACCATCTGTTAGGTAAATTCTCCTTTAAAACAGCTATTTCAGCCATTGATGAGTTTGAAGAAAAGTACGGTTCTGATTTTGAACTGAGGCGCGTGAAGTATGAAATTCTAAAGGCTCAGCATAACGATGATTATCGATCAGTAGCCTTACAGCTTTTAACTTACGAAAAGCCGACTGCTGAAGAGCTTGATAAGATTGAAGAGCTATGGCACTGCAGTACGTTTGCTCAAGAAGAACTCAAAAATGATGATCTTCTACAACTTGCTTGGAAAATGGCAACGCTATCTAGCCTTAAAACTTCTGAAGAGATTTTTACCATGCTTTATAGCCGTGGGATGAAAACTGAGGAGTTTAGTCATTTAGCTAGGAAGTTATCCGTGGCATTCGGTGAACGGGAGCATGAGGTAAAATGTAAACGTTATGCAACTGCTGCTGATGAGATCTATGAAAGAAGCCGTCGTGGTTTATTTAATTAGTGGTTAGGGCTTATATGGATCATTGCAAATACCACCCTTTAAAAGCATCTACCTATCACTGTAATGCTTGCCATCTTAGTGTGTGTGATAGTTGTGTTGATGAGTCTGATGAAGACATTCGTTGTGTCCGCTGTGGTGAGCGTTTAGATAGTTTGGGGGCAGGGGAAAATATCGACCCTTTTTGGCGTCGACTTGATCAGGCATTTCGCTATCCCATGGATGCCCAAGTACTGATGCTTATTCTAGGAGCATCCATTTTCTCTGCTGTAGGTGCATTTATTGGTGGATTGATTGGCTTTATTCTTTCTATTTTGGTCGCCGGGGTAACCACTAAATATAGCTTTATGTGTTTACAGCAAACGGCTGATGGCAGTACGAAAGCACCATTAGTAACCGCAGCCTATAGTGGTGGCGTTAAAATGATTATTCATATTATCGCCATCTTTTTGGCAATAGGCCTGATGCTGCTTGCGGTTTCTAAAACATTTGGTGATTTTGTTACAACGGCATTTGCCATATTTTGGTTGTTTTCACTTCCAGCGGTCTTTATCAACTATGCAAGATTTGAAAGTATCGGCGCTGCTATAAACCCAATTGAGTTGATTAAATTGGTGTGCAAATTAGGTCGATCCTATCTCATTTTGCTTGCTTTTTTGTTGATCATGATTGCATCGGTTGCGACGCTCAATCAGCTTTTTTCTGATTTCTATTTCTTTTCAAACATATTGGAAAGCATTACCTCTTATTACTATCTAATCGTGATTTTTCATCTCATGGGGTACCTATTGTTCCAGAAGCAACGTGCTTTAGGTTTTGCTAGCCGGTTTGATGAAGATGAGATGCAGATCCGTACTGACAAACTGCATTTTATGGACAAGGTCGAAGTGCTTACGAAAGAGGGGCGCTTTGAGGATGTTTCATACGAATTTAAAGAGGGTATAAAGCGGTTCCCTAAAGAATTAGATATCTTTAACCGTTATTTTGATTATCTCTGCGCAATCCAAAACTCTGAAGATACTTGTGTCTTTTTCCCGAATTATCTTGAGTGCCTAAAGCAGTCTAATCGGGAATCATTAATTCCAGTTTTGATCCAACGCGTTTATCAATACGACCCTAATTTCAAGTTGAAAGATCCCGCAGCTAGGCATGAGATAGCTAAGAAATGCCATGAGGCTGGCAAGTATAAATTAGCTATTAAATTACTGAATGGTCTGCATCGAGAATTCCCACAGTACGAGGGTAGAGTTAAAGCTTATGAGCTAATGGCTGATGCACTTGAGGCGATGCCAGGTAAAGGACAGCAAGCTGAAAAATACAGGGAAATGGCAGCTAAAATGGCTGAAGCAGAGTAAAAACGGCGGTTGTTTTGTTATATTAAAAGGAGCCGAAAGGCTCCTTTATTGTTTTGTTAGTTCATTCGTCGTTCAAGGCCTGCTTGAGCCATGATTCGAGTAGATATCTCTTCAATCGAGAAATTTGTTGTGTTGATCGTTGAAATATTTAGCTTCTTAAACAGTCGCTCAACTTCACGTACTTCGAAATCAC